>VBDR01000007.1:0-15854 GCA_005882135.1 Chloroflexota bacterium
GCTGGAATTCAGTCATAACGACCTGTAATCCGTGTTCTTCGCTACGGTCCTCACTCGTCTGCCACCTTGGCTATCAAACTTGGCTCAGTGAACACGGTGAGGAAAGCGCTGTAACGATGTGATGTCACAGGTGGAAGGGGGCGCGAATACGCTTCAAAGATGCGAATCGGAGTAAAGACGGGGCCCTGGGGATGGTCGTTCGCTGAACTCGAGCGGTCATGGGAGGCCGCAGAGGAGGTTGGGTTCAATATCCTCGCTTGCTTCGATCACGTGACCGCCGGCCCCAAGGAGGCAGCCAGCTGGGACGCTCCTGCACTGCTCGCGGCGATGGCTGCGCGAACCAGCCGGATCACGCTTGCCGCCAGAGTGCTAAATGTCTGCTTGCGTCATGTGTTTCTTCTTGCCGGTCAACTGGCTGTAGTTCAGGCCCTCAGTGGAGGTCGGCTTGACGTCGGCCTTGGTGCCGGCTCGTTTGGATTGGCGCGCCACGACCACATCGCTCTCACCATTCCGTTTCCGGGGATCGGAGATCGGATGGCTCGTCTTGACGCGGCGTGCAGGGTGCTGCCGGCGCTGTGGGGTGGTGAGCGCGTAACTGATCAGAGTCTGGGACTGTCTGGAGCCAGTCTTGGGCCAATCGGGGTGGCTTCGCCTCGACTGGTCGTTGGCGGTGCCAGCGAGCGTGCCGTTGCCATCGCGGCTCGATATTGCGAGGGTCTGAATCTGAGTACAGCCAACCCGGATGAAGTGACGGACGCTCGTCGGCTCGCGGAGCGATTCTGCTTCGACCTCGGCAGACCAGCACCCATTGCAGTCGAAGCCCAGTTGTGGGTCCGCGACCTGTGGCCGGACGCCCGATCGCACCTCCAGGCCTTCGAAGCATCGGGTGCGGAGGCGGTGATCCTAGTGCTTGACGAACAGCGTGGGGCGAACGAAGTTCGCAGGCTCGCAGACAGGGTGTTGTGAAACTGGCAACCGCTTGTCGATGGCTTGTTGCTCATTCATGAAGTTTCTCTTGTTTGGCCGTGAGGTCATCGAATGAATCGAGTCGTCCGGCATTAACAGCACGCCGTATTGGTTCGATCGGGGACAGCCGCTCTGATTTCACGACATGAATATCCGACCCACATCCATCAAGCACTTCTGATTGCCGCCACAGAGACCGGCGGATCTCAGTTTTCTTGTAATCAACCAATGCTGTCAACTTGGCCGTCTGACCGCACCTCAATTGACTCCCACCAGTGGGTAAGGCTGGACGCCGTCGTCGCCGGAATACAGGCGTTATGGGCGGCTTCGCGCGGGCCGGCTCCGTTCGCGTAACAACCACGCAACCACGACGAGGCCCACAGCAATCTCGCCGAGCCACAGTGAGCCTGGGCCTGGAAGGAATCTCCGATACATGCGCCAGAGCCACGGCTCGGCGGCAAAAGGCGCCACAACGGCCGCCGCCGCGACAAGTGAACGCGACGACGTGATGCCACGAGCGTGGCTTCAGATCGAATCGATGAGCGATTATCCCGGCTCCGACAGCCAAACCAAAGATCATCAACAGCGGACGAGATAATCAACACTGGCTCGTCGATGAAATCGCAGTTACCAGTAAGCCAGCTATCCCCAAGCCCGCGCCAACCTGCAGCAATTGCTGTGACGATGACAGCGATGGTGAAGATTTCAAGGCCGTACCTACGAGACCCCATGACGATGGCGGCGAGCTCACTGCTAGACATCCGCCCGGAGTCGCCGACGGCCTCTTCGGCCTGCTGCTATGGCTGTCATCTTGGCTGTCATTTCGCAAGAAGTTGGCGGGGATGGATGGGAATCGAACCCACCCAGGACGCCTCAACAGCGCCCCGCAGACGGTTTTGAAGACCGCGGGGAGCACCAGCTCCCATACATCCCCAGCGCGGGGGCTAGATTAGCGCGGGCGCACAAACTCCCGGCGAAGGCGCTCCACCTCGACCCCGGCGGCGCAGCCCCGGACATGGTCGTTGACCAGTCCCATGGCCTGCATAAAGGAGTGCACCGTCGTCGGGCCGACAAATCCCCATCCTCGCCGGCGCAGGTCCTTGCTCATCGCGATCGCCTCCTCGGTCGCGCCGATTTTCATCAGCGCGGCATGGTCGAGCAGGCGCCGGCGTGGCTTTGGCTCAAAGCGCCATACGTAGGCGGCGAAGCTGCCGAACTCATCCACCAGATCGGCGTACCGGCGGGCGTTGTTGATCGTCGCGTCGATCTTCGCCCGGTTGCGGACGATGCCCGCGTCAGCCATCAGTCGGGCCGCGTCGCGGGCGCCGAAGCGGGCGACCGCCTTGGGCTCGAATCGGCGAAACGCGGCGCGAAAGTTCTCCCGCTTGCGCAGAATGGTCAGCCAGCTGAGCCCCGACATGAAGCCTTCGAGGCTGAGCTTCTCGAACAGCCGCCGATCGTCAAGCACCGGCCGGCCCCACTCAGTGTCGTGATATCGGCGGTAGAGGTCGTCGGAATCGCCCCACCAGCACCGTGGCACGCCATCGGGCCCGACGCTGATGCCGGACGAAGGTGCGATCTCTTAGATCAGCGCTTCGAGCTTTGCCTTCAGGTCGCCCTTCATGTTCGGGCGATAGCCGACGGTCCGCTCCGCCGCCTTGCCATCCTTGAAGATGATCACCGTCGGGATCGACATGATCCCGAGCTGCATCGGCACCGACGGGTTCTCGTCGATGTCCATCTTCACGACCTTGATCTTGTCCCCCAGCTCGCCGTGGATCTGCTCGACGATGGGCGCGATCATCCGGCAGGGGCCACACCACGTCGCCCAGAAGTCAACAAGCACAGGCTTGTCGGCCTTTAGAACCGCGGCTTCAAAGTCGCTGTCGGTAACTTCCTGGATGTTCGCCACGTGGACTCCCTCTCAATACCTCTAATCGCCGGATTCCGACTTTGATTCCGACTTTGATTCCGGCTTCGACTCGGGCTTGGTTTCCGGCTTTGCCTCTGGGCTCGGGGCGGAGCCGTTGCCCGACTCAGGCTTGCCTGAACCTCTGTAGTCGGTGGTGTAGAACCCGCTGCCTTTGAAGATCACCCCGGTCGGGTAAAGCATCTTGGTCAGCTTACCCTGGCACTTGGGGCAGACCTTGAGCGGTTCGTCGGACATCCGCTGCTGGATCTCGAACTGATGTCCGCAGCTGGTGCATCGATAACCGTAAATGGGCACTTTTTTTGGGTTCCTAACTATAAACGCCGGTCTCTTTCCAGCCGGTCGAAAACCATCCCGGAGGGTGGTTTCGGATGGAAATAGGTTGCTTTCTGAGGCAGAGTCTTCCCTTCCTGGGCCAGTTTCAAAACCTGCCGAATGTCGGGCGTGTCGAGGAAAAAGGCGGCAGTGCCGACCCCTTCGTCGACCCAGCGCACGGCCTCCGCCGGGTCTCGGGTGTAGAGCAGGTAGTCCTCCGGGCTGCGCCTGCCGAGGATGTTGTCGATCACCTGCTCGTGAAGCTCCAGCAGCGCCACCTCGCCTTCCAACGGCAGCACCTGGAACTGGTGGCTGCGGTACACGCCGGCGGCAACCCGTCCCCTGAGCGAGCCCAGGGTGTCCTCGAGCGTCAGCTTGCCCTCGCCGCCGGTGATCGCAACCCCCGTCTTCATCACTCTGTGCGTCGGCAGGACGACCAGCCCCGGGTCCCCCAGGTCGGTGAGCAGCGCCAGCGTGAAGCGTGAGGCCGCCTCTGGCGGACCCCCGACTTCTTCGGCGTAGGCCAGCGCGGTCTCGTAACGATGATGACCGTCGGCGATCAGCACCGGGAGGTCTTCTAGGGCGGCATGCATGGACGCGTGGATCACCGGATCGGAGATCACCCAGAGCCGGTGGCCGTTCCCTTCGGGACCCGTGAAAGTCACCGCCGGAGCCCTGCCGGCGACCCGATCCAGCACCGCCCCGATGCCTGTCTGCGCTCCCTCGTACAGAAACCACAGCGGCTCGAGGCTGACCTTGGTTGCCCGCAGCAGCGCCAGGCGATCTTCCTTGGGACCGCGGTGCGTGCGCTCGTGCGGCAGCACCACCTTGTCCGAGTAAGGCTGGAGCCGGAGCGAGGCGATCAGGTCGCGGCGGACGCGGCCGTCGAACTCGACCTCGTGCACGTACATCGACCGTGACTCGGGCTCCAAGATCCGATCATCCAGCCACCGCTCGAAGGTCATCGCCGCGCCCTCGTAGTCGGTGCCGGGGCGCGTCAGGTGGACGACGTTGTACGGCGACAGCGAGCGATAGTGCGCGAGGTCGGAGTCAGGGATGACGTCATATGGCGGCGCCATCAGCTTGCTCGGCTCCCCTGCGCGGGCCAGGTAGTACCTGATCCCGGGCAAGGCCCGGACGTCAGCCGTCGGAATTATTGCCGAGCTCTACGTAGCGCAGATCGGACATCCCCCCAACCTCTCTCAACCGCGTCAGTAGGTCGGGCGCGACCCGATCGTCGACGGCGAGAATCATCATTGCGTTGCCCCGTGGGGCGTCCCGTCCGACCTGCATGCTGGCGATGTTGACGTCGTGCTCGCCGAGGATGCTCCCCACCATGCCGACGACCCCCGGACGGTCCTCATGCCGGCTGACAAGAAAGCGGCCTTCCGGCACCAAATCGACGCGAAACGAATCGATCCTTACCGCGCGGGGTTCGCCCATGAGCAGCGTCCCGGCGATCTCGTGACCCTGCATCCGCAGGGTGACAAGGCTCGCGTAGCTGCTGTGGGATCGGCTCCGTCGCTCGACCAGCTTGATGCCCCGATTGCTCGCGATGAGCCGCGCGTTGACGGCGTTGATCCGATCCTCGGTGAACGGCTGGACCAGGCCCTTGATGGCCGCGGCGACCAGCAGGTTGACGTCGTGATCGGCGAGCTCGCCTTCGAAATCGAGCTCGAGAACGCTGACCCGGCCGCCGAACAGCTGCCCATGCAGCGCCGCCAGTCGCTCGGTCAGCTCCGCGAAAGGACGGACGTAGGCAAGCTCTTCCGGGGGCAGAGCCGGTGCATTGACGGCAAAGCGCGGGAGGTCCCCCGCCAGGACCGCAGCCACTTCCTCTGCAACGTCAAACGCGACTGACACCTGCGCTTCGAGCGTCGACGCGCCGATGTGGGGAGTGGCGATGAAGTTCGGCAGTGCGAGCAGCGGATTTTCGCCGGGCGGCTCGACTTCGAACACGTCCGCGGCCGCGGCCGCCAGCCGGCCGGATTGAAGGGCCGCGCAAAGCGCCGCCTCATCGACGATGCCGCCCCGCGCGGTGTTGATCAGGCGCGCGGTTGGCTTCATTCGCGCCAGCTCAGGAGCTCCGATCAGGTTGCGATTCGAGTCGACCAGCGGCACGTGCACGGTGACGAAGTCGGCCTGTTCGAGCAGTTCGGGCAGGCCGATCAGCGCGACGTTGAACAGCTCCGCACGCTCGATTGAGACCACCGGGTCGTAGGCGACGACGTCCATCTCGAGGCCATGTGCGCGCTTGGCCACCTCCGAACCAACGTTGCCGAGACCGATGACGCCAAGGGTCTTGCCCCGAATTTCGGTGCCGATGAACTTTGCCCGCGTCCACTCGCCGCGCTTCACCGAGGCGTCCGCCTGGGGTACCCAACGGGCGAGGGAGAAGAGCAGCGCGATCGCGTGCTCCGCGGCGGCAACGATGTTTCCGCGCGGCGCGTTGACGACCAGGATGCCCTTGCGAGTGGCGGCGTCGACATCGATGTTGTCCACGCCGACGCCGGCGCGGCCGACGACGCGGAGCTTGCTGCCCGCCTCGATGATCGGCGCGGTCACCCGGGTCTCGCTCCGCACGACCAGCGCATCGAAGTCGGGGATGCGACGGATCAGCTCTGCCTCGCCCAGCTTGCTCACGACCGTGACCTCACCGGCACGGCGCAGGCGCTCGAGGCCGTCTTCGGCCAGCGGGTCGGCGACCAGGATCCTCGGCACTTGAAACGCTACCGCGCCGCGGCGGCCACGCCCTGCACCGAAGCGGTGACCGCGGCCACTCCGCGTCCATCCGCCGGTGCGATGTCGAGCTCCTCCAGCGCTTGCTCCATCGCCCAGATCACCTGCACGACGTCGCCTTCGGCGACCGCCCCCAGGTGTCCGACGCGAACCATCTTTCCGGTCATCTTGGCCTGGCCGCCGGCGATGACGACGCCGTATTTCGTGTCCAGCAGCTTACGCAGGGCGGCCACGTCGAGGCCAGCCGGGGGCAAGGCGGAGGTCACGGTGTTCGACCTGTACCCATCCTGCGCGAAGAGCTGGAATCCGAGCGCCTGGAGGCCGGCCTGGGTCGCCCGGGCGAGGCGCGCGTGGCGCTCGTAAACGTTGGCCAGGCCTTCCTCTTCGAGCATGCGCAGGCCTTCCTGAAGCGCAAACGCGACCGGGACCGCGGGCGTGAACGGGGTCATGCCCTTGTCCGCCCAGGTCTTGGCCTCCTTCCAGTCGAAGTAAAAGCGGGGCGAGCGTGCCTTGGCCTGCTGAACCCATGCGCGCTCGCTGACGCTGACCAGTGCCAGTCCGGGCGGCGCCATCCATCCCTTCTGCGAGCCGCTCACTGCGACGTCGATGCCCCAGGCGTCCGTCTCGATGTCGATCGAGCTGATCGAGCTGACGCCGTCGACCACGACCAATCGCTCTGCGCTGCGCGCCGTCTGCGCCAGCTCGCGAAGCGGGTTGGTCAAACCGGTCGAGGTCTCGTTGTGGGTGAGCAGCACGACACGCGCCTTGGGGTGGCGCTGCAGGATCACCTCGAGATCACCCGCGTCCACCGGCTGTCCCCACTCGAACTCGAGGCGCACAACGTCAGCCCCATACGCCGAGGCCAGGGCGGCGAAGCGCTCGCCGAAGTTTCCGCACAGCGCGACCACGACTTCGTCGCCCGGCGAGACCAGGTTGGCGACCGCCGACTCGAGGCCTCCGGTACCAGAGCTCGTAAGCAGCAGGAGATCGTTTTTCGTCTTGAACACGCGCTTGGCGCCGGCGGTGACCTCGGCCAGGATGGCTGCGAATTCAGGGCCCCGGTGGTCGATCATCGGCCGGTTCATGCTGCGCACCACGCGCTCGGGGAGGGGCGTCGGTCCCGGGATTCGCAGCTGGGTTTGGAAGGTCATGGGCGCGCTCCAGTCATCGGCTTTGGCGGCCTAGTGATTTTGACTTAGTGCTGCTCCGTTGTATATGGAAGCAGCGCGATCGCGCGGGCCCGCTCCAATGCCGTCGTCAGCGGACGCTGATGTCGGGCGCAGGTGCCGGTGACGCGCCGGGGCAGGATCTTGCCGCGGTCGCTGACAAACCGGCGCAGCCGCGAGATCTCCTTGTAGTCGATGTAGTCGATCTTTTCGACGCAAAACGCGCAGACCTTGCGGTGCTGGCGCTTGGGTCCCCGCGGACCGCCGCCGGGGCCCGATGAGCTGTGTTCGCGTGCTGGTGGACGGCTGACTGCCATGGATAGCTCCTAAAAGGGAATTTCGTCGGGGTCGACGTCGCGAGGCGCGTCGTCCGGAGCTGGAATTTCATCTGACTGTGCCGGACGGCTGCGCGGCGTGCCATCGCTGGGGCCGCTGCCGCGACTTTCGAGAAACTGCACGTCATTGGCGATGATCTCGGTTGTCCGCCGCTTCTGCCCGTCCTGGCCTTCCCAAGATCGGGTCTGGATGCGGCCCTCGATGAAGACGAGCGCGCCTTTGCGCGTGTACTGGGCCACGATCTCAGCCAGATTCCGCTTGCCGGCGTTGTAGGCGACGATGTTGTGGTAATCAGTGAACTCCTTGCGCTCACCCTCGGGCCCCGAGGACCAGCGATTGGTCGCGATGCTGAAGTTCGTGACCGCGGTGCCGCTTGGCGTGTAACGCATCTCCGGATCCTTGGTCAGCCGGCCAATGAGCAGCGCCTTGTTCAAGTTCGACATCTAAGACTCCTCCCGATCCTCCCGATCCTCCGGGCGAACCCGCGCCGCTTCTGCCTCGACCGCGATCGGTTCGAGAACGACCTCCGCCGGCGGCGGCGTGACGGGGGTCGCGACAACCTTCTCGGGCTTGCGCACGACGAGGTGGCGCAAGACCTCCTCTGTGATCTTCAACCCTGCCTCGAGCTCGGGCACGCGTGTGGGATCGAGCTGAAAGTCCTGGAGCACGTAGGATCCCTCTTTCTGGTGCTTGACCTCGTACGCAAGCTTGCGCTTACCCCAGAGATTGGTGCGCTCGGACGTCCCGCCTGACCTCTCGATCAGCGTGTTGACCCGCTTCACCGCGTCCTGGACTTTGTCGTCGTCCAGGTCGGCGCGAACGATATAAAGAATCTCGTAATCCCGCAACGGGGAACCTCCTTCCTGTGGGTTGAGGCCCCGGACGAACGGTCGCCGCTGGGCGCGCCCGCCCCTCTAACGGCAAACCGGCCGAGGCCAGAAAGGTCAGGCTCGGTATTCTACCAGGGGTTATGGCGACCAAATCCCGAGCGAAGGCTGCCGCGGGTGCAGGCAAAGGCAAGGCCGGGCGCAGGTCGCCGGTCAGGGTGAAGCGCGGCGCCGGCATGCCTCTCCTGCCGATCGTGGTGGGCAGCATCCTCATCATCCTGGCGATCGTCATGATCGGCTTCATCGTCTACCTTCAGAGGCCGGCGGCCGGGCCCCAGAAGGTCGCCGGCATCCCATGCGACCAGCTCCAGCACTCGCAGGTGCACTATCACACGGCGCTCCAGATCATTTACCACGGGGTGACCACCAACCTGACCGACGACATCGGCATCCAGACCGATTCCACGGGCGCCAACGTGAGCTGCTATTACTGGCTCCACGTCCACGCCCAGAACAAGAACGTGATTCATATCGAGTCGCCGGCGAACGACACCTTCACCCTGGGCCAGTTTTTCGACGTCTGGAACGCCTGGAGCCAGGCCAACGGGAAGGGTGCTCAGAAGCTGGACGCCACCCACGTGTCGACGTTCACGGTCGGGGCGGTGGACAGGGTCGTCACCTATATCGACCTGGGCGACGGCAAGGGCGCCCAGCCCTACACAGGTGATCTCAGGTCGATCCCGCTCAAGTCGCACGAGGTGATTACGATCGAGATCACACCGCCAGACGTGAATCCTCCGCCGCCTTTCACGTTTCCATCGGGGCTGTAGCCGCAGTTTCGAGGAGGATCCGGGCCGCCCGGTAGTGCTCGAGCTCGTCGTGGTTGTGGCCGCTGCGTGCGGCCCGGTCGGCAAGCTGCAGGTGGGTCTTGACCGCGTCGCCCTGGATCTGGAACTGCCGGCCTCGCTCGACGGCGCGGATCCGCTCCCTGCGGTAGCGGTCGTTGTGGAGCTCGATCGCCTTGTTCTCCTCGGCGATGATCGCCGCCGCCTGCTCCTTGCGCCCAAGGGCGAGCAGCGCCTGGGCCTGGCACACGCGAGCGTCGGAACCCAGCGGCCAGTCGAATGAGGCCAGCGCGGGCTTGAGGGCGAGCAATGCCCGTCGCGGCTCGCCCTGGGCCACCAGGACGCGGCCTTTCTCGAGGGCCAGCTCGCGCTCGACGCCGGCCTCATGGCCCTCGAGCAGGTACTCGACCTCGGTGCCGAGGCGCTCCGCGATTACGCGCAGGAGCCTGATCGAGGGCCGCGTCTTATCCATCTCGACCTGGTTGAGAAAGGCGCGGCTGAAGTCGTCGCGAACCACTTTGGCCAGGCTCATGCCGCGATCGTTGCGGATCCGGCGGATCCGCTGGCCGAGCGTCTCGCCTTCCTCGATCGGCCTGGCTTCTTCCTCATCCATGTAAAGGCTCAGCTTACAGGTAGTCTTGCGGGTCGAGGCTGCGGGTCAGGGCTGTGAAGTTCTTGAACCCGTTGCCCGTCACCATCCCGGTGTCCTCGACCCGGACCCCGCCCAAACCGAGCAGGTAGAGGCCCGGCTCGACCGTGAGGACATCGCCCTCCTGGAGCAGGTCATCGACCTTGTCCCGCAGCGACGGCTCCTCGTGGACCTCGAGCCCGACGCCGTGGCCGGTGCTGTGGTTCATCCGGGCCACGCCCTCCGGCCCCTCGAACCCCTCGGTGCTGGTCCCGTAGCCGCGATCCACCAATACCTGGCACACGTTCAGGTGAGGCTCTTTCCCGGGCACGCCCGGGGCGATCGATTCGATGCCGGCGTCGAGCGCCTGCACCACAGCAGCGTGCATCCGCCTGATTTCGTCGCTGACATCGCCCACGACCACCGTGCGCGTGAGGTCGCCGTTGTAGTGGTTGCCGCGGCTGGTCGGAAAGATGTCGATGATCACCGGCGCGTTGGCCTTGATCGGTCCCTCGCCCCGGTAGTGCGGCAGCGCCGACTCCGGTGAGCTGGCGATGATCATCTCGGGGCACGTGAACCCTTGCTCGCCGAGCGTGAGCTGGGCGCGAGCGTACAGCCGCTCTGAGGTCAGCGGCCCGCCGTTCGACCACAGAATTCCGTCCCTTATCTGCGCCTGAGCCAGCTCGCGCACGACCGCCACCACCGCCGACTCGGCAGCTTTTTGCGCCTGCTGGATCGCCGCAGCCTGCTGGCTCGACTTGTGCCGGCGCTCAGCAACGAAGAGCTCGCGGTCGACCCACGCGTCGATGCCGTTGAGTCGCAGGTCTTCCAGGTGCCCCGCAGGCAGCTTGGACGAGACGCGGGCTTCACTGATTCCCTTTTCGTGCAGCATGCGTGCGGCAAGACGCGCCCACGAGCGATTCACGTACGTTTCCGGGTCCTCGACGATCTTTGACACCCTGGATTGGGCCCGCGCACGATCAATCTCGAGCGGGCTCACGACGAGGACGTCGTCTTTTTCCCCGTAGCGGATGTACAGGCCCGTCTCGACGCTGAAGCCGCTGGCATGCATGAAGTCGGCGTCCTCGTCCCCGCTGGGCAGGAGGACGATGGGGGCATGCCCAGATCGGCGCGGCTTGCTCCGCCGCGCCGGCATCGCCTCCAGGTGCTCGGTGTCGCGCCACAGGCCGGCGGTTTCGACTGCGTGCGCGACCGCCTGGAGGAGGGCATCGTCGCCGCGGCCGCGCGGCCGGCGGCGGGCGCGGCCGTCGAGGTTGAGCTTTTCCTGGACCTCGTACCCGCTGGTGTAGGCGACTTCGTAGCCCAGGTCGCGCAGCTGAGCGAGGTCGCGGCGCAGCGTCCGCTCCGACACGCCCGCGCGTTCGGCGAGCTCCAGGGGATTCAGTCCAGGCTCGGCGATGACGGCGGCCAGGACCCGCAGCAACCGCGCCAGCCGCTCAGCGCGGTTCACGATCGAACTACGCCGCCAGGGAGGACGCCGTCCTCACCCGCGTCGTCCTAGCTGATTTCTTCCCAGGAGGTGGTGGCGTTCCCCTCAAACGGGTCGGGCTCGGCCTCCTCCTGGTTCCCCACCTTCTGGTGGAACCTGCTCGCGATCATCTGATAGGCCATCGCCTTCGGGATTCCAAGCTTGGTGAGCGATTTCACCTCGTCAGCCATCACCTTGTCGCGGGCCGCCTCGATAGCCGCCAGCACCTCTTCGATCGATGCCGTCTTCTTGACCATGCGAGTTGACATTCTACGGCTGCGCCGGCCGCGCCCGGTTCGGTCGGCTGTTAACCTCGCCTTAGACTTGTTTTCGTAACTGCGCGCGGCCGCTAGAGCTGGGGGTCTGGATGGCGACTGACTACGCTCCCGACAAGATCAGAAACGTGGTTCTGCTGGGCCACTCGCACGACGGCAAGACCATGCTCGCGGAGTCCATGCTTTTCACCTCCGGCGCCATCGCACGCATGGGCTCCCCCGACCAGGCCACGGCCACCATGGACTTCGAGCCCGAGGAACAGAAGAAGAAGATCTCGATCAACCTCGGCGTCGGCTTTGCCGAGCACAACGGCTACAAGATCAACATCCTCGATGCGCCCGGCTTCTTCGATTTCGCGGGCCAGGTGATCAGCGGTTTGCGGGCCGCGGAGGCCGCGGTCGTGGTCGTCGGACCCACATCTCAGCTTGCAGTCGGCACCGAAGTCGCGTGGGAGCACTGCAACCGGACGAACAAGCCGCGGATCGTGGCGGTCAACAAGCTGGACAAGGAGAACTCCGACTTCTACGGCGCCGTCGCCGCCATGCGCGACCACCTCTCGCCCCGGCCATTCCCTCTCCACCTCCCCATCGGCTCGGAGCAGGACTTCCGCGGCATCGTCGACCTGCTGCACCTGAAAGCGTTTGTGACGACGCCCGACGGCAAGGGCAGCGAGGTCCCGATCCCGGACGACATGCAAAAGCTCGTCGAGCAATACCGAGGTCAGCTCATTGAAGCGGCCGCGGAGAGCGACGACTCGCTGCTCGAGAAGTATCTGGACGCAGGGACCCTGAGCGAGGAGGAGATCCAGCGTGGTTTGCGCGAGGGCATCCTGGAAGGCAAGGTCGCCCCGGTCGTGTGCTGCTCGGCGACGAAGCTGCTCGGGGTGCGAACGCTCATGTCGACCATCGCCGAGCTGATGCCCCCGCCTGAAGTGGAGCCCGAAAAACCCGTCAGGGCGTTCGTGTTCAGCACCGGCGGCGACCAGTTCGGCCGGGTGAGCTACTTCAAGGTGGTGGCCGGCACGGTGAAGGCCGATGCTCACCTGCCGAACCTCAGCCGCGGCGGTGAGGAGCGCCTCGCGCAGATCTTTTTTCCGCGTGGTAAGGAGCACGTAGCCACGACCGAGGTGCACGCCGGCGACATCGCTGCGGCCACCAAGCTGACCCACACGCTTACCGCCGACACGCTGGGTATGAAGGACGGTGGGCCGCTGCCGCCCCTGGATCTGCCCGGGCCTGCCTACAGCGTGGCGATCACTCCGAAGGCGCGAGGCGACGAGGAGAAGATCTCCAGCGGCCTGGCCCGCCTGAGTGAAGAAGACCCGACGTTACACGTGGAACGTGTCGAGGAAACCAAGCAGCTGGTCATCTCCGGCCTTGGTGACGTCCACCTGGACGTCACCCTCGAGAAGCTCAAGCGCAAGTACGGCGTCGAGGCTACGACCCAGGTGCCGCGCGTCGCCTACCGCGAGACGGTTTCGGGCCACAGCCGGGCCGAGGGCCGGCACGTCAAGCAGTCCGGCGGTCACGGGCAGTACGGGATCTGCGTGATCGAGGTCGCTCCGACCAAAAGAGGCGAGGGCTTCGTGTGGGAGGACAAGATCTTCGGGGGGGCCATCCCCCAGAACTTCAGGGCCTCGGTGCAGAAGGGGATCGTCGACAACATGGGCAAGGGCGTGGTCGCCGGCTATCCGATGGTCGACGTCAAGGTGACCCTCGTCGACGGGAAGTACCACCAGGTCGACTCCAACGATATGGCGTTCCAGATCGCGGGCTCAGTCGCGATCCGCAAGGGCGCGCTCGATGCCGGTCCGGTGCTGCTCGAGCCGCTGGTCGAGGCGACGATCCACGTGCCAGAGAAGTATCTCGGCGACATCATGTCTGACATCAACGGCCGCCGCGGCAAGATCCTCGGCACCGAGCCCACCGATGGCTACCAGGACGTCAAGGCCATGGTCCCCGAGTCGGAGATGCTCCGGTTCGCGCTGGACCTGCGCTCGATCACCCAGGGCCGGGGCAGCTTCTCGAAGCAGTTTTCCCATTACGAGGAGATGCCGGCGCACCTCGCCAAGGGAATCATCGAAGAGTTCCAGAAGCAGCACGAGGCGGCCAGCTAGGAGTTATCGCCTAGTATCGGCGGCGTGACCGCTCCGAGCGTCCACGACGTGGTCGTGATCGGCGGAGGCGTGACCGGGGCAGGCATCGCGCGCGACCTCTCTTTGCGCGGCCTCTCGGTCCTCCTGCTGGAGAAGGGCGACTGGGGCGCGGGCACCAGCGGGGCTTCGAGCTGGATGATCCACGGCGGTCCCCGTTACCTCGAGTACGACTGGGACACGACGCGGCTCTCCTGCGTGGACGCAGGCCACATCGTGACCATCGCCCGCAACCTGGTGTACCGCGTCGTGTTCCTCATCCCGGTCCTGCCGCACGACCGAAACAACATCGAGCGGATGGAAACGGCGATGGAGGTCTACGACCGTTTCCAACCGCTCAAGCACGCCCATCCCCATCGCCGCCTGACCGGCGCGGAGGCACGGCAGGCCGAGCCGGGATTGTCGCCGGACGTGATCGCCGCGGTGACCATGGAGGAGTGGGGTGTCGACCCGCACCGGCTCGTTTACGCCAACGTCCAGGACGCGATCGCCCACAGCGCTCATGCCCAAAATCACACCCGCGTCACCGAGTTGATCAAGGACGGCGGCAAGGTCATCGGCGTCCGGTACCGCTCTCCCGACGGCGAGATCTCGGAGGCGCGCGCCCGCGTCGTGGTGAACGCGACCGGGCCGTGGTCGCCCGAGGTCGCGGGGATGGCGGGCGTCGAGGTTCATCTCCGACCGGCCAAGGGCGTCCACCTCGTTTACCCGCACCGGATCTCGAACTTTTCGATCAGCGCGGAGTCGGTGGACGGGCGCGACCTGCTGATGGTGGCCCACGCGGGATTCACCCTCCTGGGCACGACCGACGACGACTTCTACGGCGACCTCGACGCAGTGGAGGTGCTCGAGGACGAGGTCGATTACCTGCTGCAGGGATTCGAGCGCGTCTTTCCTGCGATCCGCCAGTACCGCCCGGTGCGGACCACGACGGGTGTCCGGCCGACATTGTTCAAGTGGCGCCGCTACGAGGACGAGCTTTCGCGCCGGTATGAGGTCATCGACCACTCGACCCACGGCGCCGATGGATTCATCACCATCGTCGGCGGCAAGCTGTCGATGTACCGCCTGATGGCGGAAGAGACGTCAGACGCGGTCTGCCGGAAGCTCGGGCATCAGGCGGAGTGCACGACGGCCTCCCGGCCATTACCGGGAAACGAATCGGATCCAGAACTCGTTCATGAGCTGGCGTCGCGGTGCGGCATTCCGGCGCTGGCGGCGCTCAAGCTGCAGAGCCGGCACGGATCAAACGCCGAAAAGGTCCTTGATGAAGGCCGCACGTCGCGCATCCTCTGCCGGTGCGAGCCCGTCACCGAGGCGGAGCTCACATACGCGGCCAGGCATGAGCAGGTGCGATCGCTGGCCGATGCATTCCGACGCGTCGGCGTCGCCGCGGGTCCCTGCGCCGGGGCGGCATGCATCTTGCGCGCAGCTGAAGTCGTGGGTGGGGTGCTCGGGTGGAGCGCATCGCAGAGATTCGATGCGGCAAGAGAATTCGTGCGGGGAGCCTGGTTGGGACGCGCGCCGGTACTGGGACATTCCGGGTGGGCTCAAGAAGAGCTCGCCCAGGGCGCGATGCGGGGGCTGATGGCGGGCGAAAGCCGGCTATAAGATGGCGCGCGCTGATTCCTACGCCAAGCTCGCCTGGGCTTACGGCCTGCATCTCGCGAGGCGCCGTCTCGGCCGGCGTAGACCCCAACTCGCGGACCTGTACCAAACGTACGCGGCGGATGGAATCCGCGCCCTCGAGCCCGCCGAACGCGAGAGGCATCCGCGCCTGGTCACGTGCATCAACTGCGGCCTCTGTGCCCTGGCCGCGGGCCGCCTCGGCAAGACGCGGCTGCCCGACCTTGCGTCCTCCTATATGCGCCTTTACGCGCGACTGGGAGAGGCGTCCTCCGATGTCTCGCGGGGAGAAGGCGACGGCCCGGATCTGGCCGCGGCTTCTTCGGTCTGCCCGGTCGGGCTGCCGCTTGACGAGGTGGCGGCGGCGGTTCGGCGGATGACCGTCCGCTGAGGTCGGGCGCCGAGGCGCCAGACGGCGACCCCGATCCGGATCACCCTCTGAGCTTGTTCCGTACGGCGATGATCCAGGCCCCCGACCGGCGCCGCGGCTGCCGCAGCCCATCGGACCGGCGGTGGCGGAGGCTCGCCGGGCTCTGGATCGAGCCCGGGGCCTGCAATC
>VBDR01000007.1:15989-29772 GCA_005882135.1 Chloroflexota bacterium
GCGTCGCTTGCGCCGGCGACATTCGAGATGCGTTTCATGAAGCTGCACGCCGAAGCCCGCTTTGATGAGATGTGGGAGATGCTGGCCGAGGACGCCCAACGCGCATGGGGCGGCCTGCAGAACTTCATCCGGGAAATGCCGCGGCTGGATGAGTGGTTGGAGATTCTGGAAATGCAGGTTGCCGACATCACCGTGCTTGAAATGTGGACCGACCAGGTGCATCAGCGAACGTACAACAACGTGGCTCGCCTCGTGATCCGATATCGGGTGCGGCAGCAGTGGAAAGAGTGGACCTTCGACCGTCAGGTGCATCTCATTCCCGCGGCCGGCGGATGGCGAACGCTGTGTTATCCGACAAGAGCAAGAATGGCCGCAGGTCACTGATATAGTGGGTTGCAGCCCATGCTTCAGCAGACCATCGAGGAGCAGGAGCGTTATCGGCGGTGGCACCGGAGGAGTGCGCGAGCGATGACGCCGCGACGCCTCCTGCAGGAATCAGACGAGTTGCTGTTCTGGGTCGAAGAATGCCAGGTGCAGAGAATTCGCATTGTGCCGGGCTGGTTGATCCCGAGGTTGATGAATGTGCTTCGCCATGCGCACCCACAGCTGCCGGCGCGCCTCGGTCGCGAGCGACGACCTGAGCAGGTGATGGAGATCATCTACGACGCGCAAGCGGCCTTGATGGAGCAAGCGTGTCAGAGCAGGGGCCCGGCGCAGGTGATTCCTCTGTTCGCCCGCTCGCGCGAGCGAATGCTGAAAGAAGCCGCGACGCTGTAGCAGCCTCGGTGCTGCGCGTCGACCTGCATCTCCACTCGCATTACTCGCACGACGGACGCAGCTCCTTGCCGGAGCTGATCGAGCGGGCGCACGAATGCCGTCTCGATCGCATCGCGCTAACGGACCACAACAGCGTCGAAGGAGCGCTGAACCTGGTGCGCCTCGCGCCGGAGCTGGCGATCGCCGGTGAAGAGGCGAAGACGCTCGAAGGCGAGGTGATCGGCCTCTTCATCACCAGCCGCGTGCCGCCGTTTCTCGCCCCCGAGGAGGCGATGGACCTCATTCACGGCATGGGCGGGCTCACCTACATCCCCCACCCGCTCGACCGCCATCGCGCGAACTTTCGGCCGGCACGCCTGGTTGAGCTCGCTCCGAGGATCGACATCATCGAGTCCTACAACCCGTGGTGCGATGCGTCGGCGAATCGCGCCGCGGCGCAGCTCGCGGAGGATCTCGGCAAGGCGCAGGCGACGGGATCCGACTCCCACTCCGCCGACGAGCTCGGCAAAAGCTGGATGGAGATGGACGACTACACGAGCACCGAAGACTTCCTCGAGAAGCTGCGATACGCGCGGCACGTAGTGACCGCAAGCAGCGGCACAGGACGGCGTGCCTGACGCGCCGGAGCTGCTCGTCATCGGCTCCGTCGCGCTCGACACGCGCGATGGCCCGTTTGGCAAGGTCCACGAGGAGCTGGGCGGATCGGCGGTCTACTTCGCGCTCGCGGCCAGCCTGATCGTGCCCGTCGCGGTATCGGCGCCGGTCGGACGCGACGGAGCCGAGCAGGTCACCCGGGCATTCGAAGGACGGCCGATCGATACCTCGTTCCTGCGTGTCATCGACGCGCCGACGTATCGGTGGAAAGCCCACCAGGAGCACGGACACAACCTCGATCTGGGCAGCGTGGACCGCATCTATGACCGATGGGAGCCGGAGATTCCACCCGACTTCGCGGGTTGGGCCTTCATCGGTTCCATGCGCCCGGACCGCCAGGACATGGCGATCAAGACGCTCCACGCGGCGCGCCTGCTGGCCGCCGACGCCATGCTGTCCTACGTCAAGGTGCAGACGCTCGAGGCGAGAAACGTCCTGCGCAGGACGGCGTGGTACTTCTGCAACCACGAAGAGTTCGCCGCCCTCGGCGGAAGCGATCCCGAGGAGTTCCGCCGCCAGTGGTGGCTGGAAGGCCTGGTCTTGAAAGCGGGGCCCAAAGGCGTGACCGCTCACACGGCCGATGGCAACGTGCACGTGCCGGCGCTGCCGAACCACCCGGCCTTTGATACAACTGGAGCAGGAGACGCGGTGGCCGGAGGCATGCTTGCCAGGTGGCTGAGCACAGGGGCCCAGAGGTCCGGGCTTCAGGACGCGCTGGTGTGCGGCGTGGCATGCGCATCACTCACCATCGAGTCGATCGGCGTGCGCGGCATCGCGAGTGCGACGCCAAGACTTCTTGACGCGCGAATGGCAGAGGTATGGGAATTTCTAAGACGCGAGTCGTGATCGTCACCGGCGATCTGGTGGAGCAAGAGGTCGACGCGATCGTCAACGCCGCCAACAGCGAGCTCCAGCTGGGCGGTGGCGTGGCGGGCGCGATTCGACGCGCGGGTGGCCCCGCCATCCAGGATGAATGCGACGCTCATGGACCAGTAAAGGTTGGTGAGGCGGCGATCACCGGTGCTGGAACGCTGCCCGCGCGTTTCGTGATACATGCAGCGAGCATGTCGCTTGGATCTCGTACGACGAGGGAGTCACTGAGGTCGTCGATGGATCATGCATTTCGACTCGCGCATCAACATGAGGTGCGCAGCATTGCCGTGCCGGCGGTCGGCACTGGCATCGCGGGATTTCCAATCGACGAATGCGCGCGCGTGATGGCGGAATGTCTCGACCACGTGTTAAGTGAAGGCTGGCCGGCCACCGAGGTGCGCTTTGTTCTTTTCGGCGAGGACTCAAAACGCCCCTTTGAGGCCGCATTTTGGCACGTTTTTCGCGCCCCAGATGGCCCTGCGGCTTGAATTCACTTTGAATTGGGGTTGTATTGCGCAAATACCCACCCCTAGAATGGGCAAGTCCGCCCCCAGCACAGAATCTCTGATAAGGACGGTGACTTAGTGGAAGGCTACTGCTTGAAGGACAAAAGAAAGGTCGAGATGAAAGACCCTCAGCCGATCACGATGAAGAACGGCAAGCCCGCAACAGTTGGCACGTGCCCGTTCTGCGGCACCAAGATCTACAAGATCGGCAAGGCTTCATAGATCAGGAAGAGTCGATGAGGGACCGCTCGTGGCGAGCGGTCCTTTTTCTTTTTGATCAGGCGGTGAGCGGCGGCTCGAGCGCTCCGAGCAGCACGTCGGTCGCCGAGACAGCTTCGTCGACACCGAGCATCTTGAAGATCTCGACGTTGGTCGGATTATTGACGCGGGCGATGGTCTTCTTGACACGGAAATGTCGCTTGGCCATCTGCAACGCGATCAGGTTGTCCTCGTCATCGGCCGTCACGGCGATGATCGCGTCTGCGCGCTCGATGCCGGTCTGGGCGAGAAATCTCACCTCGCACCCGTCGCCTCTCATCACGATGCTGCCGAGCTGAGTCTCGAGCCAGTCCGCACGCCGCCCATCCTTCTCGATGAGGGTGACCTCGTGGCCACGCTCGACCAGGTCTCGCGACAGGTAGTAGCCGACGGTTCCGCCACCGACCACGATCACGTACATAGCGTCAGCCGGTCTCCCGTTCCATCAAGACTTTCTCGATGTGGCGGGCGCCCTCGATGGTCGGACAGATGGTGTGAAGGCCCAGCTTCTCGTAGGCCTCGGCGCGCTCGGGGTCGTAGATGCGCGCCACGACATGCGGCACCTTGTAGACGTGCTTGGCGATCTGCGAGGCCATGATATTGCGGTTGTCACCCTCGGTCACCGCCACAAAGCCGTCGGCCCTCTCGATCCCGGCGCGGCGGAGGACGTCGACGTCGGTGCCGTTGCCGACGACCTGATCGCCCTTGAAATCCCGGGTGAGAACGCCTCGGGTCGAGGCGCGGGAGAAGGCGTTGGGATCGCGGTCGACGATCACGACCTCGTGCCCGGCTCTATCCATGTTGGCTGCGATCTGCGAGCCGACACGCCCACACCCGATGATCAGGAGCTTCAACGCCGGTTGATTATAGGGAGGGTCATGAACCGCCTCGGGCGCGCCTTTCCGAGCTTGATAGGATTTGGACGCGTGCGTTTCCCATTCACGTTCATGGGCGTCATGGCGCTCGCAATCGGGATCTGGGTGGTGGTTTACCTGGCCGGGCACCGGACCCTGGATCCACTCTCGCAGGAGCTCGCCGCGGGCACCGCTGTGGCATGCTTTGGCTTCGCGGCGTACGTCCTGATTCGGCGCGTCATGCGAGGTCCCCAGCACTGATGGCCGAGCGCGCCGGGCATGCCCATCCGACCACCTCGCGCAAGGTCTTGGTGGCGGTCGGCGGGCAGGATGTCGACGCCGAAACGGTGAGGCTGGCGTGCCGGATGACGGATCCGCAGGGGGGACGGCTTTACGGGGTGCACATCATCGAGGTGAACCGGTCGCTGCCCCTGGGCGCGGTGCTCGACGATGTCGTCGAGCGGGGCGAGAAGATCCTGGACGAGGTAGAGAAGCTGGCCGCGGCTTCCCAGCTCCCGGTCGAGACTGAGCTGGTACAGGCGCGTGACACCGGCCCGGCGCTGGTGGATGAGGCCGTCGAATGGGGGGCCGACCTGATCGTCATGGGGTTGCCGTACAAGAGGAGGTTTGGGGAGTTCAACCTCGGCAAGACGGTGCCGTACGTGCTGAAAAATGCGAACTGCCGGGTGATGCTTTTCCGGGAGCATCGCGAACACCGAGACGAGGCGCCCTGACCGCGACCCCCGCTTCGCGGGCCCTCCCTCTCCCTGCGGCGCCCTCCCCCAGCCTGCCGAGCCTGGCACGTGACGTTAGTCGCGGCAAAGGCCCTTGACAAGGCAGCTTGTTAAGAATTCGCCTTCACCTACCGGTCACAGGTTCCATACGTTTTGCGCACAACACGCGTTTGCAGGCACACGAAAGGAGCTCTCTGAGCAAAGAGCCCGGAATCCAGGCCACGCCGGCCTGCCAGGCCTCGTGTCGAAACCGGGCGGGCTGGTCAACAAGCTAACTTTTAGACCACGGATGGCCAAAACCGACGTCGAGCGACCCCACTATTTCGCCCGGCTGTGGCAGGAGCTCGGCACCCTTGGCGGCGAGCACGATGCCTTCATCAAAGTGATCATCGTCGAGCGCATCCTCAAAGCGATCGTGCTGATCGCGCTCGGAGTCGGCCTGCTGGTGGCCGGACGCAACGGATGGCTCGACCTGTGGGCAAGCTGGGCCGAGGACCAGCTCAACCTGAACGTCGGGCGCAACATCATCGTCCAGCTCCTGCTGCGACTCATCACCTACATCGGAGCCTTCAATCACATCAGCATCCTGGCCGTCAGCGCGATCGGATACGCCGCGCTCGAGGCAACCGAAGGCGTAGGCCTGGCCATGCGCCGACGTTGGGCCGAATACCTGACTGTGATCGCAACCGGGATCCTGATTCCGTATGAGGCTTACGAGGTTGTCAACCACGCGACACTGTTCAAGGCCGGCGCGCTGCTGCTAAACCTGGCTGTGGTGGGCTACCTGGCTTATCGCAAGCGACTCTTTGTCGGCATCTGAAACCGGAGTCAGCCACACGCATGGAAACCCGGCCCGATGCAACACGTATTGCATCAATGCGCCTAGGGTCTTCAGCCCGTACACGGTCGACGTCATGAAACTTACCGAGCTCGCGTCTGCGTGGTAGCGCCCGATCGCAGGCACCTCTCCGATCTTGAAACCGAACGTCGCCGCCTGGATCAAGACCTGGGTGTCAAAGACGAAGTCATTGCTGTTCTCCAGAAACGGAATGGCTTCGAGAAATCGCCTCGAATAGGCGCGATAACCGGTGTGGTACTCAGACAGATGGAGGCCAAGGACCTGGTTCTCAGACGTGGTCAGAAAGCGGTTTCCGAGCCGCTTCCACCATGGCATGCCGGCTTTGGCCGGATCCAGTCCCAACCAGCGCGAGCCGAGCACGATATCGGCTTCACCGCTTTCGATGACCTGGCACAGGTTCGGGATGATGGCCGGGTCGTACTGCCCGTCCGGGTGCAGCATCACGACGACGTCCGCGCCCATGTCGAGCGCTTGCCGGTAACAGGTCTTCTGGTTGCCGCCATAGCCGAGGTTGCGTTGATGCCGGATCACGTCGAGCCTGAGCGCGGTGGCGACGCTGACAGTGGCGTCGGCGCTCGCGTCATCGACCAGGAGGATCCGATCGGCCTGTCCCTGGGGAATATCCGCGACGACCTCGACCAGCGTCTTCGCCGCCCGATACGCGGGCAGCACGATCACGCGGCGTGGCCGGGGCCCGCTCCACTGCAGTTCGCCGAGCGGGATCGGATCCGGGCGTACGGCCATCCGTTCCAACGCCAGGTAACCCGCAACCGCGAGCGCACCGACCGCGGCTGACCAGAAGTTGATCGCCAGCGTGAGGTCGATCGCCGCGTAGGCGAAGAACAGCACCGCGACCGCGACATGCGGCCAGCGCAGCAACCCGGCCAGGGCCAGATCCGCAAGCGCAAATCCGGGAATCACCAGCAACGCCAGGTCGTGGACGTTCTGGTGAGGGCTCAAAACCAAAGACGCCGCGATCGCCAAAGCGAAATCGAGACGTGGCTTGTCAGGGCGCCAGCTCAACGAAAGTGCGACCAGCGCGAGCAGCAGAAGCAAGATCACGAACGCCACCGCCTTGCCGCCACCTGGCAGGGCCTCGAGGACGTTCCGAAGCGAGTACACCGCGGGATCCGTGTAAACGAGCTGCCCGGTGTTCGGCAGCCGGCCGGTGATAGCCCATGTGCCAACCGAGGTCAGGTACGTGATCACCGGGCTGACGCCAAAGCCCGCGATGGAAACGAGCCCGAGCGCCGCGAGGACGCCGGCGAAGGCGGCCAGGGCGCGCCAGGCGCGGCGGGCGATGAACAGCACCGGGATGAGCAGCAACAGCTGCGGCTTCGCGAGGGCGAGCGCGCTCAACGCACCCGCCAGGCCGTACCGGCCGCGAGCCCAGGCCGCGTAGGCCGCAGCCAGCGGGACCAGGACTATAAGGTCCGACTGTCCCTGCAGCACCGTGACAAAGAGCGGAAAGAAACCGCCGATCATCGCGCTCGCGACGAGCCACGCGCGGCGGCCGTGCACGCGCAGGCTGCTAAGCGCCAAGATCGCGACCAGCGCGACGACGAGGAGCACATTGACGGCCGCCATGACGTAATAGGCGTGGCGATAGTCGAGCAGCCCGAGCGGCGCGATCAGGAGCGTGTAGTAAGGCGGATGAAAATACGGCAGCACGATGAAGCGTGAGGGATCCTGTGCTGTGATCTGCAGCTCGACCTGCCGTTGCATGGCGATGTCGTAAACAGCCGAGCCGCCGCTGAAGACATATAGCCTTGCAGCGGCATAAAAGTTGAAGAAGTCAGGTCCGCGCAGGTTGCCGCGAACAAACGAGAACCAGTAAACGACCCAGAAGGCAAGAGAGCCGATGCCGGCACCCGTCGCGGCGGCATACCCGAGCCTGACCAGGCGGCTGGCGAGACGCGGGTTCATCGGCCGCTTTCGAGTCGGAGGGCGAAGCGCTCTGGGAGTCTTGCCTTTCTGATCGCGCGCTGTGCGCCCTTGATGTCGTAGCGCACGCGCCGAAACTCAAAGGTCTTCGCGTCGACATCCCATATGCCGTAGCTTGCAGTCGGAAGACCGTCTCGCGGTTGCCCGACGCTGCCCGGATTCACGAGCGCCGGGCCGGTAAGCCGGAAAGTGTCGACCCGATACTCGTGCGTCACTGTTCCGTTCGCCAGCCCAAAGATGCCGGGCACGTGCGTATGCCCGTGAAAGCAGATGCCGCCATCGAGCAACTCGAGGTTGGCATGTGCGACCGCGGTATCGAGCACGTATTCATAGATGTGGTCGCGCGGGCTGGCATGAACCAGCAGCACGTCATGTTCAAAATGGCTGTCTGGCAACCCCCGCAACCACTCCAGCCGCTCCGCTCCAATCACTTCAATTGTCCAACGAACGACCGACGCGGCGTCGTCATTGAACCATTCGAGGATTTCCGGATCGGTGCAGGCTCGATCGTGGTTTCCGACCAGCGTCAACCAGTTCCGTTTCATGACCTCATCGACGCAACGCTTGGGATCGCCCCCGTAACCCACAACGTCACCGAGACAGAGCACTTCGTCGACCGGTGGGCAGTCACGCAAAATGGCCTCCAGCGCCTGCCAGTTGGCGTGGATGTCCGAAACAATCGCGATTTTCAAGCCGGCCTCTCGTAGAGGCGCGGATAGATGTGGTCGAACAGGATGCGAAGCGTGGCCGCGATCGGCACGGCGACGAACATACCGAGGATTCCTCCCCAGCTGAAGCCTGCGATGAGGGCGATGATGACGAGGATCGGCGGCAGGCGGACAGCGTCTCCCATGACTTTCGGATAGACGAAGTTGAGGATGACATTGGAGATCAGCAAGTAAAGCAGCGCGATCAGAAGGGCCTGGCCCGGTGTCTGGGAGAGACCGACGAGGATCGCTGGCACGGCACCGATAAAGGGTCCGAGATAAGGGATGAGCGCGGTGATGCCGGCGATCAGTCCCAGCGCGACCGGGTCGGGTAGGCCGATCCCCCAACACGCGAGGCCTGAGCAGATCCCGATCAGGGCAGCAATCAGGATCTGTCCGCGAACGTATGCGTACAGCATCTTGCGTACCCTGCGCCAGATCTGATCGAAGTCCGTGCGGTAGTCATTGGGCACGAAACGGCGGAGGTCGCGACGGACCACCGGGGCTTCGAGCGCAAGCAGGAAAGCGACGATGAACATGAGCACGACCTGCAGGACGGTAGTCAGCGCCGTAAGGCCGAGGGTGACGGCGTTGCCGAACTGTCCAAGCAAGTATTCGCGCAAGTGAGAGTTGATGGTCGCCGTCACACCTTTGAGATCGATGTCCATGCCGAAAACGCGAATTGGTTGAAGGCTGTTGAGACGGTCTTGCGCAGAGGCGGCCAGGCCGGGGGCCTGGACCTGGAGCCGACCGACCTCATTCACAACGAGGGGCACGATCAAGAGGACCAAGCCGGCGAGAGTGATGATGACGGCGATGAAAACGAGCACGATCGCGAGCACGCGGGGCACGCCGGCGGCATGCAGCCGGCCAACCGCGGGCTGAATCAAAAAAGCGATCGCCGACCCCAGAACGAAGGCGCCGAGAAAGTCCCGGAGTAGGAATAGGACAACGATGGCCACGATGAGCGCAGCGATCCCGAAGCCGATCTGCAGGTAGCGACGGCGCCGTTTCGGATCGAGAGACCAGGCCGAGACAGTGACCCCGCTGATAGGGGCAGGACTCTCGAGTTCACTCTCGCGGGGAGCTGGCGGGCGCGGGTTGGGACGCACGTTATGCAATCACCCGCAGTATGACGAGCGGAGCTGAGACCCGGTCCGGCTAGACCTGCCGGAGGGTCGCCTCCTCATACGCAGCGCCATGGAGAGGATTAGTAGTGCTCCGCCCCGCAGCAATCGCATACATCGCGAGCAAGACAAGGCCAACCCCGAGCACGCCGTAAGCCGCGGCAGGACTGAACTGTTGAGTCAGGAAGCCACCGACCGCTGTCCCGATTATGCTCGCCGTCTGAACAAGTCCGAATCTGGTGGCCATCAGACTGCCCCGATTGGTGGGATCGGCCGCCTCCATCAAAGCGGTCTGATTGGCCACCGCATAAATCGGGTTGCCGAATGAAGCGAGAAGCAAGGCGATTCCGAGGACCACCAGCGAAGGACTGAGAGCAATGATCAACGAGAACACGCCCGTCAGCATTAAGCCTGCACCAACCATCCGCATTGATCCAATCGTGGAAAACCTAGAGACAACCAAAGACCCGGCAAGTATTCCAACTGCGAGAATCAATTCCAAGGTCGAATAGACTTGCCCACCATAAGTCTGTCCTCCTCGCAGGTACGCAAGCGCAACCAAGGCGGGAAAGCTGATTGGGATTAGAAACGCCCCAAGTACTCCGATGACGAGCTGAGGCCGGGCAGCAACGAGAGACCAAGAGCGCATTAGCGCACCCGACACCGATGCCGCCTTCCGCCCTCCCCCCAAATTGCGGACGCCCAAAATAACGGCGGCCGCAAGTGCGAAGGTCATGGCATCGGCCATGAACAACCAATTCGTAGACTTCGGTGCCAGAGCCAAGATTGCACCCGCCAGGCCGAAGCCCACCGCTCCAGACAGCATGGTCGTCGCGGCGACCATCGCATTCGCCTTGCCCACTTGCCCGATAGGCACTAAGGTGGGAATCGCTGCTTGTCGGGCCGGTTGGACCACCGCATTGATGGAGGAAAGTACAAGGAGTATCGGAAAGATGAGCCACCATCGGCCTCCTTGGACAATGAAGGAGGTTCCGACCAAAATCACAGCACGGACTGCCTCGAGTCCAGCAATCAAAACTCTCCGCGATACTCTGTCCGTCAACCCCCCTAAAGCACTGCTCATTACGATGGTTGCCACGGCCTGAACAATGAACGCGAGCGCAACAAAACGGGGATCCTTTGTAGCGAGGTAAATCGTTACAAGTGTTGCAACCTGCGTAAGCGGATCACCTAAAGCTGAGATTCCGATTGCTGTGATAAGGCTGCTGAATCCAGGATTGTTTCGGAGGACGCGATAAGTCGTAATCCGCCTCGGTACCTCCGGTCGGTCAAGAACCTCAAGGGGCTTGAGTCCGTGCAATTCTCGAAGGGCGTCGACTACATTCGGGTCATACCAGTGGTTCGCGCGTCGACTAATGTCTTCGACCGCCTCGATCGGCGTCATCAATGAGGGTCTGTAAAGTCGAGCACCAGTGATCGTGTCGAATGAGTCCGCAACCGTCAGAATGCGGGCGCCAAACGGAATTACGTCTCCTTTTAAGCCGGCTGGATATCCGGTGCCATCCCAGCGCTCATGATGATGTCTAACAATTGGGGCAACCTCGGCGAGCGCCGAGTGCTGAGCGATCATGTCCGCTCCAATGTCCGGATGCCTTCGCATGATCTCCCATTCCTCTTCACTAAGGGGACCAGGTTTGTTGAGGATGTCGTCGCGAACGCCTATTTTGCCCAGGTCGTGGAGCGCTCCAGCGGTTCGGATGAGATCGCACTCACGATCGCCAAGCTCGAGTTGCTCACCGAGTTGTCCAGCAAGTTCCGAGACCCGAATGGAATGTGATTCTGTATATCGATCGCGGGCGTCTAGGGCTTGCGCAGCTAGATCGAGAGTCTGATCCTTCAGCAAAGCCTGGCGCTGTGCATCCGCGACATTTCCCCTGACCGCGAGCACGAAGCCGAACAATCCTGGTGCCATGATGTATCCGACTGGATTTAGAAGGAGCAGGCGGATGATTCCGCCTGAGAAACTCAGCGCAAGGGTCGCCATTAAGGTTGATGCACCTACGTTCTCGAAGACTGTCGTTAACAGCGAGACGCGCCCAACGTACGACATGCCTAAGGCAGTCAGGAGGTAATTGAGACCGACGGAAGACACTGCATAGATGGCCGTCTGCGCGGGAAGCGCCCACCAGGCTGACTCGGGCATCGATGCCACCGCAAGAGAAGGAATCACGTGCGCGATTGCCGACATGGCGCGGTTGAACAGAAAAGCCCACCAGCTGATGGCTCGACCCGGCACCCTGCCATCGAAGACGGCCAGCCACGCCACCATTCCCACGCCCGCACCTGGGGCGTAGAGCCCGGTAGCTACCAATAACGGGTCGACCACGGATTGGTGACCCCGCCTCCATGGGATGGGACGGAGCGCCGCAATCTGAGTTCCCACGCCGAGGTAGAGGAGCGTCGCGTAAGCCACCGTCGTCGATGGCACTGGGTGCACAATCCAGCCAAGTGCCACGACTAGTAGGCCAACCACGATCACGGCGGCCAGATAGACCTGCGCCGCCCACGGCAACGATCTGAAGGGCGTCAAGACGCTGGAATTCTAGTCTGGGTTTTCTGCCCCAGGCCCGAATAACGCAAGAGTCCGCCGGAGCGGACTCGTGACTACCTTCCTAGAAAATCCACTGACCGACTACACGCTGCCTGGAGCCACCGCGCAGTAGTCGTCTGAACATGCGGACCATGCTCGACTTCCCTCCTATCCTCTAGATTCCCGTCGCTTGCCGCTGCGTCTTCCAAGTCACTTTCGGTGGCCATAAGTGTCGGTTTCGGGTTGCGGCTTTGGAAATCGTCAAATTCCATGAAGATGCTTCATGGAAAACCATGTTTTTCCAGGGTAGAACGAGCCCTTAGAGGTCGGCGAACGTAATCAAACCCAGTTTGAGTGCCGAACTTACAGCCTCGCCACGATTGCCGGCACTCAGCTTCTTAAAGATGTTGTGCAAGTGAGTCTCGATTGAGGGAGCTGCGAGCCCAAGATCTTTGGCCAAGCGCTTCGTGGTGTGTCCCTTTGCGATGCCTCGCAGGATTTGCATTTCGCGCGACGTCAGCGACACCATCGCGCCGGTGGGCAGTGGAGTTGAAGGAGCCACCCGCCTTAGAACATCGGGGATCATTCTGCGTGGAACGGGGCTGTCCCTGCGCATCGCAGCTAGCAAGGCCCGCTGCAGTTCATTTGGTCCAGCATCCTTCAGGATGTATCCGGCGCAACCAGCCTGGATCATCCGAAGGAGGTCGTCGCTGGATTCGGATACAGTCCACGCAACGATCGTTGTGGTTGGATATTTGGCAAGAACCGCCCTGGCGGTTGTGGGCCCATCCATTACTGGCATGTGCACATCCATAAGGACGAGATCAGGCTTCAGTTTGTCCATGGCACCAAGGGCATCGGTGCCTGACGAAGCCTCGCCGACAAACCGAAGCTCGGTGGAGGATCCGAGCATCGTACGCGCGGCTGTACGAGGCACGATGCTGTCATCAACGACCAGCACTCGGTACTTCCTATGATCCGACGGAGCCTTCGCGATGCCGCGCAGCTTACCAACAAGGTATCGGTTCGCACGATTGCAACCTACGGATACCTGGCGCTACTTGCCGGGCTAACCCTAGGGGCCAACTACCTGTCGCGTGAATACACCACTTCGCACAGTGACAGCGCTATCGAAGTTGTGTACCTCGTCATTGCGTTGATTCTGTTGAGTTCAGTTGATGTTCGAATTGAGCGAGGCCGCCTCAGCTTATCCGGCATAGCGATAGGGGCCGGTGCGATGCTGCTAAGTCCCCTACATGCGACCATTGTCGGCCTCTCGTTAGGTATCCCGATGGCTCGTCGGGGACACTGGCCAATCCTAGGCAACACGATCATGGCGGCTACTTACGCATGCTTTGGGGCCTTGATCGCCGCCCGTCTCCGGAGCGAGGGCACCCTAACCCTTGAATCACGGGTTCTCGTACTAATTGTCATGAATGTTGCGAGCTGGATTCTCGTGGGAATTGGCTTGTCTTTAAGATCCGGCGAATCGCTACGAAGCATTTTCAAACACAACTTCACAGCACCGTTCTATGTCGCGTACGCCTACTTTGCGTTGGCTTCATTACTGACTAGTTATGTGCTCGATGGATCTCTTTTGGGATATCTACTTTCGACGATTGTGTTCGTACTCGCGCTTGCTTTGACCGACACCATTGCTGGCCGGCGCGTGAGGCAAGTTCTCGAGTCGGAGTTGTCCGATGCTGACCGCCACCTATTCCACAGTCGCGCCGTTGAGGGTGTCGTCCACAACCTTCGCAACCATTTGGCGACAGCGGCGGGATACCTCAAGGAAATCCAGCTCAACCGCCTCGACCCGGTTAATCGTGACGCTGTGGAAACTGCCTCCGCGGCTGCCAACGGCGCAGTGACCGTGCTGCGAGGCCTATCCCAAGGAGCAACGCCACGCGTTAGCTACGCCACCGAACCAGTTGACCTC
>VBDR01000008.1 GCA_005882135.1 Chloroflexota bacterium
ATACGGTCACGGTCGGCAGCTGCGTGGTCACGGAACGGACCTCGGCCACGGAGCCGAGGTCTCGCGGGTCGCACATCAGCCGCAGGCTTGCTACGTGCCGCAGCGAATGGGCCATGCCTTGGAGCCCCGCCTCCAAAGTCTCGCGCCCGAGCGAGCGCCACAAACCCTCGTCGACCGTGATCCAGTAACCGGTCGTGTGCAGCGTCTGCTCAGGCAGGTGGATCGGACCCGCGCCGATGTTCTCGTGGGTGTGAAATCGAATCTTCTTGAACATCGATGCGAGGCTGGTGATTTTCACTTCACCGTGGCTGCGCGAGATGGCTTCTTGATCCGGTCCAGCGAATGTGTCGAGGACTCGCACGGTGACTGACGCAAGCGCGTCCGTGTAGTAGTCGACGTCGACCGGTCGCACGTACGCCTTCTTCTCATCCCAGTCAAGACGGTCGACGTGGTACTGCGCGCCCTCGTGGAGGTAGACGGCCTCCTCGTGCAGCAGGACAGGCGCGGTGAACTGGTCCATCTCGCCGATCACCTGCGGCCGCGGCTGCGAGGTGTCGATGATCACGACGTTGTCGGCCAGGATCCGGCGAAGGTGCACCTCCTCGGCGGGAAAAGCCTGCCGGCTCCAGAACCACCGGCCGGCGGAGCGTGTCGCCGACCCGTCCTCTTCGAAAAGCTTCAGCAGCTCCTGCACGTCGGCTGCGCCCAGTCGCTCGTCGTCCATGAAGGGCAGCTCGAACAGCCCGGCTTGCAGGTGCGCTGCGAGCAGCAGCAGGTTGTCGGGATCGATCAGGCCCTCTTCGGGATCGGCACTGAGGAAATATTCGGGATGGCGGACGATGAACTGGTCGAGCGGCGAGCTCGAGGCAACGAACACCCCGACCGACCCGGACCTGCGTCCGGCGCGGCCCAGCTGCTGCCACGTCGAGGCGATGGTGCCCGGATAGCCGACCAGCACCGCGCACTGCAGGCTGCCGATGTCGATTCCGAGCTCGAGCGCGTTGGTGCTCACCACGGCTGTGATCTCTCCGCTGCGCAGCCCTGCTTCTATCTCTCGCCGGTGCAGAGGCAGGTAGCCGGCGCGGTAGCCGCGCACGCGCTGAGGCGCGTCGAGGCGAGGCGCCAGGTCCTGGCGCAGATAGCTGAGCATCACCTCGACCTGCAGCCGGCTGCGGCAAAAGACGATGGTCTGCACGCCGGCGCGAATCCAGGGCGCGGCGATGCGGCGCGCCTCGAGCATCGAGCTGCGGCGCACGCCGAGGTCGCGGTTTACCAATGGCGGGTTGTAGAAGACAAGCCGCCTTTCGCCCCGCGGCGCGCCGTTCCGATCGACGAGCGCGATGTTGTCTGCCTCGAGGAGTTTCGTGGCGAGCTCGTGCGGGTTCCGGATCGTGGCCGACGCGCAGATGAATGTCGGATTGGAACCGTAGAAGGCGCAAATGCGTTTGAGTCGACGGATGACGTTGGCGACCTGGCTTCCGAAAAGACCGCGATACGTGTGGAGCTCGTCGATGACGACGAACTCAAGGCTCGAGAAGAGCCGGCGCCAGCGTGTGTGATGCGGCAGCAGCCCGGTGTGCAGCATGTCGGGGTTGGTCATCACGATGTGCCCGCCTTCGCGGATCGCTGTACGGCGGCCGGGAGGCGTGTCGCCGTCGTAGGTGTCGACCCGGACGTCGATCGGGAGCCCGGCCTTCAACGCCCCTAGCTCGGCCAGCTGGTCCTGGGCCAGCGCCTTGGTCGGATATACGAACAGGGCGCGTTTTTCCGGGTTCTCCAGCAATCTCTGCAGAACCGGGAGGTTGTAGCAGAGGGTCTTTCCGCTTGCCGTCGGGGTCACCACGACGAGGTGCATGCCCCGCCTCACCGCGTCGTATGCCTCGGCCTGGTGCGAGTAGAGCCGCCCGATGCCGCGGCGTCCCAACGCCGCCACGAGCTCGGGGTGGAGGTCGGCGGGCAGAGGCCCGAAGTTGGCCGCGGCGGCGGGAATCACGTGGTCCAGCGTTATGTCACCTGGAAAATCGGCGGTGTCGAAACGAGGCCGGCTGGACATATGTTCGGGGAGGTTAGACGAACATTCGTTTGGAGTCAATAGAGCTGCCGGCGGAACGTGAGCGCTACGAGCCTGGGTCCGAGGCGGATTTCGAGCGCCTCTACCGGAACACATATCGCCGCATCCTCGGCACGCTGATCACCCTGGTCCGGGATCGGGCGACCGCCGAAGACTGCACCCAGGAGACCTATGAGCGGGCGTATCGGAACTGGCGGGGTTGGCGGCCGGATGCTCCCGTGGAGGCCTGGCTGCACCGGATCGCGATCAACGTGGCCATCTCCGACCGGAGGCACCAGCAGCTGCGCTCGGCCGGGGAGATGATCCGCCGGCTCGGCCGTCCGGCGGCCGGGCCCGATCCATCCCTGATCGCTGAGAACTCGGATCTCGTCCAGGCGTTGAAGAAGCTGCCCACCAAGCAGGCGGCGGCGCTTGTCCTGCGCCACTACCACGGCTACACCAACCGCGAGATTGCGGCCGCCCTGGGCGTACCCGAGCAGACGGTCGCTTCCCGCCTGGGGGCCGCGCGGAAGCAACTGCAGGCCGTGCTCGGGCGCTAGCAGGCACAAGAATGGTTGCTGGAGCCCGGGTCGGCGTTATTGCTTCTTACAGATGAGCGATCTGGAGCGTGAGCTGGAGCAGGAGCTGCACCGGGTCCTGGACCCGATCACCGCTCTGCCGATACCCGCCCGCCGCCAGCCGGAGGCCAGGCGCGCCGCGAGGGCGCTGCTTGGCGGAGCCGGCGCCGCCCTCACCGTCAAGGTGCTGACGGGGGTGGCGGTGGCCGCCGCCGCGGTGACCGTCGCCGGCGCCGCGACCACGGGAAGCCTCAATCCCGCCGACTGGGGCCAGCAGGTCACGCAGCAGGTCGCGGACTGCAAGGCGCAGCTGGCCGACGGCCAGCACGGGATCGGCGCCTGCGTCAGCTCGTTCGCGTCCCAGCACGGTTCCGCCGCCGCGAGCGCCGCCCGCCAGCACGGAAACGGCAACGGCAACGGAAACGCCCACGCCAAAGACAAGAACAAAGCCCACCCGGCGACGCCCAAGAGCGGGTCGGTCCCGCGGGGGCTCGATTCCGAGCCTGCCGACCAGGCCGCGACGCATCGCACGGTGACGAGCACCTCTCATCCGTAGAAGCCGGCGCTTTTCTCTGGAAACCCTTCCTCTCGTGGGGCCGGGCCGCAAGGTTCGGCCTCTTCTTTGACGGCCGAGGGAACCCCGGCCCTTGTCCTCACTTCTTGATGCGCTGCCCGCCTGCGGTATCGAAGACTGTGACCCCGAGGGCCCCGAGCTCTTCGCGCAGCTGATCCGACCTCGCGAAGTCCTTCGCGGCACGCGCCTTCTCCCGCGCCGCAAGCAGCTCGGCAGCGCCGGCGGGCAGGGATCCCTCCGGCGCCGGCCGGCGCAGGTCGAGGCCGAGCACCCTGTCCCATGAGGTGAGCAGCCTGGCTTTGGTTGGCGGCGTGACCGACGAACGCGACAGCTCGGCGACCAATGCCATCGCCGCGGGCAGGTCGAGGTCGTCGGCGATGGCCGCCCGGAACCTCGATTCCCACTCCTCCGATACCTTCGCGATGTCCTCGCCCGGATGAGCGGACCAGCCGGCAATGCGTTCGCGCAGCTGGCGCAGCGCCCGGTCCGCACCGGCCAATCCATCGGTGCTGAAGTTCAGCGGCGCCCGGTACTTCGCCTGCAGCGCCAGATAGCGGAAGGCGAGCGGGTCGAAACCCTGCTCTTCCAGCTCGGTGATGCGGAAGAAGTTGCCGGCCGACTTAGCCATCCGCGCGCCGGACAGCATCAGCAGGCCGCCGTGCATCCAGATGCTGACGACCTGATGCCCGGTGACCGCCTCTGACTGCGCGATCTCTGCCTCGTGGTGGGGAAACACGTTGTCCGCGCCCCCCGTGTGGATGTCGAACCGCTCACCGAGGATCGACATCGACATCGCAGAGCACTCGATATGCCAACCTGGAAATCCCTCTCCCCAGGGGCTCGGCCACACCTGGAGCCGGTGCCCGCCGGCCGCCTTCCAGAGAGTGAAGTCGCCTGGATGACGCTTGCGAGGATCAGGTTCTCCGCGTGCGCCCGCGATCAGCTTGTCGGTCGAGTTGCGCGACAGCCTGCCGTAGGCGGGAAACGTCGCGATGTCGTAATAGACGGTGCCGTCGATCTCGTAAGCGTGTCCCTTCGCGATCAGCTTCTCGATCAGATCGAGCATCTCCGCGATGTATTCCGTGGCATGGGGATAGTGCGAGGCCGGGCGGATGTTGACCTTGCGGATGTCGTCCAGGAACGCTGCGGTGTAGTGGTCCGCGATTTCGCCGGTCGACTTGTTCTCCAGCCGCGCGGAGACGAGCATCTTGTCTTCGCCGCGATCAAACGTGTCGTCGGTGAGGTGGCCGACGTCGGTGACGTTCATCACCTGCTCGGTGGCGTAGCCGAGGTACTCGAGGCTCCTGCACAGAAGGTCCGGCAGCATGAAGGTCCTCAGGTTGCCGACGTGGACGTAGCGGTAGACGGTGGGCCCGCACGAGTAGATCCGAACCGCCCCATCCGGCGCCGGCCGCAGTTCTTCCTTGGTCCGCCCGAAGGTGTTGTAAAACCTGACCGGGGCAAGCTTCATGCCGCCTCTATCCTCTCAATTGATGCGCGCGCTACGCCTCGATGGCAAGAAGGCTTCGGCCGGCGACATAAAAGGACGCGTGCTCGTCCACGACCTTGGCTCCGATCTGCGCAAGGGCACGATCCTGGGTGAGCAGCACCTCGACCGCGTCCGTCACAGCGGCGAGATCCACGTCATCGAGCTCGAGCCAGGTGACCTTCATGAGGACGTGGCCGCGCGAAGGCTCTCTGCAGCTCTCTGTGGGCCTGGCCTCGACGCCAGGCCTCCAGTGCAGAGCCAGGCCCGCATCATGGCGAGTCAGCGCGGGCTGGTCCGTGTCCGCGGCGAAGTCGTCGATGCGATCAACTCCCTCGGTTACATCTCCGTGTTCACGCTCATGGACGGCCAGGCCGTCGCCGAGGGGGAAGAGGTCGCGGGCTGCAAGGTGACACCGGTCGCCATTCCAGGCGAGCTGATCGAGCGGGCCGAGCAGCTATGCCGGGATCACGGCCCGGTGGTCGAGCTCGTGCGGTTCAGGCCGCTGAAGACCTTTGTGGTCGCAACCGAGCGTTTGAAACCGAAGGCACGCGGGCTGTTTCGCGACGCGGTCATGGCCAAGCTTGGCTGGTACGGGGCGGAGGTCCTTGCGGTGCGCGAGGTGCCGCGTACCGATGAGGCGGTTGCCGCCGCCTACCAGGAGGCGCTCGCAAGCGGCGCCGAGCTGGTTTTGTTCGCGGGCGCGTCGGCGATCGATCCGCTTGACCCGGCGTACGCCGAGCTCTCGCACGCCGGCGGGCAGGTCCTGCAGCTTGGCGCGCCCATGCACCCGGGCAGCATGCTGTGGCTGGGAAGCCTGCGGGCGGCCGCGGTTGTCGGAGTCGCCTCGTGCGCGGGGTTTGGTCGCAACAGCTCGCTCGACCTGCTGCTGCCGTTTGTGTTCGCCTATGGCCGCGCAGATGCGAGCGACCTGCTGCGGCTGGGCCACGGCGGATTGATCGAGGCCGCCGCAGGTAGGCGCTTTCCGCCCTACTCCTGAGCGATCGTAGGCATCTGCAGCAGCGGCCAATCGCGGCCGTTCATCGCGGTGAGAAAGCCGTCGACCGTGCCCACCAGCGGCGCCAGACGGAGTCCCCTGTGGGCCGGAAGGTATGGGCGCAGGTAGTCGGCTCCGCTGCGCCATTTGTTGATCGCGCCGCGCCGGTTGTGCCGGCTGTAATGCAGGCAGCCGGCCGCAACCTGGATCAAGCCCTTGTAGAAACTTGAGTCGGAGCCCTTGCGATCCGGGGTCCATTCCCGCTCCCAGGCTTCGTGGGCTTCCCAGTAGCGGCCGGCGTTGAAGAGGTCGACCCCCTCGGCCAGCAGCGAGCTCATCGCGATAATCGGTTCATGGATGAGGCACGCTCCGAGTACTCGCGCGTGAATCTGTCCAGCGATCCAATCTACCGATACCTTCGCATCACCAAGGGCGGACCGGGCGGTGTGGCCGGCCGTGCGGCAGAACAGGATCTCGTCGACGCGGCCTGGATGCAGCGGCTGCGCCGGATCCACCAGCTTCAGAGCGCGTGGTGGGTGTTCGCCACCGCCGAGCATTCACGTTTCCAGCACGCCCTGGGAGCAATGCACCTGGCCGGCGAATGGACGCGTCACCTGTACCCATCCCTGAGAGTCTCATGTGGCGATGTGCCGTCCGCGCAGCTCGTCGAGGAGACGATGCGCATCGCGGGCCTGCTCCACGACGTGGGCCACGGGCCGTTCGGCCATTTCTTCGACGAGAACTATCTCGATACCTGGGGCATCGACCATGAGGACATCGGGCGCGCGCTCATCGCCGGTCCGCTGGCGGACCTCGTCGGCTCGCTCGGCGCTTCACCTTCGGCGGACTTCGAGCCCGGCGAGCGGATCGACCCGAAGTGGGTCGCCTACCTCATCTCGTCGAAGGAGCTGGAAGGATTTGAGCCGCCGCCCTGGCTGGCGGTCTTGCGCCCCGCGCTGGTCGGCGCCTACTCGGCCGACAACATGGACTATGTCCCGCGCGACTCCTATATATGTGGCGTCTCGGCGGGGCCGGTCGATGTGCAGCGCATCATTCACTACTCGTTCATCTCCGAGCGCGGCCTCACGCTGCACGCCCACGCCGCGGAAGCGCTTTACATGTTCCTCAACTCGCGTCTCTACCTCTATCACCAGGTCTACTTCCACCGCACCGTGCGCAGGATCGACCTGCAGCTGCGCGAGGTGTTTCGGCCGACGCTCGAGCTCCTGCTCGGGGGCAACCCCCTAGACCGTCTGGACCGCTACCTCGCGCTGACGGAATGGTCGCTTCTGTCGGAGGTCGATCGATGGGCGTCTGGCGGGGGTGACGCGCGTCAGCGCGAGCTGGGCGAGGCCTGGGCGGCGGTCGTAGCGCGGAAGCTCAAATGGAAGCTGATCTACCAGGGCCATACCGACGCACGCGACATTCCCGCCGCGGCCCTGTCCGTGACCCGCGGCCAGTTCGCGCGCCAGCTGCGCGAGCGCCTGCCGGCCGGTCAGCGTGACATCGTGTTCGAGGTCGACGTGGCGGCCCAGGAATCGCGCGCCTTCAACCCCATGACCGAGACCGCCGACATCCTCTTCTACGAGCCTCTCGAGGACCGCTACCGGCACAGCCGCGTCCTTGACCTGTTCCAACGGCTGCCGGTGCGGATGGCGTTGTTTCGAATCTTCGCCAGCGATGAAAGCCACCGCCAAGAGCTGATCAAGGCCGCGAACGAGGTGCTGGGCCTGGCGCCCTAGTAGTCGTCGCCCCCGAAGTCGTCCCCGCCCCCGAAGTCGTCCCCTCCGCCCAAATCATCGTCGCCACCGAACTCATCGGCGCTCTCGCCCGAACTGACGGTCGCGAAGGTGGAGACCAGGCGCCGGAGCGCGAGCTTGCCGCAATGGGGACACGGCGGATCAGCTGACGAGAAGCTGGCCAGCAGCGACGACGAGCGCTTCCCGCATTCCTCGCAGCGGTACTCGTAAATCGGCATCCCTACGATTATCGTGGTTGATCGAACTCGGAAGGATCCAGGCAGCAGTGGAACGGGCGCGGCCGTACGTGCTGAGATCCCCACTGGTTCCTGTCGAAGGTGCCCTGCTCAAGCTCGAGTGCCTGCAACCCACGGGCAGCTTCAAAGTCCGCGGCTTTTTCGCCGCCGCACTCAACCTCGCACCAGAACGCCTGCGGCGCGGCCTGATCACCGTCAGCGCGGGCAACGCCGCGCAGGCATGCGCTTACACCGCCCATCGGCTCGGCGTCTCCTGCCGGGTGGTCATGTACGAGACCGCACCGGCGCTGAAGATCGACGGCGTCAGGCGGTGGGGCGCGACGCCGGTTCTGATGCCCCGTGACGACCTGCTGGCCTGGATGGCGAACGAGGCGTGGACCAAAGAACCCGAGACCTTCCTCCATCCCTTCGCCGACCCAGATCTGATCGCCGGACACGGCGGAATCGGGCTCGAGCTGCTCGAAGACATCCGCAATCTCGAGCGGTTGGTGGTTCCGGTCGGCGGCGGAGGCCAGATCAGCGGGATCGCCTCTGCGGTCAAGGGCATCCGACCGGAGATCGAAGTCGTCGGCGTCCAATCGGACGGCTATCCGATGTGGAATCGGGCCTTCGAGGCCGGCGGGCCGGTCACGCTCAAGCCGGAGACGATCGCCGACGGCACCACGGCCCCATTCGATCCGCGGATGTTCGAGCTGCTGAAAGAGTGCGTCGACCGCTGGCTGCTAGTGCCCGAGCCGCGGCTCAGGGCAGCCATCCCTCAGATCGCGGCCAACGCCAAGGTCGTCGCCGAAGGCGCCGGTGCGCTGGCCTACGCGGCGCTCGAGCAGCTCGAGCCAGGCCCGACGACCGTGGCAGTGGTGAGTGGAGGCAACATCGACCCGACGCTCCTGGCGTCGCTGCTCAGCTGAGGACCTCTTCGCAGATCTTCAATGCCGACTGGATGTCCTGCGCGTCGATGCCGTAATGGGTGACAAAGCGCACGCGCTGGGGGCCGATCCAATCGCCGAGCAGACCGTGCTTCGTGCACTCGTCCGTGAACGCGGGCGCGGGCATCCTCTCCAGCTCGAAATAGACCAGGTTCGTCTGCACCCGGCTCAGGTCGCACTTCACCCCGGGTAGCTCGGCCAGGCCCTCCGCCAGCGTCCGGGCGTTGGCGTGATCCTCGGCGAGGCGGTCGACCATGTGGTCGAGGGCGATCAGGCCGGCGGCGGCGAGCACCCCGACCTGCCGCATGCCGCCACCCAGTCGCTTCCGCCACCGGCGCGCCTCCTCGACCGACTCCGCGCGCCCGCAGAAGATGCTGCCGACCGGACAAGCGAGGCCTTTGGACAGGCAGAACGTGACCGTGTCCGCACAGGCCGCGATCTCCGCCGCCTCCACGCCCAGGGCCACCGCGGCGTTGAAGATCCGTGCTCCATCCAGGTGGACTTTCAACCCACGCGCGTGGGCCGCGTCGCCGGCCGCGCGCAGGTCTGCAAGGGGCCACACGATGCCGCCGTGCCGGTTGTGCGTGTTCTCGAACGTGATCGCCGCTGTGATCGGCTGGTGGGGGTCGTCCCGGGGACGCACGTTCTCGGCCACCTGCTGGGGCGACATGATTCCGGCTTGCGTGGCGACCGGACGGATCTGCACCCCGCAGACGGCCGCGGCGCCGGCGGTCTCGTAGTAGAAGGCATGCGAATCCGCGTCCGCAATCAGCTCCTGCCCGCTGCGGGCGTTCACCGCGATGCCGATCAGGTTGCCCATCGTCCCGCTCGGCACGAACGTCGCCGCATCCTTACCCATGCGGGCCGCCGCAACCTCCATCAGCCTGTTCGTGGTCGGGTCATCCCCGAACACGTCGTCGCCCAGCGGCGCGGTGACCATCGCCTGCCGCATCTCCGGACTCGGCATCGTCACGGTGTCGGAGCGGAAATCGATCGCCGCCACGCGACTAATCTAACGGCCGGTGGTAGCGGATTTGATCCTGGCGCGCGGCCGGATCCGCACGCTCGGACGGACAGGCCTCAGTCCTCTCAGCCACCTCGCCATCGCCGGCGGCAAGGTTGTCGCCTGCGGTGGCCGCGAGGTCATGAGGTTGCGCGGCCCGCGCACCCGGGTCGTCGACCTCGAAGGCTCGGCGGTGCTGCCCGGTTTCAACGACGCGCACGCGCACGTCGTCTATTACGGCCTCACACGTTTCGCCGCCGACCTGAGCGGCGTGCGCGGCATCGACGAAATCCTCGACCGCTTGAAGGAGCATGCCCGCACCCTCAAGCCAGGTGATTGGGAGCACGGGATGGGCTACCGCACCGACGAGCTGACCGAGCGCCGGCAGCCCCACCGCACCGAGCTCGATCGCGTGACCGGCGAGCGACCCGCCTTCATCGACGAGCGCGGCGGACACGCTCGGGTCGCCAACTCGGCGGCGCTAGCGGCCGCCGGCATCACCACCGAGACGCCCAACCCAAAGGGCGGGCGGATCGGGCGGGACCTGAACAGGTCCGCGAATGGCCTGCTCCTGGAGTCGGCGATGCGACTGGTCGCCGACGTCCAGCCGCTCCCCGGCCTCGAGCGGCGCGTCGAGGGCGTTTTGAAAGCGCAGGAGCTTCTGGTCTCGCGCGGTATCACCTCGGTAGGCGCGGCGGTGAACCGCGGATTCGCTGACGACCTCCGCGCCTATGAGACGCTCGCCTATGACGGCCGGCTGCGGATGCGAGTCAACGAGTTCCTCTCATGGGAGCTGCTGGAGGCGGCGTCAGGTCTGGGCGTGCGGACCGGCTTTGGCGGCTCGATGGTGCGTGCCGGCCCCATCAAGGTTTTCGTCGATGGCGGGGCGGAGCGGGTCGCGGTGCGGTCAGGCGGGGGCGTTTGGCGCACCACACGGGAAGAGCTGCGTCACCTGGTCGCCCGCGCGACGGCCGCCGGCCTTCAGGTGGCGGCTCATGCCATCGGAGACGCCGCCATCGAGGCCATGTGCGATGCGGTCGAGGCCGCCGGCGGCAGACATCTGCGGCACCGGGTCGAGCACTGCACGATCTGTCCGCCCGACCTGCAGGCGCGGCTGGCGCAGCTCGGGATGGTCGCCGTGATGCAGCCGGTGGCGGCCCGCTTCGGCCGCGTCGCCTCGACTATCTTTTTTCCAGTTCGGGACCGAACCCACCTTGCGCCGCATCGCGGGCTGATGCGGGCGGGCGTCCCGGTCGCCTTCAGCTCGGACCTCCCGGTATTGCTTGATCCCAACCCCTGGCCCGGCATCCGGGTCGCGGTCGACGACCAGGTCAATGGCATCAGCTTGCTGGGCGCGTTGCGCGCTTACACGTCTGCGGGCGCGTACGCCACCTTCGAGGAGGATGTCAAGGGCACGCTGGAGCCGGGGATGCTGGCCGACCTTCAGGTCTACCGTGGAGATCCGCTCGGGGAGGACCCGAACGTCAATTGGGAGGAGCTCCGCCCCAGAGCCGTCCTCCTGGGCGGAGCCCGCGTATCCGGATCCTTATAAGCGCACCCTGCGGCCTAGCAATAGAGCCGCCTTGCGCCTCCGGCTCTAGGTTTCGCTGATCTCGCCCATCTCGATGGCGCCGCCGGCCTCAGGACCGAACGCCGGCGTTTCGAGCACCGGCGGCATGCTCGTTTCTACCGCTCGCGTTCGCCGCGCCGGCGCCCGGCGCCGCGGAGTCGATGCCCGGCCAGAAGCGGCGGCTCTTGACGAGCTGGGCCGGGTGGCCGTGCGGCGGGTCCGGGTGGTGGATGCGCGCGTGGCCGCCTTCCTTCGCGCGGTTCCCGTCGCCTTCTTGGTCTGGCTCGCAGCCCGTCGGGTCGTGGTGGCTGCGCGGCGACGTGTCGAGGCCGCGCGCGAGCCTGTGCCTCGCGCGATCTGCCGAGCCTGTTTCGCGAGGCCATCGATCCGCTTCAGGACCGCGTTGACGTCCGCCCGCGTGCTGGCGCGCTTGACCTGCGTCTGGAGGACCTTGATCGCGGTTCGCGCATTCTTGTCCGCCTCTTTGAGCCTTCGCTCGACCTGGCGGCGGAGGTCAGGCGGGACTCGGCTTTCCGCCTCTTTGAGCGCCCGTCGCCCGGCGCTCACCGCTCGTCCCACGAGCCCGGTCCGCCTTGATGTGCGCTTTCTTTTTGCCATGCATGACCTCCATGAAGATGCCGCGCGGAGCCCTTAACGCACCGCGTTAGAATGGGCCGGCGAGTGACGACAGCCCCCGAACGACACCTTATCAAGAAGTATGCAAATCGCAAGCTCTACGACACTCGCACCAGCCGCTACATCACGCTCGATGGAATCGCGCAGCTGGTGCGCGACGGGCATGAGATCAAAGTCGTCGACCGCGACAATGGAAACGACCTGACGCCGGTCACGCTGTCGCAGATCGTCCTGTCGGAAGAAAAGCGTGGGCCGGCGCGACTTGTCGACGCCGGCGGCGAGATGCTGCATGATCGGGGGCAAGCGCTGCTTGATTACGTGAGAAAGACACTCAATGTGCCCGCCGACTTGCGCAGTGAAGTCGGGCGACGGCGCGAAGGCCTCGAGAGCATGGCGGACGACGCCATAGAGCGCGCGCTGCGAAGGCTGCGCATCCCGACGCGCCATGACCTCGACCGCATCAACGAACGACTCGATCGGATCGCGGCGGAGCTGAAGAAGGCGGGGATGTCGGACGGAGGTACGACGCGACCGCGTAAACGAAAGGTTTCTCGGTAACCACCGAGCGAATCACGACGTCCGAGTCGACACCATAAGCGGCGTGACCGGGACCCCGTCGATCGCGACCCGAGCGCTGCTGTGGGTCACGTGGGACGCCGGTCACGACGCGACGCTGATTTACATCGATCGCTTCTGCGCCTCCGATTCGAGTGCGTCGATCTGCGCGCGCAGCGACGCGATCTCGCGCCGGGCATCGGCGTTGGTGGCTTCCAGCTCCTGCACGTTCCGCGCCAGGGCTTGATCGCGGGCGACCTGGTTGGCGTCAGAAGCTGCGCCCGGACCTGGCCGGCCAGGACGAATCCCGTTGCCAGCGCGACGAGGGCGACGAGCACGATGCCGGCGAGGTGCTGTCGCGCCAACGTCCGCAATTCTCGCTCCCGGGAGTTACTATCGGAAGTCGCCACATGGCGGTCGAAACTCGCGCTTCCGCCTTCCAGACCGCACAGCGCCGGTTTGACGCCGCGGCGGACGTCATCGGCCTTTCCGACGACGCGCGAGGCAGCCTGCGAGAGGTCAAACGAGAGCTGACCGTCCATTTCCCGGTCCGCATGGACGACGGCTCGGTCCACGTCTTCACCGGCTGGCGTGTCCAGCACAACATCAGCCGCGGTCCGGCCAAAGGCGGCATCCGCTACCACCCCGACGTCGACCTCGACCTGGTCAAGGCGCTGGCCATGTTGATGACCTGGAAGTGCGCCGCGGTGGGGATCCCCTACGGCGGCTCCAAGGGCGCTGTGGCCGTCGATCCGCGCAAGCTGTCGCAGAACGAGCTGGAGCACCTCACAAGGCGCTACGCGACGGAGATCGCCATCCTCATCGGCCCGGAAAAAGACATCCCCGCGCCGGACATGGGTACCAGCCCCCAGATCATGGCCTGGATCATGGACACGATCTCCATGCACCAGGGTCATTCCGTGACCGCATCGGTCACCGGCAAGCCCGTCGACGTGGGTGGATCAGAAGGTCGGGTCGAGGCTCCGGGTCGCGGCGCGACCTACCTGACTCTCGAAGCCCTCAAATACCTTCACATCGACGAGGAGACGCCAACCGTAGCGGTGCAGGGTTATGGGCAGGTTGGTCGATCTGCCACGCGCCTGCTGACCGAGGCTGGCCTGCATGTGGTCGCGGTCAGCGACTCCAAGGGAGGCGTGTACAACCCCAAAGGCCTCGACCTCGCCGCGCTCGACGAGCACCGCCAGGTCCGCGGCGGGGTGAGCGGTTTCAAGAAGGCCGACGCGGTGACCAACCCCGAGCTGCTCGAGCTCCCCGTGACCGTGCTCGTGCCC
>VBDR01000021.1 GCA_005882135.1 Chloroflexota bacterium
CGTCAACGCGTTCTTCGGTATTACGACGATGATCATCTCGATCCCGACGGGCGCAAAGATCTTCAACTGGCTGTTCACGATGTACCGGGGGCGGATCCGCTTCGAGACGCCGATGTTGTGGACCTTGAGCTTCATGGTCACGTTCGTCATCGGCGGCATGACCGGCGTGCTGGTCGCGGTGCCGCCGGTGGATTTCGTGCTGCACAACAGCCTGTTCCTCGTCGCGCATTTCCATAACGTGATCATCGGCGGCGTGCTGTTCGGGCTGATGGCCGGAATCACCTACTGGTTTCCGAAGGCGTTTGGCTACAAGCTCGATCCGTTCTGGGGCAAATGGTCGTTCTGGTTCTGGACCATCGGCTTCTATGTCGCGTTCATGCCGTTGTACGTGCTGGGTTTGATGGGCGTCACGCGAAGGCTCAGCCACTTCGACGATGCTTCGTTGCGGATCTGGTTCGAGATCGCGGCGTTCGGCGCTTGCTTGATCCTGCTGGGAATCCTTTCGTTCATCATCCAGTTGGTCGTGAGCTTCCTGCGGCGTGCGTCGCTCGCGGACACAACGGGCGATCCGTGGAACGGCCGCACGCTGGAATGGTCGACCTCATCGCCGCCGCCGGTCTACAACTTCGCCTTCACCCCGATCGTCTACCAGAGCGACGCCTGGTACGACATGAAGAAGCGCGGACATATCCGGCCGGTGGCTGACTTCGTCCCGATCCACATGCCGAAGAACACCGGGGCGGGCTTCGTGCTCGCCGTGCTGAGCACGATCTGCGCCTTCGGCATGATCTGGCACATGTGGCCCGTCGCCGCCGCCGGGTTCGTCTCGCTCATCGTCGCGGCGATCGTTCACACGTTCAACTACGATCGCGAGTTCTACATCCCCGCGGAGGCGGTACTGCGCGCCGAGGATGCCCGCACCCGACTCCTGGCGAGCCATGTCTAACTCCACCGCCACAGTCGCGCTCGGCGCCGCCGGCGAAGCGCGGGCGCTGCGCTTCTACGACAGCGGAGGCCATCATCCAGAGAACGGCACGCTGCTCGGGTTCTGGCTCTACCTGATGAGCGATTGCCTGGTCTTCGCGTGCCTGTTCGCGGCCTATGGTGTGCTGGGCCGCAACTATGCGGGCGGGCCCTCGGGAGCGGACCTGTTCAGCTTGCCGTTGGTGGCCGTCAACACGTCGCTCCTGCTGCTGTCATCAATCACCTACGGTTTCGTGGTGATCGAGATGCAGCGAAAACGCCAGGGCGCGACGCTCGCCTGGCTGGCACTCACCGGTTTGTTGGGCGCCGGGTTCGTCGGCATCGAGTTGCGCGAGTTCGCGCACCTGATCCACGAGGGCAACGGCCCACAGCGCAGTGCCTTCCTGTCGTCGTTCTTCACGCTCGTCGGCACGCACGGCCTGCACGTGACGTTCGGCATCGTCTGGCTGCTTACACTGATGGCGCAGGTCGCGAGGCACGGGCTGATCGCTGCGAATCGGCGGCGGCTCATGTGTCTGTCGATGTTCTGGCACTTCCTCGACGTGATCTGGATCGGCGTCTTCACCTTCGTTTACTTGATGGGAGCGCTGCAATGAGCGCACTAGACACTGACCCGGCGAGTACTGCCGGTCACGGCAACGAGGACGAGCTCGACCACGACACTTTGCACATCACGGTCGGCGGCTACGTGACCGGATTCGTGCTGTCGGTCGTCCTGACGGCGATTCCATTCTGGCTGGTGATGGCCAAGGTCTTCGCGAACCCGACTGTCACGACCTTCGTAATCCTCGGGTTCGCGATCGTGCAGATCTACGTGCACATGGTGTTCTTCCTGCACATGACCTCGAAAGCCGAAGGCGGCTGGACATGGATGTCGCTGATCTTCACCTTGGTGCTCGTCGTCATCACGTTGAGCGGGTCTGTCTGGGTGATGTATCACCTGAAGACCAACATGATGTTGCCGTCGCCGGAGCAGATGCGGAACATGCCGTGACGGATGCGATCGCACACGCAAACGGAAGGCGCGCGGCCTCCGGTAATCCCTGAGCGAGAAGCCACATGACATCCGGCGTCGGTCAAGAACCCAGCGGCTCCTCGTCGAGCTCCCTCGAGCACGACGCACGTGCCGTCTCCGCCGATCCGTCGGAGGTCTCCCCCGGCGACATCGCGATCGGCGTCATCATCGGCCGGACGTCCGAATACTTCGACTACTTCGTCTATGGCATCGCCTCGGTGCTGGTGTTCCCGGCGATATTCTTTCCGTTCGAATCGCGTCTCAACGGAACGCTGTACTCGTTCGCGATCTTTTCGTTCGCATTCATCGCCAGGCCGATCGGATCCATGGTCTTCATGGATATCCAGCGCCGGTGGGGGCGTGGGACGAAGCTCACGCTAGCGCTGTTTCTGCTCGGCAGCTCGACGGTAGGAATCTCTTTTCTGCCCGGATACGGAAGCCTTGGTTACATGGCGATCGTGTTGCTTGCGATCTTGCGCGTCGGCCAGGGTGTTGCGCTCGGGGGCTCCTGGGATGGATTGCCGTCACTGCTTGCGCTCTCCGCTCCGAGCAATCGTCGCGGCTGGTACGCGATGATGGGACAGTTGGGAGCGCCGGTCGGTTTCATGGTGGCGAGCGGGCTTTATCTGTTGCTCTACGCCAGCCTGTCGTTGGACGACTTCCTCAGCTGGGGTTGGCGCTACCCCTTCTTCTGCGCCTTCGCAATCAACGTCGTCGCCTTGTTCGCGCGCCTTCGACTGGTCGTGACGAACGAATTCGATCAGCTCCTGACCGAGCGCGAGCTCGAACCTACCACCAGCCGCGACGTGCTCCGATCTCAGGGTTACAACGTGATCCTCGGTGCGTTCGGCGCGTTGGCGAGCTATGCGCTGTTCCACGTGGTCACCGTTTTTCCACTGTCGTGGATCATGCTCTATTCGAAGCAGCCGGTGACGGCGTTTCTCGCCATCCAGATCCTCGCCGCGATGCTCGGAGCATGCGGCGTCGTCGCCTCTGGCCTCATCGCCGACCATATAGGCCGACGCAAGACGCTCGGTTTATTTGCCACGTTGATTGCGGTCTTCAGCGGCTTCGCGCCGACGCTCCTGGACGGCGGCGCGCTGGGTCAGGACGTCTTCATCCTGATCGGATTCGCGTTGCTCGGACTATCCTATGGACAGTCGGCCGGCGCGCTGAATGCAAGCTTCGAGCCGAGATACCGCTACACCGGCGCCGCACTCACCTCGGACGTCGCCTGGCTGATCGGTGCGGGATTCGCGCCGTTGGTGGCGCTTGGGCTTTCCGCCTATTTCGGGCTTGGCTACGT
>VBDR01000022.1 GCA_005882135.1 Chloroflexota bacterium
CATTGCGCCACGGCTCTGTTCCAGTATTGCAGTCCTGCGGCGCCGGTGAGCAGCGTGAAACACCCCGGCCGAGCCGGCAGCGGTTCCGGAAACGGACCACCCCCCAGCCAGATCATCACGTTGCCCGCGCAATTTCGCAGCTTCGCGGCAGGCGGCATGATCACGTCGTTCTCGATCGTGGGCCCATCGATCAGGAAGATCGTGTCGTACAGGTCGATCCGCGGCGAGTTCGGGCCCCACTTCCAAAACCCGCCGTGCCCGGAGCGGCGGTAGCCTTGGTCCATCGCCTGCATCCGGAAGAGCGACTGCCGCACCGTCACCACGTTGGCGCTGCCGTCTTTCACGCCGGTGTAGGAGCGCGCGCTGAACCCGCTATAACAGCCGTCGAACAACGAGTTCTCGATGGTGCCGCCGTTCAGGAAGTCGTTCTCGACGCAGTCGTCCCGCATGTACTTGAAGTACACGTCCCGCCAATACCAGTCGACGTCGCCCTGCTGGTCCATGGTCACGCCATCCCCGGTGTCGAAGATGCGGACGTTCTCGAGCTGAAAGAATGCGCCGTGCGCGTCCATGCCGTAACTCTCGTGCATGGTGACCCAGGGCGTGGCCGGCGGTAGCTGCCCGCTGATCTGGCCGCCGTGCCAGCAGATCCGCGAGCCGCCCTCTACGAACACCAGGATCTTGGGGGCTGGGCTCAACCACTGAGCGTCGCCGGCGTCGAACTTGGTGTCATCGGCCACGTCGTAGGCGCTCCACGGCAGCGTGTGGAGCCCACGAAGCGTCTTGGTCGGGCCCGGTTGCGTCAGGCACGAGCTGCCCCTAAGAGGCGACGCCGGCGCCACCTGACGAGCGTCGACCCTCCCGACGCCCGCCCCGATCAGCGTGGCAACGAGCGAGATGGACCTGACTGTTGCGCGCACGCCTCACTCCATCTTCGCTTGGCCTAAGTAACCGTCAACGGCACTGGCGGTTACAACTATGCCCTCAGAGCATGCGTCCTGCACGTCCCCCGGAGCAGCCACCCGGGAGCGAGCAACCATGCGCCAGAAACGTCTCCAAGCTGCGATCGCTGTTGTGGCGTCGCTGGCGATCGGGGCAGCGGCCTGTCCCGACGCCGCCCCCGCCCCGCCCCAGAACCAGCCACCCGTTGCCGTCGCGAGCGGCCATTACGCGGGGCAAGATACGATCCATTTCGACGGCCGCTCGTCATACGACCCGGACGGCGATCTGCCCCTCGTGTACCACTGGGATTTCGGGGACGGCAGCACAGATACGGGTGCCACCCCGGCGCACCTCTACACCAGCGACGGCGGTTACAGCGTGACGCTCACGGTGACCGACGCCCGCGGCGCGAGCGGCCCGGCGGCGAGCACGGCCGCGCATGTCCAGGCCTCGCCCCTCGTGCTGCTCGCCGCCGGTAACATCTCAAGTTGCGGCTCCAACTGGGACGACCTCACCGCTCGCATCCTCGACACGATCCCGGGCACCGTGATGACGCTGGGGGACAACGCGTTCCCGAACGGCACTGCGACCAACTACCAGAACTGCTACGATCCGACATGGGGCCGTCACAAGGCCCGCACCTACGCCACCCTAGGCAATCACGAGTACGACACGGGCGCGGCCGATGGCGCGTTCGACTACTTCGGCGACCGCGCGGGGGGGCGGGGCCTGGGCTACTACAGCTTCAACCTCGGAGCCTGGCACGTCATTGTGCTGAACTCGAACGGCGGCTTCGTCCCCTTCAGTGCCGGCTCGGCACAGGACCTGTGGCTCCAGGCCGATCTCGCCGCCAATACGAGGAAGTGTATCCTCGCAACCTGGCACCACGCGCGCTTCTTTTCTTCGAGTGAACCGGGGTTCACGTCATCTGCTCCGATCAAGGTCCTGTGGGACCGCCTGTACGCGGCGGGCGCGGACGTGGTGCTGCATGCGTACCTGCACCATTACGAAAGGCTGGCGCCGATGACGCCGGACGGCACGCTCGACAGCGCCCGCGGCATTCGGGAGTTCATGGTGGGCACGGGCGGCGAGAGCGTCGGCATGCCGACCGTGATCGCGCCGAACAGCGAAGTCCGGGGAGCGGGCTTCGGGGTCCTCAAACTGACCCTGTACGCCGACCGCTACACTTGGGAATTCAAGCCCATAGAAGGGGAGACCTTCACGGATGCGGGCAGTGGCACCTGTCACTGATTCCGGCGGAGCTCCGCTCGACCCCAGTCAAGCGGTCAGTTGCTGATCGTCACCGTGACGCCGGCCGAGGTCGTCGTCTCACCCGCGGTGTCCCGAGCCCGCGCGGTGAGCGTGTACGTCCCGTTCGCCACGGCGTGGGAATCCCACTGCAACGTGAACTTGGTCGCGGGCGATTCCGTCGCCACTTCGGCACCGATGTCCTGGCCGCTCAGCGCGAACTGGACTCCGGCTACCGCCTGGTCGTCCACAGCCGTCGCCGTCAAGGTGACGGTCCCCGTGAGTGTCGTGGTGTCCGCCGGCGCGTAGAGCGAGACGATTGGCGGCCCGAGGTCCGCGGCCGTCGCCGGATGCGCCATCTTCCAAACCACCACCGCGTTATTCCAGTACTGCAAGCCCTCGGCCCCCGTGAGCAACGTGAAGCAGCCGGCGCGAGCCGGCAGCGGCTCGGGGAACGGTCCCGACCCCAACCAGATCATGACGTTGCCGACACAGTCTTGCAGCTGATCCGGCGGAGGAACGAGCACGCTGTTCTCGATGTTCCGGCTATCGGTGCGAAACACCGTGTTATACAGTGAGATCTTGGGAGCCGCCGCGTGCCACTTGAAGAAACCCCCGTGACCGGGATGCAAGTAGCCCTGGTCCATGTCCTGAAGCCTGACCAGCGAGTTTCGCACTACCACCAGATTGTTGCTCCCGTCCGGAGTCGGTGTCGTGTACGGTCGCGAGCTGAAGGCTTCGTAGCAGCCGTCGAGCAGCGAATTCTCGATCGTGCCGCTGTTCAGGAAGCCGTTCTCGACACAGTCGTCGCGAATGTACGTGAGGTAGACATCTCGCAGACTCCAGTTTGCATCCTCCGCCGCGTCCATGCTGATACCCATGCCGTAGTCGAACACGCGGAGCTTCTCGAGCCTGAACGAGCGCGCGTGCGGGACCAGCCCATAGGTCTTGTGCATCCGTTCCCACGGCGTCGCGGGCGGCAGCGCCCCGATGACCCCACCGCCGCTGAAACAGAGGCCGGCGTTACCGCCGACCTTGATCACAATGTTCGCGGAGGTCAGAAACTGCGCGGTGGAAGCGGCGATCCTGGCGTTGAGCCCG
>VBDR01000054.1 GCA_005882135.1 Chloroflexota bacterium
CGCGCCGAACTCGCCGAGCGCGCGCGCCCAGCACAGAACCGCACCGGAAAAGATCGCCGGCCGCAGCAGAGGCAGCGTGACGCGCGAGAACACGCGCCAGCCCTTCGCACCGAGCGCACGCGCCGCTTCCTCGTAACGCTGGTCGAGGCTCCGCAGGCCGCCCTCGACCGCGATGACGAGAAAGGGCATCGCGACGAACGTCTCCGCCATCACCGTGGCGGTGGTCGTGAACGGAATCTGCAGCCCGAACGCCTGGTACAGCGGTGCGCCGATCAGGCCGCGCCGGCCGAACGCGAGCAGCAGAGCGACGCCGCCAACGACCGGCGGCAGCACCATCGGCAGCGTCGTCAGCGCGCGGAGCACAGAGCGGAGCAAGCCGTTGGTTCGCGACAGCACCAGCGCGAGTGGAATGCCCAGCACGAGCGCGACCAGACTCGCCGTGAGCGAGCAGAACATGGAGAGTTCAAGGGCGGTTGCGGTCTCGGGCGCCGCGAGCTCTCGGCCGACCTGGGCCCACGGCGCACGGGCGACCAGGCCGGCAAGAGGGAGGAGGAAGAAGAGGAGGCCCGCCGCGGCCAGCAGGAGAAGGGGCGCCGGGATTCGCGCCTGGCTCACACCTTTTCAAATCCGGCGCCGGCCAGGATCGCCTGTCCTTGTGAAGAGAGGACGAATGCGATGAACTCTTCGGCGGCGCGGCGATGGCTGACGCCGGCGATCGAGTAGTCGGCGACGACGTTCTGGCTGTCAGGGATGGGAATGCCGTCGACTTTGCCGCTGGTGAGGACGTCGCTGACGTACACGATGCCCGCGTCGGCTTCGCCAAGGGCAACCTTGTTCAAGACAGCTGTGACCTCCAGCTCGAGGCTCGCCGGCTTCACGGCAACGCCGGCCTTGGCGAGGGCTTGCTGGGCGTATTTGCCTGCGGGCACTGAAGGATCCGCGAGCACGACGACCAGCCCAGGGCGCGAAAGGTCGGCAAGAGTGTGAATGCCCTTGGGGTTGACCTTGCCAACGGCGATCTCGAGGCGGTTGTGGGCGAATATCTTCGCCGGACCGGTGAGCAGTCCGGCGTCCTGAACGGTCTTCATGTGGCCGCTGTCGGCAGAGGCGAAGACGTCCGCTTGGGCACCCTGGGTCAGCTGCGCGGTCAGAGTTTGCGTGCCCGCGTAGTTGAACCTCGCATCGACATGCGCCTGGCGAACGATCTTGTCGAAGGGCGGCTGCAGCGACGCGGCGGCGAACACCGTCAACATCGGACGCTGGGTGGTGTCGACGGAGGACTGACAGGAGGCAAGCGCCGCAAGCCCGATGAGGGATGCGACCGCCGCCCTAATCACGTGGTAGCTCGACACTCACGTTGGTCGCTTTCACGACCGCGATCGCGGGCATGCCCGGCTTGAGATCGAGGTCGTCGACCGCCTCGCGTGTAAGGAGGGACACCAGGCGATGCGGTCCGGCCTGGATCTCGACCTGTGCCGCGACGCGATCCTTGATGACCCGCGTGACGATGCCCGCGAAGCGGTTGCGAGCCGACTGCCGAGCAGGCTCTTCACGCTTCGCTTTTCTTCTTGGCTTGGCAATCGCGGCCAGGGATTCGCCGTCGATCAGTCGCTGGCCGCCCGGCGTTCGCACGGCAACCAGCCGGCCGTCGTCGACCATCCGGCGCACCGTGTCGACGCTCACGCCAAGGGTCTTCGCGGCCTCCCCAAGCCGATAACGAGGCATTTCGCCAAGAATCCTAGCATTCACTAGTTTGTTCAGGCGATTGCCTCGTAATCACCACTCTTCCGGCGGCCCCTCCCGCTCCCGCCGGCTCCCTCCCGCGAGCCGACCGACCGTACCGCGACGGTAATGGGTCCTCTTCACAACTACAACCCAGCCTGTTTAGGACCTCTCGTAAGCTCGCCTCTGATGCTTGGGGTTCGTGACATGAGCCGGCACGTCGGTGAGTGGATCTCTGTTCGTGCGCACGTAGAGCGGGTCCCGCCGCGCCTGACGCTGACCTTCACGTTTGGCGACCTGCCTGACGGATGGTCGCGCTCCGAGCGTCGCGCCAGCACATGGGCCGGCCTCGCCGGTCTCCTCCTGCTGCTGCCCTTCATCGCGTTGATCGGCGCGGGCCTCCTGCGAGGCATCGGAGCAAGCGGGCCCTATGACTGGCTCACCAGCTCGCCCGCCGCCATCCTCGCCGCGACGATCAGCCTTTTCATCGGCATCCCCGTCGCAATCGCGATGAACCTGTGGCGCATCACCAGGGTTGGACTGCATCGCGACGCTGGGAGCCTCGACGGTCTACTGGCCCTCGAGTTCGCGCCGCTCCAGCTGATCGTCGTGGTTGCCGCGCTAGTCATCGGTGGCGCCTTCGTGGCCCATCTCGCTGCGGATTCCTACGCCTGCCTCAAAGGAGTCCAGACCGCCTGCTAGCCGCCGCGGGCGCTTACGAATTCTTCACATCCGTCTAATGCCAGCCGCCTCGCCCAGGGGTTGAATGAGTCCATGGGCGCCGCATCCAGCACCAACGACGTCGTCTCGACTCCCGCTCGCACTCGCGGCATCACCCGCCGCCAGGCGCTCGCCGCCGCGGTTGCAACTGGCGTTGGCGTCGGGGTCGTTCGTCTCCTCGGCGGCTCGATGCAGCAGATCGCGGCGCCGAAGACCGGCGCGACCACCGACTGGATCTCGCCGCTGCAGGCCGAATCCGCCCGCGTGATGCAGCTGCTGCGGCGCACAAGCTTTGGCTACACGCCGTCTCACCTCGAGGCGGCCCTCTCCGACGGATTCAACAAGACGGTCGATCGACTCATCGAGACGCCGCCCGCCCTACCGCCCGCGCTGGCAATCGCAAGCACGCCCGGCGGTCGGTTTCCAGTCCAGCAGCTCCAGCAGTGGTGGATCGACCACATGTTCAGCACGTCGACCCCTTTCGCCGAGCGCATGACGCTCTTCTGGCACGGCCACTTCACAAGCGACTACCGCAAGGCGGCCGACGACACATTCATGTACTGGCAGAACCTCACCTGGCGGCGCATGGCGATGACCGACCTTCGCTCGATGCTCCTCCAGGTCACGGTCGACCCGGCGATGCTTCGCTACCTCGACCTGGCGACGTCGACCGGCCAGAGCCCCAACGAAAACTATTCGCGGGAGTTGATGGAGCTCTTCACGATGGGTGCGGGCAACTACACCGAGTCGGATGTGCGCGAGGGTGCCAAGGCGCTCGCGGGATGGCAGGTGCCGCAGCCCGACGCGACGGCCACGGTCGTGGTCGACGCCAAGAACAATGTGACGCGAAAGCTCCCCGTCTATTCGGGCCAGAAGTCAGGCGTCTTCAACCCGAGGCGCGCATACAAAGGAAGCGTCACCTTCCTCGGCAAGACTGGCCAGCTCGACACCCAGGGCGTGATCGACCGAATCCTGGCCCAGCCCACCACAGCGCCGCTCATCGCCAACAAGGTCGCGCAGAGCTTCGTGACCGCGCGACCGAGCCCCGCCTACGTCAAGAACCTCGGCGACACGTTTCGCCGCAGCAAATACGACATGAAGACTCTGATGCGGGCGATCTTCACCGGCCCTGAGTTCGTGGCGGACCAGAGCTATCGAAGCCTCGTGAAGTCGCCGACCGAGTTCATGGTTCACGCGGGTCGCGCGCTTGGCGTGTCCTCGTTCTCGAAGCTGGTCGCCGGTCACGGATCCGGCATGGGGCAGACCCTTTTTGACCCGCCCGATGTGAACGGCTGGCCGAACAACGAGGCATGGATCTCGTCCAACACGGTGGTCGAACGGGTCAACTTCGTCACCGCGGCTCTGGGTCAGGTGAAAAGTTCGCTGCCGCCTGCGTCCGACGCAATCCACCGACATCTCGACGGCGTACTCAGCCCGCAGACCGCAAGCCTGCTCAACCAGGCCGCCGATGATCGCGCGCGATGGTTCATCGCGCTGGCCTCGCCGGAATTTCAGCTCAAGTAGGTGCACGTGCCTGACGCGTTCGCCCGCGCCGTCTACGCGGCCAAGAAAGAAGGCGTGAGCAATGACAACGTCCTGGTCATGATCCAGCTCGCCGGCGGCAACGACGGCCTGCGGACTCTCGTCCCGCTCGCTGATCCTTCGCTGCACGACCTGCGGCCGAAGCTCGCGGGGCCGATGGTCTCCCAGGCGCTTCCCCTCAACTCGCAGTACGGCCTGAATCACAACCTGGGCGGCATCAAGGGACTTTGGGACAAGGGAAAGGTCGCCATCGTGCAGGGCGTCGGCTATTCGAATCCAACCTTCTCTCACTTCGAATCGATCAGGATTCGGGAGACGGGCGATCCCTCGCGACGCCAGGTGGATGGATGGCTCGGTCGGACGCTGGCCACCAACTACGACTCCAACGGACATCCGCTGAC
>VBDR01000036.1 GCA_005882135.1 Chloroflexota bacterium
TGGAACGCTATCCGATCAAGCCCTTCGCGCCTGACGAGGCACGCCGGTTGCTTCAAGCCATCAAAGGCGACCGTCTTGAGGCTCTCTATTCAGTCGCGTTGACGATGGGACTCCGGCAAGGCGAGGCCCTCGGGCTCACTTGGCTCGACATCGACCTCGAGATGGGCTACATGCGCATCAGCAAACAGCTGCAGCGGATCCACGGAACGCCTCAACTCGTTGAGCCCAAGACAGAACGAAGTCGCCGAACGCTCGCGATGCCGCCCATGATCGCCGACGACTTAAGACGGCACCATGAACGCCAGGAACGGGAGCGAGCTGTAGCAGGGCGGCACTGGGTGGAGGCGGGGCTCGTCTTCACGACACCAGTCGGCACGCCGCTGGATGGGACGGCAGTGACGAAAGGCTTCCATGCACTGCTCGAGTGGGCAGGCCTCCCACAGCGGCGGTTCCACGACCTCCGCCACTCGTGCGCAACGCTGCTGCTCGTCCAGGGCGTCTCACCTCGTGTGGTGATGGACCTCCTCGGCCACTCGCAGATCGGACTGACGATGAACACCTACAGCCATGTGATCCCCGATCTGCGACGCGATGCAGCTCAACGGATGCAAGACCTGCTGCACGAGCCCGAGCGCTAGTCAGCTCCCCGGCTTACCGCAGTTAATTGCGGTAAGTTTGCGGTAAGGTCGCCGACGGAGCGCGCTCGCGCTGGCACCAAAGCCCATTTTCGTATTCGAAATTTGGCTCCGGGACGGGGATTCGAACCCCGAACCTTGCGGTTAACAGCCGCCTGCTCTACCGGTTGAGCTATCCCGGATCGACCTTCGAATCTTAGGTGGTGCCTACGCCGGGCCGCCCTACCGAACCTACTTCTTCTCCCGCTTCGGCTCGTAGCGCACCACCAGCACGCCCTCGTCTCCCACCGATCTTGAGTCCAGCAGCCGGAACGGCCACGCGTGCGGACTGTCGCTGAACAAACGCAACCCCAAACCCAACACGACCGGGAACACCATCAGTCGCATCTCGTCGACCAGGTCATTTTCGATCAGCAAGTGAACGAGCTTGGTCGTGTTGTTCCACTCCGGATTCTTGAGCGTGTTCGACACCACGTATTTGCGCATTCCGTTCATCTTGTCGGCGAAGCCTGCCTCGTCCTGCCGCGACGGCCAAGCGGCCGCGAAACCCTCATAAGTCTTGCGTCCCAACAGCAGGGCATCGGCCGACATCAGCTCCTCGTGCTTGAAACGATCCCCCTCATCTCCGCGGTTGAACTGGAACACCCACCCGCCGCGCGCCCAACCTTCAGAGCCGCCCGGATCCTCCATCACGCCATCCACCGAGACGAATTCCGAGACCACCAGCTTCGCCATTTCCGTCCAAGGTAACCGAGTCAGGCATGGCGAGCACGTGCGGGTTACATGTCCCTCCCGTGGTGATCGGGCGCGCCGAAATCGGGCTACAGGGTGTTCGAGCCGTTTCGCGGGGCAAGGCTTCGCCAAAAAAGCCGCCGGCGCGCTCGTGCGCTGGGCATTCGAGCAAGGAGAGCCAGAGGTCTATGCCAGCGCCTCGCCAGGCAACGCACCCTCGCTGGCGGTCGTCCGCGCACTCGGCTTCACGTAGGTCGCGATGCGGGACGACGAGGTCGACGGCTTCGAGCTCGTGTTTGCAATCCAGGCCGCTGAAGCGATCTAAGCGACCTCGCCAGGAAGACGGAGTGGGCGCTCTCGATTTCGCTGGCGACCGCGATCGCGGTTTCCACGAACGCCGCCGCCGCCGGCGGGCGATACCGGTCGCGATGCCAGACCACGACGAGCACCCGCGGCGGAACCGATTCCACAAGCTGGAGCAGGCGGACCTTTGGGTCGTTCTCGTCGACCGCCAGCAGCGGGGCCAGCGCAAAGCCAAGCCCAGCACCGACCATCGCCTGCACGGTCCCGTTGTCATTGGAACGGAAAACGACGCGCGGCCTTACGCCTTGCCCGAGCAGAAACTCCTCAGCGTGATCCTGATTCGTCCCGTGCTGATAACCGACCATCGGCAAGCCGGCCAGGTCGCCGGCGCTGGGCCGGCGGCGGGTCAGCGCCGAGCCCGCACCCGTCACCAGCACATATGGATCCTGCATCAGCTCGCGGACCTCAAAGGGGCCATCCGGGATGGGCTGGATGGCAAAGCTGAGATCAAGCTCGCCTCGTTCGACCGCATCGACGAGCTCCCTGTCATGCGCCGCTTCGGTCACCCGCACGTCCACCGCCGGCCAGCGCTCTTTGAACCGGCGCATGACCTCAGGCAGCACCTTATTGGCCACGCTCTGGTAGATGCCGATCCGCAAGCTGCCCGACTGCCCGGCGGCATAGGCGTGGAAGTCGGCCTCGGCCGCCCGCAACCGCGACTCGATGGCCTCGGCATGCCCGAGCAGAACGCGACCTGCTTCAGTCAGCTCGACCGTGCGCCTGCCCCTCGAACGCTCGATCAGGCGCTCGCCGACCAGGGCCTCGAGGGCGGTGATGTGGTCGCTGACCGTGGAAAGCGAGCTGTTCAGCTGTTCTGACGCGGCCCAGAAGGTGCCGGTGTCGGCAATGGCGCCAAGAGCCCGCAGGTGCTTGATCTCGACAGAGCGCCAATTGTCCGGCATTCCGAAATTTTATACGGAAGACTCAGGTTGCTCCGGAGATTAGGTTTGGGAAGACTAAAGGCGTGGAGATTCTGATGGCCGTGCTGGTGCTCCTCCTGCTGGCCCTGTGCGCCGGCCAATGGGGCGCCGACTCGCGCGCGCAAGACGTCGACCGGGCAACTCCCTGGTGGCCTGCCACGCCGCGGGAGTGATCCCCTAGCCCAAAAGCCCACCATTGGCAGGTGCCGGGCCACTCCCACGTTAGGCACCAGGTGAGAACCGCGCGAGGCCTCAGCCGGCTGGCGGCGGCGGCAGCTTTGCTTCTCGCCGCGGCGTGCACAAGCTCCAACGCCACCTCGCAGGGCCCCACGATCGATTTCTGGTACTTGCCCAACGGAATCCACCCCGAGCAGTACATGCAGGATGCCGTCAAGGCTTTCAACGTTGGCCATCCCAACATCAGAATCAACGCCACAAAGCTGTCGCGCGCCGACGCCTACAGCAAGCTTGGGGCCGCGCTGCCGGGTGGGGCTGGCCCAGACGTGGCGCAGGTCGACACAACTTGGGTCGGAGCCCTCGCGAAGGCCGGCGGCCTGCACGAATTCACGCCCGACGAGGTCCGCGCCATCGGCGTCGCCGGAGCCTTCGCACCGGCGATATGGGAGTCGTCGGGTAAGTACAAGACCAGCCAGACGACCGCCATCCCCTGGTTTGTCGACACCCGCGCCGTCTTTTACCGCACCGACGTCCTCAAGAGCCTCGGTATCGAACCCGCCAACGCCTTCGGCAGCTGGGAAGACTTCGACCACACGCTGGACGCGATCCAAAGGTCCGGCAAGATCGCGGCCCTTGGCGTCGCCGGCAAGAACGCCACGAACCCAGCCGCCGACTTTGCGCCCTGGGTGTGGGAGGCCGGCGGATCTCTTCTGAGCGAGGACGGCGCCACGCCGGAGGTCAGTGAGGCCAGGTCGGTCAACGGCTTCGATGAGTATCAGCGACTTGGCGGCAAGTACGTCCCTCCGGCGGTGCTCCAGAAGAACAGCGCCGACGTCGAGGCCATGTTCGCCGCGGGGAAGTTTGCGGTCACCATCAGCGGACCATCGCTGGCGCAGCAGCTCCAGCAACCCAAAACACAGGGCGGATTCGGTGACGATGTCGCGGCCAGGTCAGGCTTCGCCACGACACCGCTGCCAGGCGGGCCGGCCGGTCGCCTGGCTTACGTCGGCGGCAGCAACCTGGTGATCCTGAAAAGCACCAGGCACGAGGACGCCGCCTACGCGTGGGTGCAGTTTCTCGCCGGTGTTGAAGGGCAAACCAACTATGTGTCGCGGATCGGCATGTACCCCGCCCTGCTCAGCGCCGCCGGCGCAAGCGTCTTCGCGGGCAACAAGTACCTCGCGGCCTTCAAGGTGCAGGTCAACACCGGCCGGCCATTCCCCACCGTGGCCGCATGGCCTTCGATCGAGAAGATCCTCGCCGCCGACCTCGGCACCGTATGGGACACGGTGATCGCCGACCACCAGCCGATGGCGAAGGATGCGCTGCAGACGGTGCTCGAAAAGGCGGCCACAGACATGCAGGCGGCGATCAACCAGGCCGCCTGACCACCCTGCCGCCCATGGTCACGCCCTCGAAGACTTGACATGCGGGCCGGCGGTCAATAACTTCGATTGCTAAGCCGGACCCAACCCGCGGATAACGGGCGGCGGGTTATGGTCGGGGCTGCGAGCCGGAGCGGGGATTCGCAGAATTGCAGTCGGCTTCAACGGCTAGGGGGTTGGGTATGAGACGGCTGATTCGGCTCGCAGTGGTGGCCGCCGTGGTGGCGATGCAAGGTTTCGTTCCCGGCACCGCGTCGGCGCAACCTGCGGCAATTGGCTCGGCGCAGAGCTGTCAGCTCGGCAACGGCATCAAACACGTGATCTACATCCAGTTCGACAACACGCATCTCACCCGGGACCGCGACGGCGTGCCGTCAGACCTCGAGCAGATGCCGAACCTGCTCAGCTTCATGACCAGCAACGGGACCCTGAGCGATAACGAGCACACGATCCTCATCTCCCACACCGCGGGCGGAATCCTGACCTCGCTGACCGGCCTCTACCCGGACCGCCAGGGCTTGACCGTCAGCAACTCCTACGGCTACTTCAAACCGGATGGGACGACCGCGTTTTCGAGTGCGTTCAAGTACTGGACCGACAAGGTCGACGACGTGACCGCAACCGGCGCCAACGACCCGCGGCCCAACATGGTCACCACGGGCGGCCTGAACACTCCGGCGCCCTGGGTGCCCTACACGCGCGCGGGATGTGACTACGGCGCGGTGTCGACGGCGAACGTCGTGCTCGAGAACACCAAGACCACGCCGGCCGGGGACATGACCAAGGTCTTCGGAGCCCATTCACAAGAGTGGGAGGAAGCGTTGGCGACTCCAGCCCTGGCCCAAACTGATTTCGTCGGTATCGCCATCCACTGCGCCCAGGGCGGCGGCATCTGCAACACGAGCACCAAGTTGCGACCGGACCTGCTCCCTGATGAGCCCGGTGGCTACAACGGATTCAACGGCCTCTTCGGCGCCAAATACGTCAACCCCACGATCACCGGCGGGCAGCACGTCGTGAAGGACACCGAAAACCACAACATCACCGACCCGAGCGGCAATCCCGGCTTCCCCGGGTTCGACGGGATGTTCGCCAAGGTTTCACTTGGCTACGTCGCGCAGATGCAGGAAGCGGGAGTTCCCATCACGACCGCGTACATCTCCGATGCGCACGACAATCACAGCTTGTTCCGCGCGTCAGGCCCAGGCGAGGCCGACTACGTAGCCCAGCTTCACGCCTACGACCAGGCCTTCGGCGCGTTCTTCACCCGTCTGGCGGCGGACGGCATCAACAAGTCGAACAGCCTCTTCGTATTCACCTCGGACGAGAACGACCACTTCGCGGGCGGACAGTCGACCGACGGAATCTGGAGTCACACCTACTGCAATATCAGCGCCGGCCAGACGTGCCCTGCGAATCAGATCGGTGAGGTGGAGCAGAACATCAAGGCCCTCGTGCCGGCGGCCGACCTGCCCGCTGCCTTCGACATCCACTTCGACTCTGCGCCCACCGTCTACGTCGCCGGCAATCCTGCTCGCACCGATGCCAGCTTGCGGAAGTTCGAGCGTGGGCTCGCGGCGGCCCGGGCGGTCGACCCCTACGTGAGCTCGTCCGCCACACCGGTCATGCTGTGGATGGCCGATCCGGTCGGGCAGCAGGCTCTGCACATGACCAACGCCGACCCACAGCGCACGCCAAGCTTCACGTACTTCGCCAACCCCGACTACTTCCTCACCACCGGCGACAATCGCTGCATCGAGCGGCCGGCCACATTGAACGTGGCGACGTGCATCGACTATCACTTCGCATACAGCCACGGCGACGCCACCGAAGACATCGGACGCACGTGGCTTGGCTTCGTTGGACCCGGAGTCAAGAATCTCGGGCGGAGCGGCCAGACCTGGTCCGATCACGCCGACATTCGCCCCACCATCCTCGCGCTCCTCGGGCTGAAGGACAGCTACGAGCCCGACGGCGCGGTGCTGGCCGACTTCCTCCAGACCTCTGCCGTTTCTCGCGACCTGCGCCAGCATCACGAGTCGCTGGTGCGACTGCGCGGGGTGTACAAGCAGATCGCGGCGCCGTTTGGACCGTTCGCGCACGACAGCCTGGTTGCATCGTCGCACGCGCTCGGCAGCGGCAGTACCGGCGATGACGGGCACTACGCAGCCGTGGAAAGCAGCCTTGCTTCGCTGACCTCTCAGCGAGACGCGCTGGAAGCCGGCATGAGGACGGCGCTCACCAACGCCGCCTTCGGCGGGGGTCCGACCACCGAGCAGGACCTGAAACGGATGATCGCCCAGGGCCAGCAGCTGCTGAGCGAGGCCTCGGCCCTCGCGGCCAGCTCATAGGAAGTACGCGGGGCCGGCGACGGCCCCGCCTCACCTCTCCCGGGCAGGTACCTGAAAACAGGTACCGGAAGGCGGCCGATTCAGGTGTTTCCCCCCTTATGAGCAATACGCCCTGATTCCTAGTCTCGACTCAACGGTTTGCGAGAGCAGCCGAAATCAAAACCACTGAGGAGATAGACATGGAAGCCAGGGCATCATTCGGCGGAGCGTCAGTTTCGAGAACGTTCGTCGCGGCGATCCTCATCATCGTCGCCTTGGGTCTCGCGGCCATGGGTGGCTACGCGACCAAGGCACTCACTGGCGCAGCGGCCACATCCCAGGGCCAGGTTGTCGTCCACGCGGCGCCGGGCACTGTCCTTCGCCAGGACAACCCGAAAGCGGCTGCGACTGCGCTCCCGGCCGACCGGCCGACGCGCGGCGGCCATGGCGAGCTTCCCTAACACGGTCAACGCGACACTGCGTATCCCCTTGGAGAGAGGGATTCCCCAATCCCTCTCTCTTTTGTGTTCGCCCGGCGGATCGTCAAAATACGGTGATGAGCACGGTGGCCGGCCAGGGCCGCCAGGCCCCTGCAGCTCCAGAGAATCTGCCTCGACCCCTCACCAGCTTTGTAGGACGCGAGGCCGAGTTGCGCTCGCTCAAAACGGTGTTGGGGAGCTCGCGCATGGTGACCCTGGTCGGCGCCGGCGGTTCTGGCAAGAGCCGGTTGGCGGCGGAGCTGGCGCGGCGCAGCCTCGACCACTGGCCGGATGGAGTTTGGTGGATCGACCTCGCCGGCACCGACGACGTGGTCGGGACGGTTGTCGCCACCGCCGAGCTGCCAGGACGGGGACGCCCGATCGACGTCGTGACCTCCTGGCTTGCGATGCGCCACGCGCTGTTGGTGCTCGACAACTGCGAGCACCTGATTGCGGCCAGTGCGGCATTCTGCCAGGCGGCACTCGAGCGCTGTCCGCTCCTGTCGATCATGGCCACCAGCCGCGAGCCGCTGGGGATCGCAGGTGAGGCTCGGTGGCCGCTAACCGCGCTCGGCGACACAGACGCGCTTCATCTCTTCGAGGCACGCGCGAGGCTCGTGCGGCCGGGCTTCAGCGCGAAGCCGCACGCCGACATGATCGCTCGAATCTGCGAGCGACTCGACAGGTTGCCGCTCGCGATCGAAATGGCCTCTGCGCGTCTCGACATGATGTCCGAGGGCGAGCTGCTGGAGAATCTCAACGACCGCTTCCGCGTGCTGGCGTCGGGCTCGCGGACGGTGCCTGAGCGGCAGCAGACCATGACCGCGGCCATTGACTGGAGCTATCGCCTACTCACTGAGGATGAAGCGCGACTGTTTCGGAGGCTTGCGGTGTTTCAGGCCGGCTTCACCATGGAGGCCGCGCGGGCGATCTGCGCCGCGACGCTGCCCATCCTGTCTGGGCTCGTCCAGAAGTCGATGGTCGTGGCTGACAGCACCACCGAACGAGGGACACGCTATAACCTCCTGGAGTCTCACCACGACTTCGCCAACGAGAGGCTGCGCGAATCAGGCGAGCTGGAAGCGACGCAGAAGAAGCACTACGACTACTTCAGCTCGCGGACATGGGAGCCCATGGAGAGGGCCAACTTCTGGCACGCCATCGGTTGGGCGCGCGACAACGCGCAGGACGGCGGCTTGGGACTTGCGCTGGAAATCGGCGACGCCGACTTCAGCGATCAGTCGCGCGCGCAAGCGCTCATCCTCGAATTGCTCGAGCACTCACGGCCGAGCGACACCCTCCGGGTCAAAGCATTGACCATGGCCGCACGCCTCGCTTGGCGGCAGGCCGGTGCCGCCGCAAGCAGAACACTTGCCGAAGCGGCCGTTTCCCTGGCGCGAAAGGTAGCCGAGCCCGAGCTGCTCGCCCGAGCCCTCAACGGGGCTGGGCTCGTATATGAGGTGGCCGGCGAGCTTGACCTCGCGGGTCAGATGTACGACGAGGCCTTGTCGATCCTTGGCGACTCGTCGAATCAGACACTCCTGGCCGACATCAGAAACGCGCGCGGCTTGCTTGCCATCACGCAGGGCGACCCTGCCGGCGCAGTCGAGATGCTGAGCCCGTGTGTCGCGTCCGCGCGCGGGGAGGGTGATCCCGCACGGACGGCTCGATACCTCGAAAGCCTGGCCAGCGCGCAGCTGGATGTGGGCGACGTCGATCACGCCGCCGAATCGTGGAACGAGGCGCTCTCGATCTTTCGTGGCGTCAATGACTGGTTCGGCATCGTCTGGAGCCTCGTCGGCCTGTCACTCATCGCCGCGGCCCGACGCGACGACAATCGTGCTCTGCGGCTGGCAGGCGCCGCGGATCGCCTGTCGCGCGAGTACTCGCTGGCCGTTTGGTCGTTCAGGGCCAATCAGCTCGACTCGGTACGCCGGCAATCGCGGCCGGCGTGGAAAGAAGGCGAGGCGATGACCACCGCGGAGGCGATCGCGTACGCGCTGGGCGGACATATGCCCGCCGAACAAACGCTGGCTGACGGCGGACTCCTGAGCAAGCGCGAGCGCGAAGTGGTGGGGATGGTCGCGGCCGGCAGGACGAACAAGGAGATCGCCCAGCACCTGTTTATCGCCGAACGGACCGCCGAAGGCCATGTGGAGCGCATTCGCAACAAGCTCGGGGTTCGATCCCGGACGGAAGTCGCCACCTGGGCGCTTGCGCACGGACTGAAGCCGCTTGACAAGCCTCCCCCCGAGAGTAAGGTCTGACCCGGACCCCAGCTGCAGTCAGCGCGGCTCGTGTTTGGGAGGGGAATTGGGATGGCTCAGTGGCGTCCGGATGACTCGCTGCTCGACCGGAACGCGAAGGGTGAGCTCAAAGGAGCGCGGAAGGTCAACGAAGTCCTCCGCAAAGGCGGGATTCGGCGCGCGAACCGTGTAACCACATCGCGCGACCCAGGCATGACCGCGGCCAAGAACGCGTTGAAGAGGACCGGCATGCCGGCCGGAGTCGAGCAGTGGCAGCTGCCGGTCGCGCTTCCGCTCGACAACCTTCTTGTGTTCACCAGCCGGATGAAGCGAGGGGCGGCCGTTCCCGAGCACGTGCACCGCGTGTGGGTGTTTAGGGTCATTATCACCGGCTCGCTGAAGTACGGTGGGCAGACTCTCAAGCCAGGCGACTGGATGCTCGTGCCGCCCGGCCAGTCGTACTCGATCAAGGCCGGATCGGGCGGATGCACCATCCTGTACGCCCACTGCATGGTGCCCGAGCCTCCGGCGCCCCCGGGCCCAGGACCGAGCCGCCTTCCTTCAGGCTGAGTGAGGCTGTAGCAGCTCCGCGATCGAACCTTCGAACGTGGCCAGCTGCTTGTGGACCTCGATCACCTCATCCGATGTGACGGGATCGGTGGGGTCGATGTCCGTCTGGTGCTCCGTCCACTCCGTGCCGCACTCGCACCTGTGGAACAGAAACCGGTCGGTCCGGGAGCGATAGGTGTAGATGGCGGCGTCCTTCCGACGCCTGCCGCAAGCGCACTTGCCCTTGTCTGACTCCAGCTTCGACCTTTGCAATGACGTGAACCTCGACCTATATAACGATCCTGCTGACGAATTCGTTGCATGGTACATCGCGGTCATTCGAATTGGAAGGTTCAAGAGACTGTAAACAAGCGACGACATTTCGTGCGCCCTGCACGTGAAGGAGTTCTTCACCTCCCCGCTTGCCGGGGAGGTCGGCGCAGCGCCGGGTGGGGGCGTGCGCTAGCCCTCATCCGCGGAGGAGTTCAGCTCCTTGAGCAAGCCCTGGAGGTCTCGCAGTCGCTCCGTCCGGCCGGCGTGCTCGAGCGTCTGGTACTGGGAGAGCACGTCCACGAAGCCCTCGCCGAGGTCGTAGCCGTGCCGGCGCAGAGCCTCACGTCCGCGGTCGCCGAGCCGGTCGACAACCTCCCGGACCTTGCTTTGGGGGCCGAACCGGTCAGGGACCCGGCGCAGGCGGCTCGACCTTCTTGAGGACCACTCGGTGGCCCTGCCAGCGCTCCGGGACGCCGACCGGCTCGTCGCCCAGGTAGCTCATTTCCAGGCACCAGACCCCGTCCACCTGGACCGGGGCCACACTCAGCTTCGATTTCGGGTTCCGGCGCTGCAGGGACTGGACAAGCGCCACGCCGTAGATGACGAGCGCGCCTGGCAGGTTGATGGTGTTGATGCGCCCGCCCTCGCTGGAGCCGTCGACGCCAGACGTGCGCGAGCCGAGGGAGCGGATCACCCCGGCTAGGTTATCGGCTTTCGGCGCTTCAGCGCCTCCAGGATGGCGTCAACCGTCGCCTCGTAGCCCAACCGCCCGGTGTCCAGGACCATGTCGTAGTGGGCCGGGTGGTTGCGATCGTGGCCATAGACCTGCCGGATGTACGAGGTCCAGTTCTCGTCGGTCTGCTTCAGGCGGCGCCTTGCCTCGTCCTCGGAGCCGATGTTGAAGCGGGCCATGATCGTTTTGACCCGGACTGCCTCCGCCGCCCGGAGGAAGACGTGAAGCGCGTCGGGGAAGCTCCTCAAGATGTAGGCCCCGCCGCGGCCGACGATGACCACGTTGCCGGTGCGGGCCGCCTCCTCGATCACGTGCTGCGTGATCTGGAGCACGGCCTTGCGGGTGTCGAAGGTCGGGGCGGCGTTGGGCGGGCTCCAGGCAGTCGCCTCGGGCGGGATCAGCGGCTCGCTGCTCGCCGATCCGAGCGCCACCAGCAGCCTGGCGAGCAAGGAGCCGGGGTGCTCGTCCTCTGCCTCGACCTCTTCTTTGGGGAGCTGGAGGCGGCGCGCCACCTCGTCGATGATTTTGGAATCGAGAAAATCGGCCTTGAGCTCGGTCGCCAGCATGTGACCGACGGTCGCGCCGCCCGCCCCAAACTGCCGCCCAACAGTGATGACCGGCACGGGCAATATTGTCCCCCTCTCCCCTTCGGGGGAGAGGGTCGGGGTGAGGGGCGTGGACTTCGACCCCCTCTCCCCACCAGGGGAGAGGGTCGGGGTGAGGGACGTGGACTTCGACCCCCTCTCCCCACCAGGGAAGAGGGTCGGGGTGAGGGGCGTGGACTTCGACCCCCTCTCCCCACCAGGGGAGAGGGTCGGGGTGAGGGACGTGGGGAAGAAGGCTGTTAAGACCGTTGTCGCGCGCATCGGCCTCGCAGGAGCATGGACTCATGCGACGAGACCCGCTGATGACCCGACGCGCCAAGAAACTTCGTGCGAACCAGAACTCAGCTGAGCAACGAGTGTGGTCAATTCTGCGAGCTCGGCGGCTGGCGGGCCTCAAGTTCCGAAGGCAACATGTCTTGGGCAAATACATCGCCGACTTCGTGTGTATACCTGCCCGGCTGGTCGTTGAGATCGATGGCGAAACTCATGGCGATGATTCTCAGTTGAGCGACGCCAAGCGAACTGAAGTCATCGAGCGAGCTGGCTACAGGGTCATCCGATTTTGGAACGACTACGTGCTAAACGACGTGATGGTGGAGTCGCTGACACCATTCTGGAAGCGCTAAGGAAGTCGGCGCTCCCGGCCACCGAGAAAGCCCGGCTTGTGAACGAGGGGTTCGTCCCTTCCCCTCGCCCCTCTCCCTGACCCTCTCCCCAGAGGGGAGAGGGGGCTACTCCAGGTAGTCGCGGAGCTTCTTCGAGCGCGAGGGGTGGCGCAGCTTGCGCAGCGCCTTGGCCTCGATCTGGCGGATCCGCTCCCGGGTCACGCCGAACCGCTTGCCCACCTCTTCCAGCGTGCGCTGATGCCCGTCGATCAACCCGAAGCGCAGCTGCAGCACCCGCCGCTCGCGGGGCGTGAGCGTGTCGAGCACGTCCTCCACCTCCGAGTGGAGCATCGTGAGCGACGCGGCGTCGGATGGCGAGACCGCCTCGCGGTCTTCGACGAAGTCGCCCAGGTGTGAGTCTTCTTCCTCACCGATCGGCGTCTCCAGCGAGACCGGGTCCTGCGAGACCTTCACGATCTCGCGCACCTTCTCCGGCGTGATCCCCATCTCCTCGCCGATCTCATCGTCGGAAGGCTCGCGACCCAGTTCCTGCAGCAGCCGGCGCGACACGCGCACCAACTTGTTGATCGTCTCGACCATGTGCACGGGAATCCGGATCGTCCGCGCCTGGTCGGCGATGGCGCGCGTGATGGCCTGCCGGATCCACCACGTCGCGTAGGTCGAGAACTTGTAACCCTTGTGGTAGTCGAACTTCTCGACCGCCCGGATCAGGCCCATGTTGCCTTCCTGGATCAGGTCCAGGAACGACATGCCGCGCCCGATGTACTTCTTGGCGATCGAGACGACCAGGCGAAGGTTGGCTTCGGTCAGCCTCTGCTTGGCCTCATATGCCCGCTCGTATCGCTCCGTCAGCCGGTAGCGGGCGATCCGATAGGACTCGAGCGCCTCGGCCCGAACGCGCGGGCGCGCGCCGTTTGAGATACGCCGGCGCTCCGCGGAAGCCGCGTCGGTGAGGTTGGGCAGCTTGCCCAGATCCAGGAGGCCGAGCAGCTCCTGCGCGATGTGAGCTTGCTGGCCTTTGCGCTTCACCGTGGCCAGCCGCTCGATCACCTCGGGCAGCAGCTCGTCGACCGAGCGCTGGCGCCCGTCGACCTCTTCGATCACGTTGAGCGCCTTCATCGCGTCGTGGAGCGGCTTGGCCTCGATCGCCTGCGCAAGCTCGACCTCGTCGTTGGCGGTGAGAAGCGAAACCCGCCCGATCTCCTTCAGGTACATGCGGACCGGATCGTCGAGCGAGACCGAGTCCATCATCTCGATGTCGAGCAGCATCTCGTCATCGATCTGCTCGACCTCTTCGAAGTCCTTCTCGCCGTCGGTGACCTCGATCCCGATCTCTTTGAAGGCCGCGAAGATGCGGAAGATCTGGTCGGGCTCGGCGTCGATCTCCGGGAAGCCCTGGAGGATATCGTCCGGGGTCAGGTACCCCTGTTCTTTGCCCTTGATGATGAGCTGCTCGGCCACGCCCATCAGCTCGTCTTCGAACTTCGGCTCCGGCTTCTCGACCAGCTTCGTGGCTTTGACCGCCTTGGTCGTCGTTGTTTTGGGCGTCGCCGCCGCCTTCACTACACGCGCGATATCTAGCCTCTCCTTTCCATTTCCTGGATGGCGCGCCCGAGCTCCCTTGCTTCGGCTTCCAACCGCGCCACCATGTCCGAGTCCCGGCCCCTCTCAGCCTCGGATAGCTCGCGGATTATCCCACTGTGCCTACCCTTCATGTGGTCCAGGCGGATTCTCTCGGCCAGCTCAACAGCCACCTCGTCATCAACATTCGGCGGCGGAGCCGCCCACGCTCGTCGGATCAGGTCTTGCTCCTCCGGGGGATATCCGGCCAACTCGGCCTCGAGCCCGGAGGGGCCTCCGCGCTCGTAGCTCTCCAGCATACGGACGAAAATGGCGCGGTCGCTTTGATCCAGCTCCTGGGGAGTCAGCATCGGTCGCACACGCTCGAAGGCCACCGGCCTGACCGCGAGCAGCTGCACCAGGTAGCTGCCGGCGCTCAGTTTCTTCCCGGCGACCCTCCCGGCCAAACCGTTCGTCGGTCTTGGGATGGGCGCCGGCTCGGGGTCCCGAAGCAGGAGGTGCCGCGAGATCCCGGTGTGGCGCTCGGCGGCTTCGGCGTAACCGTCGCGCAAGCCCTCCGGAAATTGCCGGATCCAGTCCCGGAGCCTGCCCGCCACCAGCTCGACCTGGTTGGGGTTGCTCGGGTTCAGCCCGGCCGAGTCCTCGGCCATGCCGGCCTCGAAGCCGGATGCCGCCCGGGCGACCAGGTCCTCCCACCTCGTGGCGGCGTCGGGCCCGGCCGCGCGCAAGAACTCGTCCGGATCCTTGGCGTCGGGCAGGATGACGACTCGCGTGCGCATGCCGTGGGCCGCAGCCAGCGTGGCCGCCTTTCGCATCGCCGCGCGGCCGGCCCGGTCCGAGTCGAAGACGAGGAGAAGCTCGTCGGTGAAGCGTTTGAGCAGGCGGACCTGGTCGTCGGTCATCGCCGTGCCCGAGCTGGCCACGGCGTTGGTCACCCCGAAGTGGTGGCTGGTGATGACGTCGAACTGCCCTTCCATGAGCACGGCGTGGCCTCGGCGGGTGATCTCGTCGCGCGCCAGGTCCAGCGCGAAGATCACTCGTCCTTTTATGTAGGACGGGGTTTCCGGCGAGTTGATGTACTTCCGTTGTTCGTCCGCCCTCACGGTGCGGGCCGTGAACGCAAGGGCTTGGCCGCGCTCATCGCGGATGGGGATGACCAGGCGCTCGGCAAAGAAATCCGTCCCGTCGCGGCGCATCAGGCCGGCTTCCTGGGCATCGGCCAGGGAGCGCTGCTTGGCCCTTAGATATTCAGCGAACCCGCGGCCCGCCGGCGCGTATCCGAGCTGGAATCGGCGAGCCGTCTCCTCCCCCACCCGGCGGGACTCGAGGAGCCGGCGGCCCGGCTCGCCCGCGGGTGTTTTCCAGAGCACGTACTCGTAGTACTGCGCCGCCAGCTTGAGCATGTCGAGGACGCGTTTGCGGAGGTCGGCGCGTTCTCTCTGGTCCGGGCTCAGCTTTTTGAGCTCGACGCCCGCGCGCTCCGCAAGCAGCTGCAGCGCGCCTCGCTTGTCGGTCTTCTCGATCAGCTCGACGAACGTGAAGACGTCGCCCGACCGCTCACAGCCGAAGCAGTACCAGGACTGCATCTGGGGGTTGACCTTGAAGCTCGGGCTGTCCTCCTGATGGAAAGGACACAGGCCCCAGAAGTCCTTGTTTCGCTTGGTGAGGCGCACGTGCTCCTGGACGACCTTGACCAGGTCGACCTTGGCCTTGACCTCGGCGAAGGCGTCATCGGACGACAGGGTGGGCACGGGCCCTATTGTGAGTCCTCCCATTCCATGGGGAGGTGTCTGGCGAAGCCAGACGGAGGGGCCCCGGGCGGCCCCGCTTGCCTTAAGGGAGCAGCGCCAGTGAGGCCGCCGTCAGGACTGTTCCGACGAGCAGGAATCCAATTGCGAGCAACGGCGCCAACCACTCGGACCACTGAAGCGGGCCATCCTCGTCCTCGCGAAAGACCAGGCCCGAGGCGCCGTACAGCAGAAATAGCGGTCCGAAGACCAGCCCGAACGGAATCCGGCGGATGAAGACCACGCCCAGGGCGAAAAGCCAGACGAGAGCCATCCCATACCAAACGAACCGCCCCAGTGACCTGCGGGTCAGCACATAAGAGAAGCGTCCAGCGCCGTCGGACTACCGGGCTCCAACCGCCACCTTCACGCCCCCGCTCGCCGGGGAGGTCGGCGGCGTAGCCGCCGGGTGGGGGCTTCCGATTGGCTTCGCCAAGCAGCCTCATCACCGCCGGCACCACCAGCGACCGTACGATCGTCGCGTCGATCGCGACGGCAATGGCAAGCCCGATGCCGATGGCCTTGATGATCACGACCTCGGCCAGGCCGAAGGCCATGAAGACCGTGAACATGACCGCCGCGGCGCCCGTGATGAGCCGGCCGGTTTTCTCGAGGCCGCTGGCCACGGCCGCGGTGTTGTCGCCAAGGCGCACGTACTCCTCGTGCATGCGGCTGACGAGAAGGACCTCGTAGTCCATCGAAAGCCCGAACACGATCGAGAAGAGGATCACGGGGATGCTCGGATCGAGCGACTGCGGAGTGAAACCCAGAAGGTTGGCGAAATGGCCTTGCTGGAAGATGAACACCAGGGCTCCAAACGACGCACCGATGGATAGGAAGTTGAGCACCACAGCCTTCAGCGGCAGCACAACCGACCCGGTGAGCAGGAAAAGCAGCACGTAAGTCACGAGGACCACCGTGCCCACGGCCAGGGGCACCTGGTCGTAGATGAATTGGATCACGTCGACGTCGATCGCCGTCGCGCCGCCAACGAGCACGCTGCCGTCGGTGACGGCTCGGTCGGCGCGGATCGCCTTGACGATATCGCGCGCCGTGTTCGAGCTGATCTCGGCGTTGGTCGATGCCTGGATCAGCACCACGTGCTTGCCGACGGTGCTCGACATCAGCTGGCGCACGGGTTGAGGAAGGTTGTTCGGATCGCCGGTGTACAGCTGCGTGTACTCAGAGAGGCCGAGGTTGGGGTCCAGATCGTAGATCGAGCTCGTGTGCAGGACACCGGGGATGGATGCGATGCGGCGCTCGAGCGCGTACTGATCGGCGATGCGGCTGGCCGTCAGCGGTGAGCCGTCCGGGTAGTTGACCACGATGTTGAACGTGGTCTGGTCCTGGCCTTGGAAGTCGGCCACCAGCCGGTCGTAACCCTGCCGCGCCTCGATGTGCGTCGGCAGCATGTCGACGTTGCCGTTGGCGAGGCGGAGCTGGAGGAACGGGGTCGCGGCGATGACGAGGAACGCAACCGTCGGCACCAGGACCACGATCGGGCGCTTCATGACCCAGGTCGCCAGGGCACTCCAGAAACCACCCCCGCTGGTGCGGCCGCGCATGAAAGGCAGACGCCAGCGGTTCACGCGCGGGCCGAGAACGGCGAGCAGCGCGGGAAGGAACGTGAGCGCGTAGAGCACCGCTACGGCGACGACGATCGCCCCGGCAGCGCCCATTGAAGCCATGAACGTGCCCTGAAAGAAGAGCATCGCCGACAGGCCGACCGCGACCGTCAGTCCCGAGAAGGTGATCGCCCGGCCCGCGGTCGCCATGGTGGTCGCGACGGCATCCTCTCGATTCTGGCCCCTGGCCAGCTCGTCACGGAAGCGGTTGACGATGAACAGCGAGTAGTCGATCGAGACGCCGAGTCCGATCAGGGTGACGATGTTGAGCGCGTACTGCGAGACGTCGGTGAAGCGGTTGAGGAAGAAGGTGCCGCCGATGCCGCCGACGATGGTGAGAATGCCGACGCCGAGCGGCAGGCCGGCCGCGACGATCGTCGCGAAGATGAGGACCAGGAGGATGAGCGTGACGGGAAGGGTCACGGTCTCCGCGCGCTGCAGGTCGGACTCGAGGGTCTTGTTGAAGGCCTGGTTGATGGCGACAAAGCCGGTGCCGGTCACGGCCAGCGTGCTGGAGTGGACCTTTCCGCGCATGTCGTCGTAGTCCTTCCATGCTTGCTGCCCGCTCGAAGTCAGCTCTACGCTGACCAGGGCTTCGTGCCCGTCCTTCGAGGTGAAGGCCTGCGCCACCGTCGTGTTTGGCGCGTTGTAGGGGGAGACCAGTTTCGAGATGCGCGGGTCGCCCTGAATTGGCGCCAACGCGTCCGCGACCGCAGCCTGGTATTGCGGATCGGTCACGGTGAGGGAGTCACTGCGGAAGATCAGGTCGAAGTTCGAGGTCACCTTCGCGACGCCCAGCTCGGAGGTGATGAGGTTGCCTGCACGCGCGGACTGAAGGTTGCTCGTGAGCGGGCCACCGCTGGTCAGGGTGCCGCCCATCATGAGCAGGACGACGGAGGTGGCGAGCAGCACGCCGGATCCGATCAGCGTGGCCCAACGATTTCGGTAGACGAAGCGACCCCAACCTGCGAACACTTGCCTTTCCTCCTGTTGCTCTAAGCGCCCTGCGCGGGCGAGAAAACCGCAGATAGTGACATCGCCGCGAGAGCGTCGACCGCCTCGTCGGTGTTGAACTCGGGGTCGACCAGGCTCTGGATCATGATCCCGAGGATCGCCGCCCACACCACGCCGGCGATGCCGCGCGCGGGGGTCGGATCCAGCTCCCGCTCCGCGAGCACCTGGCGCGCGATGTCCTCGACGTGTGCTCGCTGGTCGCGGATGAAGTCGAGCACGCCGGGGCCGATCACCGGGTCGGTGAGGCTGACCCCGATCAGCTGGATGAGGAGGGAGTTGGTGTCGCGGCTGGTCCGGAGCATCGTCTTGGTCTCTTCAAAGGCCGCGAGCGCGCCCGCTTCTCCTTCCACGCCAAGCTCAACCTTTTTGCACACGAACGCGAGCACCGCCAGCACGAGCTGCTGCTTCGACTTGAAGTAGTAGTGGATCAGGCCCTGGGCGACGCCGGCCTCTTCGGCGATGTCCTTGGTCGAGGTGTTCTCGTAGCCCTGCCGGGAGAGGACGGAGAAGGCCGCCTGGAGGATCTTTTCGTGGGTGTCGAGGGTCATCGCAGTTCCTTGGTTGAATGATCAGTCAAATTTGCTTGATCATTCAATCAAATCGCGCCCGACTTGTCAAGGGGACCAGTGGTAACTAAAGCTAGGGGAAAATAATTTCGTGAGCCGTGCCGTCGAAGAGCTGAATCGCCGAATGCTGCGTGCGCGCGATGCGATCGATCGCTCCTACGCGCAGCCTCTCGACATCCCGGCGCTGGCCAGCGTGGCCAGCGTCTCCGAAGCCCATTTCATACGCACGTTTCGGTCGACCTTTGCGGAGACGCCGCACCGGTACCTTCAGCGACGGCGGGTGGAGCGGGCGATGTTCCTTCTCAGCGAGACCGAGCGCAACGTTACCGACATCTGTCTCGACGTCGGGTTCACGAGCCTGGGCACCTTTAGCCGCATGTTCCGGGACATCGTGGGCGTGAATCCCACCGACTATCGGGCGCGTGGTGACGTGATGATGGCGCCCACCTGTTACACGATGGCGTGGATGAGACCAAGCCAAGACCGAGCACTTTTGGAGAAGCGGTCCGCCCAGAACGGCCAATAGCATCGATCTCAACGTCAAACCATCAGGAGGAGATAACCGATGCTGAACTCGATCAACATCTCGCACGTTTTCGTCAACGACCACCAACAGGCGCTCGACTTCTACGTCGGCAAGCTTGGGCTCGAAGTCGCCCAGGACGTACCCCTTGGCTTCATGCGCTGGCTCACCGTCCGGGTGCCCGGCGACATCACGCACGAGATCCTGCTCGAGATGCCGGGTCCGCCCGCGATGGACGAGAAGACCGCGGGCCAGGTTCGCGAGCTCGTGAGCAAAGGCGCCTCAGGCTTCGCTGCCGGATTCACGACCTCCGACGTGAAGAAGACCTACGAGACGCTGAAGGCCAGGGGCGTCGACATCACCCAGGAGCCGAACGAGCACGAATACGGCACCGACTTCGGTCTGCGCGATCCGTTTGGCAACCACATCCGAATCGTCCAGCTTGCCCCAACAGCGGTCCAGGCCGGCCCCAAGGAGAAAGGGCGATGATCCGCGAGCTAAGGTCTCCGATCGCAGACACCGGATCGTCGGCAAGGTCGATCATCACTGTCCTACTTGCATGCGGCGCGGTCGCCGGACCACTTTTTATCGCGGTGGGATTCATCCAGATCCCACTTCGCGCGGGCTTCGACTGGACACGACACCCGCTCAGCATGCTGAGCCTGGGCGATCTTGGCTCGATCCAGGTCACCAACTTCGTGGTGTGCGGGCTGCTCTTCATCGCTGGAGCGTTCGGAATGCGACGGGTGCTGCGGGGTGAAACCGCCGGCACGTGGGGACCACTTCTCACCGTCGGTGTGGGGTTGGGCCTGATCGTCGGCGGCGTGTTCTCAGCCGACCCGGGTTACGGTTTTCCTCCAGGCGCGCCGGCCGGCGCGCCTGCCGCCATGAGCTGGCACGCACCGCTCCACTTCGCCGGATTCGCGATCGGCTTCACCTCACTCGTCGCTGCGTGCTTCGTCTTCGCTCGTCGGTACTGGAAGCTGGGTCAGCGCTCCTGGGCGCTTTACTGCATCGCCACCGGAGTCATCGTCGCGGCTTGCTTCGCGACCGTCATGAGCGGGCTGACCCACAACCTGCTCCCACTCTGGTTCGCATTGGTCGTCGGATGGGTGTGGGCGTCAGCCATGCCGGCCAGGCTGCTTGCATCATGGACAAGCAGATGAGGTTCAGATCCAAGGTGCTGCTCGCCGGCAAGACCGCGACCGGGGTCGAGGTGCCCGCCAAGGTGGTGGACGGTCTCGGCTCCACCAAGCGGCCGCTCGTTCGGGTCACGATCAACGGCTACACGTATCGCAGCGCCATCGCGCCGATGGGCGGGACCTTCATGCTCGGCATCAGCGAGGAGGTGCGCAACCACGCCCACGTCGCCGCCGGGGACACGGTTGAAGTCGATGTCGAGCTCGATACGCAACCGCGCGACGTCGAGGTCCCGCCGGAGCTGGCGAAGGCGCTTGCCAAAGATCCAAAAGCGAAGAAGTACTTCGAAAGCCTCTCGTACAGCGGAAAGTACCGTCTGGTCGCACCCATCGCGAATGGCAAGACCGCCGAGACCCGCGAGCGAAACCTCGCCAAGGCGATGCAGGAGCTGAAAGCCAAGTCCTAGTTGCGTTTGCTCCTCCCCCATTCATGGGGAGGTGGCGGCGAAGCCGCCGGAGGGGCTCGCGGCCCGAATCAGTTGTTGCAACGACTCCTCAGGTCCGCGCCGCAGCTCGCGGCCGAGGAGTAGTCCTACCAGCCGACCCCGCCACCCGGGCGGGAGGTGGAAGTCTCAATTGAACCGGACCAGGGTGCCGCCGTCTTTGGTCTCGCTCAGGGTCACATGCTCGTGGTTCTCGACGCCGAAAGGCAGAAAGACCACCAGGTCGATCCAGCGGCGCTGCGGGTCCATATCGCGCACATCCATGCGCACAGGCCACTGCATGGCCAGCGATGGCGCCCGCAGGTTGATGACCTGGCCGGGCCGAATCGGTCCCGGCGGTTCGGCGGAAACGAAGCGAGCGCCCAGCCACTCCCCAAATCGCTCGGGTGTGGTCAGGACGTTCCAGATCCTCTCGGGTGAGGCCGACGTGACCGCGGCCGGGCAGACGTTGACGATCACGCCGCTGCGTCGCTTATGGCCGGATGTTCTGGTTGAGCCGGAAAAAGTTGTCGGGGTCGTACTTCCGCTTCAACCCGACCAGCCGCTCGTACTTCGCCTGGCCATAGATCTGCGCGCCGTCCGTGCCGGCTTCGACCACATCGTTGACGTACTGCCCGGTTGTCATGAACGGCTTGATCTTGGCGATCGCCGCGCGTCCCCATGCAATCCGCTGCTCATCGTCAGCTGCATCCGTCCATGCCAGCTCCGCCGAGACGTTGAAGGGCGCATGTCGTCCGGTGTATGCCATCGCGTCGTCCGGCACGCGTCCGACCGCGCCCCCCTGCGCCCACAACGACAGCTCGGCGCCGGGCGGGATGGTTTCCACCAATCCCGCGCACAGGCTGACCACCTCGTCGCTGAGCGCGGCCAGAAAACCCGCCTTCGTGTAGAAGCGCTGGCCCCACCCCGACGACTCGTCAGCCATGCGCTGCACCTCCAGGTATGGCTTGGCGCCAAATGTGTCCCGAAGCGGGCGCAGCTCGCGGAAGACCCGGAGGTCGCGCTCCGCATCATCGACACCGCCGGCATGAGTCGAACCAACCACGAAGACCGGCTGACCCTCGAGCTCCTCGTCCTTCGTGAAAGCAAGGGCGACGTGGACGTCATCGTGCGTGGCGACGAATTCGCGGACGTGCTCGGCCACCTCGAGGCTTCGCTCGACCGGGAAGACGACCCCGCCCTGGAAGATGGTTCCATCCATCGGATGCAGGCGGAACTCAAACGAGGTGGCCACGCCGAAATTCGCGCCTGCCCCGCGCAGACCCCAGAACAGATCGGGGTTCTCTGTCTCGCTCGCGTGGATCTTGTTTCCGTTCGCGGTGACGAGGTCGACCCCCACGAGGTTGTCGACCGTCAGCCCGAGTTTGCGCTGCAGGCGGCCCATGCCGCCCCCGAGCGTCAGTCCGGCCACGCCGGTATGCCCGACCACGCCGACGGGACAGACCAGGCCGTGCGATTGCGCCGCCTTGTCGAGCTGCGACAGGTGCGCGCCGCCTTGAGCCCGCGCTCGTTTGTTCACCGGATCGACCGTCACCTCGCGCATGCGCGAGAGGTCCAGGACCATGCCGCCGTCGCACGTGGAGAACCCGGCCACGCTGTGGGCCCCACCGCGCACCGCCACGACAAGCTGCTCCTCGCCCGCAAACTGGATCGCGCTGATCACGTCATCGACCGAGGTCGGGCGGACGACCAGGGCTGGGCGCCGGTCGGCGATTGCGTTCCAAACGATTCGCGCCTGGTCGTAGTCCGGGTGGCCGGGAAGGATCACCTCGCCTGCGAATCGCTCCCTGAACTCCGCAAGATTCAGAGAGCTACTTCGTACCAGTACCTTCTCCGATCGCCGCTTGCGCCGCGGCCAGCCGCGCCACCGGGACGCGGAACGGGCTGCACGAAACATAGTTCAGCCCCAGCTTGTGGCAAAGGTGGATCGAGTCGGGGTCTCCCCCATGCTCGCCGCAGATCCCGACCTCGAGATCGCGCCGGGTCCTGCGGCCCTCCTTGACCGCGATCTCCATGAGCCGCCCCACGCCGGCCACGTCGATCGTCTCGAACGGGTTGCGGGGCAGGATCTTCTGTTCGAGGTAGCGGACGATGAAAGCTCGCTCGGCGTCGTCGCGAGAGAAGCCGAAGGTGGTCTGGGTGAGGTCGTTTGTGCCGAATGAGAAGAACTCGGCCTCCTGCGCGATCTCGCCCGCCGTCAGCGCGGCGCGCGGGATCTCGATCATGGTCCCGAACTTGTACGGTACCTTGACGCCCGCCTCCCTCTGCACCGCTTCCGCCACCGGCTTCAGCTCGGCGTGAACCGTGCGCAGCTCAGCCACCGTGCCCGCGAGCGGGATCATGATCTCGGGTCGCGCGTCGACCTTGCGCTTGCGCAGGTTGCAGGCCGCCTCCATGATCGCGCGCACCTGCATTCGTGTGATCTCCGGATACAGGATCGACAGCCGCACGCCGCGAAGGCCCAACATCGGGTTGGCCTCGTGCAGCTCCTCGACTCTGGCCTGGACCTTCTCTCGCTCGGCCAGTCGCGCGGGATCCTCGCCCGTGTCCTTGAGGTGGGTCGTCTCGCGTATCAACTCTTCGAGGCTCGGCAGGAACTCATGAAGCGGCGGGTCGATGAGCCGGATGATCACCGGCAGCCCCGCCATCTCCTTGAAGATGCCCTCGAAGTCACCGCGCTGCATCGGTAGGAGCTTGGCGAGCTGTTTTTCGCGCTCCGCGGTGGTGGTGGCCATGATCATGGCCTGCACGACCGGCAGCCGTTCCTGCTCCATGAACATGTGCTCGGTCCGGCACAAGCCGACGCCCTGGGCGCCGTTCTCCCGCGCCTTTTGCGCATCGCGCGGATAGTCCGCGTTCGCCCATACCTCGAGGCGCCGGAGTTCGTCGGCCCAGCGCAGGACCGCGCTCGCAGCGGGGTGCTGGTTCAATGAACGGGCTTCGATCGTCGGGACATTGCCGACGTATACCTCACCGGTGGTGCCGTCGATCGTGATCTGATCACCTTCTTTGATCGTGGTGCCGTTGGCAGAGAACTTGCGCTGCCGCACATCCACGTCGATTGCGCTGGCGCCCACGACGCAGGGCCGGCCCATGCCGCGCGCAACCAGGGCCGCATGGCTCGCGGTGCCGCCGGTTTGGGTCAGGATGCCCTTCGCCTCGACCATGCCGTGCACGTCGTTGGGGTTCGTCTCAACCCTGACCAGGATCACCGCCTTGCCTTGCTTGCCCCATTCGACCGCGGTGTCGGCGTCGAAAACCGCGCCGCCGCTGGCCGCTCCAGGTGATGCGGGGACGCCCTTCGCGAGCGGGGACACTTTCGCCGCTGGGTCGACGCGCGGGAACAGCAGCTGCTCGAGCTGCCGCGGCTCGATGCGCGCCACAGCGTCCTTCTTCGTGATCAGCCGCTCCTTCACCATGTCGACCGCGATGTTCACGGCCGCCTCACCGGTGCGCTTGGCCGAGCGTGTCTGCAGCATGTAGAGCTTGCCGCGCTCAATTGTGAACTCGAGGTCCTGGACGTCGCGGTAGTGCTTCTCGAGCTGACGCGCGTAGCGCTCGAACTGCGCGTACACCTTCGGCATGTGGCGCTTCAGCGCATTGATCGGCTCGGTGTCGCGCACTCCCGCCACGACGTCTTCGCCCTGCGCGTTGGCAAGGTAGTCGCCGTACAGCTCCTTGCCGCCCGTGATCGGGTTGCGCGTGAACGCGACGCCGGTCCCTGACGTCTCGCCCATATTGCCGAACACCATCATCTGCACGTTGACCGCGGTCCCCAGGTCGTCCGGAATTCGTTCCATGCGCCGATATGTCTTCGCGCGATCGGTGTTCCATGATTTGAACACCGCGTCGATCGCATCGCGCAGTTGCTCGACCGGGTCGGTCGGGAAATCGCGACCCGTCTCTTCCTTATAGATGCTGAGGAACCGAGCGACCAGCGGGCGCAGCTGCTCGGGCTTCAGGTCGGGGTCGGTTTTGACCCCGGCCTTCTTCTTGGCCTCCTGCAGCGCATGCTCGAACTTCTCGCCGTCGATGCCCTTGACCGTCTTGCCGAACATCTGAATGAAGCGGCGCCTCGCATCGAGGGCAAAGCGCTCGTCTTTGGTCAGAGCGGCGAGGCCCTTGGTCGTTTCTTCGTTCAGGCCCAGGTTCAGGACGGTGTCCATCATCCCGGGCATGGAGAACTTCGCGCCCGAGCGGACGCTGACTAGCAGCGGATCCTTCAGGTCGCCGAATTTCTTGGCCGCCTTGCGCTCGAGGATCTTCAGCGCCGGCAGGATCTGCTCCCATAGTCCTTTCGGAAACTTGCCGCCGCTCGCGTAATACGCGCGGCACGCCTCGGTCGTGATCGTGAAGCCATGTGGGACAGGCATGCCCGCCCGCGTCATCTCCGCGGCGCCAGCGCCTTTGCCGCCAAGAAGGTCGCGCATTTTGGCGGAGCCTTCTGAGAACTGATACACCCACTTGTGGACTTTCGGCATGGAGGTGCTATTTTCCCATGCTTCCTCCCCATTCATGGGGAGGCCGGCCGCCGGCGCAGCGCGCGGCCGGGTGGGGAGAGCCGATTACCCTTTCCACGATGGACGACCTGGGAAAGGCGACCGAAGACCAGGTCATTCTGGCCTGGCTCCAGGCCGAGATCGAGTCGCCCGAGTTCCAGGCCTACCTGGTCGGCAACCCACCCAATCCTGCGAACCTGTCGGTCGCTCTCAAGGCGGCGCGGTCGCCAGATCTACATGACGGCGCACAGAACGAGCTGCGGCGGCAGATCATCACCTCGGTCTACGGGTTCGGACAGAGCGCGGGCAGCTTCCAGGGACTCGGCGCCGACATCGGGTGGCGTCGATTCCGGTTGAGCACCGACGAGGTCGGCGAGCTGCTGTACGCAAGGCAAGGCGCGGCGTGGCCGATCCTCGCGCCCGCCACTCGCAAGGTTGCCGAGGGCGCGACCAACGTCGGCCACGTCTTCACCGGCGACTCGACCAACATGGTCGTGCTGTCGCTGGCGTCAGGCCTGTGCCACTCGGACAAAAAGGTGCCCGAGATCATCGCGCTGCGCCGCCCCGACGGACATCTCGTGATCCTCGAGGGACACGCACGCGCGACCGCGATCGTGCTGGAGGCTCACCGTTTTCCGAATGGCGTTCAGGCTTACGTCGGCGACGGCCCGAGCGTCGCCAACTGGCCATACCTCTAGGAGCTTGATGCCATGACCCAACCCCGCGAGATCCGCCACTACGGGTGGATACCGGACGTGCCCGACCAGCGCGACCATCTTTACGCTGCTCCCGCCCAGTACCTCAAGGCGCTGCCGGCCCTCACCGACCTACGCGCCAAGTGCCCGCCCGTCTACGACCAGGGCCAGCTCGGCAGCTGCACGGCCAACGCGATCGGCGGAGCGGTCGAGTTCGACCGCATCAAGCAGAAGCTCTCGGATTTCGTGCCGTCACGCCTTTTCATCTACTACAACGAGCGCGTCATCGAGGGCACGGTGTCGATCGACAGCGGCGCGATGATCCGCGACGGGATCAAGTCGGTGGCGAGCGACGGTGTCTGTCCGGAACCCGAATGGCCTTACGACATCGCTAAGTTCGCGAAACGGCCGTCGGCGAAGTGCTACAAGGACGCCAGGCTGGACCGCGCCGTTTCGTACCAGAGCCTCATCCAGGACCTGAACCAGATGAAGGGGTGCCTTGCCTCGGGCTACCCGTTCATCTTCGGGTTCACGGTCTATGAGAGCTTCGAAACCGAGGCGGTCCGGAAGACGGGCCATGCGCCCATGCCCGGTTGGGGTGAGCGGCCGGTCGGCGGCCACGCGGTGATGGCGGTTGGTTACAACGAGTCCAGGCAGTGGTTCCTGGCCCGCAACTCATGGGGCGCCGCCTGGGGCATCAAGGGTTACTTCACGCTCCCATACGCGTACTTCGTCCAGCCAGGCTTGGCGAGCGACTTCTGGACGGTCCGATTGGTGGGATAGCCCCTCCGGCGCCTTGAGCTCCACCTCCGCACGAGTGGGGAGGAAGCCCAACCGGAGCCCGGCGAGCAATCAGGGAGGGGGGCCCGCCGGGTCGGCTGGAGCATCGGCCTCGAGAAGTTGGAGATGGGGAGTGTAGAGAGGAGGAGGCCTTACTCCTCGTGGTATTCACATACGGCCCTACAGCGCGGCTTAACGAACGCGGCCTCCGAAACTTGCGTTTGAATTGACGCCGTGACAACTTCCCGGCTCGAGGCCTTCAGCGACGGCGTCTTCGCGATCGCGGCCACGCTCTTGATCCTGAACGTGTCAGCAGAAGGCGCGCCGTTGGGACTGCAGCTGTTGAAGATCTGGCCGAGCTACGTGGCGTACGCCGTGAGCTTCATCACGATCGGAATCATCTGGGCCAACCACCACACCGTCATGAGCCAGATCGCGCACGTCAACCGGCTGTTTCTGCTGCTGAACGTGCTGTTCCTGATGGTGATCGCGTTCATCCCCTTCCCGACCAGGCTCCTGGCCGAGCACATCACCAATCCCGACGGCCTGCAGGCGGCGTCGATCGCCTACGGCATCACGCTGACGCTGACCGCCGTGTCATTCAACCTGCTGTGGCGCTACGCGGCCGCAGGGCGGCGCCTGCTTCGAACCAACGCGGACGCTCGGACGGTGGAGGGCATCGGGCGAAGCTACCTGCCCGGGCCTTTCCTGTACGCGGCGGCCACCGCCCTGGCCCTCGTCAACCCATATGCAAGCGCGGCTTTCTACACCGCGATCGCGGTGTTCTACGTGCTCGAGAGCTCGATCTTCGGCGGCCGCAGCTGAGGCGACCGGCGGCCGGCCGCGAGGGCCCGACGCCGGGCCCTCGCTTTCCCTGCCTCGGTCAGGCGAAAGGCGATTTCGCCGCGAAAACCCTGGAGAGGTCGTTGACCGCACCATCGCGCGTTTCGGCGCCGAGCGGGGTGAGGCCGTAGCGGCGCTCGATCGTGGCGAGGATGGAGGTGGTGTCGTACTGGGTGTGGTCGACGACGAATTCCCCGCGCAGGCGCGGAGCAATGACCAGCGCCGGGATGCGCGTGCCCGGGCCCCACTGGTCGTGGGGTCCGGCGGTTCCGCCCTGGCCCGGAGGCACGACGTGGTCCCACTGGCCGCCGAACTCGTCATAGGTGACGACGACCATGGTGTCCTTGCGGCAGGCGCTGTTGTCGATCGCCGAGAGCAGCTGAACCAGGTGGTCACTGCCGCGGCCCTCGCTTGTGTATCCGGGGTGCTCGTTCTCGAGCCCGATCGGCTTCACGAAGCTGACCGAGTTGAGGTCGCACGTTTGGGCCGAGTTGTTCGCAAGCTGCATGAACTCAACCTCGTCGCGCAGGTGCGTCCGCCCAGGGGTGCCGGTCGCATACGCGGCGTAGTAGTTGAACGGCTGGTGGTGGTACTGGAAGACCTTGTTCGGGCAGTGCGGCCAGGCCGGGTTCGGAGCGGAGGCGGGGTCGGTACAGGTGGGATTCAGGCCGGGAGTGCCATTGCTCCAGCCCGGCGCCCCGACGTCACCGTTGGCGTTCGACCATCCGCCTGAGTACCACGCCCAGCTGACACCTGCGCTGGTCAGCTTGTCGCCGATGGTCGTGCCCGTCTGGGCGGGAAGCTGAGGCGAACCCTTGAAGGGTTGCTGGAAGGGCTGGATGGTGTTGACCGCGTAGTCACCGCATGCGCGGTTCGGATTGGTCGTGGAAAGACCGCAGGCCTGTGTGACCGCTTTGTCGAGTTTGGCGGTATCGGTGTGGTAGAGCGGGTAGTTGGTCGGCATGCCCTTGATGTCGAGGATCGAGTGCTGGTCAGCCGGCGCGTCCGTCCATGTAGGGCTGGCCGCCGCGATCAACCATTGGTGGTTGAGGAACGATCCGCCGAACGCCGACTGGAAAAAGTCGTCAGCGATCGCGTAGTGAGGGTGGCCGTCACTGTGCAGGTACGTATAGATCGGCAGGGCGCTCGTGTTGTAGTAGCCCATCGCCAGGCCGACCGCATCGCTGCCTGTGACGTACAGATTCTGCCGACCGTTGTTGAGCTGGTACTGCTCCTGGTAGAAGCGGTGCACGATATCGCGCGTGCAGCCACCGGGCAAATTGCTCGAATTGTCCGGGTATCCGGTCGCCGAGAACGGCGCCCCTGGGACAGGGCAGGTGTGCGCGCTCGCCGGAATGGATGCCTCGATGCTGAAGGGTTGGTTGGTGAAGTGGCTCGTGAAAGTCGTTCCGGTCGTCGTATCTGTGCAGACGGGACCTGGCGCCGAGACCAGGTTCACGTCGTTCTGCATCAAGCAGGTGTACACCGGTGGCGCCACCGCATCACTCTGAATCACCTGAGTCGTATGGGCGGCGTCAGCGTTGGCGCGGCCATTCACGCCTTCCCAACCTCCGTAGAGATTGTCGAAGCTGTGGTTCTCCTCGTAGATGACGACGATGTGGTTGATCGCGGAGAGACCCTTCTGGTCGGTGGTCGCCTGCACGGTCGCCAGCGCCGGTCCGGCCGCAACGGCCGTGACGAATCCGGTCGCCAGAGTGAGCGCGCGTCGCAACGATCGAGACATACTTGCTTCCTCCAAAACCCCATATCTCTGCGCGCCAAAGCGGCTCCAGGGAGTGTAGTTCGGCCTGAGAAAAAGGCAAGGGAACGGGTGGTTATGGTTTGGAGCGTGGCCATGAACGTTTCCACAGGACTCGAGTCGCTGATCTGTGAGCTGGTGGCGATCGAGTCGGTGAATCCCGACATTGCGGCCTCGGGCGGCGGTGAGACAGCGATCGCCGGATTCGTTGCGTCGTGGTTACGTGCCGAAGGTCTCCTGGTCGAGGTCGTCGAGCCGGTGCCCGGGCGCCCGAGCGTGGTGGGAGTCCTGCGCGGCAGTGGCGGCGGGCGCAGCCTCATGTTGAACGCGCACATGGACACCGTGGGCGCGGGCGGGATGGCCGCGGCGTTCTCGCCCGTGGTGCGCGAGGGTCGCGTGTACGGCCGTGGCGCGTACGACATGAAGGCGAGCCTGGCGGCGATCATGGTCACGGCTCGAGAGGCGGCCCGCCTGCGCTTGAAAGGCGACCTGATCGTGACGGCGGTCGCAGATGAGGAGGTCGCGAGCCTCGGTACCTCCGCGGTGTTGGAAAAGTTTCGCGCCGACTTCGGGATCGTCACCGAACCAACCGAGCTGCAGCTCTGTCTCGCCCACAAAGGGTTCGTCTGGCTCGAGGTGGAAACGCACGGCGTCGCCGCCCACGGGTCGCGCTCCGATCTGGGCGTGGACGCGATCGCACACATGGGCCGGGTCTTGACGGGGGTTCTAGACCTCGATTCGCGCTTGCGCGAGGGTCCACGACATCGATTGCTCGGGGCGGGCTCCATCCACGCCTCGCTGATCGAGGGCGGCCAGGAGATGTCGACGTATCCGGCCCGCTGCGTGGCCAAGCTGGAGCGGCGCACGGTGCCCGGCGAAGACGGCGCCAGCAGCCTGCGCGAGATCCAAGAGCTGATCGGCGAGGAACGCGGCACCGCCCGCGTGATGCTGGAGCGACCGCCGTCGGAAGTCGCCGGCGACCATCCGCTCACCCGCGCCGTTGCGCTGGCCGCAGCAGACCCGGTGCTTATCGGCGTCGCGTACTGGATGGACATGGCGCTGCTGAACGCGGCTGGCATCCCAGCGGTGGCGTATGGACCGGAAGGCGAAGGCGCGCACGCCGACGTGGAGTGGGTCGATTTGGCCTCGGTCGAGAGGTGCGTGCAGGTCTACCTGCGGGCTGCGGAGCTGCTCTGCAGCTGACCTCCGGCGCCCGGCACGGTCGAAAGCATTACCGGCGCGTAGTTCTGGCTAGTGGGTCAGCTCCGTCAATCGACCGGGCAGCGTCGCGATCGCGACCCGTTCTTGTTCCGTGCTGTCGCGCCGTCTGATGGTGACGGCCTGGTCGGTCAAAGTGTCGAAGTCGACAGTGACGCAGAACGGCGTGCCGATCTCGTCTTGGCGCCGGTAGCGCTTCCCGATGCTGCCTCCGGTCTGGTCGTATTCGACCCGGAACTGACCGCGCAGCGAGCCGATGACCATTTGCGCCACGTCGATCAGCTCCTGCTTCTTCGATAGCGGGAACACCGCGACCTGCACCGGCGCCACGTTCGGGTGCAGGCGCAGCAGGACTCGGGGCTCGTTGTTCACGACATCCTCGTCGTACGCATCGAGCAGCAGCGTGATGAAGATCCGTTCCACGCTCACCGCCGGTTCGATCACCCACGGCAGGTAGCGCTCGTTGGTCTCCGGATCCAAATAAGTCAGGTCCTGCTTCGACTTTTCCTGATGCACCGCCAGGTCGAAGTCGGTCCGGTCGGCGATTCCTTCCAGCTCGCCCCAGCCGAACGGGAACTCGTACTCGATGTCGGTCGTCTGCTTCGAGTAATGCGATAGCGATTCCTGCGGGTGGTCGTACATCCGCAGCCGCTCGCGGTTGACGCCAAGGACGTCCGTGTACCAGCGCAGGCGCTCCTTGCGCCAGTAGTCGAACGCCTCCTCGTCCTGATGCGGACGTACGAAGTATTCCATCTCCATTAGCTCGAACTCGCGGACGCGAAAAACGAAATTCCCGGGTGTGATCTCGTTGCGGAACGCTTTGCCTTGCTGCGCGATGCCGAACGGCACGCGCACCCGCGTCGAGCTGATCACGTTCTTGAAGTCGACGAACATCCCCTGCGCGGTCTCAGGCCGTAGGTACACCTCCGACGCGCGATCCTCCAGAGGGCCGACGTGCGTCTTGAACATCAGGTTGAACATGCGGGCGTCGTCGAGTGTCCCGCCGCACTCCGGACATTTCTCGCCCAGGACCTTGTCGGCGCGCCAGCGCTTCTTGCACTCGCCCAAGCACTGCCGGAGCGGATCGACGAAGTTCTGGAGATGGCCGGAGGCTTCCCACACCGCCTCCGGCATCATCAGCGTCGACTCCAGGCCGACCACGTCGTTTCGCAGCTCGACCATGTGACGCCACCACAGGTCGCGGATCGCCCGCTTCAGGGCGACCCCGTACGGGCCGTAGTCGTAGAAGCCCGACAGGCCGCCGTAGATCTCGCTCGACGGGTAGATGAACCCCCGGCGCTTGGTTAGAGCGACGACCTTGTCCATCACTTGGTCGCGTGAAATGGTCATCACTCGGCCCCATCCCCCGATTGCGCCGGGTACTTCCCAATAAACGTCATCACATCCTCATCTCATGGAGGAACGCCAGGGATTTCAGGCGGCGGTCCAGGTGGTGCTCCAGCTGCGACTGCAGCACGCCTTCGATCGATGCCATCAGCGCCCCGTCAAGCTTCACCCGCCGGTATGTCTCGAGGTCGCCCGAAGCCATCAGCCGCAGCACCTTGATCGTCGCCAGGGGGACGAGATCCATCGACGGCAGCGCGCACCGGTCGCACAGAAAGCCCCCCGCCTCGGCGCTGAACGCCGCCGGCTTTGCGGCCAGCGGCCGCTCGCATGAGACGCATGCCATGAGCTGCGGCGCGTAGCCGAGCAGGTCGAGCGCCGACATCAAAAACCACGCTGAGGCGCGCCGGGGGTCGGTCTCGCGGGCGAGCTCGTCCATCGCCGTCACCGCCAGCTCGTAGACGCCTTCAACCGGATGGCGGTCCTCGCATACGCGCTCCGCCAGCTCCGCGATCAGCGCCGCATGGGCCATCCGCACGACATCACCTTCGATCCGGTAGCCGGGCACGCGCTGGACCTGCGCGACGACGTCGAGCTCACCGCGACCCTTGGCCAGCAGCACGTCGACGTGTCCGTACAGCTCCAGCGACGGGCCCAGCTTCGACTCCGGGCGCCGCACGCCCTTGGCGATCGCGCCGACCTTGCCGTGATCGCGGGTCAGGAGCGTGAAGATGCGGTCGGCCTCGCCGTAGTCGAGCTTGCGCAGGACGACGGCGCGGTCACGGTAGGTGGCCAGTCTGCTCCTCCACCCGGATCTCGCCCGCCCCGTCGTGACCGTGCACTTCGGTCGGCCACGGGTCCTGGGCGACAAGGCGGATGGTCTCGATCCGCCTCCCTCTCACCTTCTCGACGATCCAGCGCGCGCGACCCGACTGGAAGGAATCGCCTTCCTCTGCGATCTTGCCGAGCATCGAATGCACGTAGCCGCCGACCGAGTCGTAGTCGCCCGACTCCTCGATCCCGAGATGAAGGCGCTCGTTCAGCTCTTCTAGCGGGAACCCCGCATCAACACGCGCTTCGTGGTCGTTGACGATCACGAGCTGCTCCTGCTCGGCGGTGTCGTACTCGTCGCGGATCTCGCCCACGATCTCTTCGAGCAGGTCCTCCAACGTCACCAGGCCAGCGGTGCCGCCGTACTCGTCGACCACGATCATCATGTGGACTTTCTTCGTCCGCATCTCGTTCAGCAGCTCGTCAACCTTCTTCTGCTCCGGCGTGAACTCAATCGGCCGCAGCACCTTGTCCATGTCGAACTTCCGCGAGCTGGACAACGTGTAGAACAGCAGCAGGTCCTTGGTGTGGATGAGGCCGATCACGTGGTCGATGTCGCGCTCGAAGACCGGCATCCTTGTGTGGCGGTGCTGCTTGAAAAGCTTGACGATGTCACGCAGCTGGGCTTCGCGGTCGACGGCGATGATGTCGGTGCGCGGAATCATGATCTCGCGCACGGTCTTGTCGCCGATCTCGATGATGCCGTGGATCATCTGGTGCTCCTGCTCTTCGATCACCCCCGCCTCTTCGGACACGTGCAGGGCGGTGATCAGCTCCTCCTCGGTCAGGTACGGAGCGCGCGCGGCTCGGCCGCCGGTCAGAGCCCTCGAGACGATCGTGACCGCCCACAGGATCGGGCCGAGAAAGCTCGCCAGCCGGTCGACTGGAACCGCCGCGGCCAGGGCGACGCGCTCGGCGTGAGCGAGGGCGAGCGTCTTCGGAGTGACCTCGGCCACGATCAGCAAGACGATGGACAGCGCGACCGAATCCAGCAGCGTCAGCCACAACCGCCACTCGGGCGCCACGCCCCAACGCGTAAACAGGGAGTCGCTCAGCAGGGCCGATGCGGTCGAGGCGACGATCAACGCCAGCGTGTTGGTGAACAGAACCGTCGACAGGAACCGATTGGGATCCGCGCGCAGCCGCTGCAGGATGGCCGCCGCCTGGCTTCCCTGCTCGGCCAGGTAGCGGACGCGCAAGCGACCGACCGACGTCAGCGCGGTCTCGGTACCGCTCGCAAACGCAGCCAGCACGAAACAGAAGATCATGACGATGACTTCCATCCATTCCTGGGCGGTCATCGGGACGAACTAACGGAAGAGCTCGCTGACGCTCCGGTTCTCGTGTACCCGGATGATCGCTTCAGCGAGAAGTGGCGCCACCGACAGCACCTTCAGCGGCGCGCCCAGCTTTTCAGGCGGGATGGGCACGGTATCGGTCACGATCACCTCTTCCACGTCGGCATTCTTCAGCCTCTCGAGGGCGTCGCCGGTCAGCACCGGATGCGTCGCCGCGATGAGCACTCTGTTCGCGCCCTGCTGCCGCAGGGCGGCGGCCAGCTTGGAGACGGTGCCGCCGGTGGTGATGATGTCCTCGACCACCACGCAGTCACGCCCCTTAACGTCACCTGAGACCGCGATCACCTCGACCGACTGCTCGTCGGGGCGGCGTTTGTAGCCGAATGCGATCGGCGCCCCGAGATCGTTGGCCACGGCCTCGGCCCGGCGGCCGCCGCCGGCGTCGGGGGCGACGATGGTGAGGTGTTTCAGGTTCATTGTCTTCAGGTGCTCGGCGAAGATGCGGTGCGGCGACAGGTGGTCGGTCGGGACGTCGAAAAAGCCCTCGATGGCTTCCGCGTGCAGGTCGAACAGGAGCAGGCGGTCGGCCCCGGCCAGGGTGATGAAGTTCGCGATCAGCTTGGCCGAGATCGGCTCGCGGGGCTGGGTCTTGCGCTCCTTCCGCGCGTACCCGTAATAGGGGATGACCGCGGTCACCCTGCCGGCCGACGCGCGGCGCAGCGCGTCGAGGATGATGAACAGCTCCATCAGGTGCTCGTTCACCGGCGGGCTCGTGGGCTGGATCACGAACACGTCGTGGCCGCGCATCGAGTCCTCGATCTTGACGTTGATCTCGCCGTCGGGAAAGTGACGCAGCCGTGGATCGGTGAGCTGGACGTCAAGGATCTCGGCGATGCCGGCGGCCAGCTTCGGGTTGGCGCCGCCTGAGATCAGCTTGAGCTCGCCCCAGGGCGAGGTTTCAGTCCCGGTGTACTCGACGGCGGTCTGGAGCCTCCCGATCAAGGGGTGTCCGAACTCGAATCCGGGGAACTCACAGCTTTTCTCCGTACCACCCTAGCTGGAACTCCAACGGCTGTCGCGCCGTCGGGCACGTCTTTCGTCACCACCGAACCGGCTCCGGTGCGCGCGCGCTTGCCCAGTTTGACGGGCGCGACCAGCATCGTGTCCACGCCCACGAAGGCGCCGTCTCCGATCTCCGTCCGATTCTTGTTGGTGCCGTCGAAATTGGCCGTAATCGTACCGGCGCCGATGTTGGCGTCCGCGCCGAGATCGGTGTCGCCAAGGTAAGAGACATGCGGGACCTTGCTGCGGGGGCCGACTTTGGTCCGGACCAGCTCGGTGAAGCTGCCGATGTGGACGTCCTCCGCGATCTCCGTGCCCGGGCGGAGCTTGGCGAAGGGGCCGCAGTCGGAGCGGTCGCCGAGCCTCGCGTCCTCTATATAGACATGCGGGCCGATGTGGCATTCGGAACCGATATGCGTCTCGCCCTTCAGGACCGTGAAGGGCTCGATCACCGTGTCCTGGCCGATGGTGACCGCGGCGTCGATGAAAGTGGTGTCCGGGTCGACGATGGTGGCGCCCCCGAGCATGCACCGCTCGAGCAGGCGCCGGCGCAAGATATCCGTCGCCGCCGCGAGGCGGATGCGGTCCTTGACGCCCATCGCCTCACGTGGATCGTCCAGCTTGACGATCGTCACCGGCTTCAGGTGCAGGAAAACATCGGGGAGGTAGAACTCGCCCGCTTTGTTGTCGTCCTTGACCTTGTCGAGCTCGTCGACCAGCCGGCTGCCGTCGAAGCAATAGAGGCCGACGTTGAACTCGTGAACCTGCGCGCGCAGCTCCCTGGTGGCGTCCTTGCGCTCAACGATGCGCTCGAGTGAGCCGTCCTTGGCGCGTACGATGCGGCCGTCGTCGCGGCTCGGATCCTCGACGCTGGCGATGCTCGCCGGCGCGTCCCCTTCCTGTTGCGCGTGGATCACCCTGAGGATGCTTGCCGCCGTGAGGAGTGGCGAATCCCCGTTGACGACAAGGACCTGGCGTCCGCGAAGCTCGCCTTGCGGGATCTGCCGCAGCGCGTGGGCGGTGCCTTTCGGATCGCGCTGGTAGACGAGCTCGACCCGCCCGTCGAGATGCGCCGCGACGTCGGCGTGATGCGGGTTCGCGATCACCTTGACGTCCTTGTCACGGGTGACGCCGGCCTCGCGGACCGCCTCGAGGACCCAATCGATCATCGGACGGCCGCAGATCGGATGGAGGACTTTGGGAATCCGCGATCGCATTCGGGTGCCGTGGCCGGCGGCGAGTACGACCGCAATCAGGGTGGGGCTCAGCTTGTGCCGATTATGGCATGCCCCTCCGGCGCCTTCGGCGCCACCTCCCGATAAATGGGGAGGACGCGTCCGGTTGGGGGCGTAGCATCACGTTCTTATGAGCGAAGTTCCGGCGGTGAACCTGGAGGGGGCGGTGCCCAGTCACCTCCCGGTGCTGCCGTTGAAGTCGACGGTCGTATTTCCGCGCATCTTCATCCCGCTCTCAGTCGGGCGCAAGAAGTCGCTCCAGCTGCTTGACGACCTGACCGGTGCCGAGCGCCATATCGCGGTCGCCACGCAGCTCGACGAAACCGCCGAGGACGTGGACTTCAAAGACATCCACCACGTCGGGACGATGGTCCGCGTCCAGCACCTGCTGAAGCTGCCGGACGGCACCGTCCAGCTCGCGGTGCTCGGGCTGCGGCGGATCCAGCTCACGGAGGCCGATTCGAACGAGCCTTACTTGACCTGCGCGGTGGAGATGCTGCCCGAGATCACCGAGGACATCCTCTCCATCGAGCGTGAGGCGTTGATGCGGCGGGCGATCGCGTCCTTCCAGCAGCTGGTCTCACTGGCGCCGCACCTTCCTGCCGAGCTCGCAGGCGCCGCCGGCGCGATGGACGACCCGCTCCACCTCGCGTACTACATCGCCAACCACATCCGTCTGACCACCGAGCAGCGGCAGGAGATCCTGGAGCTCGACTCGTCGAAAGCAAAGCTCGAAAGACTGCTCGGCCACATGTCGCACGAGCTCGAGGTACTCGAGCTCGGCCGCAAGATCCAGACCCAGGCCGAGGAGCAGATGGGCAAGGCGCAGCGCGAATACTTCCTGCGCGAGCAGCTGAAGGCGATCCAGCGCGAGCTTGGCGAGCTTGACTCCGAGCACGCGGAGCTCAGCGAGCTGCGCGAGCGCATCGAGAAAGCCGGCCTGCCGCCGGAGGCAAAGCGCGAGGCCGACCGCGAGATCGGCCGCCTCGAGCGCATCCCTTCTGCGTCGCCGGAGTCCTCGATCATCCGCACCTATCTCGAGCTGATCGTATCTTTGCCCTGGAACATCTCCACCGGCGGCGAGGTCGATGTGAAGCAGGCCCGCGAGATACTCGACGCCGACCACTACGACCTCGACAAGGTGAAGCAGCGCATCGTCGAGCACCTCGCGGTCCGCCGTTTGAAGCAGGTGCGGGGCTCGACCGACCGCGGCCGCGAGCCGATCCTGTGCTTCGTCGGGCCGCCAGGCGTCGGCAAGACCTCGCTCGGTCAGTCGATCGCGCGCGCGATGGGCCGCAAGTTCGCGCGGGCGTCGCTTGGCGGCGTGCACGACGAGGCCGAGATTCGCGGCCACCGCCGGACCTACATCGGAGCCATGCCCGGCCGCGTCCTGCAGGCAATCCGTCGCGCCGAGTCCAACGACCCGGTGTTCATCCTCGACGAGGTCGACAAGATCGGGGCCGACTGGCGCGGCGACCCCTCGTCGGCGCTCCTCGAAGTCCTCGACCCCGAGCAGAACAAGGACTTTCGCGACAACTACCTCGATGTGCCTTTCGACCTTTCCAAGGTGATGTTCATCACCACCGCCAACTCACTCGAGACGATCCCGCCCGCGCTGCGCGACCGCATGGAGGTGCTGCACCTTTCGGGTTACACCGAAGAGGAGAAGGTCCAGATCGCTGAGCGCTTCCTGGTCCCGAAACAGGTTCTGGCCCACGGCTTGCGGCCGGGCGAGATCGCGATCTCGGAAGAAGCGATTCGTCTGATCATCCGCGATTACACGCGCGAGGCCGGCGTGCGCAACCTCGAGCGCGAGCTCGCCTCGTTGATCCGGCGCGACGTCGCCGAGATCGCGTCAGGCAAGCGCCTCAAGCGGATGGACGACACCAAGAAGGTGCGAGCGGCGCTCGGCAAGCGTCGATTCTTCGACGAGGTGGCCGAGCGCATCGACCGGCCGGGCATTGCGACCGGCCTCGTGTGGACGCCCACCGGAGGCGAGATCATCTTCGTCGAGGCGACGCTGACGCCTGGCAAGGGCGAGCTGAAGCTGACCGGGCAGCTGGGCGAGGTGATGAAGGAGTCGGCCTCGGCGGCCCTTTCTTACCTCAAGTCGCGCGCCGCGGACGTCGGGATCGATCCCTCCCTCTTCGACAAGAACGACATCCACGTCCATGTGCCGGCCGGCGCGCAGCCGAAGGAAGGGCCTTCGGCCGGTGTCACAGTCCTGACCGCGATGGCTTCCATCCTCACCGGACGTCCCGTGCGCGACGACGTCGCGATGACCGGCGAGATCACCCTGCGCGGGCGGGTGCTTCCGATCGGCGGCATCAAAGAGAAGGTGCTGGGCGCACATCGCGCCGGGCTGCGCCGCGTCCTGATGCCGCTCCACAACGAGGCCGACCTGGACGACATCCCCGCCGACCTGCGCAAACAGATGCAGTTCGTGATGATCGAGTCGATCGACCAGGTGCTGCGCGAAGCTTTGGTCTCGCGGCGTTCGGCCGGCCTGAACGGAAACGGCCTGCGGACTACCGTCGTTGCGCGCGCTGCAGGATCCAGCCGTGCGCGGCCAGCTCCGCCGAGTCGTCGAGCTGTGAAAGGACGCCGGCGCCCCGTCGCTTGAGGGCGGCCGCGATCAGGTGATCGGCGAGGTGCGGATTCTTCGGTAGCAGCGAACCATGCAGATAGGTTCCGATGATGCCTCCCTGCACGCATCCCTCCCGGCGGTCGGAGCCGTTGTTGCCCTTGCCGAGCAGGACTTTGCCGAGCGGCTTGGCGTCCCGGCCGAGAAACGTCCTTCCACTGTGGTTTTCAAAACCCACCAGCGTGCTGGGCGAGAGGTTCTCCAGGTCGGCCTGGACGACAACGTCGCCGATGAAGCGCTTCTTCCCAGCCTCGGTCCTGACGTCGATCAGGCCGATGCCGTCGAAGCGTTCGCCGTCGGCGGTCTGGTAGTAGTGGCCGAGCAGCTGGTAGCCCCCGCAAACCGCGAGGATCTGGGCGCCGTTCCCAACCGCGCGCTGTAGTGACTCCTGCTTGAACTGTCTGAGGTCGTCATAGATCAGGGCCTGCTCGCGATCCTGGCCGCCACCAAAGAAAAAGATGTCGACGTCCGCCATGGCGTCGGTGGCGCCCCTGCCCAGCTCGACGAGCCTCGCTTCATGCCCATGCCACTCCGCCCGCCGCAGCAGCGTGAGGATGTTGCCGCGGTCGCCATAGATGTTCATGAGGTCCGGGTAGAGCCAACCGACCGTCAGCTTCACGTTTCCCAGTATGGCTGCGCCCATCCGCGCCTCACCAGCTCCGCCCTCAGGTCGAGCATCGCCGTGTAGGTGCAGAGCAGGAACGCGGTGTCGCCTTCATTCGTGGACTTGATCAGCTGGTCGAGCGCCTTGCCTGGATCCGGCTGCGGCGGCTCGGCGGCGACACCCGCGTATTTGAGCCGGACCGCGAGGTCATGCGCGCGCACGCCCGCGGGGATGACGACGCTCGCTCTGTCCTTCAGCTGCTCGAAGTCGACGTCCCAGATCCAGGACACGTCGGTGCCGTCGGCCTTGCGGTCGTTGAGGCCGATGACGAAGTTCTTGCCGTTGGCGAGCTCGACCGCGGTGCGCACGGTCTCGTTAAAGCCGGCTGGATTCTTGGAGAGCACCAGGATCAGGTGGCGACCGCGGAAGTCGACGCGTTCCTGGCGGCCGAATGCAGCCTTGAAAGTGCGCAGCCGCTCGGCGATGTAAGCCGCCTCGAGGCCGATGCTGCACGCCGTGGCGTATGCGGCGAGCACGTTGTAACAGTTGTAGAGACCGCCTAGCGGCATTTCGATTCGCGTGCCGCCGATGGTGAGAGCGAGGCTGTCGAATCCAGTCAGGGTGATTGTGGTCGCGGTGATATCAGGGGTCGGGCGGGCAAAGTCCTGATTCGGGCAGCGGTACACGCCGTCGTGCCCGACATAGACGGCGTCGAAGATGAGGCTCGAGCCGCATTTCGGGCAGGTGCGAGCGTCTGCGGCGTGCGGGAGCGTCTTCGAGGCGATCGAGGTGTCGTCGAGGCCGAACCAGAGCGGAGGCGTGGGCAGGCTGAGCCCGATCTCGGCCACGCGAGGGTCGTCTGCATTGAGGATGGCGCGGCCGGTCTCCGGTTGCGCGCTGAGCGCGTGCTCGATCTTTTTCGCGATCGACTCGAGCTCGCCGTAGCGGTCGAGCTGGTCGCGGAACAGGTTCAGGACGAGTGTCGACCTGGGCTGTATCTCGTCCACTGCCCTGGGCAGGCTCGCCTCGTCGATCTCGAAAACTCCCCAGTCCGCCTTCAGCGTCCCGTTGGCGTCCGCGCGGTTGAGTGCCGCGGCCGTGGCGCCGAAGATGAGGTTGGCTCCGGAGCGGTTCGAAACCACCCTGTGCCCAGCGCCTTCGAGCAGCCAGCTGACGAGGCGGGCGGTCGTGGTTTTGCCGTTGGTGCCGGTGATGACGACCGAGCCCTGGGTCAGGTCGTGCGCGAGACGGGTGAGGATCTTCGGATCGATGGCGCGCGCCACGTCGCCGGGCAGCGTCGTGCCGCCGCCGCGCTTCGTGACGCGGCTGAGTGCGCCGGTGGCCTTCCCGGCCCAGACCGCTGCGGTCTTGCGAATCACGCCCAGCGCGCGACCGCGCGCGTGACGTCCGTCCAGCAATCGAGCTTGGCGATGGTTTGCCTTCCTTCTTCTTCGGTTTTCGTGCGCTTGAAGAACGCGGAGCCGCTGCCGGTCATTTGCCAGCCGGGGCCCAGGCTGGCGGCGAAGCTCTTGAGCCGCGGTTCGAAGTGTTCAGCGGCTCGCTGGAGCTGGTTTGGCCCTTCGCCCTTCACGTCGTCCCATGCACGGTACACGTCGGCCGTCGATAGCTCGATCCTTGGCCAGGCCAGGGCAAACCATGCCGGCTCCGACCGCACCGGCGCCAGGCGCTCGCCGCGCCCCTCGGCCCGCGCCCGGCCGCCGGTCAAAAAGAACGGAACGTCGGAGCCGAGGACGAGCGCGATCGCCGCCAGGTCGACGTCGAGCGCAAACATCCTCTTCAGGGCCCTCAGCGCTGTCGCCGCGTCGGAGCTGGCGCCGCCCATGCCGGAGCCGGGCGGGATGCGCTTGTGCAGGTGAAAGCGGGCAGACAAAGTGTGCTTGACTGCCTGCTCCAGCGCGCGATGGGCCAACAGCACCGAGTTTTCGATCGCGTTGACGTCGAAACCCGACGCGGTGAGACTGGTTTTGCTCGCCGGTTCGACCTCCAGGAGGTCGTGAAGCTCGATCGCCTGGAAGGTGGTGCGCAGCTCGTGGAAACCGTCGCTGTGGCGGCCGATGACCTCGAGGTCGAGGTTGAGCTTGGCTCGCGCGGGCAGCGCGAGGGTCAATTCACCCCGCGAAGTCAGAGGCTTCGCCTGGACTTCGCGGGGACCCCTGGGACGACGATCGGCTTCAGACCTGCCCGGTACCTGACCGCGCGATCTTTGTAATGCTGCGCCGTGGTGCCGACCCAGTGGTTGGACGAGCCGTCCAAGGATTTCTTGACCGTGGCCGGAACGCCGGCGGCCATATGTCCAGAGGGGATGGCCACGCCCTCCTCCAGGACCGCGCCCGCCGCAAGCATGGAGCCCGCACCGAGGCGGCTGCGCTGAAGCATGGTCGCGCCCATCCCGACCAGGGCCCCCTGCTCGACGACGCAGCCTTCGAGCTGCGCGGAGTGGCCGACGCTGGCGTTGCGCTCGATCACTGTCGGCAGGTTTTCCGCGCAGTGGATGACCGCGTTGTCCTGGATGTTGGCGCCCTCGCCAACTTTGATCGTCGCCTCGTCGCCTCTCAGCACCGCGCCGAACCAGACGCTGGCGCCGGCCTCGACCTCCACGTCGCCGATGAGGACCGCGGTTGGCGCGATGTAGGCGTCGGGGTGCACCTTGGGGCGCCGCCCGCCAAGCTCGAACTCCACTGGCCCCTATAATCCTATCTTCGTGAGTTTGAACTCCCTCCTGAGGTTCTCGCGTGGCTAAACGAACCGCTTCGGCAAAGAAGCAGGCTCGCGCGGGCGCGCGGCGCGCGACCCGAAACCGGGGAACCCGCTCCGAGGTCAAGACCCTGATCGTCAAGGCCCGGCGCTCGTTGGGTGAGACCTCGGGCGACGAGTCCGAACGCGCGGCCACCATGGTCGAAGCGCTGCGCGCGCTCGACCGCGCCGCCGCCAAAGGCGTCCTTCACCCGAACAACTCCGCCCGGCGCAAGTCGCGCTTGGCCCGGCAGCTGGCGAAGCTGGCGGTCGCGGGCCCGGCTCCCGCCAAGGCCAAGAAGGGCGGTGCCGCGGCCAGGCCAACCCCCGCTCCTGCCGCCAAGAAGAGGTAGGTTTTAGAGCCGGGTCAGCAGGACATCCAGTCCGAGCTCGGCATCGACCTGGCCTGACTTGACCTCCCACTCGTAATCGCGGATCTGCTTCAGCGCCCGCTCCAGCCGGTCAGGGTTGGCCGATTGCGCGGCGTCAAATGCCTTATGAATCACGAAGCGATGTTCGGACATATCGTCCTGGACCTGCTGCAGTGATTCGCCTCGTTCCTGGCGGGCCTGGACCTCGAGGACCAGGGCGATGTGGCGGGCCATCCGATAGGCGACCGAGGTGGGCTGCAGCCCGCTCCGTGTGAGGTTGCGCGCGATCTCCAGCGCCTGGGCAGTCGGGCGCGGTAGCAGGTTGTCGGTGAGCCTGAAGATCTCGTCCTCGCGCCCGCCCGCAAGCAGCTCAGCGATCGCGTCCGGCGTGAGCTTGGCCCCCGACGCTTTGTATGCGGCGAGCTTGGTCAGCTCGGAGTCGACGATGCTGAGGTCCGGCGGAGAGACGCGGACCACCTGCGCCGCGACGGCGGGCGTCAATCCATGCTTCTCGACAGCGCGCTTGGCCGCCCACTCGCTGAGGGAGCGGCGGTTGAGGTGCTGCATCTCCTCGACCTTGCCGCCCGCGGCTGTGATTGCCTTCGCCAGCTTGTTGGCGGAGCTGATGCGCCCCGCGACGGTGACCAGGAGTCGCGTGGTAGGCGGAATCTCGGCCACCGCGGCGACCAGCCCCTCTGCCCGGTTGCCGGGGAGCATGCGCACGAAGACGACCCGGTATGGATCCAGGAACGGCGCCTGGAGGACTGCGTCCTGGAGCCGGGCGGGCGCCAGCCCCGCCCCGTCGAGCGTCTCCAGGCCGAAGTCCGAGACCAGCTCCTGGCGCCACGCGTCGAGCGTGGCCCGCGCCATCTCATCGACGAGGAAGCGTTCCTCGCCGTGAAGGAGAAGCGCGGTCGCGGCGGAGCGGCTCGTCGCTCGGGGCATGGGTGGATCGTACTTACAACGGCAAGGTGATCGTGCCCTCCTGGTCGGTCCGCAGGACGGTCGGCGGAAAGCTATTGGCGAGGCGGCCTGATGGGCGCGAGGCGATGAGCTGCGTGCTCGCGTTGATCGCGATGCGTTCGAGCTCCGGTGACAATCGGCTTCGCCCGCCCGCGGGCAAGAGGAGGTTGGAGCAAGCGCTCTTCAGCCGCGTCGCGGCGACGGTTTGCGCCTCGACATCGAGATCGCTGAAGTCGCAAAAACTCCGCCCGTCTGGGGCGACGGCGCGCACGGCGAGATAGGCGGCGCCGATCTGGTCGCCGGGCGCGCCTGGCTCGGGGGCGAGGATCTCGAGCTTGAAACCCGCGAGGTGCATGGTGCGTCCCGCCGTGACCGTCTGGATGGAGGCGCCGCGCGCAGCCGCTTCAAATGCGGCCGTCCGCCAGGCGGAACCCGTGAGCTGAGCATGGGGCAGCATCAGCGTGTTCGCCGGGCGGTCGAAGCCTGCGAAGCCGCCGATGTGACCAAGACCGGGCGCGGTGATCAGGATGGCGTCCAGCGTCGATTGCCATGGAGGGAGCTGGCTGCCCAGCTCATCTCTCAGCTTGGCCGGGCTCGGGCCCCCGTCGATGAGGATCGTGCCTTGCGGGCCGCGGAGCAATATCGCCTGGCCGTCGCCGACATTCATGACGACGGCCTGAGGCGGGGCGTTGGCCCATAAGGCAAGAGAGGTCAGCGCGATCGCCGCCGGAGCGAGCCCCGCGACGACAAGTCCGGCCTTCCGGCGATCGCCCGACGAGTGGGCCGCAGCGACGGCGGGTCCGAGCGCCGAGTAGTACGCGGCGCCCAGCCAGGTCGGAAACGTTGGAATCGTGATCGCCGCGGCCGGCACCCGCGCCAGCACGTAGCCGACCTGCTCGATGTAGGCGAGCAGGCCGGCGACGGGGACAGCAGCCATACGGGCCAGGTCCAACGTGAATGAGAGGGCGCCGAGGACGAGGCCGCAGGCGACCAGCGCCGGAAGGATGGGCAGGGTAAGCGCATTCGCGATCGGCGCGACCGGCGAAAGGACGTGGAAGTCGGCGGCCATCATCGGCAGGGTTCCGACCTGGGCGGCGCAGGTGACCGCGAACGGCTCGCGCAGGACATGCGGCAGGAAGGCGACTTGGCGGGCGATGGCTGGGGTCAGCAGGATGATCGCCGCGGTGCCGGCGAACGACAGCTGAAAACCGACGTCCCAAGCCAGCTCTGGGTGCCAGCCGAGCATGGCCGCCGCGGTCACCGCGAGCGAGGTCCAGACGTGAGATGGGCGGCCGAGGTGTGAGGCGGCGATGGCGAGGCCGCCCATGGCCGAGGCGCGAACGGCGGCGGGGGTTGCGCCGCCGACCATCGCATACAGGGCGATGAGCGCCACCGCCGGCCAGGCGGCGTACCGGCCGAGCAAGGGGTTCAGCGCACCCTGGACGATGCGCGCAAACACCGCGACCTTGAGCCCGCTGAGCACGAGCAGGTGGATCAAGCCGGTGGCGATGAGGGCGTTCTGGAGCTCGGCCGGGATGCCCTGGCGAATTCCGAGCACGATCCCCAGCAGGACGGCCGCGTGCGGCGCCGGCAGCGCGGCGTTCACGTCGGTGATGTAGCGCGAGCGCAGCCAGGAAGGCAGCGCGCCGGGGCCGGCAGCACTGCTCGTGACATCGAAGCTGGAGGCCTGCAGCTCCAGGTAGACCTGGCGCTGGGACAGGTAAGCGCGCCGATCAAAGCCAGGTAGATCGCGCGGCAGTGTGAGCCTGCCGCTCGCGCGCATCAGGTCGCCATAGCCCGCCTGGGTCGGGCCGCGCCAGCGAACCAGGAGGTTGCCGACGCCGGCAAGCTTGGTCACGCCGACGACCAGGTTGTTCGGCTCGACGAGCACTTCGGCCCCGCCGGCCACCGAACGGCTGTCGTCAGCGACTCGCCCGGTCATGAGGACGGTGCTGCCCGCGACCGCGGCGGCGCGGAGCGGCACTGCAGGATCGACTGGCGGCAGCTCCGCCCGGCCGACCGCGAGCAGCGCGGCCACGACGGCGAGCGCGATCAGGGCTGGTCGCAGCAGGAATGCCAGCGCGAAGAAAGGCACGGCGGCAGCGATCGCAACCGCGCCGACAGCGGGTTGCTCGGGAAACATCACCACCGCCGTGGTGAGGGCCGCTGACCATGACAGGGCCATGACCAGCGCGGGGTAGCGGGTCACAGGGTCAGATAACGGCGCGCGACCAGGTAATCGGCCTCACTCATGCCCAGGATCTCGACGAGCTCGCGGGTGTTCTGAAAGCCGCCGAAGTTGGTGCGGTAGTCGATGCACTCCTCAGCGAAGGCCTGGGTGAATCCAGGCAGAGCCTCCAGCTCTTCGAGGGTCGACTGGTTGAGGCTGGTGCGGACGATCACGGTGCCGGACGATGTCTTGGCAAACGGGACCTTGATCTGCTCGCCATCCTTGAGGCGGCCTGCCAGGTCGGGCAGCCGCGAGGAGTCGACGTCAGCGCTGAATCCGCCCGCGGCCGCGATGGCGTCGAAAACGCGATCGCCGCGCGGCAGGCGGTACAGACCGGGATTCTCCACCGCCCCGAGCACGTGCACCAGGAGTCCTGGCTCGGGCGGGACATCGAGGGCGGGGTTGTTGGCGGGAGCGGCCGGAGGGTTGGCTGCGGTGGCCGACACGTGATACACGTACGCGCCGACCGCGACGGCAAGACCAAGCGTGATCGGGGCGGCGAGGAGGACGAGCCTCTTCCAACCTGGCACCAGTCGAAGGCGAATCGGCATGGCCCGAGCCTAGGGAGGGGAGCCGAACACGGGAACCCTGCCTGTAAAGAAGCATGGTTCCCGGGGAAGGATTCGAACCTTCGGTCGAGGATCCAAAGTCCTCTGCCTTACCGCTTGGCCACCCGGGAGCGCGTCCACAAACACTAGCGCGGGCCCAGCGCATCATCCCGCGGCCGGTGTGACCTCAAACGGGTCTGCGTCGTTGGGTCTGGGGATGAGAAATGCATTCCTCGCCGCTGCCGTGCTGATGCTGGCCACCGGCTGCGGCGCTTACCACTTTCCCGGTGCTGAATCGCCCTCGCCTACGGGGACGGTCAGCGGCACGGTGGTCGCGATTCCGTGCGCGCCGGTTGAGAAGGCGGGCCAGACCTGCTCCGGGCGGCCGGTCGCGAACCTGGAGCTCGATTACAGCCGCGGGCAATCCACGACCGCCCACACGGTCACCGACGCGAAAGGCAACTATTCGATCGACCTGCCGGCCGGCACGTATGCCGTCAAGCCGATCACCTACATGCGCGTCATCAGCGGACCGATCAAGCTGACCGTGGGTGCAGGCACGAGCGCGGTGGCGAATTACGTGCTCGATTCCGGCATCCGGGTCCCCATCGCAACCCAGCCGAGCGCCTAGTCGCCGCCTCTCTCGGTCGGACGTTTACGGCTAAGGTGCGCGAGCAAGCCATGAAACCCACGGCGCCGCGTGCCACGTACCGCCTGCAGCTGTCGAAGGACTTCGACTTCGACGCCGCCACCGCTTGTGCGGACTACCTTGCCGCCCTCGGCGTCTCGCACGTCTACTGCTCACCGGTGCTCCAGGCGACCCCTGGCAGCGCTCACGGGTACGACGTCGTCGACCCGACGCAGATCAACGCCGGGCTGGGCGGCGAAGCAGGTTTCCGCCGGTTCGCCACGGCGATGCATCAGCGGTCGATCGAGGTGGTCGTCGACATAGTGCCCAACCACATGGCGACGGCGGGCCGTGCGAATCCGTGGTGGTGGGACCTGCTGTCAAAGGGACGGGCGAGCCGCTTCGCCGGCTACTTCGACATCGACTGGCACCCAGCGACGTCGACACTGAAGGACAAAGTCCTCCTGGGTGTGCTCGGCGACCGCTACGGACATGAGCTCGAAAAGGGCGCGCTGACGCTGGAGCGTCAGGGCTCGGAGCTTGTCGTGCGCTATCACGACCAGGTCTTCCCGATCTCCGCCGAAACGACTGACGGCATGGATGTCAACGGCGTCGAGGTCACACAGCACGATCCCGATGCATTCGATGGTCTGCTGGAACGCCAGCACTACCGGTTGGCCTACTGGCGCAGCGCCCAGGAGGAGCTGAACTACCGGCGCTTTTTCACCGTCGACACCCTGATCGGGCTTCGCGTCGAAAGGGAAGCCGTCTTCGAGGACAGCCACAGGCTGATCCTCGACCTCGTCCAGGCCGGCGCCATCTCGGGATTGCGGATCGACCACATCGACGGCCTTCGCGACCCGGCCGGGTACCTGCGACGGCTGCGAGCTGGCGCGCCTGACGCGTACATCGTGGTCGAGAAGATCCTGGGACCGGAAGAAGAGCTTGGGCGGCAGCTGCCCGTGCAGGGCACGACCGGCTATGACTTCATCGCCATGGTCGACAGCGTCTTCGTCGATCCCGGCAACGAGCCGTCGATGACTGCGCTCTACCACGCGTTCACCGGCGAGGCGCAGCCTTACTCCGAGGTGGTGCGCGCCTCCAAGCTGGAGATTTCGACCACCGAGCTCGCCCCTGACTTCGAGCGGCTGACCGAGGTCCTGGTCGAGATCTGCGACTCGGACCGCCGGCACCGCGACCGCACGCGTCGCGAGCTTCTTGACGCCCTGCACGAGATGGTGATCGGATTCAGGGTGTACCGGACGTACGTGACGCCCGCAGCGACGGCGAGCGAATCGGATCGGCGTGAGGTGGAGGCGGCCGTCGACGAGGCAGCGCGCCGCCGGCCGGACATCGATCCCGATCTTCTCAGCCTGATCCGCGACGTGGTGCTGATGGAGCGCCGCGGGGAGCGGGAAGCCGAGTTCGCGGCGCGCTTCCAGCAGCTGACGCCGGCCGTGATGGCGAAAGGCGTCGAAGACACGGCGTTCTACCGCTACCACCGGCTTGCGTCGCTGAATGAGGTCGGCGGTGATCCAGGGACGTTCGGCCGGCCCGTCGACGCGTTCCATGAGTGGTGTGCGCGCACCGCGAAGACGTGGCCGGACACCATGCTCACGCTTTCCACTCATGACACCAAGCGCAGCGGCGACGTGCGCGCGAGGCTGAACCTCCTCTCCGAGATCCCCGAGGAATGGGAGTCGGCGGTGCGCAGGTGGGCCGAGCACAACCACCGGTACCGCACCCAGGGCTACCCCGACCGCAATCTGGAATATCTCGCCTACCAGACACTGGTGAGCGCATGGCCGATTGACGGGGACCGCCTGACGCGGTTTCTTCAGAAGGCCGCGCGCGAGGCCAAAGTTCACACCTCGTGGATCAATCCCGTCGCCGCGTATGAGGATGGGGTCGCCCAGTTCGTCGCCGGAGTCACGTCGGACGCCGAGTTCAGAACCGATGTCGAATCGTTCCTCGGACGGCACCAGCTCGTCGCGCTGGGCCGGATCGCGTCGCTGGCGCAAACCACATTGCTGCTGACCTGCCCGGGTGTGCCCGACATCTACCAGGGGTCGGAGCTGTGGACGTTGTCGCTCGTCGATCCCGACAATCGGCAATCGGTCGATTTCGAAGCGCGGCAGAAGCTGCTCATCGAAAACGACTACGCGGCAGCCCCCAAGCTCTGGCTGCTCACGCGGCTCTTGCGCGAGCGCGCGCGGCGGCCTGAGCTTTTCGCGAGCCGGCATTACACGCCGTTGCACGCCGCCGGCGCGAAGGCGGGCCACGCGCTGGGGTTCGTGCGCGACGCGCTGCTGGTCCTGGTGCCCAGGTTGGTGGTCGGACTCGGTGGTGATTGGGGCGACACGAAGGTCGAACTGCCTGGCGGCCAGTGGAGAAGCCTGCTCACGGGATCGGTCGAAGAGGGCAGGCACGTGGTCGCGGTGAGCAGGCTCGTCGAGCAGTTTCCGGTCGCCGTCCTCGCGCGCGAGCCGTAGTGCACCGGTTCACCGTGTGGGCGCCGGACCGACGGCGGGTCGACGTCGTCGCCGGCGGCCGTAGAACGCCGATGACCCGGATCGAAAGCGGTTGGTGGGAGGCGTCGGACCCTGACGCCCAAACAGGATCCCGCTACGGTTTCTCGCTCGACGGCGGTGAGCCTCGGCCGGATCCGCGCTCGCCGTCGCAACCCGACGGGGTGCTCGGGCTCTCGCAGCTGGTCGACCACAGCGCCTTTGCGTGGTCCGATTCGGCGTGGCGTGGCCGGCCGCTGGCGGGGTCGATCCTGTACGAGCTCCACATCGGCACGTTTTCGCCGCGGGGCACATTCGATGGCGCGATCGAGCACATTCCACATCTAGTGGAGCTCGGCGTCGACACGGTCGAGCTGATGCCGGTGCCGGAGTTTTCGGGTGATCACGGTTGGGGTTACGACGGCGTCGATCTGTTCGCGCCACATCACGCCTATGGCGGGCCGGACGGGCTGAAGCGACTTGTCGACGCCTGCCACTCCAAGGGCTTGGCGGTGGTGCTGGATGTGGTCTACAACCATCTCGGCCCGGCGGGAAACTTCCTGCCCGAGTTCGGGCCTTACCTCAGCACCCGGCACCAGACGTTCTGGGGGCCAGCGCTCAACTTCGACGGCCCGGGCTCGGATGAGGTCCGTCGTTACGTGATCGACAACGTGTCGATGTGGGTACGCGATTACCATGTCGACGGCCTTCGTCTCGACGCCGTGCACGTGATCGCCGATCAGTCGCCCCTGCATATCCTCGAAGAGCTCAGCGCAGCCACCAAAGCGGTTGGAGCCCAGCTCCACCGTTCGACGTTCGTGATCGCCGAATCCAATCTCAACGACCCGCGGCTGGTGCGGGCTCGGGATGCAGGCGGTTACGGCCTGGACGCGGCCTGGGCGGACGACTGGCACCACTCGGTCCACGCCGCGCTCACCGGAGAGCGGGCCGGATTCTACGGAGACTTCGGGGCGCTGGCCCAGGTCGGCAAGGCTCTCCGCCAGGCGTGGGTGTTCGACGGCGTCTGGTCACCGCACCGAGGGCGCATGCGAGGTGGTGATCCTTCCGGGCTCGAGCCGCATGCCTTCGTGATCGCGGCCCAGAACCACGACCAGGTCGGCAACCGGGCGACCGGCGATCGGCTCGACGCGGGGTCGTTGAAGATCGCCTCCGCGCTGTTGCTCACATCGCCGTTCACGCCGCTGCTGTTCCAGGGCGAGGAATGGGCCGCGAGCACGCCCTTCCAGTACTTCACCGACCACCCCGACCCCGACCTGGGTCGAGCGGTATCCGAGGGCCGGCGGCGCGAGTTCGCCGCCTTCGGTTGGAGCCCGGAGAGCATCCCCGACCCGCAGGACCCCGCTACATTCGAGCGATCGAAACTCGACTGGAACGAGGTCCAGCAGCCCGGCCACCGGGAGATGCTCGCCTGGTATCGGGAGCTGATCCAACTGCGGCGACGGCTGCCGCTGCCGCGTGGTCCGGTTGGCCAGGACGTCGAGGTGGCGGTGGATGAACCGTCCCGGCGAGTGTCGTTCAGCCGCGACGGGGTCGCCGTGCACGTGGACCTCGGCAAGACGGATGGCGGCGTGACCATCGTCGAGACCGGGAGGTCCCTTGACTGACAGCCCCCACATCGAGGTCTGGCCAGGGCGCGGCTATCCGCTCGGCGCCACGTTCGACGGCAACGGCACCAACTTCGCGTTGTTCAGCGAGGTCGCCGAGCAGATCGAGCTCTGCCTTTTCGACGAGCAGGGGGCACAAACCGCGTTGCCGCTCGAAGAGGTGGACGCCTTTTCGTGGCATGCATACCTGCCCAACGTCGGCCCCGGGCAGCGCTACGGCTATCGCGTGCACGGTCCGTACGCTCCCGACCGCGGGGTTCGCTGCAACCCGAGCAAGCTGCTGCTCGATCCCTACGCGCGCGCGATCGAAGGCCAGGTCACCTGGGACGCAGCATGCTACTCGTACAACCCGGGCGACGAGAATTCCGTCAACGAAGCGGACAGCGCGCCCTACGTGTTTCGCTCGATCGTCCAGCATCCCCATTTCGACTGGGGAGGCGACCGCCGGCCCGATATCCCGCTGCACGAAACGGTCATCTACGAGGCGCACGTGAAGGGAATGACCAAATGTCATCCCGAGGTGCCCGAGGAGCTTCGCGGCACGTATGCCGGTCTCGCGCACCCGGCCATCGTTCAGCACCTCACCTCTCTCGGCGTGACCGCGGTGGAGCTCATGCCGGTGCACCAGTTCGTCCACGACCAGAGGCTGATCGAACAGGGTTTGCGCAACTACTGGGGCTACAACACGATCGGTTTCTTCGCTCCGCACAACGAGTACGCGGCGAGCGGCAGCCGGGGCGAGCAGGTCAACGAGTTCAAGTACATGGTGCGCACGATGCATGAAGCCGGAATCGAGGTCATCCTCGACGTCGTTTACAACCACACCGCTGAGGGCAACCACCTCGGGCCGACGCTGTGCTTCAAAGGCATCGACAATCGCGCCTACTACCGGCTGGTCGGCGAGAGGCCGCAGTACTACTACGACACAACAGGGACCGGCAACAGCCTCAACGTGCAGCATCCGCACACGCTGCAGCTGATCATGGACTCGCTGCGCTACTGGGTCACCGAGATGCACGTGGACGGTTTTCGGTTCGACCTCGCAGCGACGCTGGCGCGCGAGTTCCACGAGGTCGACCGCCTCTCCACGTTCTTCGACATGATCCAGCAGGACCCGGTGATCAACCGGGTGAAGCTGATCGCAGAGCCTTGGGACATCGGTGAGGGCGGGTACCAGGTCGGCAACTTCCCGGCCTTGTGGTCGGAATGGAACGGGAGATATCGCGACACGGTGCGCGACTTCTGGCGCGGCGAGCCCTCGACCGTCGGCGAGCTGGCATCCCGGCTGACCGGCAGCTCAGACCTGTACCAGAACGACACCCGGCGCCCGGTCGCGAGCATCAACTTCGTCACCGCGCACGATGGCTTCACCCTGCGCGACCTGGTCTCGTACAACGAGAAGCACAACGAGGCGAACGGGGAGGGCAACGCCGACGGCGAGTCCCACAACCGGTCGTGGAACTGCGGCGCGGAAGGGGACACCGACAACGCCGTGGTGAACAAACGCCGCGCCCAGCAGCAGCGCAACCTGCTGACCACCCTCTTCCTTTCTCAAGGCGTGCCGATGCTGCTCATGGGCGACGGGCTGGGCCGGACCCAGAAAGGCAACAACAACGGGTACTGCCAGGACAACGAGCTCTCCTGGGTCAGCTGGTCCGAGATCGATCAGCCTCTGCTCGAATACGTGCGCTGGCTGATCTCGTTCCGGCGCCACCATCCTGTCTTCCGCCGGCGCCGGTGGTTCCAGGGACGGCCGATCCGAGGCGCAGTGGACATCGCGTGGTTCAAGCCCGACGGCAAGCCGATGACAGATCGGGACTGGGTCTCACGCCACGCACGGTCGCTGGGTGTCTACTTGAACGGAAAGGCCATTCCGGGCCACGACGATCGCGGTCGCTCGTTCGCCGACGACTCCTTCCTGCTTCTCTTCAACGGCCATTCGCGAACCGTGTACTGGCAGATGCCACCGGACTTCGGGGGCTCATGGAAGGTCGCTCTCGACACCGACGCGCTCCAGCCCCAAGAAGACCCTCAGCCGATCACCGGGCGCGTCATGACCCGCGCGCGGACCGTGGTCATCCTGCAGTCGAGAGGAGACGATGCGTCTACGGAACCAGGTTGATCAGCCGGTCGGGGACGTAGATGACCTTCGACGGCCCCTTGCCGTCGAGGGCCGCGCGCACCTTCTCGCTGGCAAGCGCCGCCTTCAACGCGTCGGCTTCCGAGAGACCGGCATCGACCTCCAGCCGATCACGCAGCTTGCCGCCCACCTGCACGACCAGGACGACCTTCGGCTCGGCGGCCTCGGCCTGGTCAAAGGAGGGCCAGGAGGCGTCCGCCAGCAGGCCCTTCTCGCCCAGCCTCTCCCACATCTCCTCACCGAGGTGAGGCGCGAGCGGGTTGAGCAGCTTGATGAGCGTGCGCACCGAGGCGTCCCACTCGGCGTCGCGCTTACCACCTTCCTGCAGGTAGTCCTGCATCGCGTTTGCAAGCTCCATCAGAAAGGCGACGGCGGTGTTGAACCGCAGCTCGTCGTAATGGTCCGTAACTCTGCCCACGGTCTGAGCGACCTTACGCCGCAAGACGGTCGCGTCCACCTTCGCGACCGAACCTCCCCCATCGTCGACGATCGACTCCGGCTCCAGCACCAGCCGCCACACACGCTGCAGAAACTTGACAACCCCGTTTAGCCCGGCCTCGGTCCACTCGACGTCCTCTTCGGGCGGGCCGATGAACATCTCGTAGATCCGGCCTGCGTCCGCGCCCTGCGCCCCCGCGAGCTCGTCGATCGAGACTCCGTTGCCCAGCGACTTCGACATCACCTGCCCGAAGCGCTTGACCATGCCCTGGTTGAACAGGCGCATGAACGGTTCAGTGACCTGCACCAGGTCCGCGTCGTACAGCACTTTGGTGAAGAAGCGCGAGTACAGAAGGTGGAGGATCGCGTGCTCGACACCTCCGGTGTACTGGTCGACGGGCATCCAGTGGTTGGCCAGCTCGGGATCGAAAGGCTCGGTCGTATCGTGCGGGCTGGCGTAGCGCAGGAAGTACCAGGACGAGTCGATGAACGTGTCCATCGTGTCGGTCTCCCGCCGAGCCTCCTCGCCGCCGATCGGACATGTGGTCCGGTACCAATCCGGCTGCTCGGAGAGGGGTTTGTACTCGGCGGGCAGCTCAACCGGCAGCTGGTCCAGCGGTACGGGCACGATGCCGTGATTCGGGCAGTAGACGACAGGGATCGGCGCGCCCCAATACCGCTGACGCGAGATCAGCCAGTCCCTTAGCCGGTACTTGACCGCGCGCTTGCCGATCCCCTTGGCCTCGAGCCAGTCGCAGATCCGGTCGAACGCAACGGCTGAGTCCAGCCCGTTGAACTCGCCGCTGTTCACCATCACGCCCGGCCCGAGGTACGCCTCGCGCAGCCGGCCCTGGGAACCCGTTGGGGGCGCTATCACCTCACGAATCGCGAGGTCATACCGGCGCGCGAACTCGAAGTCGCGCTCGTCATGCGCGGGCACGGCCATGATCGCGCCCGTGCCGTATGTGACCAGGACATAGTCCGCAACCCAGATCGGGATCCTCTCGCCGTTGAGCGGATTGATCGCGAAACCGCCGGTCGCAACTCCCGTCTTTTCGCGCTCGGTCGACATGCGCTCGATCTCGGTCTCCTTGCGCGCCTTCTCGACGTACTCGCGCACCCGGGCTCGATGCTTTTCCGTCGTCACGCGCTCGACCAGCGAGTGCTCCGGGGCCAGGACCATGAACGTCGCTCCGAACAAAGTGTCCGGTCGCGTCGTATAGACGCGCACCGACTCGTCAGGCATCCCATCGACGGGAAAGTCGACCTCGGCGCCCATGCTGCGACCGATCCAGTTGGTCTGCATGACGCGGACCTTGTGCGGCCACTTGTCGAGCAGGGCGATGTCGTCGAGCAGCCGGTCTGCATAGTCGGTGATCTTCAAGAACCACTGCTCCAGGTCGCGCTTCTCGACCTCCACGTCGGGATGCCGCCAGCAGCGCCCGTTGATCACCTGCTCGTTGGCGAGCACGGTCTTGTCGACCGGGCACCAGTTGACCGGCGCCATCGCGCGATACGCCAGACCGCGTTCCAGCATCAGCAGGAACAGCCACTGCGTCCACCGGTAGTAGTCCGGCTCGCAGCTGGTCACCTCGCGGTCCCAGTCGTAGAGGATTCCTGCCATCGTCAGCTCGCGCTTACCTTTCGCGATGTTTTCGAGGGTCCAGGTCCGGGGATGCAGATTGCCGCGCTTCATCGCCGCGTTCTCGGCTGGCAGGCCAAAGGCATCCCACCCAAACGGATGCAGAACCTCGAACCCCTGCATGCGCTTCATGCGCGCGAGCACATCGCCCATCACATAGTTGCGTAGGTGTCCGACCGTGAGGTCCCCCGACGGATAGGGATACATGACGAGGTCGTAGAACTTCGGCTTCGGGGAGCTGTCGTCGGCTTTCATGATCCCGCGCTCGGCCCAGACCCGCTGCCATTTCGGCTCGATCTCCTGGGGAACGTACGCGCTACGGCGGGGACGCCTCGACATGGGGTTCAAATTTTAGGGATGCGAGTTCGTGACCCACGATCGCGGCCAGGAGCAGGGCCGCACCCGCCGCCTGCAAGACTCCCAAACGCTGGCCCGCCAGAACGACGGCTGCCACCAGCGCCCAGGCCGGTTCCGTGACGAGGATCAATGCCGTGCGGTTGGCGCTGATGCGTGCCTGGACCCAGGTCTGGATGAAGTAGCCGAACGCCGACGCGAACACGCCGGTGACGGCGATCGCGAACCAAACCGAGCCATTGGGCGGCCGCAGTGACCAGGTCCCACCAGCGCTGAACAAGAGCGCGCACATTCCCATCTGCACCATCGCCAGGGGCGCCGAAGGGGTGCCCGGCGACCACCGGCCCAAGAGCACGATGTGCAGAGCGAAGAGGACCGCGCACACAAGGACCAGCACATCGCCGACGTTCATGCCAAACGAGCCGCCGGTCAGCAGCAAAAGGCCGGCAAACGAGATGACGACAGCCGACCATGTCCACCAGTGGATGGGAGCGCCGAACAGCCGGTTGATCACCGGCGTCAAGACGACGAATAAGCCCGTGATCAACCCCGCGTTGCCTGGGCTCGTGATGGCAAGCCCCGCTGTCTGGGTCAGATAGCCCCCTGCGAGCGCCACCCCAATCACCGCGCCGATCCGCAGCTCTCGGCGCGTTGGAAGGCGATGCACCAGCACCACCAGCACCACCAGTGCCAGCAGGAATCGGATCTCCAGGAACGGCAGCGTCGGATACTGTGTGATTGCGTCCTTCACCAGGACGAAGGTCCAGCCCCAGACCGCGGTGACCAACAGCAACAAGAGGACGTAGATCAATGGATCGACTCTGGGCGCCCTGGCGGATGGAGTACATCGCCGGCGAGCAGCGACCCGGATGCCTGTTCTGCCGCGTGATCGAGCATCCCGACGACCCCGACGCGGGGCTGGTGGTGTGGCGGCCCCAGGGGGCGATCGTGATGCTGAACAAATTTCCGTATAACCCCGGCCACGCCATGGTGGCGCCGATCGCGCACAAAGCGAGCCTCGAGGATCTTGACGACGCCGAGACCACAGAACTCATGCGCGCCGTGCGCCGCACCATCGGCGTCCTCAACAAGACGATGACTCCCGATGGCCTCAACGCGGGCGTGAACATCGGACGCGCGGCCGGGGCCGGGATTCCCGACCACGTTCACTTTCACATCGTGCCGCGGTGGAACGGCGACACCAACTTCATGGCCGTGATCGACGACGTGAAGATCGTCAACGAGGCGCTGGGTCAGACCGCGGAAAAGCTCAAGCGGGCGTTCGCCGCCACGTAAGGCGGCCGCCCGCGACCGTCGCCACGACCCCGCCATCGTCGACGACGGTCATGTCACAGAGCTTCCGTGGGCGCAGCGCTCCCAGCTCCGATTCCATGCCGGCGGCGTAAGCGGCGCCCGCCGTGTACGCGCGCAAGGCGGAGGCTCGCGTCAGGGCCAGCTCGGGATGCCACCGTGCGCGCCGTCTCCACGCCGTCGCGGCCTCGATCCCGGCCAGCGGGTCCGCCGTCTCCACCGGCGAATCGGACCCAAAGGCGAGGCGAACGCCGGCTTCTTCGAGCGCCCGCCACGCGTACGCCTGCTTGGTGACCCCGGGCCACATGGCGTCAGCAAGCTCCCGATCGGCGATGGCGTGGATCGGCTGCATCGAGGCTATCACGCCGATCCGCGCCATCCGGACTATGTCCTTGGGGTGCACACACTGCGCGTGCTCGATGCGCGGTCGCCACATCGGCCAGGCGTTGCGGTGCGGCGCCAGCGCGTCGAGCGCTCGCCGCACGGCGGCATCGCCGATCGCGTGGAGGCACACGTTCAGCTCCGCGCGGGCACAACGCTGCACCAGATCGGCCAAGGCGTCCTGGGTTAGGCGTGCGACCCCGGATCCGTCCAGCATCTCAGCCGTACGGCTGCCCAGGGATCCGTCGAGGAAAGCCTTCACGCCCCAAACGCGCAGCCAGGGATCGCCCCAACCCGAACGTATCCCCATCCGCTCGGCGTGTGGGAGGTCGGCGAGCGGAAGGTTGTAGGAGACCCGGACGGGCAACGCCCCAGAGGCACGAAGGCGCTGCAGCGACGCCAGGGTGCCCGCGCTGTCCATCGAGTGCACCGACGTGAGACCAAACCTGGCGAGGTCGCCGAGTACGGCGACCATCGCGGCGTCGAGATCGGGATCCGCCGGCCGTGGCAGCACGCTCGAAACGATCTGCATCGCGGTCTCGAGCAGGATCCCCGACGGCTCGCCGTGGTCGTCGCGGACGATCCGACCGCCGGGCGGATCCTCGGTCGAGCTGGAGATGCCGGCCGCGCGCAGCGCCTCGCTCGATACCCACGCCGAGTGCCCGTCCTTCCGCAGCATGTACGCCGGCCTGCCTGCGACCGCGGCGTCCAGCTGTTGGCGGGTCGGGAAGGCCGGCTCCGGCCAGGCGTCGTTGTACCAGCCCGATCCCATGACCCAGGCGCCCTTCGGGAGCTCCTTCGCCCGTTGCCTGATCCGGGCGGAGGCGTCCCGCAGGTCGGTGGCGCCGGACAGGTCGACGGTCAGCTTGCGGTCCGCGAGTCCCTCGAGGTGGATGTGGGAATCGATAAGGCCCGGCCGGGCGACGCCACGGAGCCGCACGACCTCCGCCCTCCGTCCCGCTGCCGGCCGCGCCCGTGCCCCGACGGCGATGATCCGTCCGTCAAACGCCGCCACCTCCGGCTTGCATCCGGAGTACAGAACCGGCTGAATCAAAGACCGTACGACTTGGCGATGATCTCCTTCATGATCTCGTCGGTACCCGCACCGATCCGCGCCAGCCGGGCGTCGCGCCACGCCCGCTCAACCGGAAACTCGCGCATGTAACCGTGGCCGCCGAGGATCTGGATCGCGTCGTCCGCGACCTCGCAGGCGACCTGCGTCGCCAGCAGCTTGGCCTGTGAGATCTCGCGCACCGGGTACTCGCCATCGCCCCAGCGCTTGGCCGTCTCATAAACGAGGGCCCGCGCGGCCGAGATCTTCGTGCCCATATCGACGAGCTTGTGCTTGATCACCTGGAAATTCGAGATCGGCTGGCCGAAGGCCATCCGGTTGCGCGCGTACTCCATCGTGTACTCGAAGACATGGTTCGCCCCGGCGACGGCCCCGGCGGCCGTGATCATGCGCTCGCCCTGAAGCTCCCACATCAGGTGCTTGAAGCCCTCACCCTCCTCCCCAATCAGGTTCGAAGCAGGAACGTGGCAGTCCTCGAACAGCAGCTCGGCGGTGTCAGACGAATGCATGCCAAGCTTTTTCAGCGTCCGTGAGACCTCGAATCCGGGCGTCCCCTTTTCGATGACGAGCAGGTTGTAACCCGAGTGGCCTCGCTCGCGCTCGCCCTTGGTGACGACCAACGCCCAGTGACACCGGGCGCCGTTGGTGATGAACGTCTTGCGGCCGTTGACGATGAACTCGTCGCCGAATCGCCGAGCCACCGTTGTGATGCCGGCCACGTCCGAGCCCGCGTCGGGCTCTGTGATGGCGATCGCCGCGATCTGCTCGCCCCGGATCGCAGGAGCCAACCAGCGCCGCTTCTGGTCCTCGGTCCCGAACTTGAATACAGGTGGCGTGGCCATCTCGGTCTGCACCGCGACTGCCATGCCAAGGCCGCCGCTACCGACCCGCGCCAGCTCCTCAGACAGCACCACGGCCGAGAAGTAGTCGCCGCCCTGGCCGCCGTATTCCGGCGGATAGCGCAGCCCCAGGAAGCCCAGCTCGCCGAGCCGCTGGAAGATCGAGTCCGGGAAGGTCTTCTCCTCCCACTCCTCGAGGTGCGGCTGGACCTCTTTCTCGAGGAACTTGCGGATGTGGAGGCGGAGTTCCTCATGGGCGTCGGTGAAGTACATCGGCAAGGAGTGTAGGGCGACCGCAACTCGGCTTACGGTATGATTCGCGGCCGAACCTCTAACCGGTAGATCAAACGCGCACTGGGAGTTGGATTGGGCTCAGTCATCAAGAAGCGGCGCAAGAAGATGCGCAAGCACAAGCACAAGAAGATGCTGAAGAAGACCCGTTGGGCACGACGGGCGCACGCCTAGGCCCCGAGGCCAGGGATTAGGATTAGCCCGGCATGGGTTGGTGGATCCTCGTGGCGATCGTCGTCCTGGTCGTCCTTTGGCTGGTCTTCACCTACAACGGCCTGATCTCGGCCCGGAACAGAACCCAGGAGGCGTGGTCCGAGATCGATGTCGAGCTCAAGCGCCGGCATGACCTGATCCCGAACCTGGTCAACACGGTGCAGGGGTACATGGGCCATGAGCGGGGCACGCTCGAGGCGGTGACCAACGCACGCGCTAACGCCGTCGCCGCCGGCGCGACAGGCGACCCGGCCAAGATCGGACAGGCGGAGAACATGCTGTCCCAGAGCCTGCGGAGCCTGTTCGCGGTGTCGGAGAACTATCCCGACCTGAAGGCGATCTCCGCGTTCACTAACCTGCAGGAGAACCTGACCGCGACCGAGGACAAGCTCGAGTTCTCCCGCCGCTTCTACAACGGCAACGTGCGCGACTACAACATCAAGCTGCAGACCCTCCCGACCTCGCTCATCGCCGGCGTCCTCGGTTTCAAGCCGTTCGGCTTCTTCCAGGCGGACGAGGGCGATCGCACGGTGCCACAGGTCAGCTTCGGCAACGTTCCGCCCGCGAGCACGCTTCCGCCGGCGGCAGGCCCGGGCGGGCCTCCCGGCCCCGGCTCCGCGGGACCCCCACCCCAGAGCTAGCGAGAGAGCTCCTCCCCGTTCATGGGGAGGCGGCGCCCAAGGCGCCGGAGGGGCTACGCGCGGGACCTCGCCCAGTCCGACTCAAAGCGGTTCGCGTAAGCCTGCACAGCCCCGGCATCGGCCGTTTCAATGTCGAGCTCGTGATTGACGCCCAAGCCGCTGAGCGTCCAGTTCGCCGAGCCAAGCACGAGCTCGGCGTCGAAGAGCCCGATCTTGGCGTGGAGGAGCACGCCTATGGGGACCGGATACCACCGCACCTCGACCCCGCCCGCCCGCAGCACGGCGAACGCGTGGAGGTTGTAGGACTGGTTGGGGTCGAGCACGACCCGGACGTCGGCGCCGCGGTGGTGCGCCACGACCAGCCCGGCGATGACCTCGGCGTCCGTGAGCGTGTAGACCTCCGCCAAGACTCGACGCACGGCGCGGCCAAGCCCGTGCGCGAGCATGCGGCGGATCTCGGCGCCGGGCGCGGTCTGCGCCACTGCCCCCGCCTGCGCCGGCACCGGCGACGGATGCCCCCCGGCGAGGGCCCAGTCCTGCTCGAAGATGCGGACCAGCCGATCAACATCGACTGTGACCTCGGTCTCCAGGACGTAGTCGTGGTTGCGCTCGCTGTGCGCTCCCCAGTTCATGCCGCCGACCGCGGCCTCGCCATCGGCGACGAGGAGCTTGACGTGGTCGATCTGATGGCGTGCGTCGTCGACGGGGTACGCACGCTCAGGCACGCCCAACGAGTCGAGCTGCTGCACCGCTTTTCGGCTCGCCGTCACGGTTGGATCGGTGACGACGCGCACGTCAACACCGCGTGCCTCCGCGGTGCTGAGCCCCTCCACCACATCGGGCCGCCCAAGCTCATACATCTCGACCAGCAGCCGGCGCTCGGCCGAGCCGAGCAGCCGGCCGACCAGGGTGAAGATGCCGGCATCCTGCCAGAGCCGTACCTCGCCCGCGGCGAGCTTGCGGGCGGCATCACGAGGCCCCACCCCAGCTTCGCCGGACCTCCCCATGAATGGGGAGGAGGCCGGGCTCGAGCAGCCGCCGAGGGAGAGGAGGAAGAGCAGGCAGACCACTCGAACCACAGCGGGCGAAAACTACGCCGGACAGATTCGTCCGCCAACCCCGCCTGTTAACGGCACAAAAAGCTAGATGGTCTCCACTCGCATGCCAGGGCGCGCGCCCAGCAGCCGGTCCGCGCGCGATTCGCGGACGCCGACCTCGAGGTATCCCATGCTGCCGACGTACACAAACGGCTCGCCGGGCCTCGCCTCTGAATATGTCTTGGCCGTCGCGCTGATGTCATGGCCGTGGATGCGCAGCCGCCGCACCGGCGGCTTGAGATTGGTGACCAGGTTGCCAAACCCGTCTGTCCACAGCACGCGCGGGCCAGTGTCGGGCAGCGCGACTGGCGGATCCGTCTTCGGGCCGAGGGATTCGAGCGGCACGCCTGAGGCGAGGGCCGCCGCAGCCGGGGCGAACACGTCGCGTCCCTCAAACGTGGGCGCGCCTCGAGGCGCCAGCTCGTGCACCGCCTGCACACCGACCTCGTCGATCACGATCGCGAAAAGCCCGTTGTCGGGGCCGATGTAGAAGCGCCCGCCGGCCTCCACGATCAGGCGCCGGCGCGTGCTCCCCACCCCCGGATCGACCACCGCAAGGTGCACGGAGCCGCCGCCGAAGTGGCGCGTGCCCGCGAAAAGCATGAACGCGCCCGCCGAGACATCGAATCGCGGCACCTCATGCGACACGTCGACCAGCACCGCGCTGGGACAGCCGGCGAGAACGACGCCTTTCATCGCCGCGACGAGTGGAGAGCCGGATCCGAAATCGGTCGTGAAAGTGACGACCGGCGGTGCGGTTGAACCGCTACCAGTACCTCGTTTCTTTCCAGGGGTCTGCTTCGTCGTGATAGCCACGTTGCTCCCAGAAACCTAGCCGGTTGCGCTGCATGAACTCTAGCCCGCGCAACCACTTCGCCGACTTCCAGAAGTATTTCGAGGGCACAAACAGGCGCAGCGGCCAGCCGTGGTCGGGGGTGAGGTCGTACCCATTCCACGCGTAGCACAGCAGGTTGTCCTCACCGTCCAGCACGCTCAGCGGCACCGACGTCGTGTACCCGTACTCGCAGTGCGCCATCACGTACCTGGCTTCGGGTTTCGGTTGGACGCGGTCGAGGATCTCGCGGATAGGGACTCCGGTCCACCTGTCCCCGAGCCGGCTCCAACCGGTGACGCAGTGGATGTCGGCGACCACCTCCTTGGATGGGAGCGCGCGCAGCTCGCCGTAGTCAAGCGTCAGCTCGTTCTCGACCGCTCCGAAAACCTTGAAGTCCCACTTCGTGACGTCGCTGTTGGGCACCGGGCCGAAATGAAGGAGTGGCCAGCGGTCGGGCGCGGTGAGCGTCTGACCGGGCGGGATGCGAGCCGGATCGACGCCTTCCGGCACGCGCTTGCTTTTGAAGAACGAGGCCACTGGAGGCGAGTATAGGAATCAAACGGGACCGACTAAGGCCGCGGGTATACTGGCCCTTCGGCGCCCTCACGTGATTCCGTGGGCCCGTAGCTCAGCTGGGAGAGCGCGTGAATCGCACTCACGAGGCCAGGGGTTCGAATCCCCTCGGGTCCACTCTTGTCACCTCTCACGACATCGCCGACGTGGACGCCTTGCTTCAAAACATCGTAGACAGGCCACCTGCCGTGGAGCGGCTAGCAGCTCCGGCGTGACGCAACGGCCTCGAGAGGCTACATTCCGAGCTGGCGCATGAAGGCGGCCGCATCGAAATAGAGCCTGGCCTTTCGGATCAGCTCATGGTCGATTTCGAAGATGGCGACCATCGGCAGCTCAACATCTTTGTTCGTCGCCGGGAAGCCGAGTTGAGGGCCGACGTGCTTTCCCTTGAAAACGAACTCGAGCACGCCGATTCCGGCCTCTGAGTCCGCGACAACGCTTTTGACCTCTGCGCTGGCCGGCGAGAAAGCATCGTGATAGAAGACTTGAAATAGGGCCTTGATCTGCTCCTTACCTTGATGAAGCTGACCAAGTGGCAGCACGCTGTACTCGGCGTCGTCGGCAAAGTACTTCGCGACGTCGTGCCCCTTCCCGAACCCTTCCGTTATCTCACGCACGCGCGAGGTCGCCCTCGAGTCGGTTGAACTCTGCGCCATCGGTTGTCCTCCCGCCTTAGTTAGAGGCTGCAACGCGCCACCTGCGCCCAGGGTGACGGTAGCAGGCATCGGATTCGGGTGCCTGCATCCCGTGGTTCTTCAACGGCCAGGTCTGCGGCGGTTGAGGAGACCCTCAGCCGCGGGATAATCCGCCCATGGCCAGCCAGACAGACCGGCCGGCGGTGTTTTCAGGCCTGCAGGAAGGCGCGCTCGTGCTGGCCGATATCTCCGGTTACTCGAAGTTCGTCGCGCAGACCGAGGTCGACCACAGCTGGTCGATCCTGCACGAGCTGCTGGACACGATGGTCCGCAGCGTCCAGGGACGGATGGACGTTTCGCAGGTCGAGGGCGACGCCATCCTGTTCATCAGCGGCCTCTCGACGCCAGATGTGATCGCGGCCCTGGAGCGAACTTTTATCGATTTTCATCGCCGGCTGCGCGATATGCAGACCGTGACGACATGCCCCTGCAACGCCTGCGCCAACATCGGCATCCTCAAGCTGAAGTTCATCGTCCATCACGGCAAGTTCTCGCGCCAGCGACTGGGAAATGTCGAGCAGCTGCATGGCACAGATGTGATCGTGGCCCACCGCTTGCTGAAGAACACGGTCCCGTCAAAGGAATATCTGCTGGTCACCGACGCCGTGCTCGAGCGGCTGCCCGCCGATACGCGGCGTCGCTTCCATCCGCACACAGAGGAATTCGACCTGGGTGCGATCTCCGGCGGCTATGAAGAGATCGCGTATGTCTGGCAAGAGGCGGAGGCCGTGGAGAGGAAACGAGTTCTGCCTGACGAGGCCCTTGTGAACTCAGAGATTACGGTCGATGCCCCGCCCGATCTGGCCTACAGGCGAATGCTCCAGCCGAAAGTGATGGAGCGCTATCTCTTCTCCGACTCCGTTGAAGCCCAACCCGGCGCGCGAGGCGAGGACCTGGGCAGCGAGTTTCACTGCCACCACGGGGGCAGCCTGGTCAACATGCGGGTCGTTTCCGCAGACCCCGGGCGTGAGCTCACGATCATCGCCGACCAGCCGACGGTCATGCACATCACGACTCGCTTTGTCGATTCCGGCGACGGCGGGACGCGTGTACTGCGATCGTTCCTCTGGGAAGAGCCGGCGGATCCCGACGTCGCGCAGTCGGTGCGCCAGATGATGGAGGGCATCGTGGTAGCTGGCGAGGGCGCCATCAAATCGGTCTTCGAGGACGCTCGCTAGGCCACCCTTCCGAATTCGCATGCGGCGGATGGCCGCGCCTCAGGGCTCCGGCCGCATCCCCTGGTTGAGCTGCGGTCCAAAGATTCCATCCTCGAGCTCGCGCATCCGCTCCTGTTCCGCGGCCAGGTCTTCTTCCTGCAGCTGGTGCCACGTCGGCCGGGCCGGCTGCTCCGAGCGCCGGCCGGCGCGCCGGCGCGCGTACCAGAAAAGGAAGGTTCCGAAAGCGAAGAACGGCATCAGGTAGATGGACCCGCCGGCGACCAGCTTCAACCAGTCAGGCGGTGGCTCGCAGGCCGCCGGGGTAAAGCTGACGAGTCCGGCCGCACTCACCGCGTAAACCAGACCATGCTCCTGGTCCCACGCCGCCGCGTGCGTCTTTGGTGACGCCGCAACCGTGCCCAGGAGCTGCCCATCTCCGTAGAAGACGGCCACGGCGCTGTCCGACTTGTCGTGGGGGGAGGCGACCAGAAACCGATCAGCACGTGCGTTGTAGCTCACGATGTCGCCGCCGGTCACGGCCCGCGTCACCTCGTGCGCGCCATTCCGAAGGTTGATCAGGGCGACGCTGCCGCTGCAGGTGATGAGCGCCAGCTGGCGGTTGGGGTTGATCGCGAGGCCCGCGGGATGACAGCCGGCCACCTTGAAGGTATTGGTCACCTTTCCGCTGGCCGGATTGATCTGCACCACCGAGTCGGTCTCGGTGCTCGCCGCGTACACCAGGCCGTCGGACGGGTTGAAGCGCGGCTGCTCGACGGGTACCTTCGCGGCCAATCGCTCTTTGACCTGATTGGTGGTGGTGTCGATACCCACGACCTCGCCGCTTTGTCCGGTGGCGACATACACCCGCTGCTTCTGGGCGCTGTAGTCGAGAAGGTCCGCGGCCAAGCTGTCGACGGTGACCCGGTCGATCATCTGCATGAACTTCGGAGAGCTCTCATCGGTGTCGATCACCGCCACAGAGCCGCCGATCAGGCCGGCATACAGGCGGTGGGTGTCCTCCGCAACGGCAAGGCCGTTGGGCGCACCCGCCACATCGATCGTGCGCACGAATCGAGGGGTTGTCGAGGAGATGTCCACGACGTCGATCCCGTGGGCGGCGCTGTCGCCGAGGTAAAGGCGGTGGGCGCGCTGGTCAGCCTCGACGCCGTCGAAGGAGCCCGCCGCGATCACCGGGATGGCCGCCTCGCGCACGGTTGACTGGCAGCTCGTACAGGCGCCGAGCAGGATCATGCCGCCCGCGGCGGCGACGATGGGCGCCGCGGTGGAGGCGACGAGGGCCCCGAACGCAGCAGGCCACGTCGCCTTCATACACCCGAAAACGTGCCGGACCCGGGAAGTACGAGAGCCCGGCCTCGGGCCCGCCGGCTACCTTCTGGAGGCGGTCCCTGCTGCCACGAGCTCGCGAAGCCGCTACCGGATGAACCGGCCTACGAACAGGGGTACGAACTGCGGCACGCGGGAGTCGGCAAGGCATTGAATCGACTCGTCGGCGGCGAGGTCGATGGACTCCTCGGGCACCCTGCCCCGGTATTCAGCCTTGATCGTGCGGACCTCATGCGGCGGGTCGCAAGCACAGATCCTGCAATCTGTTGCCGATCCCGCGCAACCCGCCTCGCGCGAAAACGACCGGCATCAGGACCAGCGCGGCCACCCCTGTGCGCACGAACACGAGGGTCCCGGGTGAGATCTCGCCGACCGCGACGCGGATCAGAAGGTATGGGATGCCCCAGATCACGCTCATGGCGGCGAACAACAGAAGGCCGCGGCGAGTCACGTCGTGTCTAACCTAGCTGCTCCGCGAGGGCTTCCGTATTCAAGAGTTGTGGTCCACGACCCGACGTGATTAGACTGGCTGACAGACTGAAGCCGGCCGGGTGTGTGTGGGGGGAACAAGGATGACCAAGCTTTCGGCGATCCCTGTCGCGGCCGTTTTCGCGCTCATCGTGGCGACAACTACGTTGGGCGCAGAACCAAACCCCGGGCTGGTGACAACCGGCAGTCCATCGTCACCTTTCTCACAGAACAAGCAGAACGAGCCGGCACTTGCCGTCGACGCCAACCACTCCAACATCCTGGTTGCAGGCGCCAACGAAAACATCGACATGGAGGCCTGCAACGCGGGCAATGACACGACCTGTCCTTTCACCCCTGGCGTTGGTGTGTCCGGTGTGTACTTCTCGTTCGACTCCGGTAAGTCGTGGAGCCAGCCGACGTACACAGGCCTGACAGCCCGTGGCTGTCTGGGTGTGGTTGGCAACACAGATCCCGGGTGCACCCCGACAACCGGTCCGATCGGGACGCTGCCCTGGTATGCGGAGAACGGGCTCGTATCGGGCGGTGACCCCGCGCTCGCGTTCGGTCCGAAGCCCGGGGCAAACGGCGCATTCAGCTGGACGAATGGCTCGCGCCTGTACTACGCCAACCTGGCTGCAAACCTCGGCGCGACCCGATCAGAAGAGGTGTTCAAGGGCTTCGAGGCGCTCGCGGTCTCGCGCACCGACGATGTGGCGATGGCCTCGACCAGCACTGCCGCAGGCAAGGCAGCCTGGATGCCACCGGTGCTCGTAGCGCACCAATCTTCAACGACTTTCTCCGACAAGGAGCAGATCTGGGCCGACAACGCTTCGTCCAGCCCGTTCTTCGGCAACGTCTACACCTGCTGGGCGGACTTTATGGGCCAGGAGAAGAGCCCCAACGCGGCTCCGGCGCAGCTCAAAGTCGCGGTTTCAAGCGATGGTGGCCAAACCTGGAGCCAGCACCCGATCGGGGCGGCGGCCAACAACGGCCAGCGCAACCCGGTGGATGGCTGCACCATCCGAACCGACAGCACCGGCAACGCCTACGTTTTCGGCGTGGCGACCCTTTCCTCAGCCGGGCACGACGCCTTTGAGTTCGTCTCCATCTCGTCGAACGGCGGCGGGACATGGTCGGCGCCGCGCGCGGTAGCCGGGCCGGTCACCCAACCTGGCATTTTCGACCCAGTGCTCGGCCGGCCGACAATCGATGGAATCGCGGGGGCGCGGAGCGACCTGGCTCCCGCGCCGAGCGTGGATATCGCCAACGGCGCGCCGACGGGCGCCGATGCCACGAACCGGATCGTGATGACCTACGTCAGCGGCGCGATCACCAAGCCACATGTCTACTTCACGGAATCGACCGACAAGGCCAAGACGTGGTCAACGCCAAGGGCGATCGAAGGCTCGACCGACCGCGGCTACTACACCGCTCCATCGATCTCGCCTGACGGAACGAGCGTCTACGTCGTGTACGACGCGTTCACAACGCCGTATCAGACCACCACGGCAACCACACGGTCGCTGTTAGGAGTCTTCCTCAGGGCAAGCTCCTCGACCAATTCAGGTACCCCAACAGGCGCGTTCAGCGAGATCAAACGGGGGGCTGCAGGCGATCCGCGAGGATCGAGCCAGAACAACCTGGTGGGTGAGTTTCTCGGTGACTACGTCTACTCCGTGGCGACTCGCACATACGGAGCCGCCGTCTATAACGACACACGCAACGCAGCTGACTGCCCGGCCATGGACGCCTGGCGGTTGTCTCTACGTCCTCCCGTGAGCACCGTGACGCGGCCGGCGCCGCAGCAGGATTGCGAGCCGACTTTCGGCAACTCCGACATCTTCAGCTTCACGACAGCGCCCTAGCTGTTAGACACCACAACGGGGGGCGCGCCGAGCGCCCCCCGCTTCTCTGGGTACTGGCGCGGCATGAATCCGTTCTCTAGGTGATGTTCATGCGGTTCAGGCTGACGCGCCTGATGATGTGGATGGGTCTTGCCGCCGCTGCCACCTACTTCCTGGATCCTGACCGGGGCGAGCAGCGCCGGAAGGACCTACGGAAGCGGGTCGACAAGATGCGCAAGGCCGGAGAGAAGGCCAAGCTCGAAGCCGGCCTGTAGCTCGTCTCCGTCATCTGGGAGTGACGCCGGCGGCCGAGGGGCCGCACCTACCGACGTGCTGGTCAGGCGTTAGGCGATCGCCGGAGCCGGGCCGGGCCGCCTCTCTACCGTGCGAGCCTCCTGGGCCAGGACCGTCATCGCGGCCTCGACCACGTGTGGATTCCACTGCGTACCGGCGCCCCGCCGAAGCTCGTCGAGGGCCAAGGCCCACGATCGGGCGCCGCGGTAGGCGCGGGCGCTCGTCATTGCGTCGAGCGAGTCAGCGACAGGGATCACCTGGGCGATCAAGAGCAGGTGCCGGCCGACAGTCCCGTTGGGATAGCCCCGACCGTCGTAACGCTCGTGATGGGTCAGCACCAGCTCCAGCACCTTCGCGTAGCCAGAGAACTGCTTCAGGATGTCGAACCCGAGCCGAGGATGGGTTTCCATCACACGACGCTCGGCATCCGACAGCTTGTCGGGCTTGAGCAGGATCGAGTCGGGGATGCGGATCTTGCCGATGTCATGGACCTTGGCCGCAAGCGCGACCAGCTCGATTTCCGCGGCGGTGAAGCCCAGCTTGCGGGCGATCGCGTTTGAGTAGATTGCGACCCGCTGCGAATGCTGGAACGTGTACGGATCGCGGCGGTCGACCTCGTCCGCCATCCTCTCCATCGCCCTCATGCCGTCGTGCCCGAGCTCGATTCGCTGCTTGAGGGAGTGGTAGACGAGGACCCCAGGGATGATCGATAGCACCGGCACCCAGGGCCAGCGAACCGCCCCGAACGCGGCCAGGGCCCCCACCACATAGAGGCTTGCGAATTGCACATATACGAGTTTTTGCCCGTTCAAGACCAGGGCCACCGGATTGCGCGAGGTCGCAAGCGCGGCCGCCACCGCAACGAGGAAGACGTTGGTGGCGTACATGACGATCGCGGCGGCGATGAGCACCAACGCGTCCGGCGGCCCGGCCAGCCCGTCGCGCGCTGAGACCCCTCCAGCGGACAGCAGAAGGCCGGCGCCGAGGGCGGCCAGATAAGCCTGGCCGCCATTGAAGATGATGTTGATCGCGACTGCGCGCAGCGGTGGGCGTTCATGGGTAGACCGCACCTTCCTGTAGGCGGCCAGGCAGAGATCGGAGGCCTGCAGGACGCCGACCAGCGCCGCCGCCTGCCAGGCGGGAAGGACCAGGACGGCCGCGAAGAACACGGCCGTGGCGACGCTCACCTTCTCGTTCAGGCTGATGTGGAGCGGGAACTCGAGGGCCAGGATCCCGGTCACCACGATCGAGGCGATCAGCCACCAGTCGGCGCGCTCGCCCGCCAGCCGGCCGAACGCGGCCAGGAAGGTGGCGAGGGCCCCCACGCCTACGCCCAGCCGGTAGAGCTCAGATCGCCGTCGCGGCGACATGGGTCAGGCCTGGCTTAAGGTGAAGTACAGGTGGACCGGCGTGCCGCTGGTCCCGTACTTAAGCGCGTAAACGGTGCCTGTTCCGAGCAAACCGCTCGTCACCATGTCCTTCACCGTGTACCGGAAGAGCAGCCCGGTGGGCACGGTGATCTTCATGTCGACGGCCGTGTGAGGCTTGCCGGACGCGTCATAGACGCGCGAGACGGTGTAGCTCTCGAGCGGCAGGCCCAGGTCCAGCGGGCTCGCCGTCCACACGCTGTCGTAGACGGGCACGATGTTGCCGGCCGGGGTCACGATGAGGACGATCGGGTCCCAGTCGCAGAACGTCGCCCAGGCGCCCGCAGAAGTTGGCGAAGCCACCAGAAGTCCGGCCGCCAAGGCGGCAGCCACCAGCACCCTTTTCACCCCAAATCCCTCCAGAAACTGAAAAACCGTGGAAGGAGAACGCTAGTGGCGTTCGGAGGGATTTGCTGTAAAAAACATGTAAGTCGGCCTCAGACGCCGATGTCCTTGCGGGCGAAACGGAGGGTGCCGAGGGCGAGGGCCGCCGCGCCGACGGCCACCATCACCGCCACGTTGGCGAGCTGAAGCCCGTGGAGCAGCGGCGTGCCGTAGTAGTAGAAGGCGGAGAGCTTGAGCGTCGCCTCGGGAAGTTTCAGCTCCGGCCCGACAAAGGTGATGAAGAACCAGGCCGCCAGCAGGAAGCTGATCAGACCCGTGTCGGCCGCGCTGCGCAGCCAGCCCGCGGCCAGGTAGCCGATCGCGGCTACGAAAAGCGCCATCGGGACCAGGCCCAGGGTCGCCTCGGCGAGGTTGGTGGAGTCGAGCTTGATACCCGTCGCCGATGACGCCAACGCGGCGCCCGCCAGCGTCGCCACCGCAACCACGACCGTGGAGGTGGCCAGCGCCGCAAACCGACCGAAAAGTACGACCGGCCGTGACTGGGGGGTCGACAGCACGATCTCGAGCCGGCCGTCGTCCTCGTCCGCGGTCCAGCGGTTGACCTGTGTCACGGCGAAGGCCATGAGGAGCAAGGGGAGCAGCGAGAACATAGCGGCGAGGAAGGCGGCGTTGAACTCCGCGTTGGCGCCACCAAGGTTCTTGATGAGGTCGGTCAGGAACGGGGAGTCGGTGTAGAGCGTCTTGAGCTTGCCTTCCACCTGCTGGACGACGATGACCATCCAGGCGGCGCCCCCGGCGATGCCGAGCGTCCACCAGAGTGTCGGCACGGCGATCATGCCCAGGCTTCGGGCGTAAACCGATCGGAGCGACCACTCCCGCTCCGGCAGCGAGCGGCTCGGGCCGGCGACACGGTCGGACAGGCGCAGCCACCGGGGCAGAGGCACGGTGTCGCCGACGTCGCGGCGGGCAAATAGCCAGACCGCCGCCGCGCTCAGGGCCACCGCAAGAGCGAGTAGCACGAGCATGCCGCCCAGGCTGGCGCCGTAGGTCGGGACAAGGGGCTTGCTGAGGTTGTAGTAGTAGATCGGCGAAAGGCGCGAAATCCAATCGGTGTTCGGGATCACGCGGTGGACCATATCGAGGACGATGAAGATGAGCAGCAGCCCTGCGGTGGTGCCGGCGGCGGGACCACGCTCGTGGGTGAACTGTGAGATCAACAGTGCAACGCCGCCGATGACCGCGCAGAAAAGGGCGAGGTCGAGCCCAAAAAGGAGGGCGTCGCCCAAACCGAAGCTTGCCTTGAACGCGGTCCTGCCTAGGAACGCAAGGACACCGATGATGACTGCCATCGCGAACAGCGCCGTCCACATCGCCGCCAGCTTTTCGAGCGCGACACGGACGCGGCCGCGCGGCACCGACAGCAGCATGTCGAGCGACGATCGATCTTCCTCACCGCGCAGCATCCGACTGGCCGCCAGGAGCGGCCAGATGCCTATGAGGAAGATGAAGATGCCGATCTTGAAAGTCGCGTAGCCGCCGACGGTGTCGGCCGCAATCGCGTCCGCATTCCATACAAAGGTCTGGGCAAGGCTCACCAGGGCAGCCCGCGCCTCTGGAGTCCTCACGAGCTCGCTGACGCTTGCCATCGGAGAAACGATGACCAGGCCCATGCCGATGCCCCACCCGAGGATGGGGACGCGGTAGTCGCGAAGCGTCTTGAGGTAGATGCTCCTAAGCCACACCGGCGGCCTCCTTCGGGGCTTCACCATCACGCTCGTAGTAGCGAAGGAAGACATCCTCGAGACTCGGCTCGTAACTCGTCAGCGAGACGACCGGATACTGCGCCGCGGCCTTGATGACGGCGTCCGCCGCGCCTTGCATCGCCAGCCGCACCGCCGAGCCGTCGCGCAGAGTCTCGACGTCGGTCACGCCGTCGAGCTTCGTGAAAGCGTCGACCGGTATCGGGTGCGCGAACGAGATCGTGATCTCGTAGCGCTTGATGTCCTTCAGCTCCGCCACGTCGCCAATGCGGACAAGGTGGCCCTCGCGAATGATTCCGACCCGTGTGCAGGTCTTCTCGACCTCGCTCAAGACGTGGGACGACAGGAACACGGTATGCCCTTCTTCTCGCGCCTCTTTGACCATGCCGTCGAACTCCTGCTGATTCAAAGGATCGAGTCCGCTCGTCGGCTCATCGAGGATGAGGACACGGGGCCGGTGCATGAAAGCCTGGATGAGGACCACCTTCCGCTTGTTGCCCGTCGAGTACTGGCGAAACTTGCGGCTGGTGTCGAGGTCGAGCCTCTCGATCAGCGTCTTTAGATACGCCTGGTCGACGCCGCCGCGGAGGTTCGCGAAGTATTCGAGAAGCTGGCCGCCGGTGAGGTTCGGATCGAGCGAGGGCTCACCAGGCACGTAGCCGAGCAGTCGCTTGACCTCGAGCGACCGGTCCCAAGAGTCGAGGCCCGCGATCCGGGCCGTCCCGGAATCGGCGCGGAGCAACGCCATGAGGACGCGGATGGTGGTCGTCTTGCCCGCGCCGTTGGGCCCGAGAAAGCCGAACACCTCACCTTCGCCGACCTGGAACGAGACATCGATGATGCCCCGCTTGCCGCCGTAGCTTTTGGTCAAGCCCTCCACTTCAATGATCGATGCGGTCATTTGCTTTGCCTCCTACGCCTCCAGCGGTCGAGGATTCCCGTGCTCTCTCGGAGCCAGAACTCATGTACCTCAACCATTTCCTTCATCCGCCGCCTGGCCTTGCCCGGGCCAAGATGGGACTGCGCACGCTTCATCGCGTTCAGCGAATCCCTCACCCGCGCAAACGTTCCCGTGAACGTCGATTCCATCTCATCGGTCGCCTCATAAAGAACACGCTTGCTTCCAGGGGTGCCGAGCCGGTGCACGACGCCGACCCGCTCGAGGTCACGCGCCGCGACGCTGGCGCCGCTCTTGCTGATCCCCAGCGCGATCGCGATCTCGTCGAGGCTGAGCGGGCCGTCGCTCGCGAGCAGCAGTCCAAAGACGCGCCCAATGCTCAGCGCAAGCCCGTACCTCGCGTAGAGACGGCCGATGTCATCGGCGATCTGAAGCTGCCCATCGACGGGCGATGCTGTTCTCTTCTTGTTCTCTATATTCAGCACATACTGAATATAGCAAATATCCAGGCTGTGGCGTCAGGCCGCCCAGCGCATTCCTGGCCCGCGGACCCGTTTTGGAATCACCCGGTCAGGCGGAATGAACTTGACCCCTTCGCCCGCCCTGACCACCTGCAAGCAAAGCGTTAACAGCCGCCAATTTATTCAATCCGGCTTCCCAGACCCACCCGACGCGCTCTTCCCAGTCTTCGTCAACCAACCTTCAAGGCCCCGCGGCGACCCAACACCCAGCCCAACCATCCCGCCCATACCAGTGAGACCCCCGCCCCCAACGCAATCAGGATTGAGCCCACAGCATCAGGAAAAGGAATCCCCAGATCCCGCACCACCAGGCTCGCCAACCCAAGCCAATAGGCGACCGCGAGTGCGATGCTCAGCCAGGCGAGCGGGCGCGTCAAGGACCCCTGGAGCAGGGCACTCCGCCCCGTCCAGTACGTCCCCAGGCTCGCAAACAACAGGAACCCCCGCTGGATCCAGTTGATCGCGCCTGACCAGATGCTCGACGAGGCCCCCACCACGTTGAGCTGCTCGGGCGTGGCGCCGGCGGTGTCACGCACAACGGCCTGCGCCGACCCGAGCTGGACAAGCATCCAGAGCACGCCCACGATCGCAGCCGCCAGAAACGACATGTACATCAGCTCCGCGCGGAGGTCCCGCCCGAAAAACTCGCGAAGTGCGAGGCCCAGCGGCGCAAGGCTTATGAACGCAGCGATGAACAGCAGGAACGAGACGTAAAGCTCGGGCCAGATGCTTCGCACATAGTCGTAATGCCTTGCCAGGTCGGGTTCCGTCGGCGGGATGCCGACACCGACAACCGTGACCAGGACTCCGCCCGCGACGACCAGGCCACCGAAAAGCCAGGCGGACGTCCGGCCGAGGCGACCCCAGGCAAGCTCTTTCACTCCGAATGAAGCACCTCTACGACGTTGGTCCGCGCCGCCCACCTGGCAGGGATCAGAGCCGCGGCAACAGCGACGGTCACAACCATCAGCAAGATGCCGGCCAGCTCCGTCGGGTTGAGCGCTGCGTAGCCCGAAGGCGGCGTGTCGTTGCCCGCCGAGCTGTTGACCACGTCTAGAAGGAGCCTGTTCAACACCACACCCAGGGGCGTGGCGAGCAGCCCCCCGATCACGGCAAGCAGCCCGGCCGAAGCGGCGACCATGACCAGGACCTGGCGCGGGCTCATCCCTACCGCCTTCAAGGTGGCGGTGTCTCGCATCCGCTCGCGTGTGTTGAGGAGCAGCGTGTTGAAGACCCCGCCCGCGGCGATCAACGCGATGACGATCGCGATGAGCACCAGCACCGAGTCGATTATCTTCACTGGCGCGATGAGCCCCGTGTTGTTCGGCTGGACGTCGATGAAGTCCGGCTCGGCTGCGGCAACCCGACGCATGTATTCGCCGACGTTTGCGCTCGGCGTAAGGGTTATGTAGTAGACGACGGGACTCGACTCGGGACTGAACTCGGCGTAAGTCGACCAATCCGTGAACAGCTCATGACCGAGATTCGATACGTCATAGACCTCACCAACGACCCGCAGCCGAAGCGGCCGGCCGTTGGCCATCCCGGTGAAGGTGTCGCCGATGGAGAGGTGCGCGTCGCGGAGCAGCGCCTTTTCAGCCAGAACCTCGCCCGGGCCGTCAAACCAGCGGCCGGCGACCAGCAGATAGCCCAGGTGCCACGAGTCTCCCCGGAACACTCGGGTGTTCACCGGATTACTGATTCCGGGGACATCGATATTGACCCCACTCAGTCCCACGACGCGCGTCGTCTCGGGCTGGGCGGTCAGGATCCGCATCACATCCGAGTCAGGAAAACCGTCATTACGCGTGACGATCACCTGCATGTTGCCTGCGGAGGTCTCACTGTCGTTGATCTTCTGGAAGCTGCGCGGCATGCCGATGGCTACCGCCACCGTCGCCGCGCCCAGCAGGATGGCAAGCACTGTGAGGCCACTGCGCAGCGGGCGGGCAAACGCCTCGCCGACGCCGAGCACGATGGGCTGCGGAAGCCGAAGCCGGTTGGCAGCCAGGCGCAAGAAGCGTCCGCTGGCGCCCCGCGGCGCGGTGGCCGTGGTCAGCACCACGATTGGCTTCAAAAACCCGGCTCGTATGGCAGGCAGCGCGGCGGCAAGGCCGGTGAGGACCAGGGCACCCGCCAGGGCAAGCAGGCCCATTCCGATGGAAAAGCTGGGTTCGTACGCAAGGCCAAGTGCGTGCGAGCTGTTCGCCAGTAGAGGCTGGGTGGCGACCGCGCCCACTGGAATGCCGATCAGGCAGGCGAGCAGCGTGGGCGCCTGGATCTGCAACACCAGCACAGCCACCACGTCACGCGGCGCAAAGCCGATCGCCTTCATGATCCCGATCTCGCGATACGAGGAAACGACAATTCCAGTCACCAGGTTGGCCACGATGGCGGCGGTGGCCGCGAGCGCGAAGACGCTGAACGCGACCAGCACGCTGGTGAGGATCTGGTTGGTGATGTTGAAGATGCTTGCGATCAGCAGGAAGTTGGTCGCCCCGGCGACGCTTCCCGCCGGCAAGCCAGCTCTGAGCTGAGCCACGTAGCCGGCCAGCTGTGCCGCGCTGGGGTCGGTCGCGAAGCGGTAGTCCATCTTGTAGAAGGCCGAGTGCGGCGTCGAAGGGGTGAGGGTGGGGATCGCCGCACTCGGGACCCAGGCATGCTGGCTGCTGAGGTCGGCGCTCCCTTCGTCGATATCGACGAGCTCTGCCGCCACGGTCAGGACGGGCCTCTGCGGCACACTGACCACCTTCAGCCGGTCGCCGATCGAGATGTTGTTGAGCTCGGCGAAGGATCGCGTGAGCGCGATCTCGTCATTAGAGGTGGGCCAGTGCCCCGCCGTGATCCTCAGCACCTCGACATCGCCCGCGGGGTTGTCGCGGCCGAACGTGTCGAGCGAGAACTTCCGGCTTCCATGCTGAAACTCGATCGTTGTCGATGGGTACGGTCCCCCGAAGGACGACGCGCCGATGAGCGAAGGCGTCGCGGCGAGTGCCTGCCGCGAGGTCGCACCGTCGTAATAAACCTGGAGATGCGCGCCCTTCTGCGCCGCGAACGCTGTCCGATACGGGTCGCTCGTCTGCGTCATCAGGGTCAGGGCCATCATTCCGGTGCCCACGGCCAAAAGCACCGTGAGGAAAATCACAGCCGCCTGGAGCCGCCGCCTGCGCAGATCGGCCCATGCCTTGATGAAGATCGCGTTCATCGAGCCGTCTCCTCGCCTCGCACGCGAATCACGTCCGCCGGCTTGCGCTCAGCCGTCTCGAGCCGCGCGTCGTCGACCACCCGGCCGTCCATGATGCTGATCACGCGGGCGGCGTAGCGCGTGGCGAGCTTTGGGTCGTGGGTGACGAGGACGATGGTCTGGCCCTGCTGATGAAGCTGAGCCAGCAGCTCCATGACCTGGTCGCCGCTCTTCGTGTCCAGCGCGCCGGTCGGCTCGTCGGCCAGGAGGAGATCTGGTTGGTTGATCAGAGCGCGCGCGATGGCGACCCGCTGCTGTTGACCACCGCTCAGCTTGGCCGGATACCGATGGGCAATGTCATCGATGCCCAACCGCGATAGGAGCTTGCGGCCGGCGGCCTCGACGCTGGTCCGGCTCTTGAGCTGCGCCGGAATGAGCACGTTCTCGAGGGCGGTCAGGTTCGGCAGCAGGTGGAAGAACTGGAACACGAAACCGACGCGATCGCGACGGAAGCGGGCGAGCCCCGCCTCCCCCAGACGGCCGAGCTCGGTTCCGCCCACGACCACGCTCCCGGACGACGGCCGGTCGAGTCCCGCGACGAGGTTGAGCAGGGTCGATTTTCCGCTGCCGGACGGCCCCATGATGGCGCTGAACTCACCCCGGTCGATGCTCAGCGAGACGCCGTTGAGTGCGCCGGTGACGCCTCCCTGGTATACCTTCGTGATGTCGGTTAGCCGCACGAGCTCGCTCATTCGGTCACCGTCCTCCCACCAACGCTTCGCTCCGACAGCTCGTCTATCCATTTGATGTCAGCCTCCGTGTGAAGTAGGGCGCCGCGGACCAGCCGCGCCAGGTCGTTGCGTCCGTCTCTCTTCGCTCGGTCCTCGAGCTGGTTCAGGTCTCGCAGCAGCTGGAGATAGGCGCGCTTTTGTCGCGCGAGCAGCGGCCCGAGATCGCCGTTGGCCAGCCGCGCGGCGAGGAGCAGCTTCACGTAGATCTCCTCATGCAGGCGCTGCGGGCCAAGGTCAGGCTCGGCGAGCCAAGCGTCCAGCGCTTCGCGGCCCGAGGCGGAAAGCTCGTAGAGGAGCTTGCCGCGGTCACCCCGGCGACCCAGCGGGCGGACCAGCCCGTCGCGCTCGAGGCGCTGGAGCGTCGTGTAGACCTGGCCGATATTGACTTCCCAGGTACCGCCGAGCAGCGCTTCAAAACGGTTTTTCACCTCGTATCCGTGGAGCGGCTCCTCGGCGAGGAGTCCCAGCACCCCGTACCTAAGCGACATTATCCATACTCAGTATGCATTAAGAGTATGCATCGGAGCCAGCGGCAGTGTCAAGACCTCTTTTTCGACTCGCGCGGGTCTACCTTTGGCCCGCCAGGTACCCCTCGTACCAGACCTGGAACGCGAACAGCGTCCAGAGCTGCTTGCGGTTGTCACGCCGCCCGGCAAGGTGATCGTCAATCAACCCCCCGACCGCCCGCACGTCGAACAATCCCTGCCGACCGATGCGCTCCGGTGCCAGCACCGACAACATCTGCTCCCTGAGCGGCCCCCGAAACCACTCCGCGACCGGGATGCCGAACCCCTTCTTCGGGCGGCTGAGGATCCGCCCCGGCAGGATGCCGCGCATCGCCCGCTTCAACAGGTACTTGGAGCGCAAGCCGCGCAGCTTGAGGTCGAGCGGGAGGCTGGTCGCATAAGCGACGAGATCGTTGTTCAGCAGCGGCACCCGACCTTCGAGCGACGCCCTCATCGATGCCCGATCCAGCTTGACGAGGATGTCGTTCTCGAGATAGAGCCGCATATCCATCATCAGGACCTGGTTGATCGGGTCATACGAGCCGTGCTCGTCAGGCGATCCGCCGCCATTGGCCGCGGTGATTTCCTCGCGCACGCTGCGCGAAAGCAAAGCGGTCCGATCCTCTGACGCAAACGATCCCATCCAGCGCTGATGCCTCTCGGCGACCGGTTGGTCCGCTCCGCTCACGAAGCGTTTGGCCCGAAAGTCGAAGCTGAGGTTGCCCCGCGATACTGGCAGGCGCCTGACCAATGGCTCGACCAGTCCGCGCCGCAGCATCCGTGGCGCACGCAGGTAATAGCCAGCGAGCCTGTGCGCCTGAAGGGTTGGGTAACCCGCGAACAATTCGTCGCCTCCGTCGCCGCCCAGCGCCACCTTCACGTGCTGGCGCGTGAAGACCGAAAGAAGGTACGTCGGGATGATGGACGCGTCCCCCAGCGGTTCGTCGAGCAGCTCGGGCAGCTTTGGAATGAGTCCGAGCAGCATCGCGGGCTCCAGCGTCAGCTCGTGGTGGTCGGTGCCAAGATGTCTCGCCACCACCCGCGCATGCGCGGCCTCGTCGAATGAGGGCTCCGCGAAACCCACCGAAAAGCTCTTCACGTCGCCGCCGAGCTCGGTCATCATCGCGGTCACGACGCTCGAGTCGATGCCGCCTGAAAGGAACACCCCCAGTGGAACGTCGCTGATGAGCTCCTTGCGCACAGACTCACGAAGCACGGTGCGCAGCTCTGCGCATTCCTCGTCGAGGTTGCGGTCGCGCTGTTTGCCATCGACATTGAGCTCCGCGGCCCAGTAGCGGCGAAGCCGCGGCCTCTGTTCGGCCAGCGACCAGGTGAGGGTGTGGCCTGGACGCAGCTTGTCGATACCGCGGACGATGCTGCGCGGCGATGGCACAAACTCGTGGGCGAGGTATTCGTCGAGCGCCACGGGGTCGACGCCTTTGCGCAGGGCCGGATCTCGGAGCAGCGCCTTGAGCTCCGACGCGAAGACGAGGCGGCCGGATTCGACAGCATAGTGCAGGGGTTTGATGCCGACCCGATCGCGGGCGAGAACAACGAGTGAGCGGCGCCGGTCGAGCAGAGCAAACGCGAACATGCCGTTCAAGCGCTCGACCATCTGCTCGCCCCACTCCTCATAACCGTGGACCAGCACCTCAGTGTCCGACTGCGTCGCAAAGGCGTGACCGGCGGCGATCAGCTGCCGGCGAAGCTCCAGGTGGTTGTAGATCTCGCCGTTCTGGACCACCCATACCGTCGAGTCTTCGTTGTGCATCGGCTGGTGTCCGCCCGCGAGGTCGATGATCGAGAGCCGGCGCATGCCGAGGGTGACGCCATCGAGGTGCACGCCCCCTTCGTCGTCAGGTCCTCTATGCACCATGGCCGCGCACATCCGACGGATGAGGTCACGACCATCCGCAGGATCCCCGCCCGCCACGCCGCAGATTCCGCACATTAGCGGTGGTGAGTCACCTGGCTCGGACGGCGGGTCTCCCGTTCGTCGCCGGTTGCCGGTGAGGGTTTTTCTCGATGACCTCGCGGACCACGTACGTCGGTTTCGACTGTGACTCGTGGTAGGTCCGGACCGAGAGCTCCGCCAGCAAGCCCATGAGGATGAACTGGACGCCGATGATGACAAGGACGACTGACAGCAGGAGAAGCGGGTTGTTATGGGCATAGGGGTAAGGCGGAAGCAGCTTCTGGACGAGCACGATCACCGCCAGCACCAACGCGAGCACCCACAGCCAGAAACCGGCAAATCCGAAGAAGTAGATGGGTTTGGTGGAGTAGCTCCCCAGAAGCTTGACCGTGATCAGGTCGAGCATGACTCGCGACGTGCGCGACAGCGAGTACTTCGACTTCCCGTACGTGCGGGGGCGGTGATTGACTGGAAGCTCGGTGATGCGCGCCCCGACCATAGCCGCGAAGACCGGGATGAACCGGTGCATCTCGCCATACAGCCGCACGTCCTGGATGACCTCGCGACGATAGGCCTTCAGCGTGCATCCGAAGTCGCTCAGTGAAACCCCGGTCACGCGACCGATGACCCAGTTCGCGACCTTCGAAGGGATGACGCGAGTGGCGTCGTCATGCCTGTCGCGGCGCCAGCCGCTCACGACGTCATAGCCCTCGTCGATCTTCTCGAGGAGGTGAGGGATGTCGTGCGGGTCATTCTGCAGGTCGCCGTCGAGGAAAACGAGGACCGCGCCGCGGCTGTAATCGATGCCCGCCTGCACGGCGGCTGTCTGGCCGAAGTTGCGGCGGAAGCTCACCACACGCACCCGCGCATCCCGTGATGCAAGCTGGCCCAAGCGCTCGGTGCTGCCGTCGCGACTGCCATCGTCGATGTACAGCACCTCGAAGGATGTGCCCAGGGCCTCGAGCACGCCCATCAGCTCGCGATGAAGTGGATCGACGCTATCGACTTCGTTGTAGACGAGAACGATCACCGAGACGTGCGGGGTATCGGCGGCCGCCTGACGGGCCATCAGGCGGATTATCCCTTGATAAGCTCGGCTGGCGATGAGTGTGGATGCCCTTCAAATCGGAGGGGCGCAGCGAACGAAGTCGGCCGCGGAGGCGTGGTGGGTGTTCCCGGCCGTGCCGCTGCTGGCCGCCGCGGTCGCTTTCGCGTGGACGCTTCATGGCGACCTGCAGCGGCTCTACGGCATGACCAGCGAGGCCTGGGACCTCGCGTACGACCAGCAGGTGATCTGGAACATCTCCCAAGGCCAGGGGTTTTACTCGAGCTTCGCCCGTGCGAACTTCCTCGGCATCCACCTCGAGCCGATCTTCGTCGTGCTGGCCGCGGTCGAGAAACTCTGGCCGAGTCCCACGGTCCTCCTCATCTTTTCGTCCGCCGGGCTGGCGGCCACGGCTCCCGCCGCCTACCTCTTCTTCCGGGCCATTCTCCCGGCCGAGCGGGTCGAGTCCCCATGGCTGGCGGTCGCACTGTCGGCGCCGATCCCTTTCTGGGCCGCGCTCCAGGAAGCCGCACGCGACTTCTTCCATCCCGAGAACATGGCGCTCAGCTTCGCCCTGCTCGCCGCCTGGGCCGGGATCCGCGGCCGGCGCGTCGCGATGTGGTCCTTCTGCGTGTTGGATCTCAGCTGTAAGGAGGACCAGGTCTATACCGTCGCCATGATCGCCATCCTTATGTCGGCCTACGGTGCCCCGGCGGTCAAGAAGCACTGGCGCTTCGTGCTCTATCTGGCGGTCGCATGGTTGCTGATCGGCACCGGCATCGTGCAGCAGCATTTCCGCAACGCGGGCTACTCCGACTTCATCTATTACCTATGGTTGCTGGGCCTGGATCCAGCCAACCCGGTCTCGCCCCTGGCCATCGCGGAGCAGCTGGTGCGACCACAGGCGCTGTCCATGCTCGCGGCGATCATCGCGTCGATGTTCGCCCTGCCGCTGCTCGCGCCGCGATGGCTGCTGCTCGCGATCCCGCCCTATCTGGCCAACGTGCTCAGCGCGCACAACCCGCAGAACGACCTGCACCTGCACTACGTCTTGCTTCTTTTGTTTCCGCTCATGGTCGCGGGCGGGCTGGGCGGGAGGAGGCTGTTGCTGCTGCGCTCGATCAAGCCGGCGGTGGCGCTGGCGGCGATGCTGCCCGCGCTGATCCTTGGTCTGGGCATGGGACGCTTTCCCCCAGCACTCCTCAGCCATCAAAACCTCTATTCGAGGCCCAACAGCGTCTCCCAGCTGGCGACGGCGACCTCGATGATCCCGCGCGACGCACCGGTGAATGCGGACGCGGGGCTGGCAGCGTGGCTCGCCAACCGTCACACGATCAACGACTTCCCCGACAAGCTCGACGCCAGCTGTTATGTGGTGATCGACCTCGATCTGTATGTGGGCCGAACGACAAACAGGATCAAGCGCCAGCAGGCCGCCGATGCGCTCGCGACCAGCGGCCGGCGGGTGCTTTACGATGACGGCCGATTCCAGGTCTGGAGCCCGGCCGGAGATTGACACTCCCGTACCCTTAGGGATCACCATGGCCGTGGCGGGATCTGTCTGGCAGCGCCTCGATCAGCTCTTTCAGCAGCGGATCGTGATCTTCGACGGGTCGATGGGCGTCATGCTGCAACACAAAGGCCTCAGCGACGAGGAGTTTCGCGGCGAGCGTTTCCGCAACCATCCCAAGCCCCTGCGCAACAACTCAGACGTGCTTTGCCTGACGCAACCCAACCTCGTGACCCAGGTTCATCGCGAATATCTCGAGGCGGGCGCGGACATCATCACCACCAACACCTTTACCGCGACGCGCGTGTCGCAGGCGGACTACGGCCTGGAGGGGTTCGCCTACGAGATGAACCTGGAAGGGGCGCGGCTTGCGCGTAAGGCAGCGGACGCCTATGAGAACCGTTTCGTCGCCGGCTCGCTCGGCCCAACCAACGTCACCCTGTCGCTTTCGCCCAAGGTCGACGACCCGTCGTATCGCGACGTCACGTTCGACCAGCTCAAAGACGGATACGCGGAGGCGGCGCGCGCGCTGCAAGAAGGCGGCGTCGACTTCCTGCTCATCGAGACCGTCTTTGACACGCTCAACGGCAAGGCCGCGATCGCCGCCGTAAAAGAGGCGGCGCCCGACCTGCCGCTCTTCGTGTCGGTGACCATCGTCGACCGCAGCGGACGCAACCTGTCGGGTCAGACGGTCGAAGCGTTCTGGACCTCGGTCGAGCACGCCGATCCCTTCGCGGCCGGCATCAACTGCTCGCTGGGGGCGACGGAGATGCGCCCGTACATCGCCGCGCTTTCGCGCGTGGCCCCGGTCTACGTCCACTGCTACCCGAATGCCGGCCTGCCCAACGCGTTCGGCGGGTACGACGAGGAGCCGCCGACCACCAGCCGTCTGCTCAAGGAGTTTGCCGAAGCCGGTTATCTCAACGCCGCGGGCGGATGCTGTGGCACCGGGCCGGAGCACATCCGCCAGATCCGCAAGGCACTCGAGGGCATCCCGCCGCGCGAGGTTCCCGAGCGCGTCGCACGCACGCAGTTCAGCGGCCTCGAGCCGTTCGAGATCGGCCCCGACTCTGGCTTTGTGGTGGTCGGCGAGCGCACCAACGTGACCGGTTCGTTGCGTTTCCGGCGCCTGATTGAGAGCGGCGACTTCACCGGCGCGGTGCAGGTCGCGCTGGACCAGGTCCGCGGCGGCGCCAATCTGCTCGACGTCAACATGGACGCGGACCTGCTCGATTCCGAGGCGGCGATGGTCCGCTTCCTCAACCTGATCGCGACCGAGCCCGAGATCGCCCGGCTTCCGATCATGGTCGACAGCTCCAAGTGGTCGGTGCTCGAGGCCGGGCTGAAATGCGTCCAGGGCAAGGGCGTGTGCAACTCGATCAGCCTCAAGGGGGGCGAAGAGCCGTTCCTCGAACAGGCTCGGCTGGTGCGGGAATACGGAGCCGCCGCCGTGGTCATGGCGTTTGACGAGGTCGGTCAGGCGGACACCTTCGAGCGCAAGGTCGAGATCTGCAGCCGCGCTTACAAGCTCCTCACCGAGAAGGCCGGCTTCGAGCCCGAGGACATCATCTTCGACCCCAACATCCTTCCTATCGCGACCGGGATCGAGGAGCACGCCTCGTACGCGAAGAATTTCATCGACGCGACGCGTGAGATCAAAAAGCGCTTTCCACGCGTGCGCGTCTCGGGCGGCGTCTCCAACCTCTCCTTCTCATTCCGCGGCAACGACCGCGTGCGCGAGGCGATCCATTCGGCGTTCCTCTACCACGCGATCAAGGCCGGGCTGGACATGGGCATCGTCAACGCCGGCCAGCTGGTTGTCTACGAGGACATTCCGAAGGACCTGCTCGAGCTGGTCGAAGACATCATCTTCGATCGCCGGCCGGACGCCACCGAGAGGCTGGTCGAGTTCGCGAAGTCCGTCACCGGCGCAGGCGCCAAGCGCGAGAAGGACCTGGCGTGGCGCGAGGGAACCATCGAAGAGCGGCTCGCTTACGCCGTGCTGCACGGAGAGGTTGAGTTCATCGAAGCCGACGCCGAGGAGGCGCGGCTGAAGCTGGGCAAGCCTCTGCTCGTCATCGAAGGTCCGCTGATGGACGGCATGAAGGTGGTCGGCGACCTCTTCGGCGCGGGCAAGATGTTCCTGCCCCAGGTGGTCAAGAGCGCGCGGGCGATGAAGCGCGCGGTCGCCTACCTCGAGCCTTTCATGCAAGCGGAGAAGGAGGCCTCGGGGAGCCAGCGCGTGCGCGGCAAGCTGGTGCTCGCGACCGTCAAGGGCGACGTGCACGATATCGGCAAGAACATCGTCGGCGTCGTGCTCGCGTGCAACAACTACGAGGTCCACGATCTCGGCGTGATGGTGCCGGTCGACAAGATCCTCGACACCGCGATCGAGCTGGGAGCCGACGTCGTCGGCCTGTCCGGACTCATCACGCCGTCGCTGGACGAGATGGTCGTGGTCGCCAAGGAGATGACGCGCCGGCAGTTCACGATCCCGCTGCTGATCGGCGGCGCCACCACCTCCAAGCAGCACACCGCGGTCCGCATCGCGCCCGCCTACGACGGCTCGACGGTCCACGTGCTGGACGCCTCGCGCGTGATCGGCGTGGTTTCAGACCTCCTTGACGAGGACCGCCGTCACGTGTTCGACCGCGACAACCAGGCGCTCCAGGAGAGGCTCCGAACTCAGCACTCCACCTCGCGGCGCCCCCTGCTCACGCTCATGGATGCGCGCACGAAGCGGCTGAAGCTCGCT
>VBDR01000049.1 GCA_005882135.1 Chloroflexota bacterium
GTGTCCATCTGCCGGTAGACGTCGGAGCCCAGCTGCGGCATGTCGACCGGCCGGATGTCGTCGTGGTCCTGGACCGGCCACATGAACCGCGGCTTGACGGTCAGCTTGCTGACGTCGAACACCCCGGTCTCGCGGTAGGTGAAGCCGCGGTGGACGGTCATGTGCAGGTTGTCCATCGCCGCCTGCTCGATCGACCACAAGGTCTGCTGCAGGTCGTCCAAGAGCTCGGTCTCGCCGATCCCCATCAGCTCGAACCCGTCGATGCGGGTCTGGGCGGCGACGACCGGCTTGCGGCCGTGCCAGAACGGGTTGGGGATGGCGCGCAGCACGACCCGCTCGTCGGCGACCACGACCAGCGCCTCGTCCTGCCACACCTCGAGCACCTCGTAGCGGCCCTTGCGTTTGTCGCCAGTCCCCTGCTTGTAGCGCTCGAGCGACGACAGTTGGTTGCCGGCCCCCTTCGGCGAACTCTTCAGCAACTCGGCGACCGCCTGCTCGTCGTACTGGCCGAACGGGTTCTGCTCCGACTTCGTTTTCTTGCGGATGTCGTCGGGCGACTCCCAGGAGCGCAGCACGAAGTAGGCGGCGCTGTCGACGTCGCGGGCCATCGGCTCCCACCAGGCGTCGTAGATGTTCCAGGGCTCGAAGGTGGGCCCGTCGCGCAAGACCAGCCGCTCGGGCCGCTCGAGCGGGATCGGCACGTGCGGGTCGGCGGGGTTGGGGATGAAGTCGCGCCCCACCCGCTCCGACTCCTTGTACAGCCAGTGCACCTTGGCGACGCTCAATGGGTAGACGAGCGCTTGCCAGACAAACAGCGGCCACGACTCGTCCAGGTGGTCCTCGTCGACGTGGTAGTCGAGCAGCCGCTGCATCAGCGGCGCCGTGGCGGCGTCCTGGGGGCGGCGCGGCCGGATCTCGGAGCGGGGCACGTCGCCGACGATGTTGACGAGCGTGGTGTCGATCGTCTGCAGCCCGTAGGGGACGCGCATCGTCGACTCCCACTTCTGCTTGCCGCTGTCGGCCTTCTGGGTGGCGCGGTAGACGTCGTAGGCGTGGTCGTAGACCGGCACCCTGGCCTCGTGCGCCTTCTTGCCGTCGCGGGTCATGTTCAGGACCATCTCGACCGTCACCGGCAGCGGCTCGCTCACGGCGTGCGGGGCACCTGGCGCGCCTCGGCGCGGTCGAGTCCGACCCACTCGTACTGGTCGGCGAGCCCCTCGGCGTTCTCGGGTGGTGCGGGTGCGGGGCCGCCCTGCTCCCCAGCTCTCAGGGCGTCTGACCACATGTTCGGCGGGTCGGGATGTTTGCCGGGATCGAAGACCATCGCTGCCTCCTCTCTAGAACGCGACCGCGCGTCGGCGGGCCGGTGCTGCCGCCCCTGTCGCCGCTAGATGCCCGACGATCGCCTGCCGGAGCGCCTCCCCCTGGGTGAGCGCCTGCCCCTGGGCGGGAAGCACCCGGTCGCGCCAGCCGCCGTACGGGAGCGGCGCGCCTTGCCCGATGTCGACGAGCCCAGGGTCGTAGCCGTGAATCTGGCCGGCGACTGGCATCGGCATGTCGTGAATCGGACCGACGACGTCGCCCGGATCGACCGGCCCCGCGTACGGATTCGCGGGAATCGCACCGCCGTACCCGAGGCCGGGGTGACCGACGACCGGCGCGACCCTGTGCAGACCCTGCTGGAACAGTTGCGCCAGGATCGCCTGCCGCAGCGCCGCGGTGGCCGGATGCGCCGGATGGCCGGGCGGCAGCGGCTGCGGAAAGTACGCGTTCATGGCCCTCCTCCTGTCGGCGGGCCGCCGCAGAACGCCGGGCCGCCCGCCAGTGTCTGCATCAGCGCCGTCCGCCGGCTGGGCGGGTTGCCGGCCCCCTGTTGCCCGGGCCCGTAGTCGCCCTCGGCGAGGTTCTTGGCCTGCACCTTCAGCATCTGCTGCAGGCACTGGGTCAGCGCGGCCTTGTCTTCGGGTTGCGGCTCGTCGGCGATCGCCTGGTGCAACGCCTCGATCGCGGCCCGCAACGTCGCCGAGATCACCGGGTCAGCTCTTCTGCTGCTCGGCGACCGCCACCACCTGCCGCGCGTCGGAGGTGATGCTCATCTGGGCGGTCGCCTGCTGCGAGTTGGCGACCTGCTCGGCGGTCGGCTGCGGCTGCTCGGCCGGCTGCTGGGCGGCCTCCCAGTCGGCGATCCGGGCCGCCAGTTGCTCGGCCGTGTCGCCGGTCTGCTCGATCAGGTTGGTGCCCGTCTGAGAGCGCTTCCAGGCGCGGTACTCGCCGCCCT
>VBDR01000050.1 GCA_005882135.1 Chloroflexota bacterium
CGATGAGCATGGTGATCATCGAAAAGGCCGAGTCGGCTGCCGGTCCCAGACCGACGGCGAACATGTGGTGGCTCCACACGCCGAAGGACAGGAAGCCGATGGCGATGCCTGCGTAGATCATCATCGGCGCGCCGAAGAGGGGCTTGGCCGCGAAGGTGGGGATCACCTCGGAGATGATGCCCATGGGGGGCAGGATCAGGATGTAGACCTCCGGATGGGCAAAGATCCAGAAGAGATGCTGCCAGAGCAAGGGATCACCGCCTGCAGCGGGAGAGAAGAAGAGCGTGCCGAAGAACCGGTCGAACATCAGGAAGATCATCCCGACCGTCAAGGGTGGAAAGGCCAGCAGCACAAGGAACTGCGTCACCAGCACCATCCACACGAAGACAGGCATCCAGAGGAGCCGCATGCCCGGTGCGCGCATGTTGATGATCGTCACCACGAAGTTGAGGGCGCCCAGGATGGATGAGACCCCGAGCATCTGGATGGCCAGGATCCAGAAGTCCAGATGGGGTCCGGGGGAGAATTGCCTGGACGTGAGATTGGCGTAACCGAACCATCCGGCATCAGGGGCAGTGCCGAGGAGCCAGCCGAAGTTCAAGAGGAGACCTCCGGCTAGAAAGAGCCAGTAGCTGAGCGCGTTCAGCCGCGGGAAGGCGACGTCCCGAGCGCCAATGAGGAGGGGGACGGCGAAGTTGATGAAGGCTGTCGATAGCGGCATGACGGCCAGGAAGATCATCGTGGTTCCGTGCATGGTGAACAGCTCGTTGTAGGCCTGGGGCCCGATGAGCGTGCTGTCCGGGCGGGCGAGCTGGACGCGCATGAGCAGTGACTCGAGCCCCGCCAGCAAGAAGAAGACGAAGGACGTGGTGCCGTAGAGAATGCCGATCCGCTTGTGGTCCACGGTGGTCAGCCAAGTCCACACGCGGTTCTGGACTTTCACGCCCGGCATGAAGGAGGCATGGGTGGCCATCACATGCCCCGAACACGCAGCCACAGCCAGGTCATTAGATACGTAACGGCAGTCTTCCGCTCTTGCCGCATATTGTCATTCATCCTTGAATGTTTGCCGTCGGCATCTCGCGTGCCAAGCAAGGAACACTCGATATCGTGAACCACGTCGGGGCCAAGGCGTTGGCGGAAAGCGGCCTCGTGGGGACGGCGCCGGCGATCGCCAGCGCAGTCTTTCATGAACCGCCAAGCGTATCAGGGACCTGCCGATCACACCGGATGAGCTCTTGGCCTGATCGCTCAGTTTGGATCATCAATGAGCGAGTTTCTGTTGGGCTCCGGACGCGGCAAGAGCGACGCATGGCACAAAGAATGCTGTCCTCAGTCCTATACAGGCCGGTGCGGCATCTGACACCGAGTCCAGCACGATGACGACGGTCACGTGCAGAGGAGGGACCAGCGATGCTCAGGAGCATGACTGATCTGAAGGGCTTCACGATCGGCGCGACCGATGGTGACATGGGGCACGTCGAGGCTTTCTACTTCGACGATACGAGCTTCACGGTCCGCCACCTTGTCGTCAAGACCGCCGGCTGGTTGAGTGATCGCAAGGTCCTCGTCTCACCGATCGCTCTTCGCGACGTCGACTGGGACGGCAGGCGCATCAACGTCGCGTTGAGCAAGACCCAGGTGGAGCAAAGTCCGCCGATCGATGCAGAGGAGCCAGTCTCCCGGCAGCAGGAAGTCGAGTACTACGGCTACTATGGATATCCGTTTTATTGGGCTGGACCTTACCTCTGGGGCGCGTATCAGTATCCGGTTCCGCCCACGGATGCCCGCTCGAGTCTCGAGGAGGAGCGGCCTGCGAGCTGGAGCGAGCGGACGGACGGCGATCCCCATCTCCGAAACTCGGGCAACGTGATCGGGTATCACATCGCGGCCACGGATGGTGATATCGGCCACGTCGAAGACTTTTTGGTGGATGACACCACATGGGCGATTCGCTACATGGTGGTGGATACGAGCAACTGGTGGTTCGGCAAGAAGGTCCTGGTGTCACCTGGATGGGTCGCCGGCGTGGACTGGAATGATTCCAAGCTGCACGTCGATATGACGCGAGAGCAGATCAAGAATGCTCCCGAGTATGATCCGTCAGAGCTGCCGCGCCGGGAGTATGAGATGCGCCTCTATGACTACTATGGACGGCCGGGCTACTGGAAGGACGAGGCGACGACCCGTCGACGGTAGATCGTGTGCCTTCGAGTCGTGGTGACTCGGTCCGGGCATTTGGACTGAGTAGTTTCTACGCCCGACGCGTGCGCTGGTCTCGACCGGCGACGCCGAGAGGCGGCGGCACACGTCTTGTCCGGTCCTGAGGCCGAGAAGATACGTCGACCATCCGCGAACGCGACCGTTCGCAGTCACGACGCCAGATGAGGAGCATGGTGGAACGACTGGTAAACAGCAGGACCTGGGAGATTGATCATGGCACTGGCCACACGTCGCCCCCGCAGGGCAAGTGAACGCTCCAGACCGTCCGCGCGGAGGCGCGCGCGCCGGACGGCCGCCAAGGGTCGGAGGCAGAAGTGGTCGCAGCACGTCACACGGACGAGTAACGCGCTGGACCTCGAGGCCAATGTCTTCAAGCTTCGGAGCGCGACGGCCGTGGCCGCCTCGCTCAAGCGCTCTGCCCTTCGCAGCAGACGCCGCAAGGCCTCTTCGTATCAGTCCGCGCTCTCGATGCTCAACTTCTATATCAATCGTGCTGGCAAGGGATTGAACCCTTCACGACGACGCGTGCTCGAGCGCGCCAAGGGCGAGCTACGCAAGGCCTTCGGACGTGAGCCGGGAGCCCGGCGGCCAAGGAGATAGCCATGCCAGAAAAGAAGACCCTGGAGCGTGCGAAGAAAGACCTCCGCGAAGGTAAGGGGCCCTCCACGGCGGCGGGCGAGTTTGTTCGGGAAGAGATGCATCACATCCGCGAAGGCAAGCACGGCGCCCAGTCCACCAAGCAGGCGATTGCCA
>VBDR01000069.1:0-1407 GCA_005882135.1 Chloroflexota bacterium
GGCCACGCGGGCCTGGCTCGTCGAGGGCGCGATCCCGCGGTTGCTCGCGACGCTCGAGATGCTGCCCGAGGGCGGGCGCGAGAGCCGCATCCTCGAGCTCGGGTCGGCGCCGTTCTTCACCTCGCTCTGCCTCGACCGCATGTGGCCGGGACAGGTGACGCGCGCCAACTACGACGGCACCGACGCCAAGCGCGGTTCCCAGCAGCTGCTCAACGTCGAGGGCGGCGCGGATCGGGTCTACGAGTACGACCTCTTCAACGTCGAGACCGACGAGTTCCCGTACGCCGACGAGACCTTCGACGTCGTGCTGTTCTCCGAGCTGATCGAGCACCTCGCGCTCAATCCGGTGTGGGCGCTCAGCGAGATCCATCGCGTGCTGAAGAAGGATGGGCACGTCGTCATCACGACGCCCAACGCGCTCTCGCTCGAGCGGCTCGCGTCATATCTCACGGGCGGCAGCGAGATGGTGGACAAGTACATGCCGCTGCGGGGTTACGGAACGCGCCACAACCGCGAGTACAAGCCGGCGGAGATGCGGGAGCTGCTCGAGTCGACCGGGTTCGACATCGATGCGCTGGTGATCCGCGACCTCGGAGCGTTCCCGTGGTACCAGCGCGTCCGCCGCGCGGTGGCGAAGGTGATCCTTCGGTTCTGGTCGCGCCAACCGCGGGACACCCACATCTTCGTGCGCGCGCGCCGTCGCGATCCGTTCCGCTGGCATTTCCCGGACAAACTCTACGACGACATGTCGATGTACGCGCTGCTGCGTCATCCGTGGGTCGAGATGGGCGTGAACGACGAGATCCAGTGCGGCCCCGGCTGGGACGCGCTCGAGGACTGGCGCGAATGGGGCGGCTACGTGCGGCGGGCGCGCGGCAAGCTGCTGCAGGCGCTGCGCATGCCGGCGACGGTGTACCTGCGCGGGCAGGAAGGGGCGCGGCGTGCCGTCGCGCGCGTCCGGGTGACCGTGGACCCGCCGCGACCCACGGTCGGCGTGCGGCTCCGCGTCGTACCTTTCCACGGCGACCAACGGCTCGGCGAGCGAGCCGTCGAGGTACAGCCCGCGGAATGGCACGAGGTGAGCGTCGAGGTGTCGGGGACCGTCGGGGCGCGTGACGAGCTGGAGCTCCAGCTCGAGATCGAGCCCGACGTGGAGGCCGTCCTGAAGCGCGCCTGGCTCGATTGACGGTTTAGAACAGCGAGGGGCGTCCCGCCCCTCGCCGCCCGCCGGGCAAAGCCCGTCGGGCTCCACTCCCCGCTCGCTCACGCTCGGCCGCACGCTGCGCGCGCGGAGGAATCGGATCTTCTCCTACGACGGCGGCCTCGCGGACGGCGGTTTCGCGCGGAGCCAGTTCCAGCGCGGGGACGCGCCCGGCATCGGGTGGTCTGCGGGTACCTGATACGTGG
>VBDR01000069.1:1435-5066 GCA_005882135.1 Chloroflexota bacterium
GATCTGCGAGGTCGTCCAGCTCTCCTTGAGGACGATCTGCCGCGCCGCAGGCTGCTCTCGGGCGACCCGCTCGACGTTGTACAGCCAGTGCACGGCGGCGCGAGTGAACGTCCGGAAGAAGACGAAGTCGCCTTCGTCCCGCACCGCGGTCGCGTTCACTGTCGCGTGGACCGTCAGCGACGCGACGACGCAGGCCGTCGCGGCCACCATTCCCACGCGCGGAATTGCCGCGAGGCCCGCGATCGTCGCGAGCGCCAGCCCGAGCGCCGCGATGCCCACGTAATACCCGTACAGGTGGGTTCCGAGCAGCAGGACCGGGCCGAGCATCACCGGGAAGCTGGCGAGGCCGAACGCCGTCACGCGCACGGTCCGCGACGCCGGCTGGCCGGGGCGCGCGGCGACGCAGAGCCCGATGGCGGCGACGGCGAGGACGGCGCCGACGGCAATCGCGACCGCCCGCGATGACTCCTCCCTCGGGGCGACTGCCCGGTAAAGAATCGGCGCTGCATATCCCGCGTAACGCCCGAGGTTCTCGAACCATCGCACGGGGTCCCAGCTGATCGCGTAGCCGCCCGGCAGCGCCGCGTACCAGACGCCGATGGCCGACGTCCGCATGTAGATCAGCTTGGCGAGGGTGTACCCGGCGGCCACGACCCACAGCGGGAGCAGCGCGCGCAGATCGGCGCGGTTGGGCCAGCGACCGTCGAGGAGCACGACGGCGAGCGTCAGGGTCACGGGCAACGTGACGGCGTGCTCGGCGGCGGCGAGCGCGAGCAGGAAAACCGGCACGACGCCGACCCTCCAGCCATGACGGACCCAGAGATACACCGCCACGAAATAGAGACACGCGGTGCCCGTGACCGTGCAGAGCGCGACCCAGTACGCCGCGAGCGCGCTGCCCGGGGCCGCCGCGTAGAGCAGCGCGGTCGCGAGCCCGAGGAAGCTACTGTCGAGCACGTGCGCGGCGATGGCGTAGACCAGCGCCGCGTCGATGACGTTGAGTGTCAGCTGCGCCGCATGGTACCCCGCGGGGTCGTAGCCGAAGAGCCCGTGCAGTACGTAGAAGTACGCCACCGTCGACAATGGCCGGTAGAGTGCGAAGCCGTTGTGGCCGGGCACGAAGAACTGCACGAGGTCGAGCGGCCCTCGCATGTGGACGTCCGCGGCATCGGCCATCACCCAGTAGTCGTCGGCGGAGAAGAACGTGCCGGTCGCGTCTCCGTACGAGAGGACGTAAAAGACCGCCACGACGGCGACCGTGCCCGCGGTCGCAGCCAGCCGGCCGGCGCGTGGCGCGCGTCGTGCGACCGGCATCGTCCTCTGCACAGCACCCGCTGCCATGCCGAACGGGATCGACTACTGCCGGACGCTCATTCGCGCAAGCGAACGGCGCTGCGTTGTAATCGCGCCGGCGATCCTCTAGTCGGAGCGCGGTGCCGGAGCTGAGCATCGTGGTTCCCGTCCACCGGGAAGGGGAGGCGGCGCGCCCGGTGATCGAGAAGCTCGTCGGCTGCGTCGACGTGCCGCACGAGATCGTCGTCGTGTACGACGAGTCCGACGACCCGACGTTGCCGGTGCTCGAGGACCTGCACCGCCGACGCCCGGAGATCAGGGCGGTGCAGAACCGCCTCGGCCGCGGTCCCGCCCTCGCGCTCCGCGCGGCGTTCGCGAGCGTCACGGGGGACGCCGTCGTCGTCACCATGGCGGACGCCTCCGATGACCCGCACGACATCCCGCGCATGCTCGCGCGCTTGCGCGAGGGATACGACCTCGTCGCCGGGTCGCGCTACATGGCGGGTGGCCAGCAGCTCGGCGGCCCGCGCCTCAAGTCGCGGCTCTCGCGCTTCGCGGGACGCTCGCTGCAGGCGCTCGTCGGCCTCCCGACCGCGGACGCGACCAGCGCGTTCAAGATGTACCGGAAGTCCATGCTCGACGCGCTCACGATCGAGAGCCGTCACGGCTTCGAGATCTCGCTCGAGATCACCGTGAAGGCGCTGCTCGGCGGCTACCGGATCACGGAGGTCCCGACGGTGTGGCGCGACCGGGTCGCCGGCCGCTCCAAGTTCCGCCTGGTGCGCTGGCTTCCCCATTACCTTCGCTGGTATGGCCTGGCACTCGGCAGGGGACTGTTCCGTGGCCGCCATCGGGCTCTACGAACGACGCTTTAGCGAGTCGACACGGCGCGCGACCTCGGCTGGCTCGAACCCGACAGCGTGCACGTCGTGTTCGCGAGCAACGTGTTCGAGCACCTCGCCGACAAGGACGAGGTCGTCGCAGTCCTGGCCGAGGTCCGGCGGGTGCTCGTTCCGGGTGGCCGGCTGCTCGTTCTCCAGCCGAACATCCGCTTCGCGTACCGGGAATACTGGGACTTCTTCGACCACCACCTGCCGTTCAGCCACCTGTCGATGATCGAGGCGCTCGAGGGCGCCGGCTTCCGGATGGTCGAGGTGCGGCCGCGGTTCCTTCCCTACACGACGAAGAGCCGCCTCCCGGCGTGGCCGATCCTCGTGAAGCTCTACCTGCGCGTGCCCCTGGCGCACATGGTCCTCGGCAAGCAGATGTTCCTCGTGGCCGAGAAGCCGCGCCCTTAGTTGACGTAGCCGAGGGCTCTGAGCTTCCGCCGCTGCTCCTCGTCGAGCGGCGCTCGCTCTCCCGGCAGCAAGGCGCGCGTGGCGAGCGCCGACTTCTGGGCGCGTAGGCGCCGCAGCAGGGCGGGAAACCTTTCCGATGGGAGCGGGGATGTCTCGCCCGGATCGTGCGCGAGGTCGTAGACCTCGACCCGGCCGACCATCCACTGCGGCTGCCGCCGCGCCATCACCTTCACCCCGTCGCGCACGAGCGCCGAGGCGTGCTGCGTGAGCACGTTGCTCTTCGCGAGCTCCGCGAGCACGTCGCGCGGCTCGGAGCGGCCCGCGAGCATCGGGACGAGCGACCGTCCCTCGAACGTCGGCTCGGGCGGGAGGTGCAGGAGATCCAGGACCGTCGGGCCCAGGTCGAGCAGCGAGACGCCGTCGGCGACGGAGCGGGCGGCATAACCCGGCGCCAGCATCATCGCCGGGACGTGCAGGGTCGTGTTGTACAGGTTGGCGCCGTGGCTCAGGAACCCGTGCTCCCGGAACTCCTCGCCGTGGTCCGCCGTGACGATCACGACGGCCTCATCGAGGATGCGGCGCGCCGCGAGCTCGGCAAACAGGTGCGCGAGCGCGGCGTCCACGTACGCCACCTCGCCGTCGTACAGCGACGAGAGGACGTCCACCTCGGCTTCCGAGATGGAGCCCCAGTCCCAGTGCTGCACCTTGGCATTCGCCGCCGCCGCGTCGGGTCCCGGACGCGCAAACCGCGCACGGTACGGCGGCGGCGGCTCGTACGGCGAGTGGGGGTCCATGTAGTGCACGTAGAGAAAGAGCGGCGCGCCGGGCCGGGCGCGGCGGAGGCGGTCGAGCGCCTGGACGCTCTTCCGGGTCAGGTGCGAGCCGTCGATCTTCCGCAGGAGCTGCGGCGCGAGCCAGACGTCGAAGCCCTGGGCGAAGCCGAGCTGCGCCGTGAGGCGGTCGTTGCCGCAGAAGCCGGCGGTCACGTACCCGTGGCGATGGAGCGCCTCGGCGAGCGTCACCGCATCGCTCGGCACCTT
>VBDR01000070.1 GCA_005882135.1 Chloroflexota bacterium
CAATCCAAGATAGCCTCTTCAAATACCGATCGCATGACAGGGGACCTGGAAGGCGTCGTCGCTACGTCCACTCGACTCAGCCATGTCGATGGAGAGGCGGGTCGACTGACGATCGCGGGGTACGCCGTCGAAGACCTGGCTCCGCATGCCAGGTTCGAGGAAGTAGCCTACCTGCTGCTGTATGGCCGTCTGCCGGAACCGGCGGAGCTGGCTCGGTTCACGCAGGATCTCGCCGCACGGCGGGCGCTTCCCCCCGCCGGCTGCGAGGTACTGCGCGAGGCCGCCGTCGCCCAGGCGCTCCCCGTGGATGTCTTGCGGATGGTGGCGGCTCTGCTCAGCCTGGGCCGCCAGGAGAACCCCGTGGACGACGCACTGACCGCCATCGCGTCCTTCCCCACAATCGTCGGGGCCTACTGGCGGATGCGGAGCGGCGCGGCGCCGGTTCCCGTGCGCCCCGATCTCCCGCACGCGGCCCATTACCTGCACCAGGTGTTCGGCGCCGAGCCATCGGCGGAACGGGCCCGCGCGCTGGAGACCTATCTCAACACCGTGTGCGATCACGGGCTCAACGCGTCCACCTTTGCGGCCCGGGTGATCGTCTCCACGCGATCCGACGTCATTTCGGCGATCACCGGCGCGGTCGGAGCGCTCAAGGGTCCGTTGCACGGCGGCGCACCGGCTCCGGCACTCGACATGGTCTTTGAAATCGGCACGCCCGAGCGCGCGGAAACGGTCATCGGCGCCAAGCTCGATCGGGGTGAGCGCCTCATGGGATTCGGGCATCGCATCTACCAGGTGCGGGACCCGCGTGCGGATGTGCTGGCCCAAGCCGCGCAGCGCTTCTATGCGAGCGGCGGCGACCAGCGTCTCTATCACCTGGCGCAGCAGGTCGAAGCCACCGCGTTGCGGCTGCTGCGTGAGCGCAAGCCGGAGCGCCGCCTCGACACCAATGTCGAGTTCTACACGGCACTCCTGCTGCACGGTCTGGGATTCCCCGCCGCTCTGTTCACCCCGACGTTCGCCGTCGGCCGCGTGGTCGGCTGGTCGGCGCACTGCCTGGAACAGCTGCGCGACGGCCGGTTGATCCGACCGCAATCGGTCTACGTCGGGCCGACGGACCTTCACTACGATCGCGGCGCCGGCCCCACTCGTCCCCGGTAACAACCCCCGGGAAGACGCCTCACTGGTCGCGCAGCTGCTTGGCACGGATCGGCCGATCCGAGATCACTCCGTACGGTCGCTCGGACAAGGCCCAGCGCAGCTCCTGGTCTTCCTCGGGCGTCCAGATGAACACCGGCCAGCCCTTCGCGATGAGACGGGTGATGACTGCGTGGTCCACGGCCTGATTGACGCTCAAGAGGTCCGGCCGGATGACCTTTCGCAGGGCGCGGCGGATGAACTCCTGTCGTACCACCCACGGCAGGTCCACCTTGTCCCCCTCCTTGATCTCGGCGAGCAGCTTGGGATTCCAGTTGGTGTTCATGAAGATGAACGCCGTGCGGACGCGGGGGTCGAGCCGCTTCACACGATAGAGCACCAGCGGGTTGAACGAGCTGAGCACCACGTCCCGGTATGCGTTATGTCGCCGGATGATGTCCACGGCACGCTGCTCGATCCCCGTCGCGGCTAGCCCGGGCACCTTGAGCTCGACCATGAGGATGCCGTGCCCCTGTACCACACCCACGAAGTCTTCGAACGCGTGGACGTAGGCGCCGTGGATTGCCGGGTCGTACTTGGGCCCGAGGTCGAGCGCCAGCATCTCGTCCCGCGTCTTGTCGCGCACGCGGCCCACCCCCGACGTCAGCCGATCCACGCTCAAGTCGTGGAAAACGACGAGCTCGCTGTCCCGCGTGAGCTGACCGTCCAGGTCGACGCCGTCCATGCCGGCGCGGAGGGCGCGCTCCACGGCGTACAGGCTGTTGTCGGGCCCGTGGTCGCCGAAGCCGCGATGGGCGAAGATGAGCGGGCGCGGTGGCCGCTCGACGAGCGTGCCGCGATACGGCGGCTCGTACCCGAAGCAGTAGCCCGCGGCGAGCACGAGTGCGGCGGCGAGGGCGCCCAGGATGTAGCGCCTCAGTCGACGGGGAAGCGCGGCGTCAGCGGGGATCGGTGCGGCCATATCGTTCGTAGAACTGGTTGGTGAAGAGCTCGCCCGGATCGTAGAACCGCTTGCGCTCGAAGGCGCGGCGGGCGTTGGGATAGGCGCGATGCAGCTGCTCCGGCGACGGGTACAGCTGGTAAGTCAGGTAGTAGGTCCCGCCGTACTGGAGCGCCGCATCGACCAGCTGCCGCGTCACCGCCTGGGCGTGCGCCTGCCCGTCAGCCGACAGCTCGACGTTGCTCATCTGGATGATCGCGAACGCCGGCTTGTGGGGTGCGTAGGCGAGGGCCGGCGTGGCGTTCGGGGCCACGTAGCGCACGGTCGAGCTCAAAACGTTCAGCTTGCCGGCCACCAGGATCTCGCGGAACCGGTCCAGGAACGGGACGAAGTTCTCGACCGGCACGTAGTACTCTTGGATGATGTCCGTGTCGTGACGGGAGCGATAGCGCAGCAGCTCGAGCGGCGCGAGCGGCGGCCGCATCGCGTTGTTGCGGGACACGATTCGGGTCTCGCCGGAGCCGAGCTCGATCTTCTTCTGGAGCTTCCAGCGCAGCGCCTTGGCCCAGTCGAACCGGCGCGACAGGCCGAGGAAGAACCGGTCGCGCCAGACGTGCGCTTCCTCCGTCAGCTCGA
>VBDR01000037.1 GCA_005882135.1 Chloroflexota bacterium
CTTGATGCCGCCGGTCGACACGGCAACCGCGATGTGGCCGTCGGCGTCCCGGGCCACGGCGCCGACCGTGTCCGCACCCGACATCAGCTCCTGCCGCTTGCGGTCGGTGATGAAGATCGAGGGGTCGCACACCTCGACGCCGTGTTCGCGGGCGAAACGAGATGCGCCCTCGGCGGCCAGCAGCACGTGGCGACCGTCCGCCATCACCGCCATCGCCAGGTCGACCGGATGGCGGATGTCGCGCAGGCACGCGACGCCGCCGGCGCGCAGCTTCGCCCCCTCCATCACGCCAGCGTCGAGCTCGACCACGCCGTCGCTGTTGAGGGTGGCGCCGATTCCGGCGTTGAGGAGAGGCTCGTCCTCCATGTGGCGCACCGCCGCGACCGCCGCCGCGAGCGCGCCCTGGCCGATCGCCGACCAGCCGACGTCCCGCGCTCGCTCGACTGCAGCCTGGCGTTGCTTGCGCTCCGCGTGGGGAACAGGGCCGGCGCCACCGTGGACGATCAGCGCCGGACGGGCCAACTAGCCGCTAGTAGGCTTCGGGCTCGGGCCAGTTGGCGCGGCGCTCGAGAAAGCGCCGCTCCGCGACTCGGCGGTCGAACGGAAAAAGGACGCGACGGCCGGCAACCGCGCGCTCCGGATCGCGGCGCTCGCCAAAGCGCCGATCCTGGGCGGATCGTCTCTCCGACCCCAACCGACGCTCGGGTCCACGCGGTCTTTCGTCCACCCTCTTCGTGCCGGCTGATGCTATCGCACGCGTCTGTCGAGTGCGTCGAGTTTCTCGTCAATTCTGCGCTCCGACTGCCGGCGCTCCAGCTCGTCGCCAGGTCCGAGGTCGACGAAGCGCGCGTAGGCGGCGAGGCGCGGGTGCACCTCGCTGACGCAGCGGAACAACTCCTGGGCGACCCACCTGTAGTCGGGGTGGCCCTGCGGCGTGGTTCTCAGCTCGCAGAGGTGGTAGACCTCCCGCAGGTTGGCGCGGAAGTACCACCGGACGTGGAAGGCCAGCGGCACGATGTACTGCGCCGGCGCCGGCCCGAGGTCGCGCTCGACGCGGCGATGGACGTCGGCGGCGGCCTCGACCGCTCGCGCGAAATCCGCGTCCAACCCCAGCCCGGAGAGCCCGGGCGGCAGGTCGTAGCCCAGTGCGGTCCCGAGCAGCTGGCGGTCTTGGGTCAGCATCCGGTGACGGTGCAGGTCGCGGTAGGCGCCGAAGTTGGCCACGATCTCGAAGGTGTACGTCGCGTGCTCGAGGGCCCGGGGGGCGCGCTGGCGCCGGTTGGCCCGGTCGGCGAGAAGCGCGTCGAGGACGGCAGCGGGGTCGCCCGCCCCCTCCTCGAGCGGCTGATCCGAGTGCGGGAAGAGCGCTGCTGCCACGACCTTGCGCTCGGCGTCGGGGTCGAATTCGACGAGGCGGACAGAAGGCTCCGACCCCCCACCCCTACCCTTCCCGGCGAGCGGAGAGGGGGAGAGTTTGGCTACCAGTTCACGTACTCGTACCATGCGCTCGGCGGCCGGCCTCCCGTACCTGTCGTCCAGCGCCCGCCTGACAAACGCGGGGATGACCAGCGACAGCTCCCGATGCAGGCTCGTCGCCAGGACCTGGCACTCAGTCAGCTCGTGCGCAGCCATCTTCGTGATCAGATACTCGAAGGCCCGCCCGTTGCCGAACAGGCCGAGGTTGGTCAGCGTCCCTGCCGGCAGCAGCCCGCGCAGCAGATCCAGGGCTTTGGCTCGCGTCGCCGACTTCCACGCCCGATCGGTCTCGCCGGCTTCCTGGGGAAACCGCTCCCTGATCGCCAGCGTGGCCGGCTCGACCAGCCTGCTGTAGGTCTCGAAGAGAGCGTCGGCAGCAGGCTCGTAATCGGGGTGAGCGAGCTCCGAGCCGCGGTAGTAGAGATACCTCCCGTCGGCCGCCCGCCGGTCGAAGCGGACGTAGCGGGTCGACTTCTCGAGCGGTGAGATCCCAATGCGACTGTCCTCGAGCGCCTTCGCAGCCAGCGTGGAGGTGTGCTCAACCGCGACGTGGGCTCCGGCGAGCTCAGCCACCGAGTCGTCGCCGTAGCCGACGAGCACCCGCTCGTAGAACTCTTCGGCACGACGCACAGCGACCATGTCGTCATCAGCCGGCGGCGTCCCGGCCAGGCGGTCGAAGCCCGAATCAGGCTCGTTGATGAACTCGTCGAGGAGGACCCGCCGCAGGCTCTTCTCGGTCCGTGAATAGCGCGAGAACAGGGCGCCTTTGACGACCTCCGGCAGGTTGCGCAGGGCAAAGACCGGCCGGTCGAGGTTGGTGAAGTAGCGCTCGAGCAGGCTCGCTTCCGCGGCGCTGAACTCGGGTGAACCCACGGGAGTATTCTGCCTCTCCCCTCGGGGGAGGGTCGGGGGCGAGGGCGTGGCAGGCTTGGACAAGAGCGTGGCCTAGATCTTGTGTCGAGCGGGGCGCTGTACACAGCCTATGGGCGAGGACCGTCCGAGTTGTCCCCGGTTTGTCCCCAGCTCTGTTAAAAACTGCCTGCAAAACGCCGACGCCGAGCGCTGGGTAACCTCCTACTCACATGGTTGAGATCGATTGGGCCGAGCGCTGGAAGCGAATCGTCGAGGATCGGGAGACGCTCGCCTCGGGCCACGCCGACACGGGCTACTGGGATCGCCGCTCGAGCAGCTACGCCCGGTCAACACAGTCAAGGGTCGACGACTTCCTCAAGGTCCTCGAGCCGTACCTCTCCCCGCGCAAGACGCTGATCGACGTCGGCGCCGGCGCCGGGCGTCATGCGACCCCGCTCGCCGAGAGGCTCGAATGGGTGACCGCTGTCGAGCCCTCGGAAGGCATGCGCTCCCACATCCCGACTCGCGACAACATGACCGTCATCGCGAGTTCGTGGGAGGACGCGGAGGTGGCGCCGGCAGACCTGGTGATCTGCAGCCACGTGCTGTATGGGGTCGCCGATCCCGTGCCTTTCATCAACAAGCTGGAGAGGTCTGCGCGCGACCATGTCTTCGTGATGATTCGGGAGAGCGACCTACCGCACCCGGCAGCCGAGCTACGCAGGAGGATCGCCGGCGACGCCGGACCGCGGCTGCCGCGATTCAGTGAGCTGTTCATGCTGCTGGTTCAGATGGGCATCGCCCCCGACGTCGCCTTTCTGCGGTACCCCGCCTCGACTCGATACGCAGACATCGACGAGGCTCTCATCGATTCTCGTGCGCTGTTCGGCCAGGGCTGGGATGAAGCGGCCGCGCGGGCGGCGCTCGAAGAGATCCTCCGGCGAGACGGCGACGACCTCGTGTTCGACGGAGGCCTCGTGCTCTCAGGAGTCGCGCATTGGAAACCACAGACCTGACGCTGAGGCCGGCGAGGCCGGCGGACCGCGACCGGATTGTCGAGATCACGGGGGACGTGTGGGGGGGCCGTGACTACATCCCCAAAGTTTTCGACCGCTGGGTTTCGGACGCGGGCGCCGCCTTCCAGGCCGCTGAGATCGAAGGCGTGGTGGTCGGGCTTCAGCGCCTGCGTCCGTACGCGCCGGGCCTCATCTGGTACGAGGGCCTGCGCGTGGCGAGCGAGCACCGCAGGCAAGGGGTCGCGCGCGCGATGCTGGCGGCGGCGATCGAAGAAGCCCGCGAGCAGGGCTTCCGCGAGATGCGGTTGGCAACCCGCGACCGGCCCGCCGTCAGCCTCTTCGAGTCGGCGGGGTTCGAGCGCCTGGTCGAGATGAAGTGGTGGCGCGGCCCGCGCGTGGAGGGCGGAGAGCCGGCGCGGATGCCTGACGCAGCTGAGGCGAGAAAGCTGTGGAAGGCGGTCGAGTCGAGTCCCGGCATCCAGCTGTACGCGGGCGTCGTTCCGGACATGAACGGCGCGCGCGACCTCAACGCCGATGAGCTCGAACGCCTGGCGGGTATCGGCCTGTTGAGGCTGGGTCCCGGCGGCCGCGCGCTCGCGTTGCTGCGCGAGCCGTGGGGTCAGAACATCGCCGTCTCGCTGCTGGCGGGCGGCGGCGGCGCGCTCCGGGAGCTGCTCACGGCGCTTCGGTTCGAAGCCGACGCGGATGGCTTGAACCACGTCACGGTCAACCTTCCGCCCGGTCATCCGGCCGAGGAAGACCTCCGAGCCACCGGATACGATTTCGCGGATGCCGAAAACAGCGCTTTCGTGTACGCCCTGAAGCTGTAGTGAGCCGGCGCTACGTAATCCTCGGCAACGGCATCGCTGGGCAGACCTGCGCCGAGGACCTGCGTAAGGCGGATCCAGATGCCTTGATCGTGATCATCGCCGCCGAGCGCCATCCGCTCTACAACCGCGTGGCGCTGCCGCGTTACCTGCGCGGCCAGGTGCGGCGCGAGAAGGTGTTCATGCGCACGGTCGACGATTACGCGAGGCAGAACCTCGAGATCCATTTCGAAACCTGGGCCACCGACATCGACCTTCGCGACAGGATCGTCCTCACCAACCGCGGCCAGGAATTCAAGTACGACGCGATCCTCGTCGCGACCGGCGGCCGCCCCAAACCCCCGCCGTGGCCTGGCTCCTCGGATGTCTCGGCGTGCATGGGCTTCCAGACCCTCGACGACACCGACGCGATCATCGAGAAGGCCGACAGCTGCGACAGGGTCCTCGTCATGGGCGGCAGCTTCATCGGCTACGAGCTCGCGGAAGGTGTGAGCTTTCGCAAGAAGGCCAATGTCACCTGGATCATGCGGGGGCCGTGGTTTCTCCGCTACGTCCTCGATGAAGAGGGCGGGAAGCTGTGCCACCAGCTCGGCGAGGCGCAGGGTGTGCAGTTCATCACCTCTGACGAGGTACAGAAGTTCAGCCGCAACAACGGCCGCTACGTCGCCGAGACGGTGAACGGCCATAAGGTTGAGTTCGACCTGCTGACGTATGGCGTCGGCCTCGACTACTACACCGAACCTGTGCGCAAGGAGGTCGAGCTCAAGAACGGGATCGTCACCGACGCCAAGCTGCGCACGTCGGCCCCGGACGCGTACGCGGCCGGCGACGTCGCCGTCTTCTACGACCTCATGGTCGAGCGGCACAACCAGATGGGCACCTGGGACAACGCGGAGGCGCACGGCAAGGTCGCGGCCCGCAACATGGCGGGTGCGGATGAGGATTTCTTCGATGTGCCCACCTACACGACCACGATGTTCGGGTCGACGCTCGCGGTGATGGGCGTGACGCCGGACGTGCAGCCGGGCCTGGAGTCGGTCCGCACCTTCAGCTTCGAAGAAAAGTTCTACCGCAAGCTCTTCTTCAAAGACGATCGTTTGGTGGGCGCGATCATGATCGGCCCGCCGAAAGGGCGCAAGAAGCTCATCGAGATCATGCGGTCGCGGCAGAAGATCGAGCGCCCCAAGCAGGAGCTGCTCGACCCCGCCAATCTCAAAGACTCATAGATGGCCCCCGAGTACGCGTTCCTCACCCGCTGGCGGCTGCGCGCCACCGCGCAAGAGGTCTTCGATGTGCTCGCCGACCCGTTTGGCCTCGCCCGATGGTGGCCTTCGGTTTACCTCGACGTGAAGGAGCTCGCGCCACCGGACCCGACAACGGGCGCCGGTCGCGTGGTCGGACTGGTTACGAAAGGATGGCTTCCCTACATCTTGCGGTGGAACTTCACCGTCACCACCTCGACGCCCCCGACGGGATTCAGGCTGGTCGCGCACGGCGATTTCGAGGGCACCGGCGTGTGGACGATCCGGCAGGACGGCGACTGGGTCGAGGCAACCTACGACTGGCGCATCGCCGCCAACAAACCGCTTCTCCGCTACGGGAGCTTCGCCTTCCGGCCGATCTTCGCCGCCAACCACCGGTGGGCCATGGAGCGAGGCGCGGAGAGCCTCGAGCTGGAGCTGCGGCGCCGGCGCGCTCGAACGAGCGAGGAACGCGACGCGGTGCCGGCTCCGCCGGCGCCGACCTTTTACCGCTGAGCCGCGCTTCGTCGTATCGTTAGCCCAGGACAGATGCACTTCGCCTACAGCGAAAACGCCCAGGTCATCCGGGCCGCCCTCGGCTCGGTTCTCCGGACCCGCCGGGAGGCGGCTCGCCGCACCTTGAGCGAGGTGGCCGCCGAGGCCGGGCTCTCGCCCGCGCACCTGTCCGAGGTCGAGCGGGGCCTCAAGGAGATCTCGACCGAGCGCCTGGTCGCGGTCGCGCACGCGCTCGCCATCTCGCCCGCCGGGATCTACTCCGAGCTGGCCCGGCTGCTCGGTGCGGAGCCGGACCAGCGCGCGTGGCCCGAGGACCCGCCCGTGAAGCTGCGCCTGGCGACGGCTTCGCTGCCGCTCGAAGCGCTGCGCAGCGTGGCTGACTTCAGCGCCTACCTGGCGATGGCCAACCCGCCGCCCAAACCCAAAGAAAGAATCGGATTTACACCGCGGAGGTAGGGAGATGCATCTGATACCAACAGTGATCACCAATGACGGGCGGGGCGAGCGCGCCTATGACATCTACTCGCGCCTGCTGAAAGACGGTGTCATCTTCGTCCGCGGAATCATCGACGACGATATGGCGAGCACTGTCACCGCCCAGCTGCTCTTCCTCGAGAACGAAGCGCCCGACACCGACATCCAGATCTACATCAACAGCCCCGGCGGATCGTTGACCGCGGCGCTGTCGATCTACGACGCGATGCAGTACGTGGGTCCGAAGGTGGCGACGTTGTGCACGGGACTCGCGGCCAGCGGGGCTTCGATCCTTCTCGCCGGTGGCGCCGTGGGCATGCGCATGTCGCTGCCGCACGCGCAGATCCTCATCCACCAGCCGTTCACACAAGGCATCCAGGGCCAGGCGTCAGACATCCAGATCCACGCCCAGGAGATCCTCCGCCAGCGCGAGCAGGTCGCGCGAATCTACGCCAAGCACTGCAAGCGACCGCTCGAGGAGGTCGAGCGCGCGATGGAACGCGACTTCTTCATGACCCCCGAGCAGGCGAAGAGCTGGGGCCTCGTCGACCTGATCGTGGAGAAGAACCCGCACCTCGCCGCTCTCGCTGACAAGGAAAAGGCCTGAAACGCCCTTCTCGGCTGGACAACGTCTGACCCGACAGAGACCCTGCGCGCCACGGTCCGCTGGCATCTGGACCATCCCCCGGGCTGACGCAGACACCGATTTTTCCGCTGACGATCGCGCACTGGCAAGCGTCTAAGCTTCGCGACAATCAATGTCTCGCCGCTATCGTCCCTTTGATCCTTTCGAACGCGGCGGTCCACTCGACGCGCGGAGTGAGTTCCGGATGCCGCAGGTGCCGCGACGGTTCTGGGGCGGCGTCGCGCTCTTCGCCCTCGCGGTGCTCATCTTCATCGCCGCGAGCCCGATCGTCTCGTTCATCACCGAGCTGCAGTGGTACGACTCGCTTGGATTCCGCGACATCTACACCACGCGGCTCGGGCTCGAGTGGTCGATCGCGCTCGGCAGCCTGCTTTTAGGCTTTGGTTACCTGGCGGTCAACGTCTACATCGCTCTGAGGGTCCGTTCCGGCCCCGGCCTGCGCGCGGTGGGGATCCGCCGATCAGTGCTGCGCAGCACGGCCGGGTGGGTGACCCTGGGCACCTCCGCCGTGATCGCGATCATCCTCGCCGCAGGCGCCTCCTCGCAGTGGCAATCACTGGCGCTGTTCACGCATTCGTCGCCAACCGGTACCACGGATCCTGTCCTCGGCCAGGACGTCTCCTTCTATCTGTTGACGCTTCCCTTCCTGCGCGCCGCCACCAACTGGGCGCTCGGTCTCGACTTCATGGCGGTGCTGTTGATCGGCGCCCTCTATTCGTGGCGTGGCGACAGCTTCGACTTTCGGCCCGCCCCGCGCGCGCTTGCACACGTCTCGGTGCTGATTGCGGCGTTCGCGGTGACCCTGGCCGTCTCCGCATGGCTCGGGCGCTACGACCTGCTGTTCGCGCATAACAGCAGCGTCGTCTGGGGCGCGGCCTACACGGACGTGAACGCGCGGCTGCCGCTGTATACATTCCAGGCGGGGGCGGGCATCGTTCTCGCCGGCGCCGTGCTGGCCAACGCCTGGCTGCGACGTTTATGGATTCCTGTGGCCGCGGCCGGCGTGTGGATCGTGCTTTCGATCGTGAGCCAGGCCTACCCCGCCGTGGTGCAGGGCGTGTCGGCGACGCCCAACGCCGGCACTTACGAGCTGCCGTACATAGCTCGAGAGATCGATTACACCCGCCGGGCCTATGGGCTTTCCGACGTCACCGGGAACACCGGATTCACCGGTGACCAGCCGCTCACGCTGCAGGACGTGCAGAACGACCAGGTCACCGTCAACAACCTCCGGCTGTGGGATTACGGACCCCTCAAAGACACCTACCAGCAGCAGCAGGCGATCCGCACCTACTACACCTTCAACGACATCGACCTCGACCGCTACACGGTGAATGGCCAGTACCAGCAGCTCGAGATCAGCGCGCGCGAGTTCGAATTCGCGCGGCTTCCGTCCTCATCGCAGAACTGGTTCAACCAGCGCCTGACCTACACCCACGGATACGGCGTGGCCGCGAGCCCCGTCAACGCCGTGGTCGGCGAGGGCCTGCCTGACTATGTCGTGCAGGACCTGCCTCCGACCGGAGCGATCAAGATCACCCAGCCCGCGATCTACTTCGGCGAGGTCAGCCCGCCCAACGGAGACTATGTCCTCGCGCCGTCCACCACGCGCGAGTTCGACTACGCGAAGGGCAGCCAGGACGTCTTCACGAGCTACACCGGCACGCACGGAGTGCCGATGAACAGCATCAACCGAGCGCTGTGGTCGCTGAAGCTCAGCGACTTCAGCCTGCTCGTCTCGGGCCAGATCACCGACAAGTCGCTGATGCTGTACCGGCGCAACATCCGCGACCGCGTCCAGGAGCTCGCGCCGTTCCTGTCGTTCGACGCGGACCCCTACGTCGTCGCGGTCGACGGACGCCTGTACTGGATCATGGACGCTTACACGACGGCCTCGACGTACCCGTACTCGCAGTCGCAGCCATTTCAAGGCAACGACATCAACTACATCCGCAACTCCGTGAAGGTGGTCATCGACGCGTACGAAGGCATGCCGACCTTCTACGTGATGGACCCGAAAGATCCCTTGATCAAGGCATACGCGGCGACCTTCCCCTCCCTCTTCCAACCGTCCTCGACGATGCCGTCGGGGATTCGCGCCCACATCCGCGCTCCGGAAGATCTCTTCAATGTGCAGGTCGCCATCTACGCGACCTATCACATGACCGATCCCAAAGTCTTCTTCACGCGTGAGGACGTGTGGGACGTGCCGACCGCCCAAACCTCGCCCGGGGGCGCGCCTTCTCCGGTGCAGCCCTACTACGTCTTGTTCCGGCTGCCCGGCGAGCAGAGCCCGGAGTTCCTCCTGATCATGCCGTTCACGCCACACGGGAAGACCAACCTGGTTTCGTGGCTCGCGGCCCGCAGCGACGGCGCCCACTACGGGCAGTACGTTTCCTACGTTCTTCCCAAGGACCGCGTGATCTTCGGTCCGCAGCAGGTCGCGAGCCGCATCAACCAGGACCCGACCATCTCGCGTGACTTCACCTTGCTGCACAGCACCGGCTCGCAGGTCCAGCAGGGCAACCTGCTCGTGGTGCCGATCGGAAACTCGTTCCTCTACTTCGAGCCCGTCTACCTTCGCGCCACGACGTCGACCGGGATCCCGGAGCTGAAGAAGGTGATCCTGGCCGACCAGACGGGGGTCGTCTACGCGGACAACTTGAACGACGCGATCCAGCAGCTGGTCGGAAACGCCACGGGACCGCCCACGAATCAGCCGCCACCCACGGCCACGCCCGGGGTGGTGGCTCAGATCGCCAGCCTCGTGAATCAGGCCAATGCGCACTACAAAGCCGCCTACGAAGCGCTGAAGCGTGGGGACCTGACTGCGTACGCCACCGAGATGACGACCGTGGGCCAGATCCTGCAGCAGCTGCAGGCGCTGACGGGCACCTCCGCAACGCCCGCGAGCCCGTCGCCGTCGCCGCGGTCGTCGCCCAGCCCTTAGCCGGTTCGGAGCGGGACGAACAGCACCGGGAACAGGGAGCGGTAGAGGACGTCCGCCCCGCGGCGCAGGTAGACGCGAAGGTCCTGCGGCTCGTGCGCTGAGACGGCGACCGGGATGACCATGCGGCCACCGTCGGCCAGCTGGTCGATGAGGGCCTGGGGGACGGAGCCGGCCGCCGCTGCGACCAGGATCACGTTGTAGGGCGCCTCCGAAGGCCAGCCCTGGCTGCCGTCGCCGACCGCCACCTCGACGTTCTCAAAGCCGAGCCGGCGCAGCGTCTGCGAGGCCTGCTCCGCCAGCGCCGGCTCGCGCTCGATGGTGATGACCTTGCGGCACAGGCGGCTCAGCACGGCCGCCGCGTAGCCGGAACCTGTGCCCACCTCGAGCGCGATGTCGTCGGGTTGGGGTGAGGCAGCCTGCGTCATCAAGGCCACGACCAGCGGCTGCGAGATCGTCTGGCCGCAATCGATGGCGAGAGCGCGGTCCTCATAAGCGTGCCTGCGCATGCGGGGGGCGAGAAACTCTTCGCGCGGGACCGAGGCCATCGCCTCCAGCACACGCTCATCAGTCACGCCGTGCGGACGCAGCTGCTCGGCGACCATCCTCTGCGCCGGTGTGCTCACTGGGACCTTCCTGCCCCGAGCGTACAATCAGCAACGTCTCATTGGCGTCGTCCGTCCATTCCTCGATTCCTCAGAAATGGCGCCGCCCGGTCAGGCAACGATCACGCCTGGTCAGACGAACGGGCCCTGCTCACTCGCGCGTCGAGTTCGCGCACCCCTCCGAGCAGGAATTCGCCCGCTTCCTCGACTACTACCGGATCCGCTGGCTGTACGAGCCGGTGTCGTTCCCGATCGCGTGGGAGGGAACCCGCGTGGCGGAGATGTTCACGCCCGACTTCTACCTACCCGAGCACGACCTCTACATCGAGCTGACGACGATGAAGCAGTCGCTCGTCACGCCGAAGAACCGCAAGCTGCGCATGCTTCGCGAGCTCTACCCCGAGCTCAACGTGCGGTTGCTCTACCGCAAGGACTACCAGCAGCTCCTCGCCAAGGCGGGCTACGGCGCGCTGGAGGTCCAGCACCTGCGCAAGGAGGATGTGGGCGAGATCCTGATCTCCCCGGTGGAGCTCGAAACGCGGCTGCGCGCGCTCGCCCGCAAAATCTCCCGTGACTACCGGGGCCAGTCGCTGGTCCTGGTCGGCGTGCTCAAGGGCATCACATTCTTCCTCGCCGACCTGGCCCGCCAGATCAAGGTTCCGTTCGTCATCGACTACCTCGACTTGCAGCGATTCGCGGGTGCGCTGCCGCAGGACCGGGTCCGGATCGTGCGCAACATCGACTATCCGATCGAAGGCCGGCACGTGCTGCTGGTCGAAGACATCATCAACACGGGTTTCACGCTCGACTACGTGCTGTCGGAGCTGCGCCGCCGGCAGCCCACCTCGCTCGAGGTCGTGACACTGCTCGACCGCCCTCTTCGCCGCATGGTCAGCCTGCCGGTGCGCTACGTCGGCTTCCAGATCCCGAACGACTACGTGGTCGGCTACGGGCTGGACTACAGAGAGCTGTACCGCAACCTGCCGTTCATCTGCACCCTTCGGGCCAGCGTGTACGACATCCCGACCGCGCCCCCGGATCCGACGGCCTGACCGGGAGCGCCGGACCGAGGCTTGCGCGTCTTCTGGCCTGGATGGCGACTCATGACTACTCAGAGCTGATTCGTGGCGAGCTGTTAAGGGATGTGGAGGAGATCGTGGTCGCGGCCCATCGCACGCTCTACAGAACGGAGGGGAGGCGATGGTCCAAACCGGCTGCTTATCACTGGCTCCGCTACGAGGATCCGGACCCCGTGGCGCGCCTGGCGGACGGGGTCAGGCGACTGCGCAAGAGGGGGGCCAGGTTCGACGCCGGTGCTGTGGACAAAGCCTGCGCTGAGGCCTCCAAGAGGGGCTTTTTGAATTGAAGCCCGGTGTGGAGGTTTTGGGGAAAAGTAATGCCCCAAGAGACCTTCCTGTTTACCCTGAAGTCCCCTATGCGTTTTTCGGTTTCCATCCCGGATTGCTCCGGACCTTCCACCTACTCGACGTTCGGTATCCTCAGGTTTACCGTACTCAGCCGCTTGGGGCGTCGCGAAAGTTAACAGGAGCCTATGGGCGCGTCAACAGCAAAGAAAATCGCATCGCCAGGCAAAGGTTGGTGGCTTGACACAGAGCTTTCGGACTCGTTATTGGAGGCCTCCTGAAAAATGCGCGAAGTCGTGATCGTCGAAGCCGTCCGCAGCCCGATCGGCCGCCGCAACGGAAAGCTCAAGGACGTGCACCCGGTCGTCCTCGGCTCGCTCGTCTTGAAAGAGGTCGTCTCGCGCGCCGGCATTCAGCCCGAGCAGGTGGAGGACGTCGTCTTCGGCTGCGTGGACCAGGTGGGTGAGCAGAGCCTCAACATCGGCCGCAACGCGTGGCTGACGGCGGGTTTTCCTTACACGACCCCTGCGACGACAGTCGACCGGCAGTGCGGATCAAGCCAGCAGGCTGTGCACTTCGCCGCCAACCTCATTCAGTCGGGTGTATGCGACATCACCATCGCCGGCGGCGTCGAATCGATGACCCGCGTGCCGATGGGCGCGAACGCCGTCTCGCCCGGGACTCCGTTTCCACCCGAGCTAATGGAGCTGTACGACCTGGTGCCACAGGGCATATCGGCCGAGCTGATGGCGCGCAAGTACGGGATCTCGCGTCAGGCGATGGACGAGTTCAGCGTGGAGAGCCACCGTCGTGCGCACCAGGCGACCGAGCAGGGTCACTTCAAATCACAGCTGATGCCGGTCGACATCTCGCTCCACAGCAACGGCCACCACGAGCTGTTCGAGCGCGATGAGGGCATCCGCGCGAACGCGAGCTACGAGGCGACGGCCGCGCTGCAGCCTGCGTTCAACCCAGAGCACTCGATCACCGCGGGCAACTCGAGCCAGATCTCGGACGGTGCGGCAGCAGTGCTGCTGATGTCGCTCGAGAAGGCAAAGGAGTTGGGCCTCAGGCCTCGCGCCCGGATCCGCGCGCAGGCGGTGGTCGGCACCGATCCCGTGCTGATGCTCGAGGGTCCGATCCCCGGCACGGCCGCGGTGCTCAAGCGCGCCGGCCTGGACTTGAAAAGCATCGACCTGTTCGAGGTCAACGAGGCGTTCGCCTCGGTCGTCCTCGCCTGGCAGAAGGAAACCGGGGCAGACCTCGCGAAGACGAACGTCAACGGTGGCGCCATCGCCGTCGGCCATCCGCTCGGCGCGTCGGGCGCGATCCTGATGACCCGGCTGCTCCACGAGCTGGAGCGTCGCGATGCGCGCTACGGGCTGGAGACGATGTGCTGCGGCGGGGGGCTCGGGACCGCGACCATCATCGACCGCGAAGTCGAGTAGCGGTTAGCCGTCGGGACAGGTTCGGAGAGTCGACGCAGAAGCGGAGCAGCCGCTTCTCCCAGCGTCCGGTGCCCTGCACACCGATGCGTGGCGTGATAAAGACGCGACGTGGAGGTACCCCGTCGTCGACCACATAGAGGTCTGGCGGCTGTAGCGGCGCTCCGTTGAGGGCCCGGTCGATGCTCAACGCACGCGTGACCAGGCCTGGACCGCCGCACCGACCGACGCCCGGCCCCGGCTCCAGCGCCCGCACCAGCACCGCCTGCGGGATGCCCCTCTCGCGGGTCACGAAGTTCAGGCACCAGTGCATGCCATAAGTGAAATAGACGTAGGCGTGGCCCGGCGGACCGAACATGACGTCGGTGCGCGCGGTCCTGCGGCCGCCTCGAGAATGCGCCGCCAGGTCGTCAGGCCCGAGGTAAGCCTCGACCTCGACGAGCCTGCCCCACAGCCGGCGGCCGTCGATCTCGCGGACGAGCACCTTCCCCAGCAGGTCGCGCGCCACCACTCGCGTGTCCCGTTCGAAGAATGAGGCGTCGAGGACCCTGTCCTCCTCATTCATGAGGAGGTGGCTCCTCCCCACCTGTGGGGAGGTGGCGGGCAGCGGCGGAGGGGCAGCGCCGGAGGGGCCGCCCTCAGTCGCTGGGAGTTTTAACGGGAGCTTCGCCAAGCCTCTTCTTGACTGAATGCCGGCGGCGTTTGTCCACGTACAGCGCTTTGTCCGCGGACTGGTACATGGCCTGCCAGTCGAGGCCTTGCCTCCAGGCGGTGATGCCGATGCTGAACTCCACCGGCACCGGGAGCTTGGCCGTGCGGTTGAGATGCTCCAGCGCCTCGCGCACGCGGAGCCCGACCTCGCGGGCGTCGCGCTCATCGGCGTCCGGCATCGCCACACCGAACTCGTCCCCACCGAGGCGGCCACAAGTATCGGTAGCGCGGACGGCCCGCTGAAGCTCGGCGGCGAGGACGCGGATCGCCTCATCACCGACGTGATGACCATAGGTGTCGTTGATGTCTTTGAGGTTGTCGAGGTCGATCATCATCAGCGCCAGGCGGCGCTTGTGCCGTTCCGCGGACGCGACCGCACGGTCGATCGCGCGCTCGAATTCCGGACGGTTGGCAAGACCGGTGAGGTAGTCGGTGCGCGCCTCCTTGGTGTGTTGACGGGCGCGGTCGAGCGCGACCGCGATCTGGTCCGCCACCGCCGCGACGAACTCCAGGTCGCTGGATTCGAAGGTGCGCGGCAACCTGGTCGCGACGGTCATCGCCCCGAGCAGCACACCCTTGGTCCTCAGCTCGGCGCGGATGGCGCTCCACTCGCCGGCGATCCGGTCCACGCGCGACTCGGCCGGGCCGGATGAGACCTCCACGACTCGCATCAACCCCGACCGGCCCGTTTCGGAGAACTCGTCCTCCTCGCCGGGCTGCATGCCAATCGTCTTGGCCAGCTTGAGCCGGGCGCCATCGCGGATCCAAACCGCTCCGGCCTGCAGGCCGAGCACCTTGAGCGTCTCTCGGAGCCCGACCTCGGCGATCTCGCTCACGTCAAGCGAGCGGCCGAGGGCGCTGGCGATGTGGTAGAGGCCGTGGAGCTCGCTCTGCCGGGCGCGGTGCTTGCTCTCCGTGTAGTCGAGATAGCCGCGGATGAACATGGAGTTGAGGTGCTCGATGACATCGCCGATGCGGCTCTGGGCGAGCAGCAGCACCTCATCGGCGTACGGGCTCTCGCCCAGTTCGTCGGTGACGCGGGCCAGGACCGTGCGGCGAAAGACCGCCAGCCCCTCCATGAGCGACTCGAGGGGCACTCCCTTCTCCGCGTAGCGCCGGGCGTATTCCCGCGCCTGGGTGTAGTACTCGGGCCAGGGCAGCTTCGAATCCAGCCGGAGCGACCGAAACAGCGCCTGGAGGAAGGCGACCGACATCTTGACCAGCTCGTCGAGGGAGCCGTCCCGGTATCCCTTGAGCAGCTCCGGTTCGATGGCCCTCACGGCCTCGGCCGCGACCATCCCGCTCTCGGTGGCGTCAGCCGAGAGCCGGTCCGCCACCTCCCCAAGCAGATCGCTCGCCCGCTGCGTCATATCGGCGCACTATAGAGTGACGGATGGCCATTCGCGAAACCTGCGGGCCGTGCTGATCAAATGTGTAAGAGGCAATGATGGCAACAGTGACCAGAGGATCCCTGGAGAAGATTGAAGAAGTCCTGGGCAGCGACGCCCGGGACCTCCTGGAGCACAAGTGCCAGACGATCCCGAAAGACCAGCTGCACCTGCCTGGCGGGGACTTCGTGGACCGCATCTGGAAGGACAGCGACCGGCCGACCCGGGTGCTCCGCAGCCTGGAATCGATGCTCGATCATGGGCGCCTAGCCGGCACGGGCTACTTCTCGATCCTGCCCGTCGACCAGGGCATCGAGCATACGGCGGGCGCCTCGTTCGCGCCCAATCCGATCTACTTCGACGGGGCGAAGATCGTCGAGCTGGCAATCGAGGGCGAGTGCAACGCGGTCGCCTCGACCTTTGGAGTTCTTGGCTCGGTGGCGCGGCGGTACGCGCACAAGATCCCTTTCATCTGCAAGCTCAATCACAACGAGCTGCTGACCTTCCCCAATCACTACGACCAGATCCTGTTCGGGACCGTCAAGGAGGCATGGGAGATGGGGGCCGTGGCGGTGGGCGCCACCATCTACTTCGGCTCGCCGGAATCCGATCGCCAGCTCCAGGAGATCGCATTTGCGTTCCATGCCGCCCATGAGCTCGGCATGGCGACCGTGCTGTGGTGCTACGTGCGCAACCCGGCCTTCAAGAAAGACGGTGTGAACTACGAGACCGCGGCCGACCTGACGGGCCAGGCCAACCACCTCGGGGTCACCATCGAGGCCGACATCATCAAGCAGAAGCTGCCCACCACCAACCGCGGGTTTGAGGTCATAGGCTTCGGCGTCACCTCACCCGCCGTCTACGACAAGCTCTCCACCGACCACCCCATCGATCTCTGCCGCTACCAGGTGATCAGCAACTACATGGGGCGAGCCGGTCTCATCAACTCGGGGGGTGAGAGCAAAGGCGCGACGGACCTCAAGGAGGCCGTCCGCACCGCCGTCATCAACAAACGCGCGGGCGGAATGGGTCTGATCAGCGGCCGGAAGTCGTTCCAGCGCCCCATGAAGGAGGGCATCGAATTACTACACGCAATCCAGGACGTGTACCTGAACTCATCGGTGACCATCGCGTAAGGCTCGCGTTCCTCGGCAGCGGGGCGGCGTTCTCGCTTGACCGCTACAACGGGGCCGTCGTGGTCGACGGCCGCGTGCTCCTGGATGGCGGCGCGCCTCTTTTGCCGCACATGCACCGACTGGGCATGGATCCCGGCGATATCCAGGTCGTGTTCCTTACGCACTTCCATGGCGATCACACGCTGGGCCTGCCGCCGTTCGTCCTTCACCGGGTGTTCGTCGACCGCCGGCCGCTCACGTTCGTCGGGCCGTCCGGCGTGGCCGAGCACCTCGAGAAGCTGTGGGAGGTCAGCTGGGGCGCCGACTGGAAAAGGGTGATGCGCCCGCAGTTCAAGGTGAAGTACGTGACCGCCAGAACGTCAGGCACCGCCGCGCGCATCCGCTACGAGTCGGTGAAGCTTGACCACGGAACGATGGGCAGCAATGGTTACCGGATCCACGTCAACGGCAAGATCGTCGCGTACTCGGGCGACACGGAACCGACGGCGCCCCTCGACAAGCTGGTCAACGGCGCCGACGTCGCGATCGTCGAGGCGACCGGTCCCGGGGACGTCTTCAGCCACATGAGCTGGGAGGCCGCCCGCAAGCTGAGGAAGCGACATCCGCACACCCGCTTTCTCTTCAACCACGTGTATTCGGGAACGGTGACCGGCGCGGTCAAAGACCTGCAGGTGATCGAAGTCTGAAAGCTCGTAACAACACCGCCGCGCTGGTGGGCGCGGTGGCAGGTGGCATCGCGGGCGCGGTCGTCTTCGCCGCGCTGGCGGGCCTGGGCAGCCTTCTTTCGAGCCGCGTCGGCAATCCGATCCCGGTCATCGTCCTCGCCGTCGCCGGCATTTATGGAGGCTGGCTGCTCGGGGTCATCGTCTTCGGCGCCATCCGCGGCGGCAACGAGGGAGAACGCGGATGAGCCCCGATGTCGCATCGGCGCGACCTCTGCTCGACAAGCTTGGGGTGAAACCCGGCGCGAAGGTGGCCGTGGTCGATCTCGACGACCCGGGTTTCATGAAGCTGTTACTCGAACGCACGTCTGACATCGTCCAGGGCAAGCCGCGGACCCCGTGCGACATCGTCTTTCTTGGCGCGACGGCCATGCACGACCTTCAGCGCTTGACAGACATCAAAAGCTGGATCGAACCCAACGGCGCCATCTGGGTCGTCCGGGCCAAGGGGCCACGCGCCGCTCTGCGCGATACGGACCTGATCGACGCCGGCCTGGCGGCGGGCCTGGTCGACAACAAGATCGTCAGCTTCTCGGAGACCCACGGGGCGATGCGATTCGTCTTTCGCCTGCGCGACCGGCCGAAGTGACGCTGGGCATCCGGCCCGGGGAGCTTGCCGACGTGCCGCTGATCGCGGAGCTGATCCGCGGTCTCGCCCGTTACGAGAAGCTCGGGCATGAGGTCACGATGACTGAGGAGAAGCTCACCGACACGCTGTTCGGCGAACACCGCTACGCGGAGACCCTGATTGCTGAAGAGGACGCTCAGGCGGTTGGCTTTGCGCTGTTCTTCCATAACTTCTCGACGTTCCTCGCTCAACCCGGCATCTACCTGGAGGACCTGTACGTCGTGCCGGAGCATCGCGGCGGCGGCATCGGGCGTGCGCTGCTTGAACGCCTCGCCCAGATCGCTGTCGACCGCGGCTGCGGCCGCCTCGAGTGGGCGGTGCTCGACTGGAACCAGGACGCAATCAGGTTCTATGAACGCCTCGGCGCGAAGCCCAACTCGGACTGGACCGTGTACCGCCTGACCGGCGAGCCGCTGCGCGCGCTTGCCGGAGAATAGAGCTCAGATGGAGGTGCTTCGCCCGAAAGAGCTGGACACGCATCCTGGCGACGAGGTCGTCGCCTGGGCTCGGGATCAGCTCTCGATCGCCCGCTCCATCCTCGACAACCCCGGGGGCGGATTGCTTTTCGCCACCCAGACCATCGGCCAAGTCCGCTCGGGGCTGTATGAACGCGACGCCGCGCGCTGGCGGGAGGTCGTCACGGTTCTCGATCGGGCCGAGGACGCCGCCATCCACCGCGAGTTCTCGACCGCGCGCCGGCTGCTCGAGGAGGCGGCGGCGAAGCTGCGCTAGAAATCCCCACGAACTCAGAGGCTTCGCCGTGAGTTCGCGGGGACCCCTTTAGACGGACGCGACCGCCTCGAGCGTCGCTTCGAAACCTTTGGCCCCCTTGTGGCCGCCGAACGGACCCACCCCGGCAAGTGTGACCCCGGCTTCCTGGAAGCGGCGGACCGCCGCACGCACCTGCTCTTCATCGCCGATGCCCGCAAGCTCGTCCAGTGTCGCCTCGCCGACATCGCCGGCCTCGAGCTCGGACTTGAGCCCGCTGGCGTCCATCATCTTTCGGTAGTACGGAAGCCGTGCATAGCGAGCCACGGTCTGCCGAAACACGTCCTGGCCCGCGGCCCGGTCCGAGGTCAGGCAGACGGGCACCGCCGCCACGATCTCGAAACCGTCGAGCGCCTTGCCCCGCTTTTCGCGTCCGGCGGCAACGGCCGGCAGGATGTGGTCGCGTATGTAGGCGGGCGGGCACATGTAGAGGACGACGCCATCGGCCATCTCGCCGGCCAGCTCGAGCATCCTGGGGTTGAGCGCCGAGATCATGATCGGCAGGTCCGGGCGCCGCGGCGCCGAGTAGGACCAGCGCGCAGTGAAATGGCGGCCCTCGAAGCTGCTGCTGCCCTCCCGCAGGCTGGTGCGCACGATGGTCAGGTAATCGCGCATCGCCTCCACCGGGCTGTCAAGGCGCATCCCCCACATCCCCTCGACCGTCACCTTGTGGCTCACGCCGATTCCCAGGATGAAACGGCCGCCTGACAGCTCATCGAGCGTCGCCGCCATCTGCGCCGTCGCCGTCGGGTGACGGGTGTAGATCGGAAGCACGCCGGTGCCGAGGGTGACCCTCTCGGTCGCATTCGCGTAGGCGGCGAGCACGAGCGAAGCGTCGCGGGCGTCAGGTAGCTGTGTCGTCCATACCGACTTGAAACCAAGGCGCTCGGCCATCTTCGCCCGTACCACCGACTCGTCGAGGGTTCTGACTGCCGGGTTGAAAACAGCGAGCCGGGCCATTGCTCGACAATCTAGCAAGTGAGTCTGGCCCAAGCATTGTTCATGGGCCTGCTCCAGGGCGCCAGCGAGCTCTTCCCAGTCTCATCGCTCGGGCATGCGGTGCTCGTGCCCAGCCTCATGCACTGGAGCTTCAAGCAATCCGACCCGTCATTCGTTCCTTTTCTCGTCCTTCTTCACCTGGGCACCGCAACCGCGCTCCTGATCCTGTACCGCGAGCAATGGGTGGCGATCATCCGCGGATTTTTCACCGCCGCGATCCGCGGCCAGATGAAGACCGACTCCGAGCGTCTGTCCATGCTGCTTCTCGCAGGCACGATTCCCGCGGCGGTCCTCGGCGTGTTCCTGGAGAGCCGGATCAAATCGCTGTTCGCGAGCCCGTATGAGGCCGCCGGCTTCCTGATCGCCAACGGCATCCTGATGCTCGGATTCGAGGTGCTGCGCCGCCGGGCTGAGCGCCGCGCCGCCTTGTCGGGCGAGTCGCGCGACGAGCAGGAAGCCCATTTCACAAGCGCCGAGCGCATCAGCTTTCGCGCCGCCGCCCTCGTCGGCGCCTGCCAGGCGCTGGCCTTTCTGCCAGGCATCTCGCGTTCGGGCATCACGATCGGCGGTGGCCTCCTCGCCGGGCTGAGGCACGAAGAGGCGGCGCGGTTTTCCTTTCTTCTCGCCACGCCGGTGATCCTCGGCGCCGGCATCCTCGAGGTCCCGCAGCTCTTCTCGAAAGGGGTCCCGGTCGGTGAGTACCTGGCGGCGGCTGGGCTGTCGGGGATCGCCGCCTATGCCAGCGCGCGCTTCCTCCTGCGCTACTTCAGATCGGGACGGCTTGACCCGTATGGCTGGTACTGCATCGCCGCTGGGCTGGCAGGCCTCGCTTTGTTACATTTCAGCCTGTGATGAGGTCACGTTCAGTCGCGATGGGCCTTGGGGTGTTGGGAATCGTTTTCATCATCATCGCCGCGCTTTACGCCGTCGGGGTTTTGCAGATCCTGACCACCGAAACCTCGGGGCCGCACTACAAGCACGCGGTGTTGTTTGCGGTCCTTGCCGTGGCCAGCTTCGTCGCGGCCAACTTCGCCCGACCGAAAACCGCCTAGGCCTTAGCCGGAACTCTCTCCGGGACCTGACGGCCGCTGAGGTCGCGCTCACCGAGCCTGATGTCCTCGTGGTAGACCGCATCCGCGTTCACCTTCCACGGATCGAGCCGTGAGCCGCTCGCGATGTTCCGCGCCACCAGCAGCGCGGTCATCATCGAATGGTCCTGGTTGTTGTACTTATGCATGCCGTTGCGCCCGGCCAGGTGCAGGTTCGGCAGTGAGCTCGCCAGGTAGTCGCGCACAACCGCGACGTTGGCCTGATAGCTGTCGTCGTAAACCGGATATGCCTTCTCCTGCCTGACGACGACTCCGTCGAAGACTTCGCCGGCGAAGCAGATGCCGAGCCGCGCGAGCTCGCTCGTCGCCAGCTTGATCAGCTCCCGGTCTGGCATCGTCCACAGGCCGTCTCCCTCGAAGCAGAAATACTCGAGGCCGAGGCACGTCTTGCCCTGGTCGGGCACCATGTCCGGGCTCCAGTTCTTGAAGTTCTGGATCCGGCCGACCCGCACGCTTGGATCGTGGATGTAGATCCAGTTGTCGGGAAAGACGTTGGCCCGGTCGATCATCAACGCGATGCTTATGAAGTCCCGATAGCCGAGACTGCTGGCCGCCTTCCGAACATATTCGGGCGCCGGCGGGTCCAGCTTCGCGACCAGCTCGCGGATCGGGATGCTGGAGACAAAGTCGCTGCCTGCGTGCGTCTCGGCGTGGCCGTCTTCAGTCGTCGTGGTCACGGACACGACCCTTCCGTCCTCGTGGTTGACGTGCGCGACCGCCCGCCCCAGCAGTACCGGGTGACCCTTCGCCTCGCTGATGCTCGCGACCCTCTCCCACATCTGGCCCGGACCGAGGCGTGGATAGCGAAAGCTGTCGATCAGCGTGGTGACGATCTCGCCGCGACCGCGCCTGCTGTGGCCCGGAAGCAGTGCGCTGCGGATGACGACCCAGAGGTCGAGGCTCTTGATCCGCTGCGCCGCCCAGTCCGCGGAGAGCTCTTTGGTGCTGATGCCCCATACCTTTTCTGTGTAGGTCTTGAAGAAGATGCTGAACAGCCGCCAGCCGAACTGGTTGCGGACCCACTCCTCCAGGGTCCTGGGATTCTTCACCGGCTGCAGCCGGGCGCGGACGTAGCTGGCCAGGCAGAGCATTGCCTCCAGGGGGCCGAGGTTCCACAGCGCGTTGACCGCCTTGATCGGATAGGCAAAGAAGCGGCCGCGGTAGTAGATGCGCGAGAGCCGGCCGCGGGTGAGCATGTCGGCGCCGAGGATCTCGGTCCAGAGATCTTCAACCTCGCCGTTCTTGGAAAAGAAACGGTGGCCGCCGATGTCGAACCGGTAGCCCTTGTACTCGACGGTGCGGGCAAGCCCTCCCACCTGGGTGTGGTCCTTCTCGACCACGGTGACAGGAACGTTGCGCTTGAGGAGCTCGTACGCGGCGGTCAGGCCCGCGGGCCCCGCGCCCATGACGACGACGTGCTTCCGTCCGCCTTCGGCTAGGGGTCCCCGCGAATTCACGGCGAAGCCTCTGAATTCGTGGGGATTTATCAAGGTGGCCACAGTATCAACGGGTATGACTAGTTCAGCGGTCCTTTACTGCGAACTTCGTCGACCTTGACCAGCGCATCGCGGAGGCCCTTGATCCAGTCGGCCTGGTGCATCCCGACCAGGCGCACGCACCAGGCGAGCGCCTCGCTTCGGCTCCGGGCGACACCGCCGGCGACCAGGGTGTCGAGGATCGATCTCTCGTTCATCCGCAGGCGGGTCATGACCGGGACGCTGAGGGTGGTGAAGACCTTCAGCTCGTCGCCGCACCTGGCCCCCCAGGCAACCTTGCGCCGGAACCGGTGCTCGGCCTCGCGGGCGATCCGGATCCTGTCTTCGCGCGTCTCCTCCCGGAACCTCTCGATCCGGGCGGAGCGGGCGGCGGCACGAGCCGCCTGCGATGTGCCTCCCGCGAGCTCGACGTCGGCCAGCGTGCCCAGGACCAGGATCTCTTCCCCGTCCGCCACCACCTCAGGCGGGCCGACAAACCAGCCGGCCGGGATGCGGGCGGCGAACCAGGCGGAGGCGTCCTCGGGCATCGTGATTACAACGTTACAGCCCGAGGACCCACCCTGTCCCGAACTCAGGCTGCGGCCGCTTGTGGCCTCGCACCGACAAACTTGAGCTCGTCCACGACCACCTCGGTGCGGAAACGCTTCTGACCCGCCGCGTCCTCCCACGAGCTGGTGCGAAGCCGGCCCTCCGCATAGACGGCCCTGCCTTTCTGCAGGTACTGACCCGCGAACTCAGCGAGCTTGCCAAAAGCGACCAGGCGGTGGTACTCGGTCTCCTCCTTCGCCTTGCCTTCATCGTCCTTGCCGACATACGTATGGGTGGCCAGCCTGAGGTTGGCTACGTATGTTCCTTTGGGCGTCGCCTTGACCTCCGGATCCGCTGCCATATGGCCGACGAGAATGACCTTGTTAACCATCGCATCACCTCCGAGATATTGAGATCAGGTTAGGAACGGACCGGCTGCATGGCTACCCAGCCTGTTAAGAAGTCAAGAAGGCCTCAGGGTCCACCGGATGGCCGTCGATGTTGACCTGAAGATGGACGTGGGCACCGGTCGCGAGCCCGGTCGCTCCCACCAGCCCGATCACCTGACCCGGCGCCACAGCGTCTCCTGTGCTGACCTGAAATTCCGACAGATGGCAGTAAATGACCCGCGCGTGGTCGTCGACGACAACCACGACGTAGTTGCCTGCGCCCACCGGGTCATACCCGACAAGCGCCGTGCCTGGGGTCGCCGAATGGACCTCGGTGCCCTGGCGCGCGGCGAGGTCGATGCCGGTGTGGATGTGATGCGAAGGGCACAGGCGGTCGAACGGCTCGAGGTCCAACGCCGTGCAGCCGAACGGCTGGCTCACTTTGGCTCCAAGCACGACCGATTCCAGCGGCAAACGCTCCTGGCTCGGCACCTGCATCGCGGTGACAAGCCACACCACCACGGCTCCGGCCACGATCGCGACCAGCCGCATCACGCCTTCACGAGCGCGCGACCGATGTGTGTGAACGCCGTGTGCACGATCGACTCGAGCTTGTGGGAGGCCTTCTCCGCGCCGCCCAGCGCCCCGGGCACCTTGAAAACAATCAACAGAGAGGCGAGGGCAAAGAGGTGGTGGACTGGGCTGATGCCGTCGTGCTCGAGCGCAAAGCCGATCGAGAGCACGAACAGCTGCGCCGGCTGCATGAAGAGGTTGGTCGTGAAATGGGTCGCCCACATCTTCGCCAGGTGGTCGGTCTCCGGGAGCATGAACAGCAGGCCGGCGAAGGGGGCTGTGACCGCGAGCACGATGAGCACCGCGTAGCGCACGAGATAGCTGATGGCGAGGACGCCGTATCCCGCCGCCAGGGCGGCGGTGGTGATGATCTCCCAGGTGCCTGCGTTGGGGTTGTGGTTGTAGCTCGCAGCAAAGGTCGACAGGTCGTCATGGGTGCTGAAGCTCTGGAGCGCCTGGCATATCGAGTTCGTGGCCGCGACCCCCATTTGAAACAGGGGCATCGCGAAGTTGATCAGGACGACGGCCATGAATAGGCGCGGGAGCAGGATGCGCGCGGTGTACTGGGTGTAGAGCCCGTGTCCCCACATGATTCGGTAGGAGGCCCAGAGCGCGATGAGGACCAGCGCCGCATCGGCGACGAGCTGCATGCTCGGCTCGAAGCGCTGGATCGTGGCGCTGTGGACGAAATCGCCGCCGGTCTCGAAGTCGGTGGTGCTGAGGATGAACTTGAACCAGATGTTCAGGAGCAGCCCGACGCTGTCCTCGAGCAGCTTGGCCAGGACCAGGTTCGGATGGACGATCGTGTACAGATAGCCGTCGATCCGGCCCAGCTCCTCGTACAGGCCATGGAGCCAAGGCAGGTCCACCTAGCGCGTCGGCACCGAGCTCGTGAGGATGCTCACGAGAGAGCTCGCAACCTCGACGCCGATCGTGCCCACGACGATGCGTTGGATCCACTGCTTGGCAGCGAGCGCCGACTTTGATTCCACGGCCGTGATCTTCCAGATGAAGGCGAAGATGAACGAAAGCGCCCCGATCGACCCGACCAGGGCTTGGCCGATGTGGATCCAGGTGTTGATGAGGTTGGTGATCGGGGTGATGTCGGGATCGCCGGCGAGGAAAACCATGTGCGCCTCCTGGTCTTTTGGAGGCAGGCTACTTATCGATTTCCTGCGCAGGAACCCCGGTTGTTAAGAACGGATACGTCGGCGAGATTGAATCACTTGCCGGCTGGAACGCGCGGCGTCAGTTCCCTGGCACAGCCGGCATCGAGCCAATATTGCGCGCGACGAGGAAACCAGGCTCTTAGCGCCGAGACTTCACATGGGCCTCCACGCCATCGAGCAGGATCTCGAGCGCTGAAACCGCCTTGCCTTCCGGCTTCGTCGCCGTCGGCGCCGGATCGGCGCGTCCGACTTTCGGGACGTAGGTGTCGATCTTGAAGTCCACCACGCCGCTGCTGACATCCAGGTCGAAGCGATCCCGCGACTCCAACGCCCCCTCGCTCTGCCAGTGCACGTCGAATATCGCCACCTTGGTCGAAAAATCGTCCAGCTTCAACTTGACCGCGCCGGTATGCACGAGTCCGACGACCGCTGTACCTCGCGGCCGGTGCACCGAAACATTGACCACGCCGCTCGAGATGTGGATCGGCACGACACCGCGTGGCTGCGGCAGGAAGCACTCGAGGTTGGTGGCGCCGCTGTCGACGTAGATCTCGCGCACATCGAGTCCGCCGACATCGAGCACGGTGTTCCAGGTCGGCGCCTGGATTTTGAATCTCCACGGCCGGCGCGGATTCAGCTCGATCTCTGCGCGGCCCACACCGCGTAGACGCCGCACGACCACCTGCTCGCCCCGCACGATCGCCGGCGCGGCGCCGCTCTGATCTGGTGGGACCTGAATCAGGGCATCCATGTCCGGCGGACCCGCCCGGAGGATCACGCCGCGCGACCCGCTGTCGACGGCAATCGACGCAGGGGCGCCGCCCTCCGGCATGGGCCCTTCAGCCGGGGTCCGCTCGCCGATGACCTGGGTCATCACCATCAGGGCCACCTCGCCCGCTTCGGCCGGCTGCAGGCCTGCCGTCTGCATCTGCCCCTTCAGGTCGGCGTAGGTGTTGCTCCGCTCCAGGGCGTCGGGGACCTCGAGCAAGATCCGGGTGGCGTCCCTCTGAGCGGACACCCGCCGCCGCAGCGCATCGCCGGTCGCCATTGCGCTCTGCCGCCAGCCGGCGCCCCGGCGCGGCTGGACCACAGTTTCCAGGATCGATTCCGCCAGCAGCTCGAGCAGCTCGCCGCGGTCGCGAACGTGCCAGTAGAGCGAGGCCGCCTTGACCTCAAGCCGTTCTGCCAGCGCTCGCATGGAAAGCCCGTCTAGGCCCTCCTCGTTGATCAGCCCCAGGGCCGCCTCGACCAGCCGATCCCGGGTCAGTCCGTGCGGTCTTTCCTCTTCTGGGCTCACTCGAATGATTCTCCTCTAAAACTTGTAGTGATGGTTGCATTCCTAACTATGTTAGGGGTATATTACCACCACGGATCCCTAACATCGTTAGATAAGGAGGAGAAGATGAGCGAACAGCAACGTCAATTCCAGGAGATGGACCCGGTCGTCGGGGCCTGGCATGGCTGGGCATCCCCGGTCGGACTCGGCCTGTTCTTGGTCCTGGTCGCAACCGCGGTCGACCTCGTCCGGCTCGCATTCAAGTAATTCGACAAGGAGTTGAAACCCATGACCCGGATTCGCAATCACCCGATGGCCGCGCTCGGCGTCCTCGTGCTCGGCCTTTTCATGACGCTGCTCGACCTGACCATAGTCAACATCGCGATCCCGTCGATCCTCGACGGGCTGCACGCCAGCCTCGATCAGGTGCTGTGGGTGCTCAACGCCTACAGCCTGCTTTACGCCGTGCTCTTGATCACATCGGCGAGGCTCGGCGACATCTACGGCCCGCGCAACCTGTTTGCGGTCGGCGTGGTCATCTTCACCGCCGCCTCCGCCTTCAGCGGGCTGGCGCAGGATCCGACGCAGCTGATCCTGTCGCGCGGAAGCGCGGCGGCGTGTTCGCCATCTACGGCGTGATCGCCGGCGTCGCGGTCGTCGCCGGCCCCACGGTCGGCGGGTACCTCGTCACGCACTTGGGCTGGCGGTCGATCTTCACCGTGAACATCCCGATCGGCGTGATCACGTTCGCGCTCGCCATGCTGCTGATCCCCGACCTCCGGCCCGGACGCCGGCACCGGCTCGACCTTCTGGGCGTGGCGCTGGCCACCGCCGGTCTGCTGGGCGTGATCTTCGGCCTGATCGAAGGCCAGCGCTACGACTGGGGGGTGGTTCGCGGGTTCGTCACGATCCCTGAAATCATCGGCGCCGGCATCGTGCTCCTGGCGCTGTTCCTCTACTACCAGGCACGCCGGCAAGACCGGGAACCGCTGCTTCCGTTCGAAGTCTTCAAGGACAGAAACTTCACGCTCATGACCCTCGTCATGGCCGCGATGGGGTTTGCGATCCTCGGCATCTACCTCCCCCTCACCATCTACATGCAGTCGGTGCTCGGGTTGAGCGCCATCGACGCCGGCCTCACCCTTGCCATCCAGCCCGTGGCCATGTTCTTTACCTCTGGCGTGGCCAGCAGCCTGGTCCAAAAGGTGAACGGCAAGTACCTGCTGGTTCCAGGCTTGCTCGCCCTCGCTGCCGGCACCGGTTACATCGACTGGGCCGCCCAGGCCAACTCGGGTCGCTGGGACTTCACGCCCGGTCTCATCGCGAGCGGCCTCGGCATGGGCTGCATCTGGACCCCCGTGTTCAGCATCGCGACGCGCGACCTACCGGTTCGCCTCGGCGGCGTCGCTTCCGGCGTCATCAACACGATCCAGGAGCTGGGGGGCGTCCTGGCCAGCGCCGTGATCGGCGCTTTCCTCCAGAACCGTCTCGCGGTCGCCCTGCACGACCGGGCGGTAGCCTCTTCCGGCCAGCTGCCGGAGCAGTACCGAGGCCCGTTCGTGGACGGTTTCAGCCACGCCGCGCGCGCCGGACTCGAAGTCGGCGTCGGGCAGTCAGGCGCCGGCCTCCAGCTGCCGGCCCAGGTCCAGGCGATCGCCCACCATGTATTCACCCACGCCTTCGTCGACGCCATGCACCCGACGATGGTCGTGCCGATCGCCATCCTGGTCCTGGCCGCTGCGGCGTCGGTCTTCGTCCGCGCTCCGCGGCAAGACGCCGTGACGGCTCACGAGGAGCAAGCGGCCGTGGCATAACCTTGTCCTGTGGCGAAAAAGCTCGCCGAGTACGAGGCCAAAAGAGATTTCCAACGCACGCCTGAACCCGGCGCCAAGGTCCCCCGCAAAGAGACCAAGGCGCCGCGGTTTGTGGTCCAGGAGCACCACGCCCGCCGGCTGCACTGGGACTTCCGACTCGAGAAAGACGGAGTGGGAGTCTCGTGGGCGGTCCCCAAAGGCATCCCGCCGGATCCAAAGAAGAATCACCTTGCCGTCCACGTGGAGGACCACCCGCTCGAGTACTTCAAGTTCGCCGGCGAGATCCCGAAAGGCGAGTACGGCGGCGGGCAGGTCCTGATCTGGGACGAAGGGACTTACGACCCGATCAAGTGGTCTGACCGAGAGGTCATGGTCGACCTGCACGGGAGGCGGCTGCAGGGACGCTACGTGCTTTTTCAGACGAGGGGAAAGGATTGGATGATCCACCGCATGGATCCGCCGCAGGATCCGGGCCGCAAGCCGATGCCGGAGAAGCTGGAGCCGATGCTGGCCAAGCTCTCCCCCAAGCTGCCGACCCCCGATGACGCGTGGGGCTTTGAGTTCAAGTGGGACGGCATCCGCGCCGTCGCGTTCATCGAGGGCGGCATCGTGCGGCTGCAGAGCCGGACCGGGGAGAACATCACAGCGCGCTACCCCGAGGTCCATGCCATGGGTCGTGCCCTCGGGTCGAACGAGGTGATCCTCGACGGCGAGGTCGTGGCACTCGATGAGAAAGGGCGCCCAAGCTTCGAGGAGATCCAGCAGCGCATGGGGCTGACCGCGGAATCGGAGATCCGCCGCAAGATGAAAGAAGTGCCGGTCACCTACATGGTCTTCGATCTGATGTGGCATGACGGCCACTCGCAGATGGAGCAGCCATACATCGAGCGGCGGAAGGCGCTGGCCCAGTTGAAGCTCGCGGGCGCGTCGTGGCAGACGCCTCCCTACGAGGCGGGCGGCGGCCAGGCGATGAAGGACGCCAGCGCCAGGGCCGGCCTCGAGGGCGTGATGGCAAAGAAGCTCGACTCGAAATACGAGCCGGGGAAGCGCAGTGGCGCATGGCAAAAGATCAAGAATCGAAACCGCCAAGAGCTGGTCATCGGCGGATGGCTCGACGGCGAAGGCAAGCGCCGAGGCTATCCCGGCGCACTGCTGGTCGGTTATTACAAGGACGGGAAATTCGTCTACGCGGGTAAGGTCGGGACAGGCTTCACGGACAAGATCCTGGACGAGCTCAACGCGAAGCTCAAGCCACTCGCCTTGGACAAGAATCCCTTCGACGTCGGGGCCCCTCCTCGCGCGGCGCACTTCGTCAAGCCCAAGGTCGTGGCCGAGTTCGAGTTCGTCGAGTGGACCCGTGGCGGACAGCTTCGCGCGCCAGCGTTCAAGGGCTTCCGCGTCGACAAGCCTGCCAAGGAGGTCGTGCGCGAGGGTGGCTAAGGAAACGTCGGTCGAGGTTCAGATCGAAGGTCGCACCCTGAAGCTGACGAACCTGGAAAAGGTGCTGTACCCGGAGGTCGGCTTCACCAAGGCCCAGGTCATCGACTACTACACGCGCATCGCTCCGGTGCTGCTTCCGCACACACACGACCATCCGCTGACGCTCAAGCGCTATCCGAACGGTGTGGACGGCGAGTTCTTCTACGAGAAGAACTGCCCGAAGCACAGGCCGCCATGGGTGGAGACCGCGAAGGTTTGGAGCGGGGGCAACAACCGCGACATGTACTACTGCCTCGCGCAGGACCTCCCGACGCTGGTCTGGCTTGGAAACCTGGCCACGCTCGAGATGCACACCTCGCTGTCGCTGTGCAGCAACCTCCCCGAACCGCGCACGCTCGTCTTCGACCTCGACCCGGGCCCGCCCGCGACCATCGTCGAGTGCTGCCGCATCGGCCTGATGCTGCGCGACCTGTTCGCTGAGCACGGGCTGGAGTGCTGCGCCAAGACGTCCGGGTCCAAGGGCCTGCAGCTGTACGTGCCCCTCAACACCAAGGTCACCTACATCGAGACCAAGGTGGTGTCGAAGGGGCTGGCGCAGTACTTCGAGGAGAAGCACCCTGACCTCGCCGTGCACAAGCAGCTGAAGGAGCTGCGGACCGGACGTGTGCTCATCGACTGGAGCCAGAACGACCAGTACAAAACCACCGTCAACGTCTACTCGTTGCGCGCTCGTGTGCGGCCGACCGTGTCGACGCCGGTGTCGTGGGACGAGGTCGAGAAGTGCTTCAAGGCCAAAGACCCCAGCCTGCTCGTGTTCGACTCCGGCCAGGTGCTCAAGCGGGTCGAGAAGCTGGGTGATCTCTTTGCGCCCGTGATCAAAAAGAAGCAGAAGCTGCCCAAGTCACTGCTTCAGGCCACGGGCGGCGCGGCCGCACTGGAGAAGATGGCCAACCGGAGGCACAGCGGTGGAGGCCGGCGCTACCCCCCGCAGTGAAGCGTCCGCGTGTCGTCATCGCGGGCGCGGGCTTCGGCGGCCTGACCTGCGCACGAGCTCTCCGATACGTGCCCGTGGACGTGCTCCTGATCGACCGTAACAACTATCACCTCTTCACCCCGCTGCTCTACCAGGTCGCATCGGCGCTGCTCGACCCGGGTGAGATCGCGCGGCCGGTGCGGCAGCTGATCCGACCGCTGCGCAATGCCGACTTTCGCCAGGCCTTCATCACAGGGCTGAATCTGGATGCGCGCCAGCTCCTGACCGACCACGGCCCCATCGGCTATGACTACCTCGTCCTGGCGAGCGGCGCGCAAAGCGACTACTTCGGTAATGAGTCATTGGCGGAACGCACGCTGGGACTCAAGGATCTGGACGAAGGGCTCGCGGTCCGCAATCAGATACTTTCCCAGTTCGAAGCGTCGCGCTGGGTGGACGAAGCCGAAGAGAGACGCGCTCTCCTGACCTTCGTCGTCGTCGGCGGAGGGCCCACCGGGGTCGAGATGGCGGGGGCCGCCTCGGAGTTGATCCGGCTCGTTCTGCGCAAGGACTACCGCGACCTCGACATAAACGAAGCCCGCGTGGTGCTTATAGAAGCAGCGCCATATGTGCTTGGAGCCTTTGTGCCGTCGCTGCGCCAGGCCGCCTTGCGATCGCTCCAACGGAAGGGCATCGAGGTGATGCTCGGCGCGAAGGTCGAGGCGGTGGCCGCCTCCGGCGTGAAGCTCGCCGGCGGCCAGGAGATAAACACGCGCACCGTGATCTGGACCGCCGGCGTCAAAGCGTCGGCGCTGGCACAGGCCGCCGGTGTGCCGCTGGCGCGCCAGTCCCGGATCAAGGTCGAACCATCGCTGCAGGTACGAGAGCATCCAGAGGTGTTCGCGATCGGGGACGTCGCCGGCGCAAGCGATGGCGGCGGTTCGCTGCCCATGCTGATTCCCGTCGCCATGCAAGAGGGCAGGTATGTAGCGAAGTCGATCCGAGACACGCTCGCCGATCGCGCTCCGCGTCCTTTCCGCTACAAGGACCCCGGCATCATGGCGACCATCGGCCGGAATTCCGCCGTCGCGCAGCTAGGTCGCGTCCACCTGTCTGGGTTTCCCGGCTGGGTGTTCTGGCTCGTCGTGCACCTGGTCAACGTGATCAGCTTTCGCAGCCGCCTCATCGTCCTCGTCAACTGGGCCTGGGAGTACATCTTTTATGACCGGCCGATCCGCCTCATCGTCCGCGCGGGCCCATGAGACAAACCCTGGCGGCAGCGACCATGGCGCTGATGCTGGCCGCTTGTGTCGGCGGCGAGCAGCCGCCTGATCCAGCGAAGGTGCTTCGCGACGGCGCCGCGGCGATGGCGCACCTGAAAACAGTCAATGCGACCCTCAAGCTGACCAAGGGCGTGGTCAGCATCCAGGGCTTCGCGTTGGTAAGCGCCAAGACCGCGGTCCGGCTGCCGGCGGACAGCGACACCATCTACACCGTCAAGCAGCAGGGCGTGACGATCGGGCTGGAGGTCATCATCGCGGGCGGGCATGTCTACCTTCATGTCCCCTTCTCGAACTTCCAGGAGGTGACCGGAGCGGAGGCCACCGCATTCCCGGACATGGCCAAGCTGTTCGACTCGAGCACGGGCCTCCCGGCCGTGATTCCTGCGGGGTCGAATCCGAAATACGTCTCCACCGACCAGGTCGATGGCAAGAGCGCCTACCAGGTGTCGACGAGCTACGCGGCGGACCTGGTTCGCGGCCTCCTCTCGGAGCTCAGCTCGAGCGGACCTGTCAGCGCACGGGTCTGGGTCAACAGCTCGGACCACCTGATCCCCAAGGCGGTTCTCACCGGCGCGTTCGGAGACGGCGGCACGGACGCCACCGTCGAAGTCGACATCACGGGTTTCGACGCCACCGTCAGCATCACCTCGCCGAGCATCGCCTCGCCGTCCGCCTCGCCGAGTCCCTAGCTTGTCGAGGCCCGTCCTCCTTGGATTGGCGGGTGCGGGTCTTTTCATCGCGGCGCTGGACGCCTACGTCGTGGTCACCCTGCTCCCCGCGATGGTGGGGGACGTCGGGCTGACCATCGAGCACTTCGAGCGGGCGACGCCCATCGTGACCGGCTTTCTGGCCGGGTATGTCGTCGCTATGCCGTTGCTGGGTGCGTACTCCGACGTCCGCGGGCGGGTCCCGGTCTACGCGGTGTGCATGGCGGGATTTGCCGTGGGGTCGGCGATGACGGCGACGGCCGGTTTGTGGGACTTTGCCGGACTCCCGTGGCTCGTCGCCGGCCGCTTCATCCAGGGAGTCGGTGGCGGAGGGCTTGTCCCGTTATCGCTCGCGCTTGCGGCAGACCTCTATCGCGATCGCGCACGCGCATATGCCCTGGGCTCGGTGGCTGCGGTGCAGGAGGCGGGCAGCGTTTTCGGGCCGCTGTACGGGGCGGCGCTGGCCGCCGCGGCGGCGGGCGCGGGCGGTTGGCGCTTCGCGTTCTGGCTCAACCTGCCCCTGGCCGCGATCTGCACGGCCGGGCTGACCGCCGGCACGCGGCGCAGCGAGCTTCCGTCGGGCGCCGCGAGCTCGTCGATCGACTGGCTCAGCGCGGCTCTTCTCGGCGTCGGCCTCGGCCTGCTGGTGCTCGCGCTTTACCCCGACGACCCGGAGCACCGCGCGACGAATGAGCTCCTTGTGCCGGTCGGCCTCGGAGCCGTGGCCGCGCTCGCGCTCTATGGGTGGCGACAGCTCGGCCGGCTCGAACCGCTGATTCCGCGCGAGCTGCTGCGAAGTCGCGCCTTCGCCGGTGCGACGGCGGCCAACGTTTTGATCGGAGCGGCCCTGATCGTGGCCCTTGTCGACGTGCCCATTTTGGGGCGCCTGGTCTTCAACCTCGACGAGCTCGGCTCGGGCCTTCTCCTCACGCAGTTCCTGATCGGCGTGCCCGTCGGGGCGCTGGCCGGGGGCCTGCTGGCGGGGCGCCTCGGCGAGCGCGCGACGGCGGCGGTGGGCATCGTGCTGGCGGCGATCGCGTTCCTTCAGATGTCGGGCTGGCGCGCCGACGAGCTCACCCTCCACGCCGGGCCGTTGCGTCAGGCCGATATCGCGCTGGCGATCTGCGGACTTGGTTTTGGCGTAGTCATAGCGCCCCTGACCGCGTCCGTCCTCGCGCTCACCCGCGGGCAGAGCCATGGCCTCGCCACGAGCCTTGTCGTGCTGGCGCGGACGATGGGAATGCTGGTCGGGTTGTCGGCGCTGACCGCGTTCGGCCTGCACCGCTTCCACCAGATCCTCGGCAGCCCGGTGCTCACAGACCCAGACCTGCGCACGCGCATCAAGCACCTGGAAGAGCTGGTCGCGGCGGCCTTTCTCCAGGAATACCGCGAGATTTTCGTGATCGCCGCCGCGCTCTGCCTGCTGGCGGCGCTCGTTATCGCTTTCGCGCTACGGCCAGCACGTATGAGTGGTGATACCTGAACGCTTCGTCGGGGTCGCCCAGGCTCGCCATCGCCGCCTCGACCTCCGCTTCGAGCTCGTTCCGATAGCGCGGACCGAGAGAGCGGATCAACGTGTAGGGCAGCGGCCCCGCGCCCGCCATCAGCTCGGTCCACTCGCGGGCGTCGTGCGTCCGGCCGCCCGTCACCATCTCCGTCATTCTCATCAGGTCGAACCCCGCCGTGGCGAGGATCTCGGGTAGGACATCAGGCTCACCGAACCGTGAGCGCTCCGAGCTGTAGCGGGGAAGGCTGAGGTAGTGACGGCGGGCGAGCGGCACGAGGCCCTGAAAGAAAAGGTCCTGGGCGCGGGTGTTGAGGCTCCGCCGCTGGCAAGAGACGGCGAGCCGGCCGCCGGGACGCAGCACCCGGTTCGCTTCGGCGAGCGCGGTCGTCGGGTCGGCGAAGTAGGCCAGGGCCTGCCCCATGGTGACGAGGTCGAAGGTCGCCGGCCGGAAGACAAGGTGCTCGGCCGCCATGCCGACAAACTGCACGTTCTTGGCTTTGTTCGCCCGCGCGATCGACAGCATGTTCTCGGAGAGGTCGACGCCGATGACCAGTCCAGGGTTGACGCGCGGCGCGACAAGATTGGCGACCAGCCCCGTGCCCGTCCCGACGTCCAGCACCTGCTCGTTCTGCGAGGGGGTCGCGAGGTCCACCAGCCGCGTCGCCACCCGCCCGTGCTGACCGCCGGCCCAGGTGTCGTAAACCGGGGCGACGCGGTCGAAAAAGTCGACCAGATGGTCGACCATCTCGTCCGATGCATCGGGATCCATCAAGGCCACCGCTGCTGCTTAACCTTTGTCGACGCCTGGGGGCACGGCTGTTACGATGCTAGCTCCCTGAAATCCCGGCTCCGCCTTTTTATCGGGCGCAAGTCCGTTTTGGCTGCCAGAGTTGGGATGGATTATGGAAAACCTAGTGGAGGATTCGATGGCTCAAGCAGAAAAAACCGCCAGTCAGGCTTCCAACGCGACTCAGAACGGCGGCCACAACATCGTCAGTCTCGGCCCCCGCGACATCCTGCAGGGCCGCCTCGAGATCCAGGGGGATCTCAAGATCGCCGGCAACGTCGAGGGCGACCTCAAGGCTGGCGGCGACGTCACGATCGACCCGACCGCCACCATCCAGGCCGCGATCGAGGGCGCGAACGTCAGCGTCCGCGGACAGGTCACGGGCAACGTGACAGCCAGGAAACGCCTCACGCTCGGCGGCTCGGGCCGGCTGAACGGCGACGTCAAGGTCAGCCGCCTCACGGTCGAAGACGGCGCGACCCTGAACGGCAACGTGACGATGTCGTCTGAGAAGGCCTAGCCGAAAGCCTGATCTCCCGCGCGCTCAGGTTCCTTTTTCGGCGCGCCGGACCGCCGGGAGGACGACCTTTTCGAGGTAGCGCCTGATCGCGTCCATGCCGTTGTGCACGATTCGCCACTCGAGCTGCGCCAGCAGCACCTGTTCGCGGTTGACCTCGGCCAGCCTGCTTCGCCAGAAGGAGCTGTCGAGGTTGAGGCCGGGCAGAGGTCCGCGCGGCTGCGTGACCACCGGCATGTCCGGCAAGGGATCCGTCGCGTCGGCAGCGGGCTCGCCCTTCGTGCCGGGCGGCTGCAAAGCCGGCGAGGCGAGGGCCGGCCTCGAGGCGGACATGACCATGGTCCATGCGACAGCAACCAGGGCGACGACGACGATGAGCTCGGCGGCCACCATCCATGTCAGCGGAGAGCGTAGGAGGTTGCGCATGTCGACAGGCTAGGCATCGCGGGCCGGACCTGGAACCCAGCCCGTTAAGGACGGATCGAGCGCAGCGCCGTCAGCCCCCGCTCGATCGTCTCGATCCTTTTTGGGAAGCTGAATCTGAGGTGACCTCGACCCAGAGCGGGGTCGTGGTAAAAGCTCGAGGCCGGCACGGTCGCCACGGCCACCTCTTCGATCAGGCGCCGTACGAACGAGACATCATCCAGAGCTCCAAACGATTTGATTCCCGCCATCACGTAATACGCGCCATCCGGAGCCGACGCTTCGAAGCCGCATTCCTGCAGGCCGCTCACGATCGCGTCGCGCCGTTCCTGGTAGTCGCCGAGCAGCTCCACATAAAAGGACGCGGGAAGCTCCAGTGCCTCGGCGATCGCGATCTGCAGCGGATGCGCCGCGCCGACGGTCAGGAAGTCGTGAACCTTACGGATCCCGGCGGTCAGCGCGGGTGGAGCGATGAGCCAGCCGACACGCCATCCAGTCACCGAATAGGTTTTGCTGGCGCCGCTGATCGTGATCGTTCGGTCGGCCATGCCTGGAAGGGTGGCGATGCTGAGGTGGCGGCCGCGATAAACGAGGTGCTCATAGATCTCGTCGGTGATCGCAATCGCATCGTGATCGATGCAGAGCTGCGCGATCAGCCCGAGCTCCGAATGCGAATACACCTTGCCGGTCGGGTTGTGCGGCGTGTTGACCACGATCGCCCTGGTCCTCTCGTTGAACGCCTCCCTCAGCTCGTCGGCGTCGAACGACCAATCCGGCGGCCGCAGAGCCACGTAGCGCGGCACCGCGCCGCTGATCACACAGTCGGGACCGTAGTTCTCGTAGAACGGCTCGAAGATGATCACCTCGTCGCCTGGGTCGACCGCCGCCAGCATCGCCGCGACCATGCCCTCGGTCGCGCCGCAGGAAACCGTCACCTCTCGATCGGGATCGACGTTCCGGCCCCAGGCCGCCGACTGCTTTCGCGCCACTGCGTTGCGAAGCTGGGGCGCTCCCCATGTGGTCGCGTACTGGTTGTAGCCGTCGCGCAGCGCTTTGGCCGCCGCGTCGAGGATCCTCGGATCGGGATCGAAGTCCGGGAAACCCTGCGCGAAGTTGACGGCCTTCTCGGGACCGTGGAGGGCGAGGTTGAGACGGGTCATCTCGCGGATGACCGATTCGGTGAAGCTCTGCGCCTTCAGCGACAGAAGCGGGGCCACTTGCTCAGTGCCCGGGATCGGCACGCTCCAGGCGAAGGTCGGTGCTCGAGCAGGAGAAACAGCGCACCGGGCGCTCGAGGTTGCGCTCCCACCAGCCGCACACGCTGCACGTCCAGCGCGTCTTGGCAAAAAAGTCGAGCACGTCCGAACGGCTGAGCAGCCCGACCATCTTCCCGCCCCTGATCACGGGCACCCGCCGGATCCGCTCGCCGATGAGAAGCCGCGCCGCCTCATCGATCCCGGTTTCCTCGGTGACAGAGATGACGCGAGGGCTCATGATGTCGCGCGCGGTCTTGCCCTTCTTGGAGAAGACGTCGGTCTCGGACACGATGCCGACGACGTGACCTTCATTGGCGACGACCGGCGCCCCGGTGATGCGCTTTGAGGTCAGCGTGGAGGCAATCTCCTCCACCGGGGTGTCTTCGCGAAAGGTGATCACGTTGCGAGTCATCACCTCTTTGACCGGAATCATCAGTGAGTGCCGAGCAGTGTAGCCACCGTCTGGAGATTGGCGTTGCCGCCGCTGAGGATGAGGCCGATGCGACCCTTCGGCAGCTTGCCCGACAGGTAAGCCGCGAGTGGGAGCGCCCCGGTCGGCTCAAGCGCCAGGTGAAGCCGCGACCAGGCGACCTGCACAGCCGTCGCGATCTCGTCCTCGCTCACGGTGACGACCTCGTCCACCAGCCGGTTAACGAACATGACCTCGAAGTTACGCCCGCCGATGGCGGTCGTGCGCACGCCGTCGGCCAGCGTCTTCGGCGAGGCGGCCAGGGTCTGGATGCTGCCCGCCTTCCAGGTCCGGTACGCGTCATCAGCCGCCTCGGGCTCGACGCCCACGACCTTGACGGTGGCGCTGTGGTTCTTGGCGGAGATCGCCGTCCCGGCCAGCAGCCCGCCACCACCGAGCGAGGCGGCGATCACTTCCAGACCGGGCTCGTCGTCCAGTAGCTCACGCGCCACCGTGCCCTGACCGTGGATCACGTCCCAATCGTCGAACGGGTGGACGAGCACGTATCCGCGCTCGGCCATCACCTCGCGCAGGCGCCGCTCGCGGTTGGCGAAGGTGATTCCCTCCTGGATGACCTCCGCGCCCAGGGCACGCGTGGCGGCGACCTTCGCCGGGTTGGCGTCCTCCGGGATCAGGATCAACGCCGGCAGTCCGACGGTCGCTGCGGCCAACGCGACAGCCTGCGCGTGGTTTCCAGAGCTGACCGCGATCACGCCCTTCGGCCGCTCACCAGACTCCATGAGGGACAGGACACCGTTGAAGGCGCCGCGTGGCTTGAACGAGCCGGTGACCTGAAAGCACTCCGGCTTGAGCCTCAAATCAGGATCGAGATCGCTCACCAGCACCGGGGTTCGGCGTATGTGGGCGCCGATGCGTTCTGCCGCCAGCCGGACCTGTTCGGCGTGCTTCGCGAGATATGCGGTCAAGCGGCGGCAGAGTCAGGTTCGGCCGCCGGCTCCTGGCGGACCACACGTCGCACGCTGGTCAGCACGATGCCCGCAAGGATCACAACCATTCCGATGACGATAGGCATCGTGATGCTCTCGTGGAGAAGCGCGGCGCCCCAGAAAACTGCTGTCACCGGCACGAGGAATGTGACACCCGCCGCACGCACCGCCCCCAGGGTGTTCATCACGTAGTAGTAAAGGAGATACGCGATCCCCGTACCGAGCGCGCCCAAAGCGATGACCGCCAGCATGGACTCGAGTTGTACATGGACTTGCGGCAGAGACGGCGCGGCGATAGGGATCGCAAAGACGACGGCCGCGGCAAGCTGGCCAAGGCTCACCTCGTGCACGCTTACGCTTCGCATCTTCCGGCGCTGATAAAGCGCGTTGATGGCGTACGACAGAGAGGCCACGACGACCGCAAGCGCGCCGAGAAAGTTGCCTGATATTCCGTGCGCGGAAAGCTCCGGATAGACGAGCACGACCACTCCTCCGAATCCAATCAGGACACCAAGGTAGTTGAGCGTGCTCGGCCGCTCGGACGGCACCACCCAGAAGATCAGCACCGCAGTCCAAAGGGTGGTCGTGGCGTTGAGGATGCTGGCAAGGCCGCTGCTGATGTGCTCCTCGCCCCAAGCGATGGCGATCCAGGGCACGACGGAGTTCGTCACGGCCATGAACGCGAACGAACCGAGGCGGTGGCGCCATCCCGGGCCGAAGAGGGGCCTGCCGCTAAGTCCGATGATCAACGCCAGCGCGAGAAAACCCGTGAGCGAGCGAAGAAGAAGGAGGACCTCCGGGCTCATGTCGCGGACCACGATCTTGATGGCGAGAAACGAACCACCCCAGATGAGCGCGAGCGTGATCAGAGCCGCGTAAGGAAGCAGGCGGCGTCTGGACTCAGACACGGGTCTGCCACTCATCGGTCGACAGGACCAGCGTGACCGGTCCGTCATTCTCGATACCCACCCGCATCAGAGCTCCAAAGCTGCCCGTTTGCGTCTCTATTCCGCGGGCACGAAACTGCTGGACGAAGTTCTCGTAGAGCTGTTCGGCGCGCGCCGGGTCGCCAGCCTTCAACAGGCTCGGCCGGCGACCGCGGCTCATGTCCGCGAAGAGGGTGAACTGGGACACGATCAGGGCCATGCCGCGCACGTCGACAAGGCTGAGATTCATCTTCCCAGCCTCGTCCGCGAACACGCGGAGGTCGATGATCTTGTCGGCCAGGCGGCGGACGGTGTTTTCGTCATCATCACCAGCTGCCCCCACCAACAACACAAATCCGTGGCCGATGGTTGCACGGTGCTCCGTCCCCGCGTCCACCCAGCTCACCGAGCCGGAAGCCACGCGCTGAGCGACTACGCGCACTAAACCATCACGAGCGTGGACTGTAGGCCGGGTTCATCCCGGCCGGCGCCCCACGCCATCTTCCAAACGCCTCCGGCGTCGCGGGCCACCTCGCAGGAGGGGGTCCCGCGGGGGAGGACAGCGTCCTCACCCGCGCTTTCAGTCGATTTTGGGTCCGAAGTGCGGCTCCGCGGCGATCAGAGAGTCGATGTAGCGGAAGCGGTCGTACCGATGCTGCAGGAGGCGCGGGGCGGGCTCGTCAAGCAATGGCTGCATGTGTCGAAACAGCGCCTCATCCAGCGACTTCGCCGCCGCGTCGTAGTCCGCGCTGGCGCTTCCCTTCGGCTCGGGCACGACCTCCTCGACCACACCCATGGCGACGATCTCTCGCGACGTGAGCTGCAGCTGCTCCGCGGCCTCGACCTTGCGGGAGTTGTCGCGCCACACGATTGAGGCCGCCGCCTCCGGCGAGGCGACCGAATAGATGGAGTTCTCGAGCATGATCACGCGGTCGGCGATTGCCATCCCGAGAGCGCCTCCGCTTCCACCCTCGCCGATCACTGCCGCGACAATCGGGACGGGGATGCGGAACCAATCCATGATCGCAGTGGCGATTGCGGCGGCGATTCCGCGTTCTTCGGCGCCCGCGCCAGGGTAAGCGCCCGGCGTGTCGATCAGGGAGACGATCGGAAAGCCGAACTTCGCCGCATGATGCGCCAGTCGCAGCGCCTTGCGGTATCCCTCCGGGTGCATCATCCCCCAGTTTCGCGCGACTCGCTCCTTGAGGCTTCGACCCTTCTGGTGGCCGAGGAATACGGTCGTCCGGCCGTGCCACGTGCCGACCCCGCCGACCAGGGCGGGGTCGTCCGCGGACAGCCGGTCGCCGTGAAGCTCGATGAAGTCGGGGGCAAGGCGGCGGATGTAGTCGAGCGAGTAGGGGCGATCGGGGTGCCGCGCGAGCTCGACGATCTCCCATACGCTCATGAGTACATCTCCAGGAGATGGGCCAGCAGCGGCCTCAGCTCGGTGCGGGGGACGACCATGTCGACCTGACCGTGCGCCAGCTGAAACTCCGCGCTCTGGAATCCAGGCGGCAGGTCCGCGTAGGTCGCCTGCTTGATGACGCGCGGTCCGGTGAACCCGATCGCGGCGCCCGGCTCGGCGATATTGATGTCTCCCAGGAGAGCGAGCGAGGCCGCGGTGCCACCGAACGTGGGGTCGGTCAACACCGAGAAGAACGGCACGCCCACGGAGTGAAGGCGTCCCACCGCCGCGTTGACCTTGGCCAGCTGCATCAGGGCGAGCACGCCCTCCTGCATGCGCGCGCCGCCGGAGGCGGACACGAGAACGTAAGGCGTCCCCGACAAGGCTGCCTGCTCCATGCCCCGGGCCAGGCGCTCACCCGCAACGATGGAAAGGGTTCCCCCTACAAATTGAAAGTCGAAGGTGGCAAGCCAGATCGGCTTGCCCGCCAGCGTGCAGGTGCCTGTGCGCAGGGCCTCGTTGAGCCCGTCCTCGAGGAGCCTCTCGACCGTCTCCTGGTAAGGCTTCGGCACGGTCCAGTTCAACAGGTCGTGGGAGCGAACGTCGCTCCACCGCTCGTGCCAGGATCCCTTGTCCGCGACCAGCTGGATCCAGACGTCGGCGCCGAGGCGGAAGTGATGCCCGCAGTTGACGCAAACGTAGTTGTGCGACCGAAGCTCGTCGGTTTCCAGCCCGATGCCACAACCTGGACAGTTCGTAGGCAGCAGGATCTCGGGCAATGCGTCGCCCTGGATCGCGACTCCTCGCCGTCCCTCCGCGATTGCCATCAAAGGCTGAGCCCTCCATCGACCGCGATGACCTGTCCCGTGATGAATCCCGCTCGCTCCGAGCACAGGAAGGCGACCGTCGCGGCCACCTCCTCCGCCGCCGCCTCGCGCCTGATCGGCGTCTGCTTGACGAGCTCGGCCACCATCTCATCGCTGAGCGAGCCGGCCGTGAGCTCTGTGCGCACATAGCCGGGTGCGACCGCGTTGCACGTGATGTTGCGCGAGCCATACTCGCGGGCGACCGACTTGGTGAACCCGATCAGCCCCGCCTTGGCGGCGGCATAGTTGGATTGGCCGGCGTTGCCGGTCAGGCCGACGATGGAGGAGATGTTCACGATGCGCCCCCAGCGCGCGCGCATCATGCCTGACATGATGGCAGCCCGGGTGGTCGCGAAAGCCGAGAGCAGGTCGGTGCGGATCAGGTCCTCCCAGTCGGGCGGCGACATCTGGATCAGCAGCTTGTCGCGCACGGCGCCGGCGTTGTTGACGAGCACGTCCACGCGGCCGATGGCCTTGACCATCGCCTCGACCTGGACGGGGTCGCCGACATCGGCCTGGTGTGCGGTGGCGTTGGGCAGCGCGGCGGCAGTCTCCTCCGCGGCCGCCTTGTCGGCTCGATAGTTCACGACCACGCGCGCACCCATGCCGGCGAGCGCCTGGCTGATAGCGCGACCGATGCCTTTACCGCCGCCCGTGACGAGCGCGGTCTTCCCATCCAGGTCACCCACCTAAGCGGTCGTCGGTCCGGTGTAGTCGATGAACAGCTCTTCTGCATTCCAGGTGTCAACGCCCGGGAGATGCTTGGCCGCGAGGCTGGCGAGGACGCGGCCGGGTCCGAGCTCGACCACGGTGCGCACCTTCATCGCGCGCATCGAGACCATGGTCCGCGCCCAGTCGACCTGGCGCAGCATCTGCTGGCGCAGCTCATCCTGGAGCGCGGCGACCGTGCGCAGCGCCTCGCCCGAGGCGTTGGCGAGGATGGGGATCGATGGCGCTTTCAGCGGGAGCCTGTCGACAGCCTTGCGGAAAGCCGCGGCGGCCGCCTCCATCAGAGGTGTATGCGCGGCCAGCGGGATGGTCAGGATGAGCGCGCGGCGCGCGCCCGCGGCGAGCGCGAGGCGCTCGGCCTCCTGCACAGCCGGCATCTCGCCGGAGAGAACGAACTGGACGTCCGCGTTGCGGTTGGCGACCCACAGCTTTCCGTGCTGCGACGCTTCGCCGCGGATGCGCTCCACCGCAGTCTCGTCGAGCCCGACGATGGCGATCATGCCCACGTGCTCGCCCGCGGCTTTCGCCATCACGCGCCCGCGCTCCTTCACCAGCAGGAGAGCGGTCTCCCACGGAATCGAACCGGCGGCCGCGAGCGAGGCGATCTCGCCCAGGCTGTGCCCGGCGGTGACGCTCACGTTCTCAAGGCCGTAGCTTTCGCGCCACACCTCATAAGCAGCCCAGCACACGGTCATCACGCAGGGCTGGATGACGTCGGTCCGGTTCAGCTCCTCGACCGGCCCCTCGAAGCAGAGCTTGCGCACGGGCATCTCCAGCACCTCTTCGGCGCGCTCGAACACGCGGCGCGCGGCCGGGTACCGGTCGTACAGGGTCTTGCCCATACCCGGCTTCTGCACACCCTGTCCGGGGAACAGGAGCGCGATCGGGCCAGACAGGCTAATCAAAGTCTCCTCCTCGGGAAAGAGAGCAGGCGCGCTTGCCCGGCCGCAAGGCCGGGTCGGCATACCTCTGGGGTCCCCGCGCGAAGCGCGGGAGGCCGTGAGAGGAAACCGGCAGGTTTCCTCTCATAAACATTTACGCCCAAGTCATGACCTCAGGCCCACTTCAAAAGGGTCGCGCCCCAGGTGAGCCCCGAGCCGAAACCTGCCAGCAAAACGTGGTCGCCGGGCTTGACCCGGCCGTTGCGGATGGCTTCCTCGAGCGCCAGGGGTATGGACGCGCTCGACGTATTGCCGTATTCGTCGATGTTGACCGCGACCCTCTCGATCGGCAGGCCGATGCGCCGCGCGGCGGCGTCGATGATGCGGAAGTTGGCCTGGTGGGGGACCCAGAGGTCGATCTCGTCGAGCCCAACTCCGGCCGCCTGGCAGACCTCGGTCGCCTGGCGGATGAAGATGTCGACCGCGAACTTGAACACGTCGGGTCCGACCATGTCGATGAACGGCGCCGGGTCCTTGGCCGCGTAGGCGCCCTTCTCGATGTTGCCGGCGGTCACCTGCGCATAGCCGCGGCCGTCGGAGCCGAGGCACCAGCTGAGGAAGCCGGCTCCTTTCGGCACGGTGCGCACGACCGCCGCGCCCGCACCGTCGCCGAAGATGACGGCGGTCCCGCGGTCGGAGTAGTCGAGCATTCGCGACAGCACCTCCGCACCCACAACGAGCACCGTGTCCGCGCGCTCCGTGGCGATGAACGAGTCCGCGATCGACAGCGCGTAGACAAAGCTCGTGCAGGCGGCAAGCGTGTCCCAGGCCACAGCCCCGGGTGCGTCGAGCTCGTTCTGGATCCTGCACGCTACGGACGGGAAGGGCCCGTCTGGCGAAGACGTGCCCACCAGGATCATGTCCAGGTCTTTGGGCGCGACGCCCGCCGCGTCGAGCGCCGAACGCGCCGCTTTCGTCGCCAGCTCGAACGTGGTCGTGCCGGGCTCCGCGATGTGCCGGCGCCGGATGCCGGTGCGCTCGATGATCCACTTGTCGGACGTGTCCATCATCTTCTCGAGGTCGAAGTTCGAGATGATCTTTTTCGGCGCGTATACACCGACGCCGGCGATCGCGCTCGGCCGGCCCTTGGCCTGGAACGAGCGGAGCGGCACCGCATCCGACCGCGTGCGGTAGCTGGTCGTGATGGCCATCGGCGCTATGCCTCCAACCGCTCGGCGGTCTTTTGCTCCAGGAACTTCCACAGGTCGGCGATGGTCTTCATGTTCTCGAGCTCCGCGTCCGGCAGCTCGACGTCGTACTTGTCTTCGATCGCGGCGATCAGCTCGACGAGGTCGAGCGAGTCGGCCGCGAGGTCGCGCTGAAAGCTCTTGTCCATCTGGACCTGGTCGGGGTCGATGCCGAGGATCTCGGCCGAGAGGTCCTGAAGCTCTTTGAAGTTGAGCTGGCTTGCCATGGGCAATCCTCCTAGTTATTCGCGCCCATCGGGCTCTTCTTGATGACGAGGGTCGCGTTGTGGCCGCCGAACCCGAACGAGTTCGAGATCGCCACTTTTACGTCTGCCTTGCGCGCCTTGTTGGGCACGTAGTCGAGATCGCACTCGGGGTCGGGGTCGTCCAGGTTGATCGTGGGCGGGAGCAGACCGCGGTCAAGCGCCAGCACGCAGGCGGCGGCCTCGATGGCGCCGGCGGCGCCGAGCAGGTGACCGTGCACCGACTTGGTGGAGCTGATCGCCAGCTCGCGGGCGTGGTCGCCGAACACGGCCTTGATCGCCTTGGTCTCAGCCACGTCGCCGAGCTTGGTCGAGGTGCCGTGCGCGTTGACGTAGCCGACATCCTTGGGGTCGACCCCGCTCGTCTCGAGCGCGTGGCGCATGGCGCGCATCGCCCCCTTGCCTTCCGGTTGCGGAGCGGTGAAGTGATACATGTCAGCGGTCGCGCCGTAACCCGCGATCTCGGCCAGGATCCTGGCCCCGCGCTGCCTGGCGTGGTCCATGTCCTCGAGGACGAACATCACCGAGCCTTCACCCATGACAAACCCGTCTCGTCCGAGGTCGAACGGGCGGCAGGCTTTCTCGGGCTCGTCGTTGCGCTCGCTGGTGGCCTTGATCTGGCAGAAGGCTCCCATCGTGAGCGGCGTGATGGTGGCTTCCGAGCCGCCGGCCAGCATCGCGACCGCGTCGCCGCGCTTGATGATCTCCGAGGCTTCGCCGAGGCCGTGCGCGCTCGAGGCGCAGGCGCTGACGATCGCGTAGTTGGGACCGCCGGCGTGGGTGTGGATGGCCACGATCCCGGCCGCCATATCGGCGATCATCATCGGCACCGTGAAGGGGCTGATCCGCTTGGGCCCGCGCTCCATGAGCGCGGTGTGGCTCTTCTCGATCTCCTCCATGCCGCCGATGCCTGAGCTGACGATCACGCCAACGTCGTCGGGATTCATCCCCGCGGGGTCGAGGCCGGCCTGAGCGAGCGCCTGCTTGGATGCCGCGAGGGCGAACTGGCAGTAGCGCCCGATGTGGCGGGCGGTCTTCCGGTCCATGTACTCCTCGGCGTTGAAACCCTTGACCTCGGCTGCGATCTTGGTATCGAAGCTGGTGGTGTCGAAGCGCGTGATGCGGCCAACGCCGGAGACGCCCTCGACCATGTTCGACCACACCGTTTCGAGGTCATTCCCGATGGGCGTGATGAAACCCATGCCGGTGACGGCCACGCGGCGACCGTTTGAGTGGGAAGTTGTCATACGTCCAGCATAGGGACGCCACGGCCAATCGGCAGCCGCGCCGAGTGGCAAAACCTGGACGAGTCTTTGGACTCAATGTCCAAATCGTATTCAGAGCAGCTTCTGGAGGTCGAGCGCCAGCTGGAGGCGAAGCCGGGTGGCGGGCACGTCCAGGTCCCCGCCCAGCAGCTCGCGCAGCTTCTCCAGGCGATAGAGCACGGTGTGCCGGTGCAAGCCCAGCGCCGCGGCCGCCTCTTTGACCGAGCCGCGGGCGAGATAGGCTTCGAGCGTTTCCAGGAGCTGTTCGCGGTTGCGCACCTTGGGATCCATGAGGGGGCCGAGGCTGTGGGAGACAAAGCGTTCGGCGAGCAGCGGGTTCTGCGCCAGCACCAGGTGCGGGATCACGTCATCGTGGCGGTGCGCGATCGAATCCGGCCTCAGCTTGCGCCCAGCCTCGAACGCCTGCTGCGCCTCCAGGTACGACCGGGAGATGCCGTGCAAGCCGGGGTGATAGCCGCCGATTCCCGCTCGCACGCGCGCGCCGAGCTGGCCCGCTCTCTGCTCGACCTGGGATTGAAGCTGGGTGACGAACTGACGCGCCGACTCCGCGTCGGCGACTGTCTCGGCCGGCCACAGCACGACGAGGGTGCTGGGATCGGTGGCGAGGACGAGGGTGCCTCGACGCAGCTCGAGCGAGTCGGCGACCTCCGCGAGAGCCTGCCCGCCACGCTCGCCGTCGCGATTGCCCATCACCAGCTTGCACACCACGGCGACGTAGCCGGTTGCAACCAGCGGTGTGTTGATCGCCAGGGCCTGCCGCTGGAGCTCGAGCTCGGAGTCGAAGTTGTCGCTGATGAGGGAGTGGAAAAGCCGGGCGTGGGCACGGGTGCCGCGCTGCATGTGCTGCTCGCGCGAGTGCAGGTAGGTTTTCGTCACCTCGGCGGCGACCTGGTCCAGGGCGGCGAAAACGTAGTTGGCGATGAGCATGATGGCCTCTGGGGTCGCTTCCTGATGGCGCTGCCAGGCGCGAAGGATCTCGTCCCAGGCGACCCGCGCCGCGATGCGATAAGCGGCGAGGATGGGTTCCACCGACTGGCTGCTGCGCGCCTGGAGGATTCCCAGCTGGGCGACTCGCCGGAGCTCCTCCTGGGTGGCGGGTCGGGCCTCGCGAGCCGTGGCCAGGAACAGGTCAAGCCCGGCGGCGCAGGCGCGCACGATGGCGTCGCGCTGTGGTGGTACCCCGGTCGAGTTGTCCCAGCGGACCAGGGTCACGACCGCGCGCGCCATGTGCCTCGCCATGCCGGCGTGGCGCCGCTCGAGCTCGTCGATCAAACCCTGCGGCAGCCGGGGCGCGACCCTTGCCGCCTTGGACCTGGGGGCCAGCCTGGCCATGCCGTCGACTATACGTGCCGAACCCAATGTTGGACTCCGCGTCGATGTCGCGGATCGCGGGAGCTAGCTGTGCTTCTTCACGAAATCCAGCATTCGCCGCCACGCGTCGTCACACGCGTCCTTCCACTGCGCGAACGCCCGATCGAAAAAGCTGTGTGGAGCGCCCTCGTAGACGTGCATCTCGTGAGGCACGCCTTCCGTCGAGAGGCGGCGCTCCAACCCACGGGCGACATCCACCGGCGTCGCCGCGTCCGCGCCGGCGACCAGGAGCAAGAGCGGTGCCTTCATCTTCGAGATGTACGGCTCGCTGCGAACCGGCCTCCCATAAAAGCCGATGCACCCGCTCAGCGCAGGGTTGAGCGCGGATTGGTTCCACGACGAGGAGCCACCGAAACAGAAGCCAACTGTGAAAACCGACTTGACCGCTCCCCCGTCTTTCGACTTGAGGTGCCCGATGGCGGCAGCGACATCGGCCGCGATGTTTTCCTGCGTGGTCTTCTCGACATGGGGCATGTATTCGAAGCCCTCGCTCCGATCGCCGATACCGGCCGTGCGGCCGAAGTAGTCGATCGCGACCGCATCGATTCCCGCCTCGGCAAATCGCTGCGCCAACTCCTTGTAGAACTGGTGCAGCCCGCGGACGTCTGGCATCACCACCATGCCGGCGCCACTCGGCCTGGCAGCCCGCGCAAAGTAAGCGCCGAGCTTCGTCCGGTCCGAAGAGGTGAGCACGAAGTCTCCCTGGTCGGCGGCAGCTCCGCCAATCGAAAGGATGGGCGGCAACGGCGGACGCGAATCATCTCCATGGCACATGACCCGATTCTCGCTTAGTCTGAAAGTGCGTGAAGATCGAGAGCCCGGCTTTCACCATGGACGATGTCCGCTCGTTCATGGACAGCTACCAGGACCGAGACCGGAACCTTCTCGCGGATCGGCTCCAGCGAGCCTCCGACCGGCTCGCGGAGATCGCGCCGCGCATCAGCGCAGAGAAGGGTGACGGCGACCAGTGGAACGCGCACGAGGTGCTTGCTCACCTTGCCGTCGTCTCCAAGTTCTACGGCGTGCTGGTGCACCGCATCGCCAGCGGGAAGCTGTCCGACCTCAATCTTCTCGAGGCGGTGAACCTACGCGACGCGGCGGGGCACCAGATGTCACAGCTCGAGCCGGCCGAGCTGCTGCGGATGACGCTCGCCGACCACGAGCGCACCATCAACACCTTGCGCACGGCGGAGCCGGCCTCACTACGGCGCACCGCGCACGTCGATGACAGCACGACGATGAGCGCCGAGGAAGTCGCACGCCTCCCCCTGATCACACACCTGGAGATGCACATCGAGCAGCTCGAGAAGCTGCTCGCTCAGTAAGGTCGTCGGTCAGTCGTCGGTCAGTCGCTGACCTGCGCGTAGCCCAACCTTCGCAGCTCGCCGCGGATCGTCGCCGCGGCCTGGTCCATCATCTTCGGGTCCGGATCGGGATCCTGGTTGCCGAAGTCGAGGTCGTGCAGCCTGCGGATCGGCACGACGTGGAAATGGCAGTGGGGCACCTCGAGTCCGGCGAGCACGACGCCGATGCGCTCGGGCTTGAACCCCGACATCTGCGCATGCCCGATCGCCTGCGCCGTCTCCGCCAGGTGGCACAGGAGCGACGGATCGAGGTCGAGCCAGTGGTCGACCTCCTCCCGCGGCACGACGAGCGCATGGCCCGGACGCAAAGGCCGGTTGGAGAGAAAGACCACGCACCGGTCGTCCTTCCACACGAAGCGCGCCGGCAGCCGACCTTCGATGATCTGCGTGAAGATCGTGGTCAACCTGACAAGCCTAAATCGGTAGGCTGGGTCGCGTGAGCGCGCCCGCCGTCGAGCTCGTCAACGTTTCCAAGCGGTACGGCGAGGTGCACGCGCTGGACGACGTCACCCTCGCCATCCAGCCCGGCGAGGTGGTCGCGATGTTGGGACCCAACGGCGCCGGCAAGACGACGTCGATCAGTCTCATGCTCGGCATGCGCAACCCCACGTCCGGCACCGCGCGCCTGTTCGGGATGGACCCGAAAGACCTGAGAGCCCGAAGCCGGATCGGCGTCATGCTGCAGGAATCCGGGGTGCCCGGGATGCTCCGCGTCGAGGAGATCGTCGACCTCTTTCGCTCTTACTATCCAGCCCCTCTCTCAAGGTCGGAGGCGATCCAGATGGCCGGGCTCGAAGCAAAGGCCCACAGCCTGGTCAAAGACCTGTCCGGCGGACAGCATCAGCGCCTGTACCTGGCGCTGGCGGTTTGTGGCAACCCCGACGCCCTCTTCCTCGACGAGCCGACTGTGGGCATGGACGTCGAGGGGCGCCGGCGCTTTCTGGAGGAGATCGGGGAGCTTGCGGCGAAGGGCCGCACCGTGGTCCTGACCACTCATTACCTGGAGGAAGCCGATCAGCTGGCGAAACGGATCATCGTCATCAACCACGGCCGCGTGATCGCAGACTCGTCCCCGGCCGCGATCAAGGCACGCGTCGCCGGCAAGCGCATCACCTTCTCGACCACCGCCCCGCCAGAAGAAAGCCAGCTCGCGGGCCTCCGCCTGAGCTCCAGGCAGATCGAGGATCATCGGGTGCGACTTCTGACCAACGAGCCGGAAGAGGTCCTGCGCGAGCTCTTCCGTCGCGGCGTTGAAATCCAGAACCTCGAAGTGGCGGGGGCCGACCTGGAAGAAGCCTTCCTGGCCATGACCCACGATGACGTAGCGCCGTGAGCGCGGTCGCCGCACTGAACGTCACGGCCTCCATCGCGCCGATGCTTGCCCGGCAGTCTTACGCGGAGTTCGTCAAGCTCTTCCGAGTCCCGGCATTCAGCGTCACGAGCATCGTGCTGCCTTCGATGTTCTACGCCTTCATCGGGCTCGGCCAGGCCAGCGAACCTCTATATCCAGGCTCCAGCGTGACCTTCGGCGCTTACTTCCTGGCCTCGATGGCGCTTTATGGCGTCGCCAACGTGATGGTCCTGGGCTTTGGCATCTCGCTCGCCAACGAGCGCGGCCAGAAGCAGGACCTGCTGATGAAATCGACACCGCTTCCGGCACCGGTGTTTTTCACGGCCAAAGCCGCGTCGGCGCTCGCCATCGCGCTCATCTCGATCATCGTCCTCGGCTTGTTTGCGGCCGTGGTGGCGGGGGTGCAGCTCAGCGCGTCCCAATGGCTGACCCTAGGTTGGCGCGCCATGCTGTGCTCGATACCGTTCATCGGCCTTGGCTTTGCGCTCGGTTATCTTGCGGGTCCGAACTCGGCGCCCGCGGTGACCAACCTCATCTACCTGCCCACGGCATTCGCGTCAGGCCTTTTCTTCCCGCTCCGGCTGCTGCCGCACTTCTTGCAGCAGATCGCACCCTACCTGCCTCTTTACCGAGCCGCACAGCTGGTGTGGGATTCAGTCGGTGCGCGGACTGAGGGAGGAAGCATCACCACGGATTGGTTCTACATGGGCGCCTATGCGGTGGCGTTCTTCCTGATTGCGCTCTGGGCGTACCGGCGCGACCAGGGCCGTAAGTTCAACTAGTCCCGCGCCCAGAAGCGGTCCGGCAGGTCCACGCCAAACGCCTCGCGGTAGCGCGCATGGAACTCCTCGTGGGTGTGGTGGTGCTCGATCGTGCCGACGTGCTCGACCGCGTAGGTCGCGGCGAGCGATGCCACCCGACCTGCCGCGGCGAGGTCGAGGCCTCGCAGAAGACCGGCCACCAGGCCGGAGCGATAGGCGTCGCCGGCTCCGGTCGGGTCCTCCTCGTGCGCTGCCGGTGCGCATGGGATCTCCACCGATTCGTCGCGGGTTTGGATACGCGAACCGTGGCGACCAAGGGTCGTGACCACGACCTGGGACACCTCTAGCAATCCATTGATGTCGCGGTTCGTGCGCTCCTGGATGAGCTCGAGCTCGTAGTCGTTGCCGATCACGATCCAGGCCCCGCGGGCGCCGTCCATGACGTCCTCGGCGGCCATCATCGGCAGCTGGTGCGCGGGGTCGAAGACAAAGCGCACGCCCCGATCGCGGCACTCGGCGACGAGCCTTTTCATGGCGCCAGGATCGTTGGGCCCGACGATCACCGCCTCGACGTTTGGGGGCCCGTCGTCGAGGCCGAGCATCGCCGCCCGCCACATCGCGCCGCCGTAGTAACCGGTGAGCTGGTTGTCATCCATGTCCGTGGTCGTGAATCCCGTCGCGCTCAGCTCACCTTCGAGGAGCCGCAGCCCGCGGCAGTCGACGCCATGGGCCGCGAGCCAGTCCCGATACTCGGCCGCGTCATTGCCCGCGGTGGCCAAAACCGCCGAGGGATAACCGAGCAGGGCAAGGTTGTAGGCGTAATTGCCGGCGACGCCACCCTTTCGCTTCTGCAGGTCGTCGACCAGGAAGCTGAGGTTCAGGATGTGCGTTTTGTCGAGAAGGATGTGGTCCTTGAAACGTCCCTTGAACGTGAGGATGTAGTCGTAGGCGATCGAACCAGTGCACAGGACCATCGGTTGCTCCGATCGCGAAGGCTACCCGAAAACAGAAAGGGCGCCCCGGCCTTTGAGAGGGGCGCCCTTTGGCGAGTGCTCTCCGTTAGGCGGCGCGGCTGCGGGACGGGCGGCGGCGCGCCCGGCGTGCGGCCGGCCTGCTTTGCGTCACCCGGTGAGCGGTGAGCTCGCTCGCCTGCTCGAGCCGCGTCGCGGTTCGGGCGATGGTCTTGAACGATCCGTTGAAGATCCGCAGGGTTCGCTTGGCGACGCCGCCGACCATGTCGTGGCGCCGTGCCTGCACCTTGACGAGCTGGAGGCCCTTGACGGCGATCTTCTCGGGCAGCTTGCCGTTGACCTCGAGGCCAAAGACCGTGACCCTGTCGGGGATCATGGCGTTCAGGCGCCGATTGATCCTGCGTACGGCCGGTGTGCCCTTGCGCTCGAAGCTCCGCACCTGCTTGCGCGCCGAGCCGACCGGGTCGGACACCACTTCGGCCGCGGACTTGGCGGCGCCGACTGCGACTTCCTCCACCGCGGTTGCGGTGCCGGCAAATTCAGCGTTCATCTGGTCAGACCTCCTCAGACTTCATGACGCAGCATAACGCGCTGCGTCAATCGCTGTCAAGGGCCGGCCTGAGTCTTTGGATCAGGGCTTCCGCCGGAGGCCCGAACACGTCGTAATGAGCCACCTTGCGCCGCTTCTCGGGCTGGATCCATTCAGGTCGCAAGCCGTGAAGCCGGCCCCACTCCTGCAGCACCGGACGCAGGCCGATCACGTGGAGAAAGGGCTTCTCCCGCCGCATCCCGCGGATCGTGGATCCGTGATACGAGTCGAAATTGCGGTGAACCGCGATACCGCCCGCTTCCGCGAACGCGATCGCCTCCTTGATGTGTCGCCGCTCAAAGTACTTTTCGCGCATCGCTGCAGATGGGACGGTAGGCGCATAGCGAGCACGGCCGCTGCGCATGCTCCGGTCCGAGCTGGAAGTCGCCCGCCTCGATGCGTTTCGACGCGGCCTGGACGCGCGCCTCGACGAGCGCATCATCGCCAGCGATCTCGTGCTGCTCACCGCGACGTATGTCGAAGAGGATGAGCCTCGGTTCGCGACCTCCGGGCAGTAGACCGCGACGCGCCGCCAGGCCGTAGATCCGCAGCTGCAGCGAATAAGCCGCCATCAGCGCGGCATCGAGGCTGGCGTTCGTCTTGAAATCGATGAGCGCGGTGCCGCCGTCGAGCTCGCACACGCGGTCGACGAGGCCGCTGACCCGAGCCCTGCCGATGGCCATGTTGAACCCCGCTTCGACCGCCAGGGTCCGAGCTCCGGCGAGCGGGTGGGCAAGATACCGCGTGAGCATCTCGCGGCCCGCCTCAGGGCCGCGATACAGATCGAGCAGACTGCCGCCGGTGTTGTGCCACGCCGCGAGCGCCTCGTGGACGGCGGCGCCGAGCTCCGTCGAACCCACCGCCTGGACGTGGCGAGGCTGCAGCTCGTCGGGCGGAGCGGGCACGGCCCATACCTGCGCGAATCGATAGCGCACGGGGCATACCTCGAAGTCGTGCAGCTGCGAAAAGCTGAGCGCCACCTTCGCCGGCGTCGCCGGCGGGGGCGCGGAGGTGGCCGGCTGAATCATCTCCAGCCGATCCAGCACCGCGGCCGCCACGGATCGGTCATCCGGGACCTGGCCGTTGGCCACCCGCGGGACCGGCAGCTCGAGCTGCTCCGCCTCGACCACGGCCGCGGATTCGGGATGCGCGAGCGCCCAGCTGAGGATCTCGGCGAAGTGGTCATGTTCCTCGAGCCCATTGGCGCCCACCTCGTGCGCGGAAGGCTCCTCCCTGGTGGCCGTCACGAAAAGCGAGTCCTTCGCGCGCGTGAGGCCGACGTAGACGATCCGCCTGCGCTCACCGATGGCCAGCGCCACCGCGGGCGCGCCTGGCGAGGTGTCGACGTAGTGAGGATGCTTCTCGCCGCGCCAGTTCTTCATCACAAAACCCATGTTGTCGGGATCGAAGAACAGCCGCTCAGTGTCGCGCGGCCGCGGCGGGCGCAGGTTGACGAGGAACACGATCGGAAACTCGAGCCCTTTGGCGGCGTGGATCGTGAGCAGCGACACCGCCTCCGCGCCCGCGGCCTCTTCGGCTGCCTCGCCGACCGGCAGCTCGGCGTCGATGACCTGGTCCAGGTGGCGCACGAAGTCGCCGATACCGGCGAGCGCGAGGTCGCGCTCGAAGCGCCCCGCCAGCTGGAACACCTTGCGAAGGTTGAGCAGAGCGCGCGGGCTGCCGTCGCGCTGCGCGCGCAGCTCGGCCCAGCGCAGGTACCCGCTTTCCTCGAGCAGGCGGTTGAGGATGTCCGCGACTGTCAGCGCGTCGCGCAGCCGGCCGATGCGGTCGGTGAGCTCGACCAGGCGCGACGCCTGCTCCGCGACCTTCGGTTCCATCTCCGGGAATCCTTCGCGCATCGACTCGTCGAAGCAGTCGCGCAGCCGCATTCCCGATCTCTCGAAGCGTCTTGACGCAAGCCGGTACATGCCACGGTCGGAAAGCCTCACGATCGGACCCTGCAGGATGCGGACCAGGGCCCCATCGTCCATCGGGTTCTCGGTGAGCCGGAGCAGCCCCAGCACGTCCTTTATCTCCTGGCGATCGAAGAAGCCTGAGCCTCCGCTGGTGACGTATGGGATGCCCTGCCGGCGCAGCTCGTCCTCGAACTCGCGTGGGAGCATGCGGACCGAATGCGAAAGGACGGCGATCTCGCGAAACACGCGGCCGCTCACGTGCAGGCGCCGGATCGTTTCCGCGACGGAGCGGGCCTCCGTCCGCGAGTCGGGGGCCATCAGCACGCTGACAGCCCTTCCAGTTCCTCCGGCCCCTCGGGTGGCCACCAGGTCGGGCTCGGCTCCGAAGTCCGGGTCGCGGTGGATGAAGTCGGTCGCGCAGTCGAGGATGCCCTGGTAGGAGCGGCGGTTGTGTGTCAGGGGCAGCCGCCGGCCCGGAAAACGCGTGCGGATGTTGTCGATCTCCGCGTCGCGCCAGCCGTAGATCGACTGTTTGGCGTCGCCGACCACGGTCACGTTTCCGAATCCGTCGGCCGCCGCCAGCCGGATGAAATCGAGCTGGATGCGGTTGGTGTCCTGGAACTCGTCCACGATCAGATAGCGAAAGCGCTCACGACAGCGGCGGCGGAACTCGGGCACACGCTCGAGAGCATCGATCACCTCGAGCAGCAGATCATCGAAGTCCCGCAATCCCTGCGCATGCAGGGCGTCCTCGTAGGAACGGTAGCTGGTGAACAGGACGTCGATGGCTTCAAGCTCAGCACGAGCTGGGTCCGGTCCGCCCGAGCCGTTGGGAGCGGGACGGCCGCTCCAGTGCTGGGCGTGCAGGTCGAGCGCGCGATGGCGGAATCGATCGGGGTTGATGCCGCGGCCCTTCAGCTTGAGCAGGAACCGCAGGCCCGAGCGCAGCAGGTCGTCGAGGTCTTCGACAGTCAGGGCGCTGAACGAGTCTGGGTCGAATGGGGCGGCGGCGCCGCTGCGCAGCCTCGCCATCAGCTCCTGCTCGAACAGCCGCTGCCCGGTCTCGTCGAGGACCCGCAGCTCGCGCGGCGCGCCAACCAGGTACGCGAACTCGTCCAGCAAGCGGGCGCAGACGCTGTGGAAGGTGCCGATCCACGCTCCGTCGAGGGCCTCTCTCGCATGGGTGCCCTGCGCGCGCCCGGGAATCAGATCCGGCCGCCGCGCTGACAGCTCCCTGGTGATGCGGACCCTCAACTCTTCGGCGGCGCGGTCGCTGAAGGTGACGGTCAGGATCTGGTCCGGAGCGACCCCCTGCTCGACGAGCCAGCAGAACCGCTCGGTGGCGGTGAACGTCTTGCCGGTTCCCGGCCCGGCCGCGATGAGGAACGCTCCCTGAGGCCCGGCGTGCGCGGCGGCGGCTTGCTCCCTGCTCAAGACCGGTCCGCCCACTCGCGTCGCGCTCATTCGGGTGGGGCCCCACCATACGGGCACACCGCCGAGTGCGGGCAGGTGCCAAAGCGGGTCACACAGGTGCCCGGGAGCTCGCGCGGTGCAGGCTCGAAATGGCCCGCCTTGATGCGCTCGATCGCGGTCACGACCACGGCGCGGCTGCGCTCGAGGTCCTCGGCCGTGAGAGGCTTCTCGCGATATTCCTTGAGCCCCGCGGGCCGGCCGATGCTGAAGATGTCCTGCCGCATGCCGCCCCAGACCCAGTCCTTCGGGTACCACAGGGAGAGGAATCGCGGCTGAAAGCCAAGCGGTTTGCCCTCCTCGTCGACGCCCTCCTTGCACGCGAGGTAGTAGAGCGCCAGCTGCACGTCATGCAGCTCGGCCCCGAAGTACATGTCATACGCGAAGCGCATCGGCTTGCCGGATCCGGTCTTGTAGTCGACCACCTCGACCTCGCCGTCGCCGACATCGTTGACGCGGTCGATCTTGCCGACCACGGCCGCGCCATCGATCTGCAGACGGAAGCGCTTCTCAACCGCAAGCGTGCGCAGGCGGCGGATGAACTGCATTCCGGTGATCGACCGGATGTAGTTGCCGAGGAGCGAGCGGACCTGCCTTTCCTCGCGCTTGCGGTCAAGCACGCCCTCCATGCGCGAGAGGTATCCGTCGAGGTGTCGCTGCAGGGCTGCTTCAAGCCACTGCCGCTGCTGTTCCGCTTCGAGCGGGCGCCATTCCTCCTCCTGCTCGTGGAAGTCCTGCAGCACCTCGTGCAGAAAGCCGCCGCGCTCCATGGCCACCGAGCGCGGCTCCTCGACCAACCCTGGGTGGTGGTTGTACCAGTAGAGCCGCGGGCATTTCAGGTAGTTGTTGAGCGTGGTCGGGCTGAAGTGGTCGATCTCCACGGTTTCGGGGTTGCGTCCAACCCCGTACGGCTCGAAAGGCTCACCTGCATCGGCATCGGTGAGGAAGGCGACGTCGAGGCCCAGGGTGCCGGCGCGAGCGAGCGTGGCTTGATTGAGCGCAGTCGGATGCGATGCGAGCAACACCTCGGCCTCTCGCGTCAGCAGGACGTCGGCCGGCTCCAACCGAGAGGAGGCCCTGGTCAGCTCGCGCACCTCGGCGTCCGGCTGGGCGAGGTCCAGAAAGACGGAGCGTCCCGCCTGGCGCAGGTAAGCATCAGCGTAGGTCACGTACAGGCGTCGTCGAGCGCGCGTCATGGCCACGAACGCGAGACGGGCCTCCTCGGCGAGATGGCCATCGGGGTCGGACGGCCACGACGGCATGAATCCGACCTTGAAGCGCTCGAGCCACGCACGGTCTTCGACGTCGAGCAGGGGGTGCGGTCTCGCCTCGAGCGGGAAGAGGCCGTGCGCGAATCCGGAGCAGAAAACGACCTCGAACTCCAGGCCCTTGGCCTGGTGGACGGTCATGACCTGGACCGCGTCGCGGTGCCCCGAGGCTGCTTCCGTGTCGTCAGCCGCAGACACCAGAAGGCTTTCCAGCGAGCCGCTGATGTCCGCGAGCAGTGGCTTTGATCCATGCAGTCGCTCATGCACGACCTCGATCGACTCGAGGCCTTCGATCGCCGCGCGCAGGTCGGCGATCGCCTCCGCCCGCTGGCCGGCGGGAAGCTCGAGGTCGAGCAGGCGGCGCATCGCGCCGTCTTGCATGAGCACGGAATAGGCGAGGCCGGCGAGCGGCAGCCTGCGCGCCAGACCCAGGAGCCGATCGCGCGCCTGCATCGCCCTGTAGAGTCCGTCGATCTCTTCCTCGCTCAGGAAGGGCATGAAATCGGGCTCTGGACGCACCTCGGCCGGAGCCGGAGCCGATTCACCCCACGGCAAGGGGTATCGCTGCGAATCTCGTGCCGCGAGCGCGTACATCACGCGATCGACCACTTTCTTGAGCGGCCGGCCCCGTTCCAGCGCGTGCGCGCGAAGCCGGCTCACCGTGCGAGCGCCGACGCCGCCGAGGCTCGAGGACAAAGCACTCTCGAATGCGTCCGGGTCGTCCGGCCGGCGGAGCGATTCGAGATAGCCGATCAAGAACCTAACCACCTCGTTGCGCGCGGTCGCGCCCCAACCTCGGACCTCGTAGGGCAGGCCGAGCGCCCTCAGCGCTTCCTCGAACGGGCCGCCCAGCGCCGTCGTGCTCCGGAGCACGATCGCAAAGTCACGAAGACGCAGGTCCGGCCACTCCGAGCGCAGGCGTTTGATCTCGCGAGCGGCGAAGAACGCCTCGTCGACCGGATCGCCCTCGCGCGCCACCACCACCGCGGGCCGCCGGTGTGATCCCTCGGCATGCAGGCCTCGCGGTGAGCGGCCGGGCTGCGTCGCGGCCAGCAAACGCTCGCCCGCGTCCAGCACCTCCTGGGAGCAGCGGCGGCACGCCGCGAGGTGGCGGGTCGAGGCACCATAGGTGGCCTCAAAGTCGTGGCTGAGCAGTCGCGGGACGGTCCCGCGGAAGCCGTAAATCGATTGGTCCGGGTCACCCACCACGACGAGCCGGGGGCGAGATTCGGGCGGAGCGATCAGCCGCAGCAGCTCAAACTGCGCCGGGTCGACATCCTGAAACTCGTCCACGAGCACGAGCCGGAACCTGGAGCGCAGCCGCTCGCACAGCGCGGGCGACGACTGCAGCAGCTCGATGGTGCCCGAGATGAGGTCGCGGAAGTCAACGAGCCGGACCTCGCGCATGCGCTGCTGGTACGCCTGGTAGACCACGGCCAGCACCCGCAGCCGCTCGCCGGCGCTTGCCTCGGCCGCTAGCTGGAGCGCCGCGGGGTGGACAAGGTTTTGCTTCATCAAGGCGACGAAGGCAAGCAGGTCGTGGGCAAAAGCGTCGGACCTGCGAACGCCGTCGAGCGGGCCAAGTGCGGCCGGATCGAGGTCCGCCAGGACCTTGCGCATCACGATCCACTCCTGAATCCCGTTGACCAGCAGCCGCTCGCGATCGGGCGCGTTGTCGCGCAGGACTCGGGCGCAGAAGCTGTGGAACGTGGAGATCCACGCCTCGCCGTAGTCGTCTTGCAGACGTTCGTCGATCCGGCGCGCGATCTCCCCGGCCGCGCTCGTGGAGAAAGTGAGGACCAGGATCTGATCGCGAGCGGCCACGCCCGAGCGCACCGCCTGCTCGTACAGGTCGACGAGCGCGTGCGTTTTGCCCGTGCCCGGTCCGGCCAGCACGCGGAGGGGTCCGGCTATCTGATCTAGTGCGAATTCCTGGGTATCGAGCGTTCTGGGTCTCCCGGAGTGGCGCGGGCGACCTGATTATGCCGGGGCTTGTCTCCTGGAGTCATCCCAGGTTGTTAACGGCCACCATGCCGCGATCACCAGCGCCAGCAGGAGCGCGATCTCGAGCCAAGGCCATCGATTCAGGTGAAGGCTGGCTCCCTTGAGGTAGAGGTAAGGGCTCGCGAGGAACCAACCCAGCGCCAGTGGCGCGCGCCAGGCGAGCGCAGGCCGCTCCTCCCAGACCATCCATCCAGCGGCCGCAAGCAGGACCAGATCCGAGCCGTGCAGGTACGGCGAGACCACCAGCGAACCGACGATCGCGAGCGGAATCACCAGCCCTGGTGAGTGCCGGAGCTTGTATGAGGCGGCAAGGACCGCACCGATGATGAGCACCCGCAGGGCGGTGGCGAACACCCCCGTCAACGACAGCGCGCCGTGCAGGGTGAGATCGTCGGCGCCCTTCGGCAGCGGCCCGCGCAGCTGCGTCACGTAGGCCCACATGCCATCGGGGCCGACCGTCAGCAGGACCACGATGAGGACCGCGGCCGATGCCCCGACCCATGCTGCAAACGCGCGATAACGCCACGCAAACAAGAGCGCGATGGGCACGAGGATCGCTGTGTTGGGTTTGAGGACCAACGTGACGAGCGCGATTCCGGCCAGCACGTCACGACGTTCGCGTGTCAACCGCCATGCGACCACGGTCCCTGCAGCCACCAGCGGGACGACCTGGCCGACGTTGACGGCGTGCATGACCCACCACGGAGCGAGGGCGCCGACGACTGCGATCCAGCGGCCCCAGCCCGTGCTGACGCCCGCCCACGCCAACGCCACCGCGAACATGGCCAGGATGAACACCGCCCACACCACGTACGCCAGCCCATATGGAAGCGTGACCAGGGGCGCTGTCACGAACGCCACCGTCGGCGGGCTCAGAAATGGCTGGGCAATCTGCCCCGGCGACAGCTCCTTCTGCGCGACCGCGACCAGCCACTGGTTGTAGACGCTCGACCACCCGTGGTCCAACCCGACTTTGCCGGCGGCCAGGTAGGTGTGGAAGTCGACGCTGATAGGGTCGTGGCGGATGAGCACGTCCAGCAGAAAGGCGAACGCCACCGCAGCCAGGGCCAGCACGTGCCAGCCTCGCCGATCGGCGGCCACGTTGAAGCGACTAATCAATGCCTCCCCCCGGATCTGAGCCTACCGCAACCCAGTTACGCGTCTCTTATATTCCCAACGCATGGCCGGCCACGGTCTGACGATTTCCTGGCGGACGGCGGCCTGGCCTGCCCTGATCGGAATCTCTATTTTCGCCGTTCACCTTCCTGAATTTCTTCACCGCCTCCTGGACGGAGACGAGGCCATCTACGGTTCGATCGCCGTCCTCATGAATATGGGCGGCGCTCTTTACGGGTCAGGCGGCGTCGACAACAAGCCGCCGGGCGTGTTCTGGGTTTACGCCGCCACGTTCCGCGGCTTCGGCGCCTACCAGATGGCCGCGATCCACACCATCGGCTTCCTCGCCATGGCCGCCACCTGTGTGCTGATGTTTGTGATCGCCCGCGACCTCGCGGGCCGCCGGGCGGGGCTCCTGGCCGCTTTGTTCTACGGCGTCCTCACCGCGGCGGGCAACCCGCGGCTCCTCGCCTCGAACACCGAGATCTTCATGATGCTGCCGCTGACAGGTTCGGTCCTCCTCATGCTGCGGCGACGGTGGTTCTGGTCCGGGGTCCTGCTGGTCGCCGCCGGGGCTTTTCGCCAGTCGGCGGCGATCAACGTGCTGCTCGTCGCGGTGGGCGTGTTCTGGCTGGAATCCGAGCCGCAGCGGTGGCGTGCCATCACGCATCTCGCCGCGGGTCTCGTGATCGCCCTGATCGCCGGCGCCGCGCTGATCAGCCTCTCGGGGTCAGTGACCGGTTTCTGGCGCTGGACGGTCGGGACGCTGGTCGGTTACGCATCGACCAGCTGGACGCCTGCCTACGTCTGGCTGCGTGCGAAGGACAGCATCGTGCCGTTCCTCCTCGACATGGCTGTCTTCTGGATCGCGGCCATAGCCCTCGCCGCGCGCTGGCGTGGCCTTGCCGTGCAGGTCCGGCTCGTGGTCGTATGGCTCGTGGTCGCGATGACGGGCTCGCTCGCCGGCGGTCACCTCTCGTGGCATTACTTCATCCAGGCGATGGGGCCGCTGGCGGTGCTCGCCGCGCTCGCGTTCGACCGCTTCCGACTGAGGAAGGTCGTGACGGCGGCCGCGGTCGCCGGGATCGCGATCCCGACGCTGGCCTGGTGGGCGTTCGATATCACTGTCGATCCGCTGACGTACGACTTCGCGTCGCCGCCTCAGCACGCAGCAGTTGCCGCCTACATCGCGGAGCACACGTCGGGGTCAGACCGCGTCTTCGTCTGGGGTGACTGGCCTGCGCTCTACGTCGAGTCCGACCGTGTCATGGCCGGCCGGTTCCCGGGCTTCCTCCGAGGCTTCGCGCGTGGATCCGATATCCCGCCGAACAACTGGGACACCTCGCCCGACGTGTGGCCTCTCCTCCGGTCCGACCTCGCCGCCAACCCGCCCGCCCTCATCGTCGACACGGCCACCGCGGACTGGAGCGACTTCTCGAAGTACCCCATGAGCGACTACCCTGTGCTGGCAAGCTTGGTGGCGACGCAATACCATCGGGTGGCGACCTTAGGCGGCGTCGTGATCTACGCGCGCAACGCCGGCTAGGGCGGCGGCTCGACCTTGATCGGCAGCGGCGGCGGCTCGACCTTGACCGGCAGCGGCGGCGCCTGCACCGGCAAGCTCAGGGCCGGCGGCTGAATCGCCGGCAGCACGACTTCCTTGGCGGCCGGAACCACGGACTGAGCGGTCGGCGGAGGCATCGGGGCCGACAGCGTGGCGGGGGAGTTCGACGTTGATTGCGACGGCTGGCCGTCGCGCTGGACGGCGACCGGCTGGGGCGCAGGCTGCGAGACGATGATGGCCGCGGCCGCGGCCACCGTCGCGGTCTGGGCGATGTGCTGAAGGCTGTCGCTCAGCCAGCGGCCAGAGAGCCAGACCGTGAGCGCGTAGAGCGCCCGCCTTCGAAGCGCGTGGCCGTGCTGTATGAACTCGCTGATCGCGCCCAGTGCCCGGCGGAGTCTTCGCTGCACAGTCACCTCGGTCAGGCCGACGTGGCGCGCGATCTCGCGGTTGGAGTAGCCGCCGAAGTAAGCAAGCTTGACGACATGCTTGTCCTCAGCCGGCAGCGTGCGCATAGCCTCGTCAACCGCATGCCGGACCATCGCGCCCGAAAAGTCTTTCCACCGATGCGGTTGGTCGTCGGCTGGGGTCATGCCTTCGATCAAGATCTTCTTGAGCCCTTTGTTTGCACCGCGCATCCGGCGGGGATCGACGGGAGCCCGGCGGGCACCTGTCATCAGCCACGCCCGCCAGGTGTCATTCGTGGCCTCAGGAAGCGCGTAATTCTCGGCTTCCGGCATCTATTCAGTACTCCGTTGTACTGAAAACTCCGGATGACCTGAAAGCACCCGGAGCGGGTTTAGGACTGTGAAGGACGGGATGGGCGTTTGATCTCCAGGATGTTCGGTTCCGCCGCCGCGACCGAGATCAGGCGGTCGAAAAGGCTAACCGCAGCAGCTCCATCGACCGGCTCCGCCAGGCGCACGTAGGCCGCCGCCCCGCCGGCGAACACAAGGGTCGGGGTCCCAAAAACGCCATGCTCGGCCACCCCCAGTCGGTGATCGTGGGCGAGCGATTGCAAGATCGACGGGTCGGCAAGATCGGTGTGGAATCGGTCGAGGTCGAACCCGGAGCCGGCGGCGGTGCGGTCCACCACCTCCGGGTCGTCGAGGTCCAGCCGGTCCCGGTGTCTTGCCAGCAGGAGCGCGCGGTGAAGCTCGTCGAAGCGACCCTGCCGGCGGGCGGCTTCGGCGGCCTGAAAAGCGAGCCGCCCTCTCACCTTATCGGAGGCAGCCGCATCCCATACGGTCCAGCCGTCATCCTTGGAGTTCACCTGCGTGAGCGAGAAATACCGCCAGCGAATGTCGAAGTCCCGATCACCCGATCGCCGTACGGCTTCGAGCAGGCCGGCCGCTCGGTAGACGAACGGACACTGGTAGTCGAAAAAGACCTCGAATTTGATGCGCTCAGCCATGGCCACGCCAAAGACTCCAACGCAGCTGCTGCTGACGCGTATTCCAGACAGCTGGGCATGGATGCGGCCCGATCTCGTCATCAGGCTTCTGCCATTCACAGCCGCTTTCGTGATCGCGTATGTGCTCAGCGGGCGGGGTCGCTGGCTCGGCGTGGGGCTGGGCAACCTGACCGCGCAGGTGTCATTCGCGGCGGCAGCCGTGCCGCTGATGTTTGCCGCCGCCGTCGCCGTCCAGCTGTGGCTGACGCGCCGGCGCGGCGCGCTGAGCGTGCCGGCGGGAGCTGACGACGCCTGGTTCCAGGCCGCGTTCTACGCGGTCAACGGGCCGATCGAGGAAGCCTTCTTTCGGGGCCTTGTCCAAGGGGCTTTGAGCGTCGCGTGGGGAGGCCCGATCGGGTTCTTGATCGCGACCAGCGCCTACGTGCTCTATCACCGGCTCGGGCGCTGGACCTGGGCCGACACCTTCGCCACCGGGCTGGTCGGCATCCCGCTCGGGCTCGCGTACTGGCTGCTCCCGGGCCCGCCGTCGCTCCTGGGCGTCTCCCTCGCGCACATCGCGGCCACGTGCGGGTTTTTGGGCCCGGGGCCCTACCTGCTGCGAAGGTGGCGGCTCGTTTAGACCTGGCGGCGCCGCACGGCGTAATAAACAAGCCCCGCGAACGCCAGAACCGTGAAGCCCCACCATGCGATGTCGCCGGCGCCGGAGGGAGCCGGCACGCTGGCCAGGGCCTGGTTGCTGGTCGCGCCCCCGGCGATCTCGATCTGAGCCTTCGCGAGATCGCGTATCGCGCTGCTCACGAGTTGGTGCGGGACCAGCCAGTACAGAACGTCGAAGACATTCCTGACCGCCGCGTTGCCGATCAAACCGCCATCGGCCAGCATGTGCACGGTCGCGATGATGCCGGTGACCACGTTGTAGTAGATGAAAGTGACCACCGCCGCGAGGATGTTGTTGATCCAGGTGCTCACCGAAAGCACGATCAGCATGACCACGATCGCGTTCGCAACGACCGCGAGCAGCTGACCGGTCAGCGCGTTCTCCAGCCCACCTCCGAACAGAAACATGACAGCGCGTGCCTCGAGGGCGAGAAGGCCCACGATCACGATCAGGCCGACGATCGCGGCCAGGATCTTGCCGGCCGCAAAGGCGAGACGGGATATCGGCTTGGAGAAGATGCTCACCGCCGAGCCTGAATCGAGGTCGTGGTAGATCGCCGTCATGCCGATCGCATACGCGATCAGGAGCGCAAAGATCGCCAGCGCCTGGAACACATAGGAGACGAAGAGAAGCTCCAGAAAGTGGTTGAAGGTGGCGGCGTCGACGCTACCGCTGGCAAAGCTCTGCGGATTCGATGCCGCGACCTGGTACAGCACCTTCAGCCCGCCGCCAAGAGCGATGATGCCGATCGCGCCGATGATGAAAAAGACGAGCAGGATTCGGCGTCGCGACAGCTCGAGCAGCGTGTAGCGCGCGACTGCACCCGATCCGTTCATGGCGTGGTGTCGCTGATGAAGGAGGGCAGGTGGTCGCGCTGTGGTTGATTCGCCTCCACGAGCCGGACGAAGACGTCTTCGAGATTGCTGCCTTCGGGGACCACCTCGGCCATCGCTCCCTCTTTGAGCACGCGGCCCCTGGCAAGGATCGCCACCGTGTCGCAGACGAGCTCCACCTCGCTGAGGAGATGGCTGTTGAGGAGGATCGCAACGCCGCTGGCTTTGAGCCGCTCGATCAGCGCGCGCACATCGCGCCTGCCCATCGGGTCGAGGTCGGCGGTCGGCTCATCGAGGATCAGGAGCTTGGGCCTACCGAGGATCGCCTGCGCGATGCCGAGCCGCTGCTTCATCCCTTTGGAGTACTGGCGGATCTGCCGCCGCTCCGCCTCCAGGCCGGCGAACGCCAGCGTTTCCGGAATTCGGCGCCTGCGCTCTGCCTGGTCCAGGCCGAGCAGGCTCGCGAAGTAGTCGAGCACCTCGGACGCGCGCAGGAACTTCGGGAAGTCAGGGTCCTCGGGTGAGAAGCCCAGGTCCTTACGCGCCACCGCGTTGCCCGGGTCCGATCCGAACAGGGAGACGGTCCCGGTATCCGGCCTCAGCAGGCCCGCGATCATCTTCACCACGCTCGTCTTGCCGGCGCCGTTGGGCCCCAGAAGCCCGAAAGCCTGGCCGGCCTGCAGGTCGAACGTGACGCCGTCGACAGCCCACGGATCACGACGCCGGTAGCGCTTGCGCAAGTTCTGCACGCTGACCACGCCTGCCATGGGCTAGGCGACTATACGCTGCGTGATTCAGCTCGAGCGGCGGCAGCGCGTCACCCTCATCTGGGCTGGGCTTGCCGTCGTCCTGTCGGGTTTCGAAGGCTCGATCCTGATCCTGGCGCTGCCTGCGATCGCCCGCGATTTCCACGCCGGCACGACGGCGCTGTCGGGACTTGGCTCGGTGTTGGCGTTGGGCACGCTGGGCGCCCTCCCCCTGGCGACGCTGGCCGACCGTTTCGGCCGTCGCCGGCTGATCGCCATCGGTGTGGCGGGGTTTTCGCTGGTCAACTTCGGCAGCGCATTTGTGCCCTCGCTGGCCGACATGGCGTTCTTGAAGCTCTTCGCCGTGTGCTTCGAGGTTCTCGTCGTGGGCGTGGCGACGGCGCTCATCGTGGAGGAGGCGCCGTCGGCGCGACGCGGCCAGGCGGTGAGCATCCTGGCCCTGCTCTCGGGGCTGGGCACAGGCATCACGGTGATCGCATATCCCATCATCGCCCCGCACTGGCGATGGCTGTTCCTCGCTTGCGGGATCGGACTGCCGCTCTCGCCGCTGATCTGGTGGCTCTTGCCAGAGGGCAAGACCTGGCAGGGCGTGCGTGTGACCGGCTCCGCGCTGCGGCTGCTGATGCAGTCGCCGTGGCGCCGCCGGATCCTCATCCTGGCCGCGATGTTCGCGCTGCTCGCGGTCCTGCTCGAGCCGGCGGGCCTGCTCTACACGGTCTATGCGAGCGCTGTCCTTCGATGGTCCGCGACCGAGATCAGCATCCTGATCGTGGTTTCGGGAATCGTCGGCGCGGCGTCATACCTGGCCGGCGGATACCTGACCGACCGTTACGGTCGCAGAGGTCCCGCGATCGCGCTCACCGTCGCCACGGCCGCCGCGACCAGCCTGAGCTTCGCCACCGCCGCGGTCGGCTTCTTCGTCGGCAACGTGCTGTGGAGCGGCTTCGCCAGCGCCGCCACGCCTGTCTTCGGCGCCTGGTCGGGAGAGCTCTTTCCAACTCGCGCCCGGGCGACGGCAGAAGCTGCGATCGCCCTCGCGGGGGCGGCCGGCAGCATCGCCGGCCTGCAGGCGGTCGGCTATCTCGCAGGTTCCGCCGGGCTGGGCGGTGCGATCGAGCTCGGCGGCGTCGCCGCGGTTGCCGGGGCCCTGCTGCTCTTCCTGCTCCCGGAGACAAAACAGCAGCCTCTGCCCGAGTAAGGTTCAGCGAATAAATGGATCGCGCGCGCGCGGTCGTGATCGGTGGTGGCATCACCGGCGCCAGCGTCATCTATCACCTCGCGAAGGCGGGATGGCAAGACGTGGTGCTGCTGGAGAAAGATGAGCTGACGAGCGGCTCGACATGTCATGCCGCAGGCCTTGTGACCCAGTTCAATCCTTCACCGACGATGATGCGGTTCCGCCGGTACAGCATCGAGCTCTACCAGCAGCTGGGCGTCTTCGAAACCGTCGGCAGCCTGCGCTTCGCATCGAGCAAGGACCAGCTGATGGAGCTGCAGCGCGGGGTGAGCCGCGCGCGTGGCATTGGCCTCGACGCCGACCTCGTCTCCGCGGAAGAGGCCGCGCGCCTGATGCCCGTGATCAGCACCGACGCGCTCTACGGAGCCGTCTGGATGCCGGGAGACGGACACCTGGATCCGCACACCGCGACGCATGCCCTCGCCGTCGCCGCGCGCAAGCTGGGCGCGCGCGTCCTCACGCACCGGCGGGCTACCGGCATCGAGCTTTCCGACACGGGTGCAGTGAGGACTGTCAACACGGATCACGATGGAATTGAGACCGAGGTGGTGGTCGTCGCCGGCGGCATCTGGGGACCGCAGATCGCAGCCATGGCAGGCGCATACATCGTCTCGACCCCCGTCGACCACCAGCACGCGGCGCTGCTCGCGGTGCCCGGCCACGAGATTGCGCACGATATGCCGTGTTTCCGCGATCCGGACAACCTCATCTACGGCAAGCCGGAATCCGGCGGCATGGTGCTCGGCGGCTACGAGGCCAACCCGGTCGCAAGGTGGATCGACGGCGTGCCCTGGGATCACGCCGGCGCCTCGCTGCCGCCGGATCAAGTTCGCTTCGAGCCCCTGCTCGCCGGGGCGGCCAGGCGATTTCCGTTCGTCCACGAGGCGGGGATCGTCAAGCTTGTCTGCCACCCCGACGCGATGACGCCGGACGCGGGCCCGCTGGTGGGTCCGGTGCCGGGCGTGCGCGGGCTGTACATGGCCGCGGGCCTCTCGCTCAACGGGTTCGGCGGGGCCGGCGGGATCGGCCGCTCGCTGAGCGAGCTCATCATCGGTGGCGAGACCGAGCTCGACCTTTATCCGTACCGCCCCTGGCGCTTCGGACCTGTGCATCGCGACCACGTCTATGCGAGCGAGCTCGCACGCGAGGCGTACAAGTACTACTACCACCTGCGCTATCCGTACGACTCCGACGAGTGGGGACGACCGCGCCGCACGAGCGCCCTGCACACGCGCCTGCAGGACATGGGCGCGGTGTTCGGTGTCAAACACGGGTGGGAGCGACCGGACTACTTCGGGCCCGGCCGTCCCTGGCGGCGCGCCGGCGCCGACCAGCGCGCATTCGGCTTCACGCGGCCGCCTTACTACAACGCGCTCGCCGAGGAGCACCGCGCATTTCGCGAGCGGGCCGGGATCATCGACATGAGCTCGTTCGGCAAGATCGAGATCACGGGCCCAGGTGCGCTGCGGCTGCTGGAGCGGGTCGCCGGCAACCTGATCGACCGCCCTTCCGGCAGCGTCGTCTACACGCAGCTGCTCGAGAAGGATGGCGGCATCGCCGCCGACGTGACGATCACGAGATTGTCAGGCGATCATTTCCGGCTCGTCACCGGCGCCGGTTACGTGAACAGCGACCTGGGTTGGCTCCAGATGCAACTGCGTGACCCTGATCACGACGTCGAGCTTCGCGAGTCGTCAGACGAGGTCTCGGTGCTGGGCATCTGGGGACCGCAGGCGCGCGAGGTGCTCGGACGCGTCACGCGGGACGACATCTCCGAGGAGGCGTTCCCCTTCATGCACGCCCGCGACATCCACATCGGCGGCTTTCCGGTCCTGGCGCAGCGGGTGACCTACATCGGCGAGCTCGGATGGGAGCTCTACACCGAGCCCAGATGGGCCGGCCAGGTCTGGGATCGCCTGCTGGCCGCCGGACGCGATGTGGACATCAGGCCGGGCGGCTATCGCGTCCTCGATTCGCTGCGCATGGAGAAGGGTTACCGCTACTACGGGACCGACATGGGCTTGCTCGACAACCCGTTCGAGGCCGGGCTTGGTTTCTGCGTGCGGCTTGACAAAGGCGATTTCAACGGGCATGAGGCCCTCCAGAGAGCGAAGTCGAACCTCACGCGGCGGCTGCGCACGCTGACGGTCGGCGGCGAGGAGTACGTGCCGATTTATGGCGGTGAGGCAGTGCACAGCGGTGGACGCGTGGCCGGCCGGCTGCGGAGCTGCAGCTACGGGTTCACGGTGCGGAAAAACCTCGCCTACTCCTACCTGCCGCTGGAGATCGGGCCCGGCGCCCAGGTCGAGGTCGAGGTTTTCGGTCAGATGGTCCCGGCCACGGTGACGCGGGATGCAGTCCTTGCCAGAGATGTCCTCCAGCAGCACGCGAGCTCGCCGGCCGCGCGAAGGGCGCCCGATTGAAGGCGCGCCGGGCGCGCGCAGGGCGCACGATTGCGGGCTGAAGAAGCCGCGGCCCGCGTCTCGCTCTGGCGGGGCCGCCCCCTCAGCATCTCCCCGCTCTCCGGTGGCCTCACCAACGAGAACTACCTGGTCGAGCTCGAGGGTACGAAATACGTGATGCGGCTGCCCGGCAAGTCGACCGAGCTGCTGTCCATCGATCGGGAAAACGAGGTGTTCAACACCATAGCCGCCGCCTCCACCGGCATCGGCCCGAGGGTCCTCGAGCACGTGCCTGGGGTCGACGTCATGGTGCTCGAGTTCATACCCGGTCCGACGATGTCGGCGAAGACCCTGCAGTCGCCGCGGATGATGGCGCGCATGGCGCAGTCGTTTCACCGCCTGCACGCGGCGCCGCGATTCCTGCACGACTTCAACATGTTTCGGCTGATCGATCAATACCTGCGCATCGTCGACGAGAACGGAGTGCCGATTCCGGACGGCTACCGCGACTGGCTGCCCAACGTCGGACAGATCGAGCGGGCGGTGGGCGTTGCCGGGCTGGTCGAGGTGCCGTGCCACAACGACCTGCTGTGCGAGAACTTCATCGACGACGGCGCCGCCTTGCGCATCGTCGACTACGAGCTGAGCGGCAACAACGACCCGTGCTTCGATCTCGGCAACACCGCCCAGGAGGCGGAGTTCGACCAGGAGATGAGGGCCACCCTGTGCGAGGCGTATTTCGGCAACCGCGACCCGCGGCAGCTGGCCCGGATGAACCTGTTCGCCCTCATGTCGGACGTCGGATGGACGCTGTGGGGCGCCATCCAGGCCCGGATCTCAACCGTCGACTTCGACTTCCGCGCCTACTACACCGGCCGGTGGGAGCGGGCGCTCGGCGTGCTTCGGTCGGACCGCGTCGACCGCTGGATGACCGAAGCCTCCAATTGACGTAGCCCCGGTAGGGTGCTACGTTCGCGCCGGTATATCGGTCGCATATCGCCGAGTTGAAGGGATGGGGCAATGGCGGTCGCTGAACCTATCGGGGTTCGGTCGCAGAGCGAGGAAGCTTACGCGCGCATCCTCGAGCGGATCGTGAGCCTGGAGATGCCGCCCGGATCGGTGGTCAACGAAGCCCGCCTCCGTGACGAGCTCCAGATCGGCCGGACACCGATCCGGGAGGCCCTGCAGCGACTCGCCCGGGAGAACCTGGTCCGCTCCATCCCCCACCGCGGCACCTTCGTCACCGATGTCAACATCACCGACCTCGCCCGGATCACCGAGGTGCGCGTCGTGCTCGAGGCGCACGCGGCAAGGCTCGCGGCGGAGAAGCTGACGACCGCGGATCGCGAGGCGCTCCAGGAGCTGCTCGACCTGCTTCTGCACGGCTACGTCACCGACCAGAGGGACCTGATGCAGCTCGACCAGCAGATCCATCGGTTGATCTACCGCTCCGCGCACAACCCCTTCCTGGAGTCGACCCTCGAGCGGTACTTCAACCTCAGCCTTCGCCTGTGGTATCTCGTGCTCGACCGCGAGGTCGGACTTCGCGAGGCGGTCGACGAACACGCCGAGCTGCTGCAGGCGATCCTCGCTGGCGACGGAGACCGCGCCGACGACATCATGCGCCGGCACGTGACCGGCTTCGAACGCGAGATCCGCAAAGTGCTGGTCGAGAGATAGGGGTAGAGAATGCCGAAGATCTTTTTCGCCACCGACCTACACGGCTCCGAGGTGTGCTGGAAGAAGTTCCTGAACGCGGCCCGGTTCTATGACGCCGAGGTGCTCATCTGCGGCGGAGACATGACCGGCAAGGCGATCGTGCCGATCGTCTCCGAGAACGGTCACTTCACCGTCACCCTCGGCGGTGAGCACCAGACCGTCGGGGCCGAACAGGTAAGCGAGGTCGAGGCCAACATTCGGCGCAAGGGCTACTACCCGCTGCGCATGAGCCCCGGCCGCCTGCATGAGCTGGACGGGGATGCAGGCAAACGGGCCGCATGTTTCCAGGAGGTGATGCTCGAAGGGGTCGAGCGCTGGATGGGCATGGCGGCCGAGAAGCTCCGCGGCTCCGGCGTCCGATGCTTCGTGTCTCCAGGCAATGACGACGAGATGGAGGTGGACGAGGTCATCCGGCGCGCCGAGCTCGTCGAACTCGGCGAGGGACGGGTGGTGGACGTCGACGGCTTCTCGATGATCTCCACCGGCTGGTCCAACCCCACCCCCTGGAACACGCACCGCGAGGAGTCCGAGGAGAAGCTCGCCGAGAGAATCGAGAGCATGGCCTCGCAGGTTCCTGATCCCTCCCGCGCGATCTTCAATCTGCACTGCCCACCCTTCAAGTCAGGCCTCGACGAGGCGCCGGCCATCGACGCCGACCTGAAGCTCCTGCATGGCGGACGCGCACTACGGCCCGTCGGATCGACCGCGGTGCGTACGGCGATCGAGCGTCATCAGCCGCTTCTGTCGCTCCACGGCCACATCCACGAGAGCAAGGGCGCGATCAAGATCGGCAGGACGCTGTCCATCAACCCAGGCAGTGCTTATGAGGAAGGAATGCTCATGGGGGCGATCATCCAGCTCGACCCCAAGAAAGGAATCAAGAGCTACCAGCTGGTCAACGGATGAAGAGGTAAGGAGGAAGCACGATGGCTGACACGACGATGGGGACGGCGACGGGAACGAGGCCCGCGCTGTTTCTCCGCAATGCGACCGGGCTGGTCAAAGCCTGGTCGACGTTCGACGCGTTCGTCTATTCGTTCTGGTCGGTGAACCTGATCACGCTCGGCCTGTACGGCATGTCGTTCGTCTACACGGTGCCCGACGGGCAATTGCTCGCCGCAATCCTTGTGTTCGGCGTGCTCACGACGTTCCTGGTCGTGACCTACGCAATGTTGGTGAGCGTCATGCCGCGCACCGGCGGCGACTACGCGTGGCAGAGCCGGGTTCTCGGCGGCGGGCTGGGCTTCGTCCTCTCCATCACCGGATGGTGGTTCACGCTCTTCCTCTGGGCGCCGATCTACGCCAACATCCTTGTCGTCCAGTTCTTCTCGCCGCTGGCCTACACGCTCGGCTGGACGAGCGTGGCCACCTTCTTCACGAGCCAGACCGGAATCTTCGTCTCGTGTCTGATCGTGCTCGCGTTCGTCGCCATCGTGGTCACGATGGGCATGGAGACCTATGCGCGCATCCAGAAGGTCTGCTTCTGGATCGGGCTGGGCGGGCTTGTTGTCGTTTGCGGCCTCCTGCTTTTCGCCAGCCAGAGCGATTTCCAGGCCGCCTTCAACCGCGAGGCGACGAGCCTCTTCGGCGCTCCGGGCAACGCTTATCAGGGCACGATCGACGCCGCGAGCAAGTCATTCGGAGGCTCGAGCTTCGGCACGGTCGCATTCGGTCCGCTGCTCCTGCTTCTGCCCTGGCTTGCCTTCTATCTTCTCTGGCCCAACTGGGGCGCAACGCTCTACGGCGAGGTCCGCGGAGCCAAGGACATCCGCAAGCCGTTCTGGAGCATGTTCTGGGGGCTGTGGGTCACAGTGGCCCTCGTCGCGGTGGTGGTGCTCCTCATCAACAAGACGATCGGTTGGAACTTCTATCAGTCCGCCAACGCGGCCTACTGGAACAACCTGTTTGCGGTCCAGGGCGCCGTCGCCCCACCCGTTCCGATCTGGCCCTATCCGGTGATGTTCGCCGGCTTTTTGGTCAACAACCACCTCTTCCAGGCCCTGCTCATCATCGTCATGGGCCTGTGGTTCTTCGGTTGGGCGGGAACCCTCTTCCTGTCTTCGACCCGCGTGATCTTTGCCGCCGCCTTCGACCGCGTTCTCCCTGCCTGGGCGGCCAACATCTCGGCCAAGCGACGAGTGCCGTACGGCTCTCTCGTCTTGATGATCCTGCCGTCACTGGTGATCAGCGCGGTCTACGCGTACAAGCCGACCTTCACGAGCGTCTTCCTGGATGCGACAGCGGTCCTGGCGTTGACATTCTTCGCCACCGTGGTGGCGGCGATCATCCTCCCGTGGCGACGGAAGGACCTCTATGAGGCGTCGCCGATCGCCCGCTACAAGGTCGCCGGCGTGCCCGCGATCACGATCGTCGGCGTGATCACAGGCCTCTTCCTGCTGTTCATGTTGTACGAGTGGTCGTTCAACAAGGACAACCTGTACGGCACGTCGTTCCAGTCAACTCCGAACTCGGTTTACTACTTCCTGGCCACCTACATCGTCGCGATCATCATCTACGTGGCCGCGCGGATCGTCCGGAGCCGGCAGGGAATCGACCTGCGCCGGATCCACCACGAGATACCGGTTGAATAGGATTGTCACGGCCGCCGGGTTGATCCCCGGCGGCCTCGTCTACTATGACAGACGCCGGCGTCAAAGCCGCCGGGCTGCTCGAGGTCGCGCTCGAGTCGCTGCGGCGCTCTGACGTCGAGCCCGTGGTGTTCGACAAGGTGCGCGCGAACCCCGGCGTCGAGCTCGTCGACGAGGGCGCCACAGAGTACCGCTCGCAGGGATGCGACGGGCTCGTCGCCATCGGCGGCGGCAGCTCGATGGACACGGCCAAAGGCATCGGCGTCGTCGCCGCCCACGACGGGAGCATCGTCGAGTACGAGTGGGGCCACAGCCCGATCCGTTCCCGCATCCCGCCGATGATCGCGGTGCCCACCACCGCCGGTACCGGCAGCGAGGTCACGCTGTGGGCGGTCATCACCGACCCGAAGCGGAAGATCAAGTTCAACGTCGGGGGCACACCGCACATCGCGGCATGGGTCGCGGTGATCGACCCGGAGCTGACCGTCAAGCTGCCTCCCGGCGTCACCGCGGGCACGGGGATGGACGCGCTCGCCCACGCGGTGGAGTGCTTCACGATGTCCTACCACCAGCCCTTCACGGACGCGGTGGCGCTGCTCGCGATGGAGTACGTGGCGCGATACCTGCGGGTCGCCTTCTCGCAGGCCAACAACCTGGAGGCGCGGTATCACATGAGCGCGGCCGCGATGCTCGCGGGGCTCGCGTACGGGACCGACTCCGCGGGCGCAGCTCACGCCATGAGCCAGACCGCGGGCGGCGTGCACGACGCGCCGCACGGGGCGCTCACCGCGAGGCTCCTGGGTCCGGTGATGGAGTACAACCACTCAGGCGAGCCTGAGCGCTTCGCGCGCATGGCGGCCGCATTCGGGCTCGATACGCGCGGCGTTTCCACCTGGCGCGCCGCGGAGATGGCCGTCGAATATGTTCACCAGCTGACCGTCGACGTCGACATTCCCGCCATGCAAGAGCTCGGCTTCAGCCAAGACGAGATCCCGATGCTCGCGGATAAGGCGTTCGCCGACCCGCAGACCATCGGCAACCCTCGGGATGTGGACGCTTCCGCCTATCGAAAGATCTACCAGCAAGCATTCGAGCTCGGAAGCCACCGGAATGGAGCCCGACGATGACTGTCGACGTCGCCAGGTCAGTCCGGAAGATGTTCATTGAAGGCAGGTGGGTCGAGTCCGAGAGCGGCGAGCTCTTTGACGCCGACAGCCCGGCGACCGGCGAGATCATCGCCCAGGTCCCCAAGGGCACCCGCGCCGACGCCCAGCGCGCGGTCGAGGCCGCCCACAAGGCTCGCGCGGCGATGGCCGGCCTCAAAGGCTTCGAACGTTCCGTGCGGCTGCACCGGATCGCCGACGCCATCGCGAGACGGCGGGACGAGCTGGCCCACCTGCTCACGCTCGACCAAGGCAAGCCGCTGAAGGCCGAGGCCGTCGGCGAGGTCGAGGAGGCGGTCCAGTACTTCCGCATCGCCGCCGAGGACCTGAAACGCCTGGAAGGCCGCGTGCTGCCCTCGGCCAGCCCGAGCAAGCTCGTCCTGGCCCGGCACTACCCGCGTGGGGTCTACGGCATCATCACGCCCTGGAACTGGCCGCTGACGATGGCCGCGGAGCTGATCGCGCCCGCCCTCGCGGCCGGCAACACGGTGGTCTGGACGCCGGCCTCCTCGACCAGCGTGATCTCGGTGGCGCTGATGGAATGCATCGTCGAAGCCGACCTTCCGGCCGGCGCGGTCAACCTGGTCACCGGCCCCGGAGCCGAGGTCGGCGACGAGGTGGCAGGCCACCCGCTGGTGGACGGAGTCGGTTTCGTCGGCTCGACCGAAACCGGGGCGTCGGTGGCGAGGCGGGCCGCAGGCAAGCACGTGATGCTCGAGCTCGGCGGCAACGGCCCCCAGGTCGTGTTCGCAGACGCCGACATCGGACGCGCCGTGGAAGGCGCAATCGTGGGCTGCTACCTGTGCGCGGGCCAGAGCTGCACCGCCGGCGAGCGGATCCTGGTCGAGGAGCCGATCCGCGACGAGTTCGTGGCCCGCCTGGCGGACGCGGCGCGCGCGCTCCGGCTGGGCGATCCGTTCGCGGACGACACCACGCTGGGGCCACTCAACAACGAAGGCGTGGCCTCGAAGATGGACCAGCACGTCGCCGACGCCTTGAAGCACGGAGCCAAGCTCGTGCTGGGCGGAGAGCGCGCCAAGGGCTTTCCGACGCGCCTCTACTATCACGCGACCATCCTCGATGGCGTCGAGCCGGACATGCGGGTGAGCCGCGAGGAGACCTTCGGTCCGATCGCCCCGATCATCAAGTTCCGCGACGAGAAACAGGCCCTGGAGCTGGCCAACGACTCGCCTTACGGGCTGCTCGGCGCGGTCTACACGAAAGACCTGTCGCGCGCGCTCCGGTTCGCCGACGCGCTCGAGACCGGCTGGGTCAACATCAACGAGTCGACCAACTACTGGGAGGCGCACCTCCCCTTCGGCGGCCGGGCGGGGAAGAAGAGCGGGATCGGGAAGGTCGGCGGGCGCTTCGCCCTCGAGCAGATGACGGACCTCAAGACGATCGTGATCGAGATCTCGCCCGAGTGACATCCAACGGGGTTCCCCTAGAGGACACGATCGCCGAGGCCAGGCGCGTGGCGGAGGCCGCAGCGGCACAGAAGCTCGGGGTGAAGCTGCTGGGAGGCGCCGGCATCCACCTGCACTCCCCCAGCGCCCAACACGCGCCCCTCAAAAGGAAGTACGGCGACCTCGACTACGTGATCTCGACGAAAGACCGCAAGCGGGCGCTCGCGTTTTTTCCATCGCTCGGCTACGAGGCGAACGACCGTTTCAATCTCATGCAGGGCGACCGGCGCCTTTACTTTTTCGACGGAAACAACGGCAAGCAGGTCGATGTGTTCATCGACGTGATCCGGATGTCGCACGTGATCGACCTGCGCGGCAGGCTGGGCCACACGGGGCCGTGCGCAAGCCCGGCCGACCTCCTCCTGAGCAAGCTGCAGATCTTCGAGGTCAACCAGAAAGACATGGTCGACCTGACCGCCCTTCTGCTCGACCATCCGATCCAGGCTCAGGACGATGAGGCCATCGACGCAACGTACGTGGCACGGCTGGCGGCCGAGGACTGGGGCATATATAGGACGCTGCAGATCAACATCGGCAAGCTGCGCCACACAGTGGACGAGCTCGACGTCGACCGCGAGCTGGTGAAGTCACGCCTGGACGAGCTGTGGGCCGTCGTCGAGGCGCAGCCCAAGCCCCTGAAGTGGCGGATGCGCGCGCAGGTTGGCGACCGCATGCGCTGGTACGAGCTGCCGGAGGAAGTCCGGTCGCCTTACCAACCCGAGTGAGCGGATGAGCATTCCCGCTCACGCCCGCTGCGTCGTCATCGGATGCGGGATCGTCGGCAACAGCCTCGCCTACCACCTGACGCGCCTGGGCTGGCGCGACATCGTGCTCCTGGACAAGGGGCCGCTGCCCAATCCGGGCGGCTCGACCGGTCACGCCTCCAACTTCATCTATCTCGTCGACCACTCGAAGGAGATGACTGCGCTCACAGTGGAGAGCGTCCGCCAGTACCGGGAGATGGGTGTGTTCGTTCAGTCAGGCGGGGTCGAGGTCGCGCGCACCACAGAGCGTCTGCAGGAGCTGACCAGGCGCATGGCCTCGGCGAACTCGTGGGGCATCGAGCCGGTGGCGATGTTGGCTCCGGAGCAGGTGAAAGAGCTGGTGCCCTACATCAACGAGTCGGTGATCCTGGGCGGTTTCTACACGCCCGGAGTCGGCGTGGTCGACTCGCTGCGCGCGGGGACGCTGATGCGCGAGAAGGGCCAGGCCGCGGGCGCGCTCCACGTGGCGCCGAAGATCGAGGTCGTCGGCATCGACGTCGAGCACGGGCGTGTGAAACGCGTGCGCACGACCGATGGCGACATCGAAGCCGAGACAGTCGCCATCACCTGCGGGGTGTGGAGCCCGCGAGTGGCGCGGATGGCAGGGGCGCGCATCCCGCTGACCCCGGCGGTGCACCAGATGATTGACATCGGACCGGTGCCTCGCTTTCGCGGCGCCAAAAGTGACATCGAGCATCCGATCGTCCGCGACATGGACACCAACATGTACGAACGCCAGGCCGGGGGCGACCTCGAGATCGGCTCCTACGCGCACCGACCGATCCTCTACGACCCGGACGACCTGCCATCCGTGGAGCAGGCAGCGCTCTCGCCGACGGAGTTTCCTTTCACCCAGGTCGATTTCGAGGAGCAGATGCAGCACGCGCTGGAGCTGATGCCCGAGATCGTCGGCGACGAGTCGGTGGGCGTGAAGTACGCGATCAACGGCATCCTGTCGCTGACGCCGGACGGCATGCCGGTGCTCGGCGAGTCACCGGACGTGAAGGGTCTCTGGTCGGCCGCCGCCGTGTGGGTGAAGGAAGGACCGGGCACGGGCAGAGCCGTCGCCGAGTGGATGGTGCATGGGGAGTCGGAGATCGACCTCCATTCGTCCGATATCGCCCGCTTCCACGAACATCAGAAGACTCGCGCGCACGTGCGCGCGCGAGCCGCCGAAGGCTTCAACAAGACGTACGGCATCGTGCACCCGAGCGAGCAGTGGGCCACAAACCGGAACATCCGCCTGGCGCCGTTCCACGTCCGCGAGCGCGAGCTGGGGGCGGTGTTCTTCGAGGCGGCGGGGTGGGAGCGGCCGCAGTGGTACGAGTCAAATGCGCCGCTGCTCGAGGAGTACGGCGACCGGGTCAACCGCCGCACCGCGGAGTGGGAGTCGCGTTGGTGGTCGCCCATCATCAACGCCGAGCACCTGGCGATGCGTGAGCGGGCGGGCCTGTTCGACCTGTCCGCGTTCACGATCTTCGACCTTATCGGGCCGGGCGCGCTCGCTTCCGCGCAGTGCGCGGCACTGCGCCAGGTGGACGTGCCCGTCGGACGCGTCGTCTACACGCCGGTGTTGAGCCCGAACGGCGGATTCAAGTCCGACCTCACGATCATGCGGCTGGGCGACGAACACTTCAGGGTTGTGACCGGCGGCGCGGCCGGAATGTCGGACAGGAAGTGGTTTCGCGACCAGCTCGTGGCCGGCGCGGAGCTTGCGGACATGACCTCGTCGATGACGACGATCGGGCTGTGGGGCCCCCGAGCGCGAGACATCCTCGCCAGCACCACATCTGACGACGTCTCCAACGAGGGGTTCAAGTTCGGCACCTGCCGCACGATCGAGATCGGCACCCAACGCGTGCTGGCCTCTCGCATCTCATACGTCGGGGACCTCGGCTGGGAGCTGTACGTCCCGATCGAGCAGGGTCTCAGGTTGTGGGACGCGCTCTGGGAGGCCGGACGTCCACACGGCCTCGCGGCCTGTGGCATCGGCGTGTACGGCAGCACCGGCCGGCTCGAGAAGTCCTACCGCGCGCACGGCAACGAGCTCGAGACCGAGTACAACGTGGTCGAGGCCGGGATGACCGCGCCCCGGGTGAAGGAAGAGGACTTCATCGGCAAGGCCGCGCACCTGCGCCACCGCGAAGAGGAGCCCGCCGCGATTCTCTGCAGTCTCACGGTTGACGACCACCGCTCGAAAGGCGGCGAGAAGCGGTACATGCTCGGCCGCGAGCCGATCCTGACCCGAGACGGGAAGCGGATCGTGGATCGACTCGGACGCGGCTCGTACGTGACCAGCGCCGGGGCGGGACCCTCGGTCGGCAAGCACATCCTGATGGCCTACCTCACGCCCGCGGAGGCGGTGGTCGGCAACCGGCTGTTGGTCGAGTACATGGGCGAGCGGTACCCGGTGACGGTCGCGGTGGCCGGGGCGATGCCGCTGTTCGACCCTGAGAACACTCGCATCAGGGGCTAGATGCGCATCTCAGCTTGTATCAAGCGGGTGCCGATCACCGGTGGCAGGATCTTGCTGACCGAGGACGCACGCGCGATCAACACGCAGCACCTGGGTTTCACGATGAGCCCGCACGAGGAGTGCGGCGTGGAAGAGGCTGTGCGCCTGATCGAGGCCAACAAGGGCGACTCGGTCGTCCTCACGCTCGGCCCTCGGGAGGCGGTCGAGCAGCTGCGCGACGCGATGGCGCTCGGCGTCGACCGCGGCATCCATCTCCAGACCGATGGGCGTGAATGGGATGGGGAGGCGACCGCCACGGCGCTTGTCGATGCCATCCGCGCGGATGAAGCCGACCACGGCCGCTTCGACATCATCTTCTTCGGCAACGAGTCCGCCGACTCAGGGGGATTCCAGGTCGGCATCCGAGTCGCATACGCGCTGGGCCGCGCATGCGTTACCGGCTTGAAGAAGGTCACGCTCCAAGGCGCATCGGTGCGGTGCGAGCAGGAGGTTGAGGCGGGGCGTGACGTGTACGTCGTGCCGCTGCCCGCGGTGCTCACTGTGAAAGAGGGCCTGAACCTACCGCGCTATCCGTCGGTGCCCGGCCGCATGCGGGCCCGAAGCAAGCCCGTCTCCGTGGTCACGCCGATCCGGCCGGACCCGCGGCTGGAGCTGGTGAGCCTCGCCGTGCCCGCGGGCCAGGGCCGCCGCGCGGAGTCGCTGGGCAGCGGGGCGGCGGCAGCGCCCGCGGTGGTCGAGTTGCTGCGCAAGGCGGGTGTCTTGTGAGCGTCCTGATCCTGACCGACGGGAGCGATGCGTCGAGGCAGGCGCTGACGCTCGCGCGGAGGTTCGGTGACCCCGTGCATGCGGTGCACATGGACGCCGTGGCGCCTTTCGCGCCGGACTCCCTGGCCGCCATCCTCCAGCAGGTCGCCGACGAGCTGAACGCCGCGGCGGTATTTGCCGCCGGCACGGATCGCGGCAACGAGGTGATGGCCCGGCTGGCCGCGCGCGCGGGACTGCCGCTCGCAGCGAACTGCGTCGCCGTCACCCCCGGCGCGCCCGCGGCGCTGACCCGGTTGCGGTGGGGTGGCAGCCTGCTCGAGGAGGCCAGGCTGCACAGCCCGCGTCCGCTGATCACGGTCGCACCCCACACCGTGTCCATCGAAGAGGGCCCAGAGCCGATCGACGTGGACGTCGCCCGCTTCGTCGAGGAGCTCGATGAACGCGACCTGCTGGTCCGGGCGTCCGACCACGTCGCGCCGCAAGACGGCGGCGTCTCGCTGACGACCGCGAAGGTGATCGTCAGCGGAGGTCGCGGTGTCGGTTCCAAAGAAGGTTTCGCCATCATCGAGGAGCTGGCCGGCTTGCTGGGCGCGGCCGTCGGCTGCTCGCGGGCGGTGACCAGCGCGGGTTGGCGGCCGCACTCCGACCAGGTCGGCCAGACTGGGACCAAGGTGGCGCCGGAGGTCTACATCGCATGCGGCATCTCGGGCGCGACCCAGCACATGGCAGGCCTGAAGGGCGCCAAGCGGATCCTGGCGATCAACTCCGACCCCCAGGCGCCGCTGATGCTCAACGCCGACTACACGGTGACCGGCGACCTGAAGGAGGTCGTGCCGGCGATCACCGCCGAGATCCGCAAACGCACGTGAACATCGCGCAGGCAACCGCCCTGGCCCTGGCGCTCGCGGTTGCGGGCACGCTCTTCGGCCGCCGCGCCTGGACCCTCTACAGGCTTCTGCGATCCGGCAAGCCGGCGGCGCGCTTCGACGACGTGCGGGCCCGAGCACGCGCAGAGGCGACTGTGGTGGTCGGCCAGAGCAAGCTGCTGCAGCGGTTGCTCCCCGGCCTGATGCACGCCGCCATCTTCTGGGGCTTCCTCGTCCTCTTCCCCACAATCGTCATCGCCATGACCGGCGCGGTCGACCCGCGCTCGACGCTGCCGTGGCTTGGCGCGCAGGGTTGGTACGCCCTTCTGGTCGACGTGTTCGCGCTGCTGGTGCTCATCGGTGTGATCACCGCCCTCGTCATCCGCAAGGTCCAGAGACCTGCTCGTTTCAAGGGCAGTCACCTGGGCGAGGCGGACCTCATCCTCGCCTTGATCGCGGGCATCGTCACCACGCTCCTCCTCTGGCATGCGTCGCAGATCGCGCTGCGTCTGAACGACTACCCGGCGCCGTGGGCGCCGATATCCGAGTCGCTGTCGCACGTCGTCGCACCGGCGGCCCCGGTGCTCGAGCGCGTGGCGGTGTGGGCTCACGTGCTGATCATCCTTTCGTTCCTCGTCTATCTCCCTTACTCCAAGCACCTGCACATCCTCGTCGCGGCCTTCAACGTGTATTTCGGAAGGACTCGTTCGCCGGGCCGTATCGAACCGATCGATTTCGAAAGGCCCGAGGCTGAGGTTCGCTTCGGTTCCGCTCGCGCGAGCGATATGACCTGGAAGCAGATGCTCGACACCATGTCGTGCACCGAATGTGGCCGGTGCCAGGACGTGTGCCCCGCCTACGCGACGGGCAAGGCATTGTCGCCAAAGCTCTTGATCATGGCGATGCGCGACCAGCTGCTGAGCGGTGCGTCCACGCCCATCGTGCCCAACGCGGTGAGCGACGACATCGTTTGGGACTGCGTCACATGCGGCGCTTGCGTCCGCGAGTGCCCCGTCGGGATCGAGCACATCGACCACGTGATCGACCTGCGCCGCAACCTGGTCATGGTCGAGTCCCGTTTTCCGGAGGAAGCCGGCACCATGCTGCGCGACGTCGATCGCACCTCCAATCCCTGGGGCAAGCCGCAGGCCGACCGCGTGCAGTGGGCCGAAGGACTCGGCGTTCGCGTCCTGCAACCGGGCGAACGCGCGCCGGAAGTCCTCTTCTGGGTCGGCTGCGCTCCTGCCTTCGACGAGCGCGCGCGCAAGGCCGCCATCTCGACGGCGAAATTGATGCAGATGGCCGGCGTCGACTTCGCGATCCTCGGGCCGCGCGAAGGCTGCACCGGAGACCCGGCCCGGCGCATGGGCGACGAATACACGTTTCAGAGGCTGGCGGGCGAAAACGTGGCGACGCTGAACGGTGCGGCCGTGAAGAAGATCGTCACGACCTGCCCGCACTGCTTCAACACCCTGGGTAAGGAGTACTCCGATTTCGGAGGCACGTATGAGGTGGTGCACCACACGCAGTTCCTGGCCGACCTGGTCCACGAAGGCAAGCTCGCGCCGATGCCGAGCGAGCAAACGATCACCTATCACGACTCGTGCTACCTGGCCCGGCACAACGACGTTCGCGCCGCGCCGCGTGAGCTCGTCTCCGCCGTGGGCCAGGCGATCGAGATGCCGCGCAACCGCGAGCGAACCTTCTGCTGCGGCGCCGGCGGCGCGCGCATGTGGATGGAGGAGAAGCGGGGCCGCCCGATCAACCAGGAGCGCGTGCGCGAGGCGGTGGCGACCGGAGCCGAAACCCTCGCCGTGGCGTGCCCGTTCTGCACGGTGATGCTCGACGACGGGATGCGCGAGACGGGCGCGAAAATGCAGGTTTTCGACCTGGCCACGCTGCTGGCGGAGGCCGTTGAGCGGCGACGGGCGCTGGCTACTTAGAGCCTAAGACTCCTCGGCGGCCACCCGGAACAGGACGCGGTTGGCCGACGGGTCGGCGGCGGCCAGGCCGTCACCCTCTTCGACAACCCGGACCCCGGCATGTTCGAGTCGCCCGACCACATCGTCGAGGTCACCTCTCGCCGGCAGCTCGATCGTGTAGCGGCGAAGGCCGGCCGAGCCGGGAGGCGCGGGCGGGGCACCTTCGCCGGCCCACGTGTTCAGGCCCACGTGATGGTGATAGCCGCCCGCCGACACAAAGCCGACGCCGGGCACGTGGCCCATGACGTCGAAGCCGACCAGGTCGTGGTAGAAACGCAGGGCATCTTCGACGTCGGCAACATGGAGGTGGATGTGACCCATCTTGGTGCCGAGGGGCAGCGGCCCATCCAGGCGGTCATCCGCATCGAGATGGCTGAACAGCTCCTCGAGGTCGATCGGGTCGCGGCCGGATCGCGGGCGACCGTCCTTGTCATAAGCGGCGAACGTGCCGTTGGCGAACCCCATGGTTCCGTCCTCCGGCGACTCGGTGTAGATCTCGATCCCGTTGCCGTCCGGGTCCCAGAGGTAGTTTGCCTTGGTCATCACATGGTCGGTGGGGTACTGCTCCCATCGCAGGCGGGCCAGGCGGCCGATCACGCGCGCCAGCTCCCGCCGGTCGGGCACCACGACGGCGAGGTGATAGAGGCCCGAGGTTCTGGGGACGACCGGTCGCTCGGCGTCGGGGTACAGCACGACAAGCTCGCGTCCCGCGGCCCCGAGCCGGATCTCCGGCCCGCCTGAAGCAAGTGGGGTCAGGCCCACATAGTCGCGGTAGAAGCGGAGCGCGCGGTCACCGTCGGTGACGGCAAGCTCGACTGCGCCTACGCCGGTTTTCGCGGCGATCGATTGGGTCTTCATTACTCCATTGGTACCCGGACGAGGCTCGGACTATTCAGAAGGGCCCCGGCAGCCCCTCCGGCGCCTTCGGCGCCACCTCCCCATGAATGGGGAGGCGGTTTAGCTGCCCGCCTGCCTCCTAGCTCAGGCCGACGATGTCGCCTTTTTCGTCGATGTCGATCCGGGCGGCGTTCGGATGCGACGGCAGGCCGGGCATCGTCCGCATCTCACCGCAGATCGGGTAGATGAACCCCGCCCCGACCGAGGCACGCACCTCACGGACGCGCATCTGCCAGCCGGTCGGCGCGCCTTTGAGCGCCGGATCGGAAGAGATCGACAGGTGAGTTTTCGCGATGCAGACGCCCAGCCCACCGAATCCGTTGCGCTCGTACGAGTCGAGCTGCGCCGCCGCATCCTTCTGGTACTCGATGCTGCCCGCGCCGTACACCCTCGTCGCGATCGTCTCGATCTTGTCGCGCAGGCTCATTTGTTCGGGATAGAGGAAGTGGAACGAACTTGGTTCGGCGGCTGCCTCGACCACAGCTTCCGCGAGCTCGGTGGCTCCTTTACCCCCCTCGGCGAAGTTGTGGCACGCAGCGGATCGCACGCCGAGCTCGTCGGCGATCTCGCGCACCGCCGCGTGTTCCGAGGCATGGTCGCCCGGAAAGGCATTGATCGCGATCACAGGGGTGACGCCATGCAGCTTGATGTTCTCGACCTGCTTGCGCAGGTTGGGCGCCCCCGCCCAGACGTCGTCCGGACTCTCCTTGAGCATCTCCGGGGGAAGCGGCTTGCCCGCGACAACCTTGAAGCGGCCGGAGTGAACCTTCAAAGCGCGGACGGTGGCGACGATGACCGCGGCGTCCGGCACCAGCCCCGAGGCACGGCATTTGATGTTGAAGAAGCGCTCGGCGCCCATATCGGCGGCAAACCCGGCCTCGGTGACGAGGAAGTCGCCGCAGCGGATGCCGATCAGGTCCGCGATCACCGACGAGTTGCCGGTCGCGATGTTGCCGAACGGACCGGCGTGGACGAGGACGGGCGTGTTCTCGAGCGTTTGGAGCAGGTTCGGCTTGATCGCGTCGCGCAGGACGACTGTCATCGCTCCCGCGGCGTGGAGCTCCTCTGCCGTGATCGGCTTGCCATCGGTCGTGTTGCCGATCACGATCCTTCCCAACCGCCTGCGCATGTCCTGCAGCGATGTGGTCAGCGCCAGGACCGTCATGACCTCAGAGGCGGCCGTGATGTCAAAGCCCGTCTGCCGGATGACGCCGTCTTCGTGCGCACCGAGGCCGACGACGATGTTGCGAAGCACCCGGTCGCTGACGTCGATCACCCGCCTCCACGTCACGCTGTCGCGGTCGACCAGCGCCTCGTGGTGGTAGATGTGGTTGTCGATCATCGCCGCGAGCAGGTTGTGCGCAGCAGTGATGGCGTGCATGTCACCGGTCAGGTGCAGGTTCAGTCGTTCCATCGGGACGACCTGGCTGTGGCCGCCGCCGGCGGCTCCGCCCTTGATGCCGAACGTCGGGCCCATCGAGGGCTGGCGAATCGCAACGGTCGAGCGCTTGCCGATATGCGACAGAGCCTGCCCCAGGCCGACGGTCGTGGTTGTCTTGCCCTCTCCCAACGGCGTCGGGGTGATCGCGGAGACGACAACGTATTTGGCCTTGGGCCGGTCCTTGAGCTCGTCGATCGCGTCGAGCTTGATCTTCGCCACGTCATGGCCGTACGGCTCGAGCAGGTGCGGCCCGATCCCCATCCTGGCCGCGATCTCGGGCATCGGCAGCAATCGCGCCTTGCGCGCGATCTGGAGATCAGTCGGAAACTCAACCTTCATCACACCACCTCCTGCGCGTAGCGCGCCAGCATCTCCTGGCGCCACCTCTCCGTCGGCTCGATCTCATTGAAGGTAAACACGTGGAGCCCAGCGACCCGGCGATCAGGCTGCGCGAGATCGGGCAAGAGCGCGCTCACGAAGCGCCCTGGGGCGTAGCCGCCGGGGCGGAACATGCGAGCCAACCAGCTGGGATGGCCACGCAGGAAGCGCGCCGACTCAGCCATCCCGATGCGGGTCGAAAGGCGCAGCAGCCGGGCCGGATCGGCCACCCCCGCCATGCCGATGTAGATCGGCAGCTGCACACCGCGACGCCGCACGCGCTCCACCCACCGCTTGATCGTGGCTGGATCAAAGCTCAGGTTGCTGACGATGTAGGTCGCCAGGCGACGCTTGTCCCACATCGACTGGATCGTGACATCGTCATGAATGAAGGGGTGGCTCTCGGGATAGCCCGTGACGCCGATCTCGGTCAAGCCATGGTCCGGCGGCAGCGCCGCGAGCAAAGACATCGAGTCCGGGAACTGTCCGGCCGGCTCGCTCGCGTCGCCGGCAACGACGAAAACGTTGCGGATGCCGGCCGCTTTCAGCGCATCGAGGATCTGGCCCAGCTCGACGCGGTCACGAATCAGGCGCGCCGAGAGGTGCGGGACGGCGCGATAGCCGAGCCGGCTGAGGCGCGCGGCGAGCACGACCGTGGCCGGCAGGCCGCGTCGGGGGGAGGCGGTGACGGTGAGAGTGACCTCTTTCGGGACGTGGGCGGTGACCAGCTCCACGACGCCGTCGGTGGGAAAGATCTCGTAGCGCGGCGTGCGGAGTAACCCGGCCAGCGCTTGCCCCACACTCTGCGCGCCCAGCGGCCTCACCATGCGACCTGTGTCGCACTATACGCGACTGTCGCGCTGTACGCAACACCGCCTGGCTAAAACGGATGCGGCAACAGGAGGATCGTGTTGCGGTCGACGGGCCTGCCGGAGCGGTTGGAATCGAATCCGTTGAAGGGCACGTTGCCGGCCAGCTCGCGGTGCAGGCCCGCCAGGCCTGCCCCGTCGTGGTCGAGCATCGTGGAGCCGATCGCCAGTTGGCCACCGCGCGTCGGGAATATCTCGACCAGCCGCGCCTGGCACGGCCAGTCCACGATCGAACCAGTGGTCACCTCCCAGAAGCCATGGGTCCGTCGCGCATCCGCGCGCGGCGTGATGCGGTTGGCGTGGGTGTGGCCGTTCAGCCACAGCACCACGTTGGGAAACCGCAGCAGCAGCTCCTGCAGCTCGTCCGCACGGCGCTCGCCGCGTGGGTTGGACAGGGAGTCGTGGCCGTGGTGCGAGAGCACCACGACATGACGGTTCGGGTTTCCCGTCTTCACGCGCGATCCATCTCGCGAGCGAAACGATGCATGGACCTCCTCGAGCCTGCGCTCGAGCCAGCTGAGCTGCGCCACGCTGATGCTTCCATCGGCGCCGCCTGCGTCGCAGACGGTGTCGAGCGTGATGAATCGCACGAGTCCCATGTCGTGCACGTAATAGGCGATGCCCTCGTCAAGGCTGCCTCGGGTGAAGCCGTGGCCGCCGCCTTTCAGGTGAGCGTCGACGAACTCGCTGCGCGAGATGGGCCTTCGCTCCGGATCTGGGGCCACTTCGACCGACGCGCCGGTCATGAAATGCTCGGGATGGTCGATGAACATCTCGACGGCAGTGTCCGGATCGAGGCCGGACGGCACGTCGATTGGTTTGCGGGAGCGGGTCATGGCGTCTGCCAATGCCGGGGTCACGATGCCGACACCCTGGCAAACCTCCTCGTGGTTGCCGTAGCAGCCCAGCCAGGGGAGGCTGAGGCCATCCGACTCGAACTGCCGCGTGGCCTCCTCGAGCAGGCCCGGATGGCGTGGAAACCCAAGGGCGCTTTGAAAGAGGTCACCCGTCTCATCCCCGTCCGGCTTCCAGTAGATGTCTCCACGCCAATTGGTGGTCTGCACGCCGTCGTAGCCGGGCGCCCCGGAATCAGGACGAACGATTCCTCCATCGAACAGGGCCAGGAAGTTGGTCAGCTCGTTGTGCTGCGTATTGTCGATCGAGTCGCCGGTCATCGCGACGAGCTGCACCGCCGTGGTGGTCAGCGGCGCGGTCCCAACGTTGTTGATCGCGCGCACCATCGCCGAGATCGCGCGGGTGTTGAGCATCTCCTGTGGGCGATGCATGGTGAGGAGCTCGCGAAAACGGGGGTCCCGAGCGAAGCGATTGACGAACTCGAACCTGGCGGGCGACTGGGCATCGGTCACATGCAGGTCGGTGATGTGCACGATGCATGCGATCGTCTCGCCGTCAGGCGCGAGATCGCCGGCGGGAGTTGACCCGATGAGATCGGTCCGGACCGCGTGCGGTTCCCCGGCAAGCTCCGCGACCTCGCGATACCCTGCCTGCGAACCGCTTCGAACGATGCGGCCCGCACCGAGGCGCCGCTCGCTGTTGAAGACCGTCCTGGCAGCCGACTTCACGCGGACGCTGGCGCGGCCTGCTCTTCTCTCTGGATGAGCACTGGGTCGTTGCGGAACGCGAGCCGGACCTTGGTTCCCGCCGGGGTCTGCGACGCGGCCGAAGTCTGCATCTGGGCGAGGACGGTCGCGTCGCCGAGGTCCACGGTGACGCGACTCACCGCGCCGAGGAACACGACCGCGATGACAGTCCCGACCAACGGTCCTTCCTCGATCTCGCCGTCGGTGACAAGAGATACCGCCTCCGGCCTTACCAGCGCGATTGCCGGCCCGTCAGGGACATCAGGGTGAACAAGCGGGATGCTCGCGCCTCGAATCTTGATGGCCCCGCCGCCGACATCCCCCCGCATGCGGTTGGTCAAGCCGACGAAGTCGGCCACGAATGGCGTCGCGGGTCGCGAGTAAATCTCGGTTGGAGGGCCGAGCTGCTCGAGCCTGCCTGACTGCATCACCCCGACCCGGTCGGCGATGGCGAGCGCTTCTTCCTGGTCGTGGGTGACGAACAACGTCGTGATCCCGACCTCGAGCTGGACGCGGCGGATCTCATCGCGCAGCCGCGAGCGGACCTTCGCGTCGAGCGCCGAAAGCGGCTCATCGAGCAGCAGCACCTGCGGGCGGATGGCCAGCGCACGGGCCAGGGCAACCCGCTGCTGCTGGCCACCGGAGAGCTGGCTCGGATAGCGGTTCGCGTACTTGCCGAGGCCGACGAGCTCCAGCATGTCAAGGGCTCGTTGCTTGCGTTCGCCGGTGGCGACGTGTCGGATCTGCAGGCCGAACGCGACGTTTTCCCAGGCCGCCATGTGAGGAAACAAGGAGTAGGCCTGGAACACCATGCCCACGTCGCGCTTGTTGGCGGGCAGGCCGGTCACGTCCCTGCCGCCGAACATGACCCGTCCGCTGTTTGCCTCCTCGAGGCCTGCCACGAGACGCATGGCCGTCGTCTTGCCGCATCCGGATGGTCCAAGCAGGGCGACCAGCTCGCCGGGCGCCAGGGTGAGGCTCAGGCCGTCGAGGGCGGTGACGCCGGCATAGCTCCGGCGCAGGTCCTCGAGGCGGACCTCGACGCCAGCTCTGGCTTCTCCAGCCTGCGTCGCCGTCACTTCTGCACGCCGATGTAAGAGTCGCGGAGAGGAAGGATTCGGGACTCCGGGGCGACGATGGTCTCCTCGGCGCGGGCCATTCGTTCCCGCGGCCGGCCGACGAAGGACAGGACCATCAGGAGCACGAAGGCGAAGAGCAGCGAGGCTACCGCAACCGCGATCGAGGTCCCGGCGCTCACCAGTCCGACGTATGCGATCGCCACCTGCAGGTTCTCGTACGTCAGCAGGTTGGCAAACGTGTACTCGCCAAGGACCACCGCCACTGAAAGCAAGCACGCGTTGAGAATCGCGCTCGACATATTCGGCACGATGACCCGCAGCATCACAGTGCCCCATCCGGCACCCAGGCTGCGCGCGGCTTCCGACAGCGTCTTGATGTCAATCGCAGCTAGCCCCGCATCGAGAGCCCGATAGCTGTATGGCATGACGAGAATCAAATAGAAGAAAGAGAGCATCAGGATCGAGTCGCTGATGTTGATCCTCATCCAGCGGCTGATCGGAAAGAGGCCGACCACAAGCGCGATGGCTGGAATCGTGAGCGGAAGCAGGCAGATAAACTCGACAATCCGGTTGAGCCTCGGCAGGCGGAGCCGCACCCAGACCATGGTCGGGAGGAGCAGGACGAGCATCGCGATCGAGGTGATCGCGGCCAGCTCGAGCGAGGCGATGATCGCATCGACAAGGTCAGGCGTCTTGATGATGTTGGTCCACGCTTCCATGGTTCGTGGTGCGGTCACGCTGTTGCCGCGCGTTGAAAACTCGAACATCGCCGCGATCGGCACCAGGAAGAACACGCCCATGACGAGGAAAACGGCAGAGCGGAAGACCTGCAGCTTGATGCGTCGCGACCGGTTCATACGATTTTCACCGCAGCCATCGCGATGTCCGCCGCTGAAGCAACGCGTAAAGCAGCATCACGATGGTGACGATCGCGATCATCGCCAGCGCGAGTGCCTTGGCGAGTCCGGGCTGCGCCTGCCCGGTCTCGCTGGTGAACAGGTTGCTGATCTGGAGCGGCACGATGACCCCTCCCTGTGTAAGCAGCACCGCTGCCGTCGCGTAAGCGGAGAAGGCGTTCGCGAACAGGAGCAGCGTGCAGCCGAGGAACGCCGGCGCCAGGAGTGGCGCCGCGACATAGCGCCAGTAGTGCCAGGTACTGCCGCCGAGACTCTCGGTCGCCTCGCGCCACTGCGGACGGATGCCGTCGAGCGCCGGCAGGAACACGAGCACCATCAGCGGGATCTGGAAGTATGTGTAGATCAGGGTCAGGCCGCTGAGCTCGTACAGCCACACGCCATTCGGAAAGATGTCGATTCCATGGTCCTTCAAGAACACAGTGACGATGCCCACCGTCCCCAACGTCGCGATGAATGCGAAGACCAGCGTTACGCCTCCGAACTGCGCGAAGACACCGGAGGCTGAGGTGACGATCCGGCGGAGAGCTCCGCGTGGGTTGCCAGTCGCGACGGCATAAGCCAACAGCGCGCCCGCGATCGCGCCAACGAGGGCGCTGGCCACGGAAATGATGGCGCTGTTGACGAACGACTTGACGAGGTATGCCTGCTCGATCGAGGTGAGGTTCGAAACGGTCAGGCTGCCATTTTTGTCGGCGAACGAGCCGCCCGCGATGACGACGGTCGGCAGCAGCAGAAACAGCCCCACGTACAAGAAAAACGGCACCACCCCGAGCCACGTGAGAGGCAGCCGCCGCCCGCCCCGATCGGGGCGAGCGGCGGTTCTGATAGCCGGGCTACCGGCGGCAGTCAAGTGTTAGCCGACGGCCGCTGACCAGTGGGCCTTGACGTAGGTGCCCGCAGCAGTCTGCTGGTCTGGGGTCGGGAACACGGGGTTGCCCGACACCTTCGGGAGAGCTGCCGCCGCGGTCGCGTCAAGTTTTCCACTCTTCTCCATAGCCGCCATGCGGACCGGCCGAGCGCCACCCTTGAGCCAGTTGTTCTGTCCCTCATCGGAGAACAGGTACTCCTCCCACAGCCGCACGGCTGCCGGGTGAGGTGCGGCCTTGTTGATGGCCTGCGTGTAGTAGTTGCCTAGGAGCGCGCCTGAAGGTTCGAAGATCTTCCAACCGGAAACATCCTTTCCATGCGAGCTGGAGAGGTAGTCCCACTCGAAAACCACCGGTGTCTGGCCAGCCTTGACCGTCGCCGCCGTCCCGATGACCGGCACATAGTTGCCCGCCATCTTCAGCTGGTGGAAGAAATCGACGCCCTTGCTCACGTCGTCGGCTGAGCCGCCGTTGGCCAGCGACGCCATGATCACCCCGTTGAGGGCCTGGTTGGACTTGGTTGGATCGCCGGCCAGGGCGACCTTGCTCTTAAAGCCCGACCCGAGCAGGTCCTTGATCGAGTTGATCGTTCCTCCGGGAATCTTGCTCGGGTCGTAGCCGATGCCCATGTTGCCGCCGTAGTCCTGCCACCAGAGCCCGCTCGCTTCCTTCTGGGCGGTCGGTATGTCGTTCCATGTCGCCACCTTGTAGGGAGCGAACAGCGCGGTGTTGGCCAGGGCGACACTCAGTCCAACGTCCAAAACATCTGGAGCGCTGCTCGTCCCGGCCAGGTTCTTGACGGCGTCGACCTCCTCCTGGCTGCTGCCGTTCGGGTTGGCGGAGGTGATCTTGATGTTGTACTTGGCGGAGAACGCGTTGATGCTCGCGCCGTAGTTGGCCCAGTCGGGAGGCGTCGCGATGATGTTGAGCTTGCCCTCGGCTTTCGCGGCCGTTACCAGCGCGTCCAGGCCGCCGCAATCCGCCACGGACGTCGCGGTGCTCGGCTTGCAGGAGGCAGTGCCGCCGCCCGATGTGCTGCCACAGGCTGTGACCACCACGAAAGCCGCGATGGCCATGCCGAGGTGGCGTGTGAGACTAACGAACTTCATGCTGTGGTTCCCCTCCAAATACGGCCCGGTTGCTCCCCAACCAATTAGGCACGGCCAATGATGGGTCTACCCGGCCGATGTTGCAAGGACACACCTCCGGCGTGCGGTTGATTTCAGTTAGGCGCCGGTTAATCCCGTCTGGCGGCTAGGTTTCAGCCCGCCGGCCGCGGTAGCCGAGGCGGCGCGAGAGGTCCGCCGCGCCTTCCTTCGTGAGCCGGTCGAGCTCGGGCCGGCTGCCGGGGCGCAGACGGTGCGAGGGGCCGGACACGTCGAGCGCCGCCACCACCTGGCCGTCGGCTCCAAAGACGGGTGCGGCGATCGCGTCCAGGCCGAGCTCGAGCTCCTCGTGGGTGTGGGCGGCACCGGCCTCGCGTGCCGCCGCCAGCTGGGCGTCGAGCTCGGCTCGGTCAGTGATGGTATGGGGCGTCAGCTGCTCGAGCGGCCGGCTGAGCATCCGCTCGCGCACCGAGTCCGGCCCGAAGGCCAGGATCGCCTTGCCGCTGGCCGTGCAGTGGACCGGCGTCCGGCGCCCGAGCCAGTTGACGCCGACGACCGAGGTCGAGGCGGTGGCCTGCTCGATCGGCACGATCACGTCGCCGACCAGGACGTCGAGCGTGGCGGTCTCGCCGGCGGCGGCGGCGAGCTGCTCGCAAACCGGTCGGGCGACATAACGGAGGTCGAACTCCCCGGTGACCACGCTCGCCAGCTGCGGGAGGCGGCGGCCGAGCCGGTACCGCGCGGTCCGCTGGTCGCGCTCGACCAGCGCGTGGCGCTCGAGAGTGCCCAGCAGGCGCAGCGCGGTCGAGCGGTGAACGTTCAGCCCGCGCGCGACCTCTGCTCCGGTGTGCCAGCCCCCCTGCGCAAGCAGGTCCAGGATGGCGATCGCCCGTTCCACGGAACGGACGGCGAGCTCTCGGCCCGCCTCGTTGCTCATTGCGCAACATTATCGTTGCGGGCAACCCGACCGCCACGTAAACTGTTGAGTCCTGAGCATCAGTTGGGCGATGCGCAACACATGAGCCGGGAAGACGAGATCCGCGCCGAGCTGTTCGAGCACACGCTCAACGGCCACGCGCCCGAGGTCAAAGCGCTGACGGAAGAGGCGCTCAGCCTCGGCATGGACCCCATGGACATCCTGTTCAAGGCCCTCATCCCGTCCCTCGAGGAGGTCGGGCGCCGTTTCGAGAAAGGCGACTTCTTCGTCCCCGAGATGCTCATCGCCGCTCGCGCGATGCAGGGCGCGCTGGTCATCCTCCGGCCGCTGATCGCGGAGACCGGCGCCAAGCCGGTGGGCCGCTACGTGATCGGCACCGTTAAGGGCGACATCCACGACATCGGCAAGAACCTGTGCGTGATCATGCTGGAGGGCGCCGGATTCGAGGTCTATGACCTGGGCGTGAACACGCCGCCCGAAAAGTTTGTCGAAGCCGTGGAGAAGCATCAGCCCGACATCGTGGGATTCTCTGCCTTCCTGACCACGACCATGCCGATGTTCAAGGCCAACATCGACGCCCTGACGAAGGCCGGGCTGCGCGACAAGGTGCACATCGCTGTCGGAGGTGCCCCGGTGACCCAGGAGTACGCGAAGCACGTCGGAGCCGACAGCTACGCGCCCGATGCCTCGATGGCGACGCGAATGGCCAAGGAGCTCGTCGGCGACCGAAGCAACCAGTCGACCGGTGCCCAGGCGCTGGAGCAGGCCGTCATGAAGATCGACGAGACGCTCCGCAAGGGTTAGGTGGAGACCCGTCTCTCCTCGCGCGGTCGCGAGGTCGTGATCTCCGGTGACCGTCCTTTCGTGATCATCGGCGAGCGGATCAATCCGACGGGCCGCAAGGTCCTTGCCGCCGAGATGAAGGACGGAGTGATGGACCGCGTGCGGTCGGACGCGCAGGCGCAAGCAGCGGCGGGAGCCCACATGCTCGACGTAAATGCCGGCATCCCGGCGGTGGATGAGCCCGCGCTGCTCGTCGCCGCGATCCAGGCGGTCATGGACATGACCGACCTGCCGATCTGCATCGACTCCTCGATCATCGAGGCGCTCGAGGCGGGGCTCAGCGCCTACCAGGGCAAGGCGCTCGTGAACTCGGTCACCGCGGAGGAGGAGCGCATGGAGCGCATCCTCCCGCTGGTCAAGAAGCACGGAGCGGCTGTCATCGGCATGGCGAATGACGAAACCGGCATCTCGATGGTGCCGTCGGAGCGGCTCGCCCTGGCGCGGCGGATCATCGAGCGCGCCGCCGACCATGGCATCCGGCAGGAGGACGTGATCATCGACCCGATCGCGATGACGGTCGCCGCGGATCCCACCTGCGGGGTGATCACGCTCGAGACGATGCGGCTCATCCGCGACGAGCTCGGCAACAACATGACTTGCGGAGCGTCCAACGTCTCCTTCGGATTGCCTGACCGGGCGACGGTCAACGCCGCATTCCTTCCCCTGGCGATGCACGCCGGTCTCACCTGCGCGATCACCAACCCCCTCGAGCCGCAGGTGAGCCGCGCGGTTCTGGCGGGCGACCTTCTGCTCGGCCATGACGAGTACGCGATGCGCTGGATCTCCAGGTTTCGTGCGGAGAAGGCTGCCGGACGCGCGCAATGATCCAGCGCAAGCTCGAGGTCACCTACCTTCCTTTCGACCGCACGACCAGGGTGCCGCCCGGCACGACCCTCTTCAGCGCGGCCCACTGGATCGGGCTCCCGATCGATTCGACGTGCGGCGGTCGCGGCACGTGCGGCAAGTGCAAAGTCCGCGTCATCCGTGGTGGCGCGGACGCCGAAACCGCAGATCACCGGCAGCTGCGACCGGCCGAGATCGCCGACGGATGGCGGCTTTCCTGCCAGGCCCGCATCTACCAGGACATGACGTGCGAGGTGCCGCAGCTTCTTCGCGTGCCGAAGGCCGCGACCATGGGCCTCGGCCGGCTGGTCATCCTCGACCCGAATGTGCGCAAGGTGTACCTGGAGCTCCGCGAGCCGACGATGGAAGATCAGCGCAGCGACGTGGCGCGCCTGAAGGACGCGCTCACGGAGGAAGGGCACGGTATGGTCGCGGGCGTCTCGGTGCTTCGCACGATGCCCCAGGTTTTTCGCGAAGCCGGCTTTCGCGTCACCGCGGTGCTCGCGGGCGAGCACCTGGTCGCGATCGAATCTGGTGACACGACAGGCGAGTGTTACGGCGTCGCCTTCGACGTCGGGACGACGACCCTCGTCGGGACGTTGATGAACCTCCGTACGGGCATGGCCGCGTCGGTTCTGTCCACGCTCAACGGCCAGGCTCCGTTCGGGGCAGACGTCATCTCGCGCATAAGCCACGGCATGAACGGACCGGAGGCGATCCAGGAGCTCCAGGAGGCGGTCATCGGCACGATGAACACGATCCTCGCCGAGCTCTATCGCGATAGCGGCGTCTCACCGCAGCAAACCTATGAGGCGGTGGTCGTCGGCAACGTCACGATGCTGCACCTGCTCTTCGGAATCGATCCGACCCCGCTGTCGATGGCGCCGTTCACGCCGGCTTTCATGGACGAGCTGAGCATCGAGGCGCGCGAGGTCGGCCTGCAGATCCATCCCCACGGCTATATCCAGACGCTGCCCGCCCTCGGCGCCTACGTCGGCGCCGACATCGTGGGCGGCGTGCTGGCGACCGGTGTCGCGCGCGAAGACAAGCTCCGGGTCTTCGTCGACGTCGGCACCAACGGCGAAATCGTGCTCGGCAACGCGCAGCGCGCGCTCGCCACCGCCGCGCCCGCCGGCCCGGCCTTCGAGGGCAGCCAGATCAAATGCGGGATGCGCGCGACCGTCGGTGCGATCGAGGGCGTCCAGCTCGGCGACCGCGTCGAGCTGCAGGTCATTGGCGGCGACGTGCCTGCAGAGGGCATCTGCGGCTCCGGCCTCGTCGACGCGGTGGCGCAACTGCTGCTCGCGGGCCTGCTCGACTACTCGGGCCGGTTCAAAAAGCCTGAGGACGTGCCGGATCATCCGCTGCACGACAGGCTCATCGACGTCGACGGCATGCGGGCGTTCGTGCTCGCTGACGGCGTGTATCTGACGCAGAGAGACATCCGCGAGCTGCAGTTTGCCAAGGGATCCATCGCGACCGGGATCAAAGTCTTGATGGATATCCTCGGTGTGACCGCGAAAGACCTGGATGAGGTGCTCCTCGGTGGGTCGTTCGGTTCCTACCTCAATCCTGAGAGCGCAAAGATCATCGGGCTTGTGCCGCCGGTCGACGTCGACCGCATCATCGCGGTGGGAAACTCGGCGGGCGAGGGCGCGAAGATTGCGCTCCTTTCGTATCGCGAGCGACAGGTCGCGTTCGAGCTGCCTTCGCGCATCGAGTACGTGGAGCTGTCAGGGCGCTCGGACTTCAACGATTCGTTCATCTCGGTGCTCGCCTTTCCCCAGCTCGAGCATGTGCCATGAACAGCACAGCGCTGGTCATCTGCGGCGCGCTGGGCCGCGAGGTGAAGGAGATCGTGGATCGGCGCCAGTGGGACGTCGACATCTACGGGGTCTCGGCGCTGCTTCACCTATATCCATCCCGCATCGTCGACGAGCTGAGGGAAAAGCTGCACAGGCTGCGGCCTCAATACGAAAAGCTTGTGGTCGTCTATGGGGACTGCGGAACCACGGGTCGCCTGGAGCCGCTGCTCGAGGAGGTCGGCGCGGTGCGCCTGCGCGGTCCGCATTGCTACGAGATGTTCGCGGGCGAGGAGCGCTTCGCGGCGATCGCCGAGCAGCGACCGGGGACGTTCTTCCTGACCGACTGGCTCGTTCGCAACTTCGACCGCGCAGTGATCAAGGGACTTGGCCTCGATCGCGACCCGGAGCTGAAGCCGATGCTGTTCGGGAACTACGAGGCTGTCCTGTACCTGCGCCAGGTTCCCAACCCACGGTTGGCGGCCAAGGCCCGAGAGATCGCGACCTACCTCGGGCTTCCGCTCGAGATCTCAGACGTCGGTCTTGGGGAATTTGAGGAGCGCCTTGCCGAGCTCGTCGAGGCGTAACGCGATCGTGGTCCTTGCGCTGGTCGCCGCATCCGCCTGCGCAGGGTCATCCACCGCAGCTCCTCGCGCCACCGCTTCGCCACGCTCGACGGCGGCCGGCACAGACGTCAACGGCACCCTGCAGTCCGGCAATTTCACCCGGTCCTACGTTCTCCACCTGCCTCCCGACTCATCCCGACTGAGACCGACGCCGATCGTGATCGCCTTTCACGGCTCGCCCATGACTGCCGAACAGATGAGTCGAATCACCCACCTTTCTCAGGTGGCCGATGCCCACGGGTTCGCAGTCCTGTTTCCTCAGGGATACCAGAAGAGCTGGGCAGTGCCAGGCGGTTCCACGCCTGCGCAACAAGCAGGAATCGATGACGTCGCCTTTGTGCGCGCGCTGCTCGACTCTGCCGGCCAGCTGCACGGGCTTGATCCCATGCGCGTGGTTGCCACGGGAATCTCCAACGGCGGGATTCTCACCGAGCTCCTCGGTTGCTCGTTGAGCGGCCGCCTGATCGGGATCGTGCCGGTGGCCGGACTCATGCGGCGCAATACCGCGGCTGCCTGCGCGCCGGCCCGACCTATCTCGGTATTCGGGATACACGGCATCGATGACCCTGTTGCGGCGTACGGTGGCGTGCCGGGCCCTGACGGATTTCTCTCCTTTACAGACACGCTCGCCTTCTGGGCAAGAGTCGATGGCTGCTCGACCGCACCGGCTTCGGCCCAGCTCACCGGGACCGGTCGCGACAACACGAGGGTGACCACGCTCACCTACGCCGGCTGCGCGTCTGGAACAGAGGTCGTGGGCTACGCCGTTAAGGGAGGTGGGCACGCCTGGCCCGGCGGTGAACCAATCGGCACCACGGAGGAAATGGGCATGACAAGTCAGCAATTTGACACCGGTGAGTTGATCTGGTCGTTTCTCGACCGGCATCGCCCCACCGCGCAGCAGTGATAGATGGCGAGTTATCAGGTCATGTACTGGAAACACATCCCGTCGCAGGTGAAGGCCTGGGACGGTGAGGCGGAGGCCAAGCGCATGCTTCCCGATTACTTCCAGGCCGCGATCGACGCCTACGCGATGAAAGACGGCTCGACCGACATGGACGCCTATCTCGAAGGCTGGCGATGGGGGCCCGTCGAGGAGCGCGCGGGCGGACCGCAAGAGGTCGTCGGCTCGTTGGTCGAGGAGCTGACGGCCGCCAACCCGCGCTCCCGGCTGCTGGACCCCAAACCGGAATGAACGACGCGCTTTTCGAGAAGCTCGCCCCGAGCCAGCAGCTGGTGATCGCGATGCTGAGGATCGCCGCCGAAGACTCGTCGGCCAGGGTGGGCGCGTGGAACCTGCGTGACATCGCAGCGCACCTGGCGGCGACGGAGCGTGACTGCTACGAGCCGCGGATCCACGCCATCGCCTCCGGCGAGAACCCGAGCTTCGGTTTCTTCACCAATGACGAGGACGACTTCAGCGGCATCCAGCTCGAGTCCGCGCTCGAAGAGTGGATCGCTACGCGCTCGCGTCTTATCGACTACGTCCGGGCCCTTGACGGCGAGCAGCGGGGCCGGCTGACGGGCCACCACGAGCGGTACGGCGAGGTGACGGTCGAGCGCTACCTCGAGATCGCGCTCGAGCACGATCAGGATCACCTGCGCGGTCTCGAGCGGTTAGCCGGCGGGCTGACGCGCTAGCGGCGCGCAGGAGGCGCCTGGCTTCGGCGTGACGCGCGTCTAGCGAGGCGCCGCCGAGATTGACCTCGACCAGCATCGCGCCGGTGCCGGCGGCGGCTTGAGCGAGGATCGCGGCGGCGACCGCATCCGCGTGCAGGTTCTGGTTGCCTCTGTCCGCCAGCTCGCCGGCCAGCTCGACCACCTCGGCCGCCGACCGCACGATCAGGAGCGGCACCTCGATCGTCTGCTCCCGAGCCGCGTCCACGTCCTGGCCTGAGCGCGTGGCTTCAACGAAGGCGAGGAAGGCCAGCGAGTCGAGCTCGATCAGCTCCTCAGCCTGCAGCCGCAAGGCTTCGGCGCGAGCGTGCGCAGCCTCGGCGCCCGACCACGTCCTTGTCCGGACCGCGACCTTCTGCAGCAGGGCGGCGGCCGTGGCGACCACGGCGGCCGCGGCCGAGCCGCTGGCGGGCGCCGGCGCTCCCGACGCGATCTTGCTCAAGAGGTAGCCGAGGCGCGCCCGGGCGCGCGACTGGGGATTTGCGAGTCGCGCACCGGAGCGTGACTCAGGAGTCGACGCCGATCTCCTCCCTGCGCCGCGCCATGTACGCGTGCAGCTCCTCGTCGACGCCAGGGTCGATGCCGGGATCCGAATACTCCGCCAGCATCTGCCTCCAGCGCTCCGCGGCGACCACGTCAGCGGTGCGCGAGCCGAAGCGCTGCCAGCGGTCGAAGTTCTCGGTCGAGGAGATCCACGGGCGGTAGAAGCCGGTGCGGTAGTGGCGCATGGTGTGCTCGGCGCCGAGGAAGTGGCCGCCGGGGCCGACCTCGCGCAGCGCGTCCATCGCTAGGCCTTCCTCGTCGACCGGCATGCCATGGCTGAGGATCCACTCGAACATGCGCAGCTGCTCGACGTCGATGGCGAACTTCTCGTAGGACGCGAGCAGTGCGCTCTCCAGCCACCCGGCGGCATGGAGCACGAAGTTGACGCGGCCGAGGATGGTCGGCCACATGCACATCATCGATTCGTAGGCCGCCTGGGCGTCGGGCGCCTTGGACGAGGTCATCGCACCCCCGCCGCGGAACGGCAGGTTGTAGTGGCGCGCCATCTGGGCACTCGCCAGGATGCCCATCGCCGACTCGGGCGTGCCGAACGCGGGGCTGCCCGACTGCATGTCGGTGTTGGTGAGAAACGAGCCGTACACGCTCGGCGTTCCGGGCCGGATCAGCTGCACCAGCGCGATCCCCGCCAGCGCCTCCGCGGTCTGCTGCGCCAGCGTGCCCGCAAGGCCCATCGGCGACATCGCGCCCGCCATCAGGAACGGGGTCACGATCACCGGCTGGCCCACCTCCGAGTACTCGAGCAGCGCGCCCAGCATGCGGTCGTCGTAGCGCAGGGGGCTGTTGACGTTGATCAGGCTGATGACGGCCGGCGTCTTCTCGATGCTCTCGCGCCCCCCGCACACGATCGCCGCCATCTCGATCGTGTCGCGCGCGTTCTCCGAGGAGATGACGCTGCCCATGAAAGGTTTGTCCGTCCACCGAATGTGGGAATAGACCATGTCGAGGTGCCGCGTGCCCAGCGGCAGGTCCTCAGGCTCGACGGTCGTACCGCCGGCGCAGTGAATTTGCTCCACCGCCTGCGAGAGCTTGTCGAAGTTGGTGAAGTCCTCGATCGTCGCGCCCCGCCGCCCACGCTCCAGGTCGGTGACGAAGGGCGGCCCGTACACGGGCGCCGTGACCACGTTGTCGCCGCCGAGCGTCACGCTGCGCGTGGGATTCCGGGCCTGGAGCTCGAACGTCGACGGCGTCTTGGCGACCTGCTCCATGACGAATGCCCGCTCGAAGCGGACACGGTTGTCCTCGACTCGCATTCCTGCCTGCTGGAAGAGGGAACGCGCGCGCTCGTGGAGAAAATCCACCCCGATCTCCTCGAGGATGGTCATCGCCTGCTCGTGGATGGTGTGGACCTCGTCCTTCGACAGCAGGTCGTATGGCTTGAGCCGGTTCTTCCACACGCGCGAAGTCTTGCACTTCCCCTCCGGTGCGTGGGCGGAGAATCTGACGGTGGGCTGGGAGCGGCCCAACCGACCTTATCGCCATCCTCGCCCATCCTTTCCTGGAAGCGACGCCGGCGACTCTCGCCGACGGCATCACGGCTGACAGCGACAAGATCAATTCCTGATCACGCGGGCGTTACAAGCCCGCCGATCTGGGACCACGCACGGGGCGTGTGCTAACGTAGTGACTGCCCGTTGGGGTGCTTGGTCCCGCCTGGGGACCCCTTTAACTGACTTGATCCTCATCACACGTTCCGCCCGCACCACTGTCAAGGCTCGCCTGGCATGAGCTCGCCCATACCCGGCGACGTCTTGCCGCTCTGGAACCCGGACATCCCGGGGGAGGAGATCCAGACCGGACGCCTCGGCATCCGCATCCGCCCCGGCACGCCCGCCGCCGCCAAGGTGCTCGCCCTGGAGGCGCACGGAGGCGCCGAGCTGCTGCGCCAGGTCCTCCAGGAGCAGAAGCTCATCGACGGCATCTATACCGTCGTCAAGCCCGAGAAGCCGCTCGAGTTCATCGGCCAGGTAAGCAGCACGCTGCTGACCGGCAAGCTCGGCCGGACTCCGATGGGCCTGGCCCTCGAGATCAGCGACTGGCAGGAGCTCGAGGGCGCCTACGAGATGGAGAAGAACCGCCTGCGGCTCCGCTACCAGGAGCTCCACGTCGTCAAGGAGTGGGACGGCGAGCTCGAAGGCTTCACCGCCATCGTGCTGCGCGAGCAGGCCAAGAGCCACCCCATGCTCGACTCGACGATGCGCTTCATCGAGCACCTCCGCGACTACCGCGAGAAGCTCGCCGAGGCAGCCGTCCGGCGCTATGAGGCCACTGAGCAGTGGATCGAATGCCCCAAGTGCGAGACCGAGGTCCCGACCTCCAACGGCATCCACTGCCCGAACTGCGGCGAGGACATGCGAGGCGGCGAGTACGTGCGCGCGATCCTCCACCTTGTCGACGACGCCGACGGCCGGATCTATCGCGGCATCGATTCTCTGACCGTCCGCTCGGCGGGCTTCCCCGAGTACCGGGGTATGGCGCTCGACCGGATCCAGGGCTCGAACCTGTGGGTCAGCTTCCGGCGCTACGACCCGCTGCCGGACGAAGGGATCGTGCTTCCGACCGCGAGCGTGGAGATGTTCGAAGCCCAGCGCTCGGTCATCCGCCAGCTCCAGATCGGCAGCCCCCGCACCGGCGCGCTCGCCGCCGAGCTGGCCGACAACGGCTGGCTGGGCAGCCCGCCCCGTGTGCCGCTGGACGGCAAGAAGGCGCACCACCTGCCCGATCCCAACGAGGAGCAGGCGGAAGCCGTCGCCCGCGTGATGGGCATGCGCCCGGGTCAGCTTTACCTGATCCAGGGACCCCCGGGAACCGGCAAGACAACCGCCATCGTGGAGTCGATCCGGCGCATCCTGGGCCGCAACCCCAACGCATCGATTCTCATGTCCTCGCACTCCAACGATGCCGTCGACACGGGGCAGGAACGGCTGCTCGGCTTCTCCCACGTGCGCCAGGCCCGTATCGCGGAACCGGGGAAGGTGCCGCGCCGGCTTCGCCCCACGCTCGTCGAGAGCGACGACCTGGAGCCGTACAACCTGGTCGCCGGCACGTGCAACCGCCTCACCATCGACTCCCGGCTGCGCTTCAAGGTCTTCGACTGGCTGATCCTCGACGAGGCGAACAAGGTGCGCGCCAACGAGGCGCTCGCCCTGATGCCGCTGGCCAAGCGATGGGTCATGATCGGCGACCTCAACCAGCTGCCCCCGGTGATGGAGGAGGCCGCCTCGACCTTCAAGATCTCCCAGCCGCTGGACGAGGTCGTGCGCGACGACAGCTTCTACGGCTGGATCTGGGAAAAGGTGCCGGCCAGCTCGCGGATCATGCTGCCGCGCCAGTACCGCATGCGCGAGCCCATCGGCCGCGTCGTCTCAGACCTTTTCTATGACGGCAAGCTGATTCACGAGGCTCCGCACCCGCGGATGCCGCTTCCGTGGCCGTTCGACCGCGAGCTGGTGTGGGTCGACACGGGTGCACAGGATGAGTACCGCGACGCGCAGCGCTCGGTCGCGAACGAGTTCGAGGTCGCGCTCTGCAAGGACATCACCTCGATCATCAGGCGCCGGGTGCGCAAGGCGAAGCTGGCCGTGATCGCGATGTACAACTCGCAGGTCAACCGGCTCCAGGGATCGCTCAAGGGCATCGTCCCGCCGGACGACATCGAGTCGGTGGACGCTTTCGAGGGCCGCGAGTCGGACGCCGTGATCCTGTCCCTCGTGCGTTCCAATGACCGCGCGGCCATTGGCTTCCTCAACGACCCGAACCGGGTCAACGTCGCCATCTCGCGCGCCAAGAAGCTGCTGGTCATCGTGGGCGACTCCAAGACCGTCATCGGGGGCGCGCCCGAGCTTTTCGGGCCGCTGTTCGAGCACTGCAAGGAGGACGGCCTGGTGGCCGGGGTGGGGGCGGTGGTGACCGCCTGCCAGCGCGTGGGCATCCGCTCCCAGGTCCAGCGCCTGTCCCGGCCGCATCGGGGCGACCGCCGGGGCCGCCGCCGCCGCCGCGGACAGCGCCTGCCGGCGGAGGGAGCCGTCAACGGCGATGCCGTGATCTCCCCGAATGGGGCCGAGCCGCTGCCGGCCCACGCCGAGATCGAAGAGGCCGCGGCGACCAACGGTGGCGCTAAGGAGCCGGCGCCCGTCGAGGCCCCCGAAGAGTCCGAATAACGGGAGCCGCGGCTCCACCTCTTTCTTTAAGCTCATCCCGGCATGAGCGACCAGTGCGTGTTCTGCGAGATCATCCGCGGCGAGTCGCCCGCGAGCTTCACCCACCAGGACGACACCGTCGTCGCCTTCATGGACGTGCAGCCGATCACGCAGGGGCACATGCTGGTCGTCCCGCGTGAGCACGCGGTGCTGATGTCGGACCTCAATGAGACCAGCGCCATGCGCACGTTCCGCGTCGCGCGCAAGCTGGCCGCCGTCGCCCGCCAGACCCTCGGCGCCGGCGGGGTCAACCTTTTCGTCGCCGATGGGGAGGTGGCTTTCCAGGATGTCCCCCACTTCCACGTCCACGTCATCCCGCGATATGCCAACGATGGCTTTGGGTTGACATTCCCGCGCTCGTACGAACACCCGCCGGCGCGAGCTCAGCTCGACGCCATCGCCGCGGCGATCCGCGCGGCGAGCACGCCCGCTACGGCGTGACCGTCACCGTCAGCGAATAGACGGCCAGATACGCCGGACAGGCCATGTTGGGCGAGCACTTTGGACCGGCATTCGCGGTGATCTTGGCCACCCCCGCGTTCTTGGCGACGAACGCCGCGAGCGTGACCCCTCGGGCGGCCATTGCCGCGGGGTCGACTGTGGCTTCCAGCGTCGAGGGGTCGCTGGAGACCGGGTGCGACCAGTCGTTCATGGCTTTGGTGGCGTGTAGGGCAACCTCGAGCTTCTGACCCACGTGCATCGTCAGCGCGTGGTCGTTCTCGGTGGCGGTCACGTCGAAGCCCATGCCGCCGCCAGGGGTGGGGGTCGGGTTCGAGCCGGAGCCGATGCCGGTTGCGCCGCACGCGACGGCGAGCGCGGCGATCACGGCCAGCAGCAACGATCTCATACGGGTAAACCCGACCAGTACGGGACTTGCTGAACGCATCTCAGTATCGAAACGCACCTCCCATCGTTGGGGTAACAGAGCCCTTCCATGACTTGGAGATAAGATCGGCTGTTCATGCCTAGCCTCCGTCTGAAGCGCGCCCGGCACATGCCCGGCGCTGCCGCGATCGCCGCCGCCGTGTTGCTCCTGCTCGCGTGCAGCAGCACGCCGGCGTCGCCCGTTCATTCCCCTTCGCCGTTCACCGGCGGTCTGACCGAAGGCTTGATCGCTTACGTGGCCGATCAGGGCGTCGGCGTGCTCGATCCCACCACCGGCAAATCCGTGATCGTGGCCCCGCTCCAGCCAGGGACGTTCCGCGTCGCCGGGCCGGTCTGGGCGCCCGCCCCGGGCGTCAACCATCCGGTGCTGTATTTCACTGTCCATGACGTCCGGCCGGCCGAGACACGCACGGGCGCCGGCGTGGTTCCGTACGACTGGCTCTTCCGTAGCGACCCTTTCACCGGGACCATTGATCCCGTCGCCGCATCGGTGGATTCACAGAGCGAAGGCCCCCTCGGGCTCGTCGCCAACTCGCATTACCTCGCGCTGACCGTCGGCTGCTGCACGACCTACGAGGTGGACGCGCTCGACCTGACCGCGACCGCCGGCCCGCTCAAGGTCCTCTCCAAGCCTCCCTCTCAGCCGGCCTTCTTCATCGAAGGCGCCGCGCCCGGCAACTCCGGCCTGCTCGCGGTGCGTGCGTTTGGCACCGGGTCGTGGTACTGGCTGAACGCCGAGGCCGGCGTCCTCAACCCGTTCCCGCTGTCGCTCGGCCCAGACGACGGTCCCGTTGTGATCAGCGCCGACGGAACGATGGCCGCGGTGGCGATGCCCGATCGCGGCGCGGTCATCCAACCCATCAACAGCGCGCTCCCCCTCGCATCCCCCAGCGCCGGGGTGACCCCCGCGGGCACCGCATCCCCGCGCCCAAGCCCGACCCTATCGGCGCCGAAACGGGTCAACTCGAAGCTCCAGCACCCGGACGGCCTGGCGTGGAGCCCCGACGCGAAGCAGCTTGCGATCGCCGTCGGTGGCGAGATCCAGCTCTACAACACGTCCGGAGCGGATGGGACTGCGCCGGCCAAGCGATACCTGACCGGGGCGAACGTGATCGGAGTCGCATGGTCGGCGCCGATCGAGGACATGACCTTCGCGACGGCAAAGGCCGGCGCCGGTCCCCTGGCCATGGTCGACGCGCTGCTGAACGCCACCCGGCTGCCGGCCCAGGCCGACACGCCCGCCAACCGCCCGCTGACGAAGGTGTACGTCTGGCTGTTCGATTCGACCAAGACCTCACCGATCGAGTCGATCACCGACGCCACGCCCAGCGTGCTGGCCAAGTACCCGCCTCTGAATGCGGGTGTGGTGTTCCATCACTGGGCGGCGACGGATACCTGGGGCCTGCTCGGCGGTTGCTATCGGTATCGGGTGGTCGTGACCGGGAGCGTCTCGGCGACGGCGAGCACCTTTGGGCTGGGGAGTAACGCGCTGTGCTCGGCCAGGCCCTCGGCGACGACGACCTCCTCGCCCACCACCTAGCACTCCTAGCATCAAGGCTCTGATGGATTTCGATTTCCTGGCCAATCACGCCGAGTCGATCCCGGAGAAACCCGCCGTCATTTGCAACGGCGAGGTTCTCGACTTCGTGACGCTGAGCAAGCGGGCGAGCCGCGCCGCCAACGTGTTCGTGGATCTCGGCTGCAAGGAGGGAGACCGCGTGGCGTGGATGTCGTTCAACTCGATCGCCGGCGCTGAGATCGCCAACGGCCTCCGTCGTGCCGGCCTGGTCATCGTCCCGGTCAACTACCGGCTGCGGGGACCGGAGATCGCCTTTGTCGTCAGCGACTCAGGCGCGCGGATCGCGGCGGCCGGGCCTGATCACGTCGAGGTGATGGCCGCGGCGACTGGAGAGGTCGCGGATGCTGTCCGGTTCGTCGCCGCCGCCGACAACGTGCCGCCCGGTTGGATCTCTTACCGGGACCTCATGGGCAGGGCGTCGGAGCAGTTCGATGGGGTTGGCGCCGGCGGACTCGGTGCGTCGATGATCTACACCTCGGGCACGACCGGGAACCCCAAGGGAGCCTGGCGTCCCCATGGAGTCGAGATCGCGAACGTGCTCCAGGTCATCTCTATCTTCGAGCTGGCGCAATCAGACGTCCACCTGGTGTGCGGCCCTGGGTATCACAGCGGGGTCGCATTCTTCTCGGCGCTTCACCAGGTGCTGGGTTCGACCGTGGTCCTCCAGCCGAAATTCGAGGCTGAGGACGCGCTCGACCTGATCGAACGCCATCGGGTCACGACCACCTTCACGGCGCCGACCCTCCTCCACCGGCTGGTCGACGCGCAGGAGCGGCGCCCTCGCGACACCTCATCACTCCGCGCGCTCATCATCGGCGCGGCTCCTTGCCCGTACGTGCTGAAGGTGCGCGCGGAGGCCGTGTTCGGGCGCGTGCTCTGGGAGTTCTACGGTGCGACCGAAACGGGCATCAACACCGTGCTGCGCCCGGAGGATCAGATGCGCAAGCCCGGCTCTTGCGGGACGGCCGTGCCCGGTCAGGAGATCCGGCTGGTCCGCGACGACGGCGCCGAGGCAGCGATCGGCGAGCCCGGCCAGCTCATGGTCCGCAACAACTGGCAGGCGGAGTACTTCAACCGGCCGGACGCGACTAGCGAGAGCCTCCATGACGGATTCTTCTCGGTCGGCGACGTGGCGTATCGAGACGACGAAGGCTACTACTACATCTGCGACCGGCGAATCGACATGATCATCTCGGGCGGCGTCAACATCTACCCGGCCGAAGTCGAGGCCGTACTGCACGCGCACCCGGCCGTCATGGACGCGGCCGTGATCGGCGTGCCGGACGACCAGTGGGGCGAATCGGTGAAGGCGATCGTGCAGCTGCGTCCCGGAATGAGCGTCAGCGGCGACGAACTGATCGCATTCTGCAGCGAGCGGCTTGCCGGCTACAAGAAACCGCGCTCGGTCGACTTCACCGACGAGCTTCCGCGCGACGCCGCGGGCAAGCTGCTCAAACGCAAGCTGCGTGATGGCTACTGGGCGCGCGCCGGGCGCAGGATCTGATCAAGCACGGTCTGGGAAGGGGGGTCGGGGTGGGCCTGGTGGCTGGCGAGGATAGATTGGTGGCTGTTAACGCTTCCATTGACGAACATTTTTTCGTACGTATCAGCGTGGTCGATGGGCTCGAAAGACTGAATTCTGCAGTGAGCGATTTCGAGGCTGAGGCCGACTTCGACTTTGTCGATCCCAAGCAATTGGCAGCGGTGATCGATCGTCTCCAAGGCGCCCTCTGCAAGGTCCTCGATCGGGGCCGGGAGCGTGGCGACCATCGGCTCGCTGGCCTGTCCCCCGCCTCCTGGGCAGCTCGCACCTGTGGCCTCTCACGCAAGGCAGCCGCCGATAGGCTGTGTGTCGGCAGGCAGCTCGGCTCCCTGCCCGAGACCGCGGCCGCCCTCGCCGGCGGCGCCATCAGCTACCAGGCCGCCTCTGCGCTCTGCCACCTGCGCGAGCAGCTGGGTGAGCGGTGGCAGCCGGCCAATGAGGCGGAGATGGTCGGCTTCGCCCACACCTTTTCGATCGAGGACTTCCACATCTGCTGCCGCCACGCCCGGCATGTCGCCGACCCCGACGGTTTCGACACCGACTCCAAAGAGGACTTCGAGCGGCGCTGGCTCCAGGTCAGCCCCATGCTCGACGGCATGCACTCGGTCGACGGCGTGCTCGACCCGGTCACCGGGGCCGCCTTCCGGACCGCGCTCGACGCCCTCGCCGGCTGGCGGGGGCCCGGGGACACCCGCAACCAGAGCCAGCGCATGGCCGACGCCCTGGCCGAGCTGCTCGACGACCACATGAATGAGGGCTTGCTGCCGCGCCGCAAGGGCGTCCGGCCCCACGTGAGCCTGACCACCACGCTCCCGGGTTTGAAGCGGGAGCTGGGGATGCCGATCTCCGGCACCACCGTGGAGCGGCTGGCCTGCGACTGCACGATGTCGCGGGTGCTGATGGCGGACTCGGTCGTGGTCGACGTCGGCCGCGCCACCCGCACCGTCCCGCCGGGGACCCGGCGGGCGCTCCAGCAGCGAGATCGGGGCTGCCGCTGGCCGGGCTGCGACCGGCCGGTCAGCTGGTCGACTCCACACCATCTTGAGTTCTGGGCCCGGGGCGGGCCGGGCGACCTCGACAACCTGGTTCTCCTCTGTCTGCCATTTCCATCACCGGCTGGTGCATGAAGGGGAATGGCAGATCGTAAAGGCAGGGGATGAGTTTCACGTCATCCCGCCCGAGCGACTCAGGTCGATCTTCGTCCGCGGGCCGGACGTGACTTGGGCGGCGTGAGCGACCGACA
>VBDR01000009.1 GCA_005882135.1 Chloroflexota bacterium
TCGTGAGTCACGCTGTTCCTATTGTTATCGCTGATGCCGAACCAGGTGGCGAAGTGGCCGGCGAAATTGGGTAACGACGAATCGTCGGGCACGACCGTGAACCATGCCTCCTGCGTGCTCGTCAGCCAGAAGTCTCCCGCCTTGTTGATCGTGGTGTGGAAGACTGCGTTGCCCGATCCCGAGAGAGTGCCACTCGGAGAACCACACGTGGGGTCAACGTGGAAGGACGGAAACGGGCCGTGCATGTTTGTCGTCGACGTGATGGCTCCGTTGCCGCCGGCCGAAACCGGCGCCGCGAACGCAAGACTGGACAGCAGCACAGCGAACAAAAGCAAGAGCAGGCGGCGGATCATGGACACTCCTCCCAGCAATTGCCGACGGGGGTACCGAACCCGCCGATTCTATTCAGCCACCGGTCCACGTCAAGGTACGAATTGATTGGCGGTGGGGGCGGTATTGTGTCGGAGGTCGGCGTGGCGGAATGGCAGACGCGCCAGCCTTAGGAGCTGGTGCCCGAAAGGGCGTGGAGGTTCAAATCCTCTCGCCGACACCAGGCCGAGGTTGGAAGTTCTCGATCTTCACAGGTTCGATCTCGTCCGCGGTCTCGAAGCCGAAGACCTGGGCGAGGAAGAAGAGCACGTATGCGTAGGGCAGATGCTTTTTCTGGCACGCCTCCACGAATGTCTCTGCCTGGTCCGGAGGCACGATCTGGTCCTCGGCGCCCTGAAAGAGGATCACCGGACAGCGCATGTTGTCGGCGAAGTGGATCGCCGACCGGTCTCGATATACATCAGCGCGTTCCGGATATGGGCCCACCATCGTCTCGCCGTAGTGGGACTCAAACTTGTGGGTCTCTTGGGCGAACAGCTCCAGGTCGCCGATCCCGTAATGGCTCGCGCCCGCGTTGTAGAAATCGCGCTTGGTCAGCGAGAGCAAGACCGTGTAACCGCCCGCCGAACCCCCTGTGATCGAAACCCTGTCCGGGTCGGCCAATCCCTTCTCGACCAGGTACCGCGCGGCGTTGATGCAGTCATCGACGTCGACAATGCCCCAGTTGCCGTTCAGCCGCTGCCGGTACGCACGTCCATAACCTGACGATCCGCCGTAGTTGACGTCGACCACCGCCAGCCCCCGGCTCGTCCAGTACTGGATTTCGAACGGGTAGCCCGGGCCTGCGCTGCCGGTCGGCCCGCCGTGGCAGCGCACCACCAGCGGCGGCTTCTCCCCCGCCGGCGCATCGTATCCATGGTTTCGCGGCGGGTAGTAAGAGGCATGCGCCGTCAGGCCGTGCTCGGTGGGGAACTCGATGGGTTTCGGGACGCTGAAGTAGCCGGGCTCGATATGCGCCGGGTTCGCCACCTTCACGACCTCCTGCGCGAGCGTGTCGAGGTCGATCACCAGCAAGCGCTCGGCGAGCGTCGAAGAGCCCGCGTACATCGCCGCCTTGTTCCCCGAAACCTGGACGCTGGCGAGCGTCGTGTACAGCAGCTCGATGGGACGCAGGTGGCCGGAGTTGAGGTCGATCCGGCCGAGCTTGGCGCCGCCCGGGTCCGAATAAATGCACACGATCTCGTCCGGACCGCTGAAGTCGTAGAAGCGCTGGCCGAACACCCACTGAGGCGCGCCGAATTCAGCGGCGCGCCGGCAGACCGGCTCATCGCCCTCGCCGCGAGCGCGGTAGATGTTCCACCAGTCGTTGCGATCGGAAACGAAATACAGCTCACCCGACGGCGACCACTCGGGCTGGAGGACGGACTCGTGCACGCCTCCCGCGACTTTCCGCGACGAGGTGATGTTGCCATCGCGGTCCAGCTCGCCGACCCAGATCTCGCTGCCGTCCCAGGGCATGTTGGGGTGGTTCCAGGTCTGCCAGGCGAGGCGCGCGCCGTCGGGGCTCAGCTTCGGCGAGGAGTAGAAGTCGTTGCCGAAGGCGATGGAGGTGGGCTCGCGCTGGCCAAGGGCGTCGAGGGCGACGATCGTGTTGACAGCTTCCCGCGCGCCGGTCGTGTGGTCCTCACGGACCGCGATGACGCGATTGCGCGGTTCGTCGATGACCATGTCCGCGTGCCGGATGTCTGCTTCGGGTGTGATCGCTCGCGGCGCGCCACCGCGCTCCTGCCGGTACAGGCGCTGGTCTTTGAAGTTGGTGAAGAAGACGGTCCCGTGCCTGACCGCGTAATGCCCGCCGCCATACTCATGCACACGGCTGCGCGCGTTGAAGCCCTGGGGCGTGAAATCGCTGATGGCCCCGTCTTCGTCGCGATGGCAGACGACGATCCGTCCCGCCTCGTCCGGACGCAGCTCAGACCAGTAGAGGTCCTCCCCATCCCACCGCACCATCTGGTTGCGCATGTGCACGGTGCGTGTGAGCAGAAGGTCGGGCGTGATCGGTGAGGCCCAGGAACCGTAGGGGACTTGCTTGCGTTCGCTCACTGGAGCGGGCGGCGGACGATCAGCGCGTCGCCCTGGCCGCCGCCGCCGCATAGCGCGGCCGCACCAGTGCGCAAGCCGCGGCGCTTGAGCTCGTTGGCGACGGTCAGGACCAGCCGGGCGCCGCTGGCGCCGATCGGATGGCCGAGCGCGATGGCGCCGCCGTTGACGTTGACGCGTTCCTCGTCGAGCGCGAGCATGCGGGTCGCGTTCAGAGCGACGGCCGCGAACGCCTCGTTGATCTCAACCAGCTCGAGGTCGTCAGCATCGAGCCCCGCCTTCTTCAGCGCGTTGCTGAGCGCCAGCGCGGGCACCGTGTGCAGCCACGCGTAGCGGTCGGCGCTCATGCCGTGGGCGACGATCTCGACCAGCGGCTCGATGCCCATCTTCTGCGCGCGCTCCCTGGACATGACGACGACCGCGGCCGCGCCGTCCGAGATCTGCGAGGCGTTGCCGGCGGTGATGGTGCCGTCCTTGCTGAAGGCCGCCGGCAGCTTGCTCAACGACTCGAGATCGGTTCCCGGCCGCACGCCTTCATCGCGCTCGACGCGCACCGGCTCGCCACGCCTTTGCGACAGGGCGACAACCACGACCTCGTCCTTCATCACGCCGTTGTGCCACGCCTTCTCGGCGCGCTGGTGCGAGCGGGCCGCCCACGCGTCCTGGTCCTCGCGGCTGAGCTCGAGCTCCTTGTTCACCTCGTCCGAGCTCGCGCCCATGTGCTGCTCGGTGAAGGTCGACCACAGCCCGTCGTGGATCATGGAATCGACCATCTCGGTGTTGCCCATGCGGGCGCCGAAGCGGGCCTTGGGAAATAGATAGGGCGCCTCGGACATCGACTCCATGCCGCCGGCGACCACGACCTCGACCTCACCCGCGCGGATGAGCTGGTCGGCGAGCGCGATCGCGTTGATGCCCGAGAGGCAGACCTTGTTGATGGTGATCGCCGGCACTTCCTGCGGGATCCCCGCGTCGATCGCGGCCTGGCGGGCGGTGATCTGGCCGGCGCCCGCCTGCAGGACCTGGCCCATGATCACGTAGTCGACGTCCTCGCCCTTGACGCCGGAGCGGTCGAGGGCAGCGCGGATGGCGTGCGCGCCGAGAGTGGTGGCCGGGACCTCCTTGAAAGCGCCTCCGAACCTGCCAAACGGCGTTCGCGCGCCCGCTACTATCACGGAGGCCATAGAGGCAGTGTAATTAGCCGTTAACTTAGGTCGCGGATGGAAGCATGATCAACGCGCTGCTGGTGGTCGACGTGCAGGCGGACTTCGTCGAGGGCGGCAGCCTCGGCGTCCCGGGTGGGCTGGCGGTGGCCGCGCTGATCGCCCGCCACCTCCGCCATTTCAAGAACGAATACCAGTTCGTGGTCGCCTCGCGCGACTACCACGAGGATGCACCCGAACACATCTCGGACCATCCGGACTTCGTCAACACCTGGCCGCCCCACTGCATGGTCGGGACGCCGGGCGCGGCTTTCGTGCCGGCGATCCAGAACCTCGTGCGCGAAAAGTACATCCAGACCGTGGTCACCAAGGGACGGCACGCCGCCGCGTACTCGGCGTTCGACGGCTTCGACACCCGCGGTCATCCCTTGCTCGACGTGCTGAAGGAAAACCGCGTCGAGCACATCGACGTGTGCGGCATCGCCACCGACTATTGCGTGCGCGCGAGCGCGCTTGACGGGCGCAAGAACCAGTTCCAGGTCCGCGTGCTTCTCAACCTGTGCGCGGCGGTCAACGAAGCCACCGGCCAGCAGGCCCTCGAAGAGATGAGAGCCGCCGGCTGCCAACTCCAAGCGGCCACCGCCCCGTAACTTGACTTTCCCCTCCCCACTTGCTGAGGAGGGTCAGGGTGGGGGCGTGGAGCCGGCTAGCGCTTCCTCGTCGCCGCCTTTCGGGTCGGACTTGCCTCTGGTACGTACTTGAACGACACGTTGAGCTTCACCCGGTAGCTCGTCACCTTGCCGTTCTCGATCGTCAGGTCCTGCTCGACCACCTCGGCCACGCGCAGGTCGCGCAGCGTCTTCGCCGCCGTCTGTACCGCGGTCTTGGCCGCTGATTCCCAGGATTGGCTGCTGGTCCCGATGAGCTCTGTGACGCGATAAACGCTGTCGGGCACGTCGACCTCCTTCTTTGAACGCCCCTCACCCTGACCCTCTCCCCTGTGGGGAGAGGGGAGTTATTCAGATTGTCGGCGATTTAGGAGTTTCGCGAGGCGATCGAGCTCGCTCTCGCGGCCCATCCTGGCCAGCTGCGTCCACCGGTCGTCGTGCATCGCGTCGAAGGTCAGCACCATCCTCGTCCCCTCCGCGACCTCCTGCAGCTCAACCACGGTTTGGACCTCGTAGTGCTGAACATCTGGAATGAAATCGACGATGTCCCTGTAGGCGAGGCGTCGCGGGGGATCAATTTCGGTGAAGGTGAGCCGGTGCTCCGTCGTCAGCGGCATGCCCGCCTTGACCATGTACTCCATCTGCTCCGGCGCCGTCGCGCTCATCGCGTAGACGAGGTCGCCGCCCGGGCGGAGATCCAGGTCGCTGACGGCGACGCTGAATCCCTCCGGGCCCCACCACGACTCGATGCCCTCTTTGGTCGTCCACATCTCCCAGACCTCATCGAGCGAAGCCTCGAATGTTCGCTCGAGGCTGAGCTTGGGCCGCTCCGTCACGCGACGGCGCTGCCCCGGTAAGCCTTTTCGAGTGTTGCGATGTCGAGCTTCTTCATCTTGAGCATCGCCTGCATGGCGGCTTCAGAGTTGCCGGACTTGTGGTCGCTCAGCATCTGGCCGAGCACCTCCGGCACGATCTGCCATGAAACGCCGAACCGGTCTTTCAGCCATCCGCAGGGTCCTTCCTCGCCGCCCCCTTCCGTGAGCTTGGTCCAGTACCCATCGACCTCCTGCTGCGTCTTGCAGGTGACCATGAGCGACATGCCTTCGGAGAACGAGAAGGTCGGACCGCCATCGAAGGCGAGGTACTCGCGCCCGTCGAGCTCGAAGGTGGCGTTGAGCAGCTTGCCTTTGGCGATCGGCCCGTCCTTCTCACTGCGCTGCATGCTCACGATCTTCGAGTTGGGAAAGAGCGAGACGTAGAACTTCACCGCCTCCTCTCCGCGGTCGTTGAAAACCAAACATGGTCTGATCATTGGCGCTTCTCCTTGTGGTTCTTACTCTTGCGCCGCCGGTCCAGCTCGGCGGCAAACCTGTCGAGTCGCCCCTCCCAGATCGCCCTGTATGCCGTCACAAACTGCGAAAGCTCTCGAAACGGTTCCGGACGAAGCGAGTACAGCCTTCTCCGGCCTTCCGGCCGGACGACTACGAAATCGGCGTCCTCGAGGATCGCCAGCTGCCGCGACACTCCCGGCTGGCCGATGTCGACGACCTCGACCAGCTCGCTGACCGATCGCTCGCCGCTGCGCAGCGCGTCGATGATCCGTCGCCGGGTCGGGTCGGCCAGCACCTGGAACACGTCGGGCATAGGCACATATTACTGCAGCGACATATATCGTGTCAACAATATGTCGTCAGGATGCCACGCGTTGGAGACGGCGCAGGTCGGGCAGGGCCTCGGCGATCTTCTCCGCCAGCCGCACCGGCTGGTCGCCCCGCAGGTAGACCACCTGCTCGGTGACGCCGAGCTCGAACAGTTTCCCGGACAGCTCGAGCAGCTCGCTCCGGTCCTTGCCGTCCCATCCGAACTGGAGCGAGCGGCGGACCTCCGCAGGATCGCGGCCGACCTCTCCGCAGGCGGCGTCGAACTTCTTGATGATCTCTTGGACGAACTCGGGGTCTCCGCCCGAGATGTTCCAGACGTCGGCGTGGCGCGCCGTGAGCCGGAGCGTGCTGTCGCCCTGGGCGCCGATCCAGATCGGCGGATACGGCTTCTGGATCGGTTTCGGATTGGCGATCGCGTCCGTGATGTGGTAGTAGCGGCCGTCAAAATCGGTCCTTTCCTGGGTGAACAGCGACTTGATGATCTGCAGCGACTCGCTGAGCCGACCGACACGATGGTCGAGCCCCTCGATGCCGTACATCTGGTGCTCGATCTCAGCCCACGCGGCGCCGATCCCAAACTCGAGCCGGCCGCCGGAAAGGTGGTCGACGGTGACCGCGAGCTTGGCGAGCACGACCGGATGGCGGTACGTGTTGCCGGTGACAAGGCAGCCGATGCGGACGCGCTTGGTCGCCTCGGCCATCGCGGCCTGCAGGGCCCAACCTTCGTAGATCGGCCGGTCGGGGCCCGCAGGTCCGATGGAAGCCAGGTGGTCGAAGTCCCAGACGTGGTCGAAGCCGCCTTCGTCGGCGATGCGCCAGACCGCGCGCAGCTCCTCGATGGTGATGCCCTGGCCCGATGCTTTCAGTCCGAAACGGAGGGGATGAGCCATGAGGACGAGATTACCGGTCTAGTGGAAACGAAGGCGGCGGACGCGGATGGGGTACCGGTACTGCTCCGCGAAATCCTCGACCGTCATGCCGAGGCCCAGGATGTGACTTCGATACTTGCGCAGGTACGCCGGTTCTTTGTGCGCGGGGCGCTGCGACTTCGGGATGGTGGCGTAGCCCGAAGCGCGTATGACCTCGTCACCGGTCTCGTCGGTGTTGAGGTGCAGCTCCACGTAGGGATTGGCCTTGACGTGGCTGACCTTGATTCCAGGGCGCGCATAGATAAGGAATGAGCTGCCGTCCCACACGTACCAGACGGGGACGGACTGGGGCCGGCGATCGGGGCCCGCGGTGACGAGCCAGATCACCACGTCCTTCTTGAGCCGCGACTCCACGTGCCGGTCCATACCTGAGAGCTAGTTTGGCGGTTCCCGGAACGTGGCAGATTAGAGGCGATGAAGAAGACAGAAGTGCAGAAGACCGAAGCCGAGTGGAAGCGAGACCTGACCCCCACCCAGTACCACGTGCTGCGCGAGAAGGGCACCGAGCGGCCGTTTACGGGTGAGTACTGGGATACCAAGACCCCAGGCGCTTACCTGTGCGCCGGGTGCGGCGCGAAGCTGTTCGAGTCAGAGACCAAGTTCGACGCCCACTGCGGCTGGCCCAGCTTCTACGCCCCGGCCGAGGGCGCCCCGATCGAGGAAACGACGGACAGGTCGCTCTTCATGACCCGGACCGAGGTTACCTGCGCCAGCTGCGGCGGCCACCTGGGCCACGTCTTCGACGACGGCCCCGACCCGACCGGCCTGCGCTACTGCATCAACTCCGCGTCGATCAAACTCGACCCGAAGTAATCCCCCTCTCCCCTCAGGGGAGAGGGTCGGGGTGAGGGGCGTGGAAGCTAAACCCCGATCGGTTCGCGGACCAGGATCACGGTGGTCCGGCCCGGCGAGTAGTCCTGGTCCAGGATCAGCGTGCGCGTGATCTTGGTCCCCACCCCCATCGCCTCGCGCAGGCGCGCGTCCTCATAAGGAAAGACGTGCTCCTTGATGCGGCGAAACGCCGAGTCGAGGTCCGGCACGATCTTCTGGCTGCCGATGACCAGGATCAGCTTGCCGGCGCCGGAGGCGATGGGTCCGATCTGGCTGCCGCTGGCCGACGTGATGACGATCTGCCCGTCCGCGGTGACGGCGTGAGCGCTGTTGACCATGATGTCCGGGGCGGCGCCCAGCTTTCGCATCTCATCGCGCTGCGTCCGCTGGTCCATCTTCATGGTTCGCCTGCGGACGAAGTCGTACCGCTCATTCTCCATGAGCTCCTTGAACAGGCCGGCGTCCTCGAGCGTCTTCGACTTGCCCGAGTGAACCACGGCCCCTTCGGGGATCCGCTTCAAAACCTCGGCATTGGCCTCGGCGCCGTCATCGACGATGACGACCTCGAAGTTGCGCGCGCGCAGATTCTCCGCCAGCGCGTCTAGCTCCGCCTCCGAAGCCGGCGCCGTGAAATCAACCGCAGTCATGGCCATCTCCAACCTTTCTCCTTACAATAATTGCACTGACAACTATAAAAGGAAGAACGTTGCGGCTCCAGGTATTCCAATTACCGTGAGCGCGGTGAAGATCAAGGCGGCGGAAAGACAGGAGCAGGTCCAGGCCTGGATCAACCTCCAGCAGGCCAATCGTGTCCTCGAGGGCCTGCTCGAGCACCGCCTTCGCGCCAACGCCGACCTCTCACTGGCCGAGTACGAGGTCCTGTTCCGCCTCCACCTGGCGGCGGACCGCCCTCTCCAGATGAGCGAGATCGCCACCCAGCTGATCAACAGCCCCAGCGGCACAACTCGGATCGCAGACCGTCTCGAGAACGACGGCTTCATCACCCGCGCCACGCCCCGCGACAACCGGCGCGTCGTGCGCGTCACGCTCACCGAGCGCGGCCGCCGCGCCCTCGAGAAGGCTGACGAGGTGTTTCGCGGCGCCCTCCAGGAATCGTTCGCCGCGCACCTCAGCGCTTCCGACATCGCCGAGCTGCGCCGTTTGATGCGCAAGCTCCTGGAGGGAAACGGCGCCTGGTCGGAGGCTAGGTGCTCCCCCGGGACCGCGTCTCCAACAGCTTCCTGACGATCGGGCTCGGCACCTTCGGCTGCCAGGCGCGGTAGGCCTCGCGCACGGGCACCGGCCACTCCACGTCCAGGTCAATCCGCGTCCGGAAGGTCTCGGCGCCGGCCAGGACGCGCAGCGCCAGCTCGAGAGTCCGCCGCTGCATGGCCCTGTCATGGGGCATGCCGAACGCGTGGCCGAAGGGGAACTCCACACCCACGATCCGCGGCGCGCGGCGCTCCTCAGCCACCGCGGGCATCATGGTCACGACCACGGTCGGAATCCCCGCCGCTTCGATCCACCGTGCCAGCACGGGCACGTTCGAGCAGCAGTCGGGTCAAGCGGGAGCGAGGATGACGCCGTCGGCGTCCTCATTGCGGAGGTGCGCCACGATCTCCCCCGCCGTCGTGGCGTGCCAGTCCTCGAGGCGGCGGTCCTGGTAGCCCATGACGGCGACGTGATTCGCAACCGCGCCGCCGACCACGCCCTCCCGCGCCAGCTCGTCCAGGGCTCGCATCGGGAGCGCGATCTCGGGATCGGCCAGCAGGTCCTCGTCGTTTATATGTAGGTGCGCGACGGCGATGTCCTCGGGCCTGGCGGTGGCCGGGATCGAGCGCCACGTCGGATCGCCCCACTCCGGATGCTCCTGCTCGCGGTCGAGATCGAACGTGGGCTGGCTCGCCTTCACGTAGATGCCGGCCGAGGAGAGCAAGGCGAGGCGCGATTCGGACAGCCGCTTTGCAAAAGGTGTCCACACCGGAGCTTCCTCGCCGGGGAACGCGCCGCGGCCCTCATAAAGAGGACGAAAGCTGCGGGGAAGGAACTTGTAGCTGTCGACCAGCACTAAGAAAATTCCGCGAGCGTGCCGCTGAGCACGGGCATCACGGAGCCGCCGACCTCGATTCGCTCGGGGATGTCTTTCGACTCGCCATACGAGAGCTCGATGTGGACGAAGCTCTGCCGCCCCATCTTCGTGCCCTGCTCGCTGACAAGCGACACCGTCGGCGCCCGCTCGACGAGGCCGTATTTGACCGCGTACGCGCCCAGAGGCCCGCTGGCCGATCCCGTCGCCGGATCTTCGGGAGTGTCGAGCGCAAACATCCGGCTGTAGAGCCGGTTGGGCCCGACCGCCGTAGTCAAGAAGACTGAGTCCGTGACCCGGCGAGGCAGCAGCTTGTCCAATCGGCCTCGGTCGGACGTCGCCTCATCGACCGCGCTCGCGTCTCGCAGCGCCACGAACAGATACGGAACACCCGTGCTCGCGACCTGAGCCGGCACATCGTGCACGACGCTCGACTCCTCAACGCCTAGTGCCGCCGCGACCTGCGCGTGCGGAAACACCTGGCCGAGGGTCAGCGGCGGATGTGTCATCCAGAAGATGACACGGTCTGCATCTTTGACGCTTCTCACGCTGACCGGGCCCACGCTCTCTTCGAGGATGAACTCAGCCGCGCCTTTGGGTACCAGTCCTTCGTTGGCGAGCACCCAGGCGGTGCCTATCGTGGGATGGCCCGCGAACGGCATCTCCGAATGCGGCGTGAAGATGCGCACCCGGGCCGCGTGGGCCGGGTTCTCCGGCGGCAGCACGAACGTGGTCTCGGAAAAATTCATCTCGCGCGCGATCCGCTGCATGAGCCGGACCGACAGATCCTTACCGTCGAGGACCACCGCCAGCTGGTTGCCGGCCAGCGGTTTTTCCGTGAAGACGTCGACGATGCGGATCTGTCGAGTCATTTCGCGCGAACGATGAGGCAGGTCGTGGTTGCGTGCGCGAGGAGCTTGCCCGTGGTCACGGCGAACAGCTTGCCTTCGGCGGTCGCGATCGTGCTCCCGCGGTAGACCACCACGCCCTCGCATCGGACCCGGCCGGTGTCGACCGTGATGGGCCGGACGAAGTTGGTCTTCACCTCGAGCGTGGTGTAACGGTCGCCGGCCGCCAGCGTCGAGTGCACCGAGCAGCCCATCGCCGAATCGAGCAGCGCCATCGCAAATCCGCCGTGCACGACGCCGATCGGGTTGTACAGGTGCTCACCGGGCTCGCCCTCGAAGGAGGCCTTTCCCTCTTCGACGTGGACGCCCGTAAACCCCATGGTCTCGGCGATCGGCGGTGGCGGCAACCTGCCTTCGAACACGTCCTTGAGGATTTCGAGGCCGCTGCGGCCGGCCGCGGCTTGGGGGACGATGAAGGGGTCCTCCCACGTGACCGTGCGCGTGCGCTTCATCCCGGTTTTCATCTCAAACCTCGCTCTAACCTGAAAAGGCTGAAATCACGGCCAAAATTCCCAGCACCGCGATCGCCAGGCCGCTGAAGGTGCTGATCCCGCGCACCACCGCCGGCGTCATCCGCGCCCGCAGCAGCGAGGTCGCCACGACCAGGATGCACCACCACGCCGCCGAGCCCAGCAGCACGCCGCCGACCACCAGCGCCGGGCTCACGAACGATCCCCCGGTGCCCAGGCCGAGCGTGGCAGCGAGCGCGGCGAACGAGATGATGGTGGCCGGGTTGGTGATCGTCAATCCGAGCGTCGACACGTAGGCCCAGGCAAGCCCGCGGCCTGTCAGCGCTGCCGGCGCTTCGGCCGCTTGCCTGCGGTCGAACAGGATGCGAAGCCCAAACCCGACCAGGATGCCACCGCCCACCACCGCCAGCGGCCGCCGCCCCGCCACGAATGCCGCTGCCAGCGCGGCGACGCCGAACGTCGCGATGGCCGCGTAAAAAGCGTCCGCGGTCGCGACCCCGAAACCCGACAAGACGCCGGCGAGCCGGCCCTGGAGAAGCGTCCGCCTAACGCACAGGAAGAAGATCGGCCCGGGTGACGCGGCGATGGCAAAGCCGAGCGCGAAGCCCCGCAGCAGCAGGCTGAACACCGCATCCCCTCATGGCATGACCATTTTAGAAAGACCTGCTCCCCCTTAAAAGGCTGATGGCGCAGGCGGGTCGCGGGTGATCCTTTACCCGCGTTTAGCCCGGTGCGCCGTATTCTCAACACTCTCATGGAAATCGCCCGCAACGTCGCGCGCCATAAGCTCCGCAGCTTCCTGACCATCTCCGGCATCACGATCGGCGTGCTGGCCCTGACCACGATGGGGGCGCTCGCGGAGAATTTCAACGCGCTGATCGATGGCGGCGTCGCCTACTTCGGCTCGAGCGTGCAGGTAGGGCCGCCCGACGGGCAGTCGACCCCAATCCTGCCGATCTCGAAGGTTGACGAGATCAAAAAAATCCAGGGCGTGGCCGCGGCGTTCCCCGGCTACACCTTCAATGCCAAGCCTGGCCAGCTCAACTTCAGCTTCGGAGTCGCGGATCAGATCGTCGCTTCCGACCCCGCCGAGGCTGCATGGGGGGCCATCCGGTTGACCTACGCGCAGGGCCACGCCATCGAAGCCGACTCTCAGGACCAGGTCGTCCTGGGCACGACCATCGCCAAGGAGTTCAGCAAGAAGGTCGGTGACACAATCGAACTTCCTGTCAGGCCGCCCGACGCCAAGCCCGACTTCGTCAGCCATTCCTTCAAGGTCGTCGGCATCCTGAACACAACCCGGACCGCGCCCGACAACTTCGCCTACATCAACATCACTGACGGCCAGATGCTGCTGAAGGACAGCCTGCCCGACCCGATCCGAACCTCTTTCGACGTGACCCAGGTCACGCAAGCCATCGCGGTCTACGCCAAGGCCGGCACATCGCTGGACGAGCTCGACAGAATTGCCAGCCGAATCAACCAGCAGGTCGAAGGGGTGAAGGCTCTCAAACCGAGCGACATCGTCAACGGCTTCAAGCAGGGAAGCGTGGTCTTCACGGGCATCACAACCGCCGCGGCACTGCTGGCGCTGATCATCGGCGGCCTGTCCGTCGTGAACACGATGTTCATGGCAGTCGCGGAGCGCGTGCGCGAGATCGGGCTGAAGAAGGCGGTCGGCGCGACGACGTTCAACGTCATGGGTGAGTTTCTTCTCGAAGCGACGTTCATCGGCCTGGTCGGAGGTTTGCTCGGATACGGCCTTGGCGTCGCCATCGTCGTGATTCGCAACACCTTCTTCGAGCCGGCCGACGGTTCGACGCTGTTTCTCATCACCCCCACGCTGACCATCTTCGCCATCGGCTTTGCCACGGTGCTCGGCGCGGTCGCCGGCGTGCTCCCGGCTTGGCGGGCGGCCCGGCTCGACCCCGTGATCGCGCTGAGGAACGAGTAGATGGCGAACGTCAGGCTGGTCGAGCTGACCAAGAACTACAAGCGAGGATCGGAGATCATCCGCGCCCTCGACGGCGTCACGCTCGACATCGACAAGGGTGAGTTCGTCGCCGTGGTCGGACGGTCCGGCAGCGGCAAGACGACCATGCTCGATCTCCTTGGGCTGCTGTTGAAGCCGACGGCGGGCAGCCTCTTCATCGACGACGTCGACACGACCAAGCTCGGCGACCGCCAGCGCGCGAAGATGCGGGCTCGCAGGGTGGGCTTTGTCTTCCAGGAGTACAACCTGCTCTCGGGCATGAACGTGCTCGAGAACGTGATGCTGCCGCTGCGATATGTGAAGAACGGCGCGGCGGGCAAGCAGCGCGCCATCGAGCTCATCGACCGCGTCGGCCTGAGCGATCGCATCAAGCACAAACCGAGCGAGCTGTCCGGCGGCCAGATGCAGCGCGTCGCCATCGCGCGCTCGATGGTCAACCGGCCTTCGCTCATCCTGCTCGACGAGCCGACGGGCGCCGTCGACACCGAGACCGCGCAGCAGCTGGTCGATCTCCTGAAGCTTCTCAACCGAGAGGACCAGGTCACGATCGTCATCGTCACCCACGACGTGGACATCGCGAGCCAGGCGCGCCGGCAGATCCGGCTCAAGGACGGCAAGGTGCTGACCGACGAGCGAGTCGAGGAGAAGCTTCCGGTAGCGTAAGCAGCCTGAAAGTCGGACTCGGGCTTCCCAATGCGGACAAGAGCCTCCTCGACGGTCGGCTGCTGGTCGAGATCGCGCGGCGCGCGGAGGCGCTTGGCTTCTCGACCCTGGGCACCATCGGCCGCGTCGCCTACCCGTCGTTTGAGGAGATGGTCACGCTGGCGGCCGCGGCGGGCGCCACCGAGCGCATCGGCCTGATGACGGACATCCTTCTCGCCACCACCCGCGAGCCGGTGTTGCTGGCCAAGCAGGCGGCGACGCTCGACCAGCTGTCGGGCGGCCGATTTGTGTTGGGCATCGGCGCCGGCGGCCGGGAGGATGACTTCACGGTGACCGGGTCCGGATTCCACGACCGCGGCAAGCGCCTGGACGCCGCGCTGGACCTGGTGCACCGCGCTTGGCGCGGGGAGCCGGTGCCGGGGACGAGCCAGCCGGTGACGCCGCGCCCGGTCAACGGGCACTCGGTCCCGATTGCCTTCGGCGGCTACTCGGCGCCGGTGATCCGGCGCGTCGTCAAGTACGGCGTCGGCTATACGCTCGGCGGGGGGCCGCCCGAAGCCCTGGCCGGGATGATGCAGCGGGTTTCGGCGGCCTGGAAGGAGGCCGGTCGCGAGGGCAAGCCGCGCTTTTGGGCCCTCGCCTACTTCGTTCTGGGCGATGAGGTGGCCGCCGAGGCGGAACAGAACCTGACCGCTTATTACGGCGACTACGGGCCCAGGGTCTGGGGCGGGACGGTCAAGAGCGCGGCCGACGCCAAGGAGCGCGTCAAGGGGTTCGAGGCGATCGGCTGCGATGAGCTGATCCTTTTCATGGCCGCGCCGGCGGTCGAGCAGGCGGAGCGGCTGGCGGAGGCGGTCCTCTAGCTGCTCCCCGTTTAGTAGGGAGCGACAAATGCTCCTCCCCATTTATGGGGAGGTGGCGCCGAAGGCGCCGGAGGGGCTAGGACCGATACGTAGCCCGATAATCTCCGTTAAGCAACCATGGGTCGCCGCCTGCTCACCAGCCTGGGGATCGTCGTCGGCCTGATTTTGGCCTCCTTCGTCGCTGCCGCCGCCTACACGGCGCTGAAATCCCCACTCCAGGCCACGCCCAACAGCAATCTGACGCCCGAGAACTGCTCCCCGGGGCCGTGCGCGAACGTGGATGGCTACCAGATCTGGATCTCCAAGGTCCGGCTGGAGCACGACGTCGTCCGGATGACAGTCAAGTTTCAGAACTCGAGCTCCGCGACCCATGCGTCGCCTGAGGACCTGCAGCTCATCGACGCAGGCCGGCGAGCGTCGAACCTGATCACGGACGCGACGGGCTGCAAGACCTGGACCCGACACGATTTCGAGGGCGGCGCCCTCTACGGCCCGCTCGACGTCTGCTTCCGCGTCAGCAACACGACGCCGCCGTTCATCCTCCACTGGTCGCCGGACGTCGGCGCGTTTTGCTGCCAGAAGGACATCACGATCTGGCCGTCCTGAGCTTCAGGGCGAGGTCGGGCCGGTTGGTGATGATGCCGGCGACGCGCCGGTCTTTGATGAAGCGCTGCATCAGCCGCCGGTCGTCGACGGTCCAGACCCAGACCTCGATTCCGTAGAGCTCGGCCGCGTTCAACGCGCTGGCGTTTGCGTACTGCTGGTCGAGGGCGATGAAGTCGGCCGGGCCTGGCTCGACTCGAGCGCAGGTCAGGCCGACGCGAACTTCCGGGAATCGGTCCTTGATCAGGTGGATAGATTCGTCCATCTCCGTCGACACGACGATCTTCTCGGGCGGTAGTCGATCGAGGACCGAGCGGACGAGCTCGAGCTCGTAACCAGGTTGTTTCAGGTCCAGCTGGAGCCCGATCCGCCCGGCGGCGGCGTTCAGGACCTCGTCGAATGTGACGTGGTTGTCACCAGGCTGCAGCTCATCATGCGAGATGACGATCACGCCATCCTGTGTGCGCCGGATGTCGATTTCCAGAAAGTCGGCGCCGGAGTTGAGCCACCGTGGGTAGCCCCGGTGCGCGGATACGATCAGCACGAATAGATCATGGCAACGGTAGTGGTCACCGGATCGACAGGCGCCATCGGCTCGGCGACGATTGCTGTGCTCGAGAAGCGTCGAGCCCAGGTCGTCCCACTGTCACGTGCATCGGTTGATCTCTCGTCAATGGCCTCGGTGCGGGGGGCGGCGCGCGAGCTCAACCGCACGGTCGGCCATATCGACGCGCTCCTGCACATCGCCGCGGTTTTCACGCCCCGCTATCAGAAGACCGCGGATGGCCTGGAGCTGATGCTGGCCACCAATCACCTGGGCCCGTTCTTGCTGACGAACCTGCTGAAGGACCGGCTGACCGGCGGCGGGCGGGTGATCACGGTGACAGCGCCATCGACGACGCGGGTCGAGGTCGAGCGGCTGCTGAACCGCGACCGCTTCAGCGCGCTGCACTCGTTTGGCGCGACCAAGGCGGCGAACCTGATGTTCACGTTCGAGCTGGCGCGGCGGGCCAAGCGCTGGGACGTGCGCGCCAATGCATTTCACCCAGGCGTGGTGCGCTCGGAGTTGATGCGCGAGGCATCGCGGCCGGTCCGGTTCCTGTCGCGCCTGATCTCCAACAGCCCGGAGCGGGCCGCGCAGGACCTGGTCGACGTCGCCCTCTCCCCCGCCTTCGCGGGCACAACAGGCTGGTTCTTCAAAGGCACCCGCCGAATCGACCCACCAAAACCCACGCTGGACGTAGGCCAACAAAGCGTGCTGTGGAAACGAAGCGCAGAACTAGTCGAATTGGAAGGCGCAGGGTTTTGACATGAACTCACCTCCTCCCCATTTATGGGGAGGTGTCCGGCGAAGCCGGACGGAGGGGCCTTCCTCCATCCCTAGCTCGCAACCCCTTCACAACTCCCTCACAACTCCCGGGAAGGATGAGAGGTGCGCGAAAGCAAATCTCGTTCACACAAAGGAGTGAGTCGACATGAGACGCGGTTTCGGTTTGATCGGATTGCTGGGGACAGTGATCCTTCTCGTCATCGTGGGCGCGATCGCCTACAACGTGGGTTGGTCGGAAGGCGTGAACACCCACCTTCCCGCAGCCACGCAGGGCGGCGCCGTGCCGGCCTACTACTACGGCCCGCACTTCTTCGGCGCCGGCTTTGGCATCTTGGGCCTGCTGTGGTTCCTTCTGATCGTGTTCGGCCTGTTCTGGCTGTTCCGGATCGCCTTCTTCGGACGGCGCATGTGGGGCGGCGGGGGATGGGGCCACAAGGTCGGGAACGACGCCTCCACCACCTCCGACTGACACCCGTTCCGTCTGACAGGAATGTCTGCACCTAGGATGGTCGCCGTGGCGACCATCCTTGTGGTGGACGACGAGCCGCGCATCGTGCAGCTGGTCCGCGACTATCTCGAGCACGGTGGGTTCACCGTGCTCACGGCTGTGGACGGGCCGACGGCCCTGCGCACGGCCCGCACGGGTCGGCCGGATCTGGTAGTCCTGGATCTTGGACTTCCGGGTCTCGACGGCCTGGACGTCGCCCGCTCGCTGCGCCGCGAAGGCGAGATGCCGATCATCATGCTGACGGCCCGGACCGAAGAATCGGACAAGCTGGTCGGCCTGGAGCTGGGCGCCGACGACTATCTGACCAAACCGTTCAGCCCCAAGGAGCTGGTGGCGCGGGTGCGGGCGGTGCTGCGCCGGGCGGAGGGCGCCGCTGCGCCGTCGGATGTGATCCGCGTCGGCACTGACGTCGAGTTCGATGTGCCCCGCATGGAGGCGCGGATCGGCGGCCGCCGTGTGGACCTGACCAAAAGCGAGTTTCAAATCGTCGCGTTGATGGCGCGGCAGCCCGGCCGGGTGTTCACACGCGCTCAGCTGCTGGACGCAGTCCGAGGCGTCGCGTTCGAGTCGTACGAGCGCGCGATCGATGCCCACATCAAGAACATCAGGAAGAAGGTCGGGCAGCAGTACATCGAGACGGTGTTCGGCGTCGGCTACCGTTTCGCAGAACCGAACCAGGTATGAGTCCCGGTCAGGGCTGGGGACCACCGCCCGGCCGCCGGCCGCCATGGTGGCCTGAGGGCGAACCGTTCCCACCCGAACGCTGGGGCCGCCGTGGCTATGGCCCTCCCCCATTCATCCGCTGGATCGGATGTTTTGTCTTAACCGCGATCGTTGTCGCGCTCCTGGCCGGCGGGCTTCTGGGAGCCCTATTCGGACACGAAGGGTTTCATCCCATCGTCCTGTTCCCGATCCTTGTGATCATCCTGATCGCCGTCGCGGTCGGGGGCGGCGTGCGCCGCATGACGCGACCGATGAGCAACTTGATCGACGCGGCGCGGCGAATCGAATCGGGCGATTACTCGGCGCAGGTGCCGGAATGGGGCTCATCGGACATCCGCTCAGTAGCGCGAGCGTTCAACTCGATGTCGGCGCGTCTGAAGACGATCGACGAGCAGCGACGCAACTTCATGGCCGAAGTGACGCACGAGCTCCGGACACCGCTGTCCGTGATCCGCGGTCAAGCGGAAGCAATAGCCGACGGCGTGTATCCAGCCGACGAAGCGCACCTGGCCCCGATCCTGGACGCAACACACACCCTCGACCGTCTGGTCGAAGACTTGAAGACGCTGGTCGACACGGACGCCGGCAATCTGGTCCTGCACAGAGAGCCAACTGACCTTGGAGCGCTGGTCCGCGACACGGTCGAATCGTTCCGTCCGCAGGCAGAATCGGCCGGCATCACCCTCACATCCGCGATCGCTGAAAACCTGCCACCGAAAAACGTCGACCCGTCGCGGATGCGTCAGGTCGTGAGCAACCTGCTCTCGAATGCCATCCGGCATACGCAGTCGGGCGGCTCGGTCAAGGTGGCGGTTCGCCAAAGGTCCGAACTCGACAGGCAGCGGGTTGGGGTTGGCGATAGCGCGGGACATTATCAGCGCCCATTCAGGCCGCATCGAGGTCAGCTCGAGTGCGTCTGGCACGACGTTGACGGTGACTCTGCCGGCTGGACATTCAAGCCGCCCTGAATAACATTGGGCGCATGCAGCGCCAGGCGCTTCCGCCGGATTTCGAAGAAACTCGCGACACCACGGCGCAGGATCTCGAATCGGTTCCTGATATCAATCTCGACGCCCTCCACATGCTGGAACGCTGCATGGCCGAATACCACATTGCGGAGGTTGACTACGCCGAACCGGACGACCGTCCGGCGACGATCCGAATCCGGCCGGCATTCATTCGCACCAGCAAGGCTCGCAACCTTGTCGCTTGGGGCTTTCCGGTTGGCGCCGACCATTGGATCGATCTCCGACTCGACCGAATCCGCGACGTGCGCGACACGGGAGAGGTGTTCCAGCCGCGCTGGTAGCTGGCGCGTGCTAGACGAGCTTTCCCGCAGAGACACCAGCGCACCCGGACAGGTCATGGAGTTCCGGGTGTGGACGGAGCTCATCCAGCAATCGCAGGGAGCGCTTCACGTGTTCCTGCCTCTGTTGGACAGAGGCCTGGACGCGGTGGTGCACCGGCTGACCGACGGCGAATACATCCCGCTGCAGGTAAAGGGAAGAACCTCAGCCGTCAACGGGTTTGTCGAAATCGTGATCCCGGCCAGTGAGCTGATCGACGACCGGGCGCTGATCATCGCCGGACTCCTGACGGCCGAAGGCCTCGGCCCGAAACTGCTGGTCGTCGACGAGGCAACCTTCAAGAGTCGCGCCTCGAGAAGCTTCGTCCAGAGCGTGGAGGTGTATGCGGCCTCATTCAGCATGGATTCGGCGACGAGCCACTGGCGGCCTTATCTCGTTCCTCGCGAGCGGCTGGGCGAGCGTCTTCTGGGATCGCCGCCGCCGATCCCCGCGCTGGAGTCAGTGGAGGAAACGGTTCTCCCGCCGATCGATCGGTATTCTCGGTGGCTCGGATTTCTTGGCGAGGCCGAGGTGGTCCGCAGGCTCGCGGAAAATCCAGAGCTCGATGTTTTCCGACCCTTTCCAGACCTGGAGATGGTCGAGGTACTGACGCGCAACAGGATCACCCACCGGTACTGCGGCCTGCAGGTCAAAACCGGGGTGCCGACCGAGGCTCACGATGGCGAGGCACGGATACCGATTCGCAAGGCCACGTTAGTGCCGGCGCCAACCACGAACATCGCGGCGCTGGCGTGGATCGCGGAACAGCGGCAATTCGCGGACGAATTCCTGCTCATACCGACAACCGAGCTCGTCGGGGTCGCGGTGGAAGGCGGCGCCCATCTGTTCCTGAACTTCCATCCCCACAGCCAGGAGCGAACCCGACTCGACCCCTACCGCCGAGCGCTGTCGGACCTCGGCCAGCTGGCGGAAGACTTTTGTAGATCCCATTGAGGTAGTCCAGCGGTTCCGGCAGGCGTTGACCTCGTGGGCCTCACGGTCCCGAATTGGACCGCATACCGTCCAGAAATGCGGTTTTTAAGCTGTTTCGGTTTGAAACTTCTAACGCTCGGACCACCTGCGTCCACGTTTTGAGGCGTTTTCCCGACGGATTACTACATGAACTACTACACGATCCGGTTTCAGAACTAGGCAAACATCATCGCGATCAGCCTCTTGCGCTGACAACTGGGGTACATCGAACAGCCCCAGAACGACCCGCCTCGCTTTGTTCGGCGCTCAACCATCGGGTGTCCTCGGTCGCAAAACACCCTTTCCCGACTAGCCGGCGGATCATTGAAGGTCCACCCGCAGGCCTGGCTCGGACAGCCCCAGAATTGCGATCCGTCTTTTGAGTTCTTAAGACGTTGGAGTGCGGCACCGCAGTTTGGGCATTTCCACTCGGTCTCCGCCTGGCGGCCCGCAGGGACGGTGACCTCCATAGCTGGCAACTCGACGCCACTGACGTATGCCGCGAGTTCCTTTCCATCCATCAAACGCAATTCCTTCCCGCCAGCCCAGGAGCGAGCCACTGACGTGAACGATCCGCACGTGACGAGCCATCCTTCGGTAAAACTTCCGCCTTTGACAGTGCCATACAGTTCCCGGACGCGAGATGCTGAAACTGTCCATGCTCGCCAATGCTTGCACTGGACGGCAATCCGCTTTCGATGTCCTTCCGCAATAAGGTCGATGCCCCCGTCAGCGCGGAAACCGCCACGTTCTTTGACAACAGGAAAACCGTTTCGTCGCAGCGCCTCTCCGACCACGATTTCGAATTCACGCCACCCGAGCTTCCTGAGGGCTTCGAGATCGCCTGAGCGGTCGAGAGCTTCAGCGCGATAGCGCTCACGCTCGCGCGCAATTAGGCGCAGACCAAATCCGAAAGCCACACCGACAAGCAAGGCGATTACGTATGTGCCCGACTGATACCTGATGCGGAAGACCAGCGCAGCGAGCCCTTCGGCAAGAGGCATGCCGACGCCGAAACCACCGACTAAGACCCACCAGGGAGTGCCGACGGCGACCTCCTCGATGTAGTCGTCGATCCAGCGGGTAAGGTTGGCGCGCCGAGAACCTGAAGCCATGACGGGCGAAAGCCTACTCATTTCGACGTCCTTTACATGCAATAAAGGCGCCACTCGTGTTCCGCTCGGCTTCTGCCCAGTGCCGCGGGGTCAATTTCTGTGCGAGTGGTGAGTTAGCTCCCATCCGATCGCCCCTCAGGGCAGGTCCTCGGCCGGTGGCATCAACACCGCGGCGAGCCGTCACGCCGGGGTCTAATTGTCTAACGGGCACTCAGCGCTCCGCCTCCAGGGCCGCCGGATTGCACTAGTGCCTCACGGTCTCGAACCGTGACGGTGCCGTGTGCTCCGGTGTCCGACAGACCCCGGCGTCCCAACGGAAAGAGTGTGTAGTGCAGCCGGTACGGTGTGTATAATCGCAATCATGTCAACACACGTTCGAAAGAACATCACCCTTCCCCGCTCTCTTGATGAACGGCTTCGCACGGCAGCGCGCAAACGGGGCACCACGCAGAGTGGGCTCATCGTTCAGCTAGTTGAGACGGGCTTGGCCGCGGAGGCGAGTCAGGTCGACCGCCTACTCAGCTTTGTCGGTGTCATCCAGGGACCGCCGGACCTTTCTGTAACTATTGACGAGACGGTGTACGGCGGCTGAGCTCGCTCGCCGACACCGGGCTTTTGATTGCCGCCCTCAACCGCGATGATCGGCACCATCGCTGGGCGGTCAATGCAATCGCAGCCCAGCGAAAGCTTCGGACACCCATCGTGGTCCCGGAGGTCGTCGCGGGAGAGGCCTACACCAAGCTCCGATACGACCGCCGTGTGAGTGGCCGTCACGATGCCCGACCTGCTCTCACAGTCTTTGGCCTACTCGCGGCTGACTCAGAACTCTTCGAGATACGAGGCATGCCTGGCGAATCTCATCGGCGCTCGGTTGACCTACTGGCCCGATACGTTGACCAGACTTTCTCGTGGGTGGATGCCATCGTGCTCCTCTGTGTGGATGATGATCACGGCGTGGAGAAGCTCTGGACAGTTGACTCGACTTTTGGTGCCTACCGCTTCTCCCACCAGGTCCTGGTATCAAGCCCCGGCAACTAGAACTGCACTGGAACAAAGGTGGAGCGGGAGACGGGGTCCAATGCCCCGAGTACCAATCACGGCGTCGAGTTCGTTTACCGCCTTCGCGACTGAACGGAAGTTTGCTCCCCAGGGCTACTGAATAACTTCCTCGCGTCGGACACGGGAGACGCACGGTGAAGATGCGCGCCGCGGTCGTGGAGAGGCTCGCCGGGATGGATTTGCGTGTAGTCGGACCATTTACCAACCTTGCCGCCATCGGCTACAGCGGCCGGGCCATCACGCTCGCGGACTAACCATGCCTTGCAGAAGGCTTTCGACTGTGAGTGCCACCGCTATCAGGAAGAGGACAACAAGTAGCGCCCGCAACCAAGGCGACGGTCCCCAGACCTGCCTGTAAGCCGCGGGACAGCGCTCTAGGAGCTCCGCTTTCGAGATCGTCCTAAACGTGGCTCTGTCGTGATGCCGATAGCCCAGCTCATGCGTCAAAGCTCGCAATGCGCGATCGTCCCACAGGTCAGCGGTCGGCTCAGCCCGAAAGCCGCCGACTTCACCTCCGGATGTGAATGGCGATCGCTGAACAGAAAATGCGAATTCTCAGCATCCGTCGAAGAAGTGGAAATGGCCGTAATCAAACCTGACTCGATACACGTCGTCCTCAAACGTGAGGTGCTGAGTTTCCTGGAACGTCGAGTGAGATAGGAAGACGCCATCAGCGGTGTAGGTGTCGACCGAGTCGTAGTGCGTCTCTGTACGGACCCTCATCCCCGTCTCAAAAATGTTGCGCGTAAAGCGGGTCACCGCAAAGATGAGGCTGTACGAGCCGTCGCTCCACGTAATCGTGCCCGTGCCGGAGTCCGTCGAGTCGACGTGGAAGCCCTGGGGAGTATCGACGCGCTGAAAGGTAATCGTGCCGGTTCCAACGAGCGTTCCTGTGAGGCCTGGTCGACAGTCGTCGGTTAGGCCGGTCTCGAAGCTGGACGTTGCGATGGTTGTGCGAGTTACTGTCGCTGCGGCCGACGCGGGCGCGAGAACGAGCAACAGCGCAGCGGCACCGAGTATCCCCGCGATTCGTCTACCTGCCTGGTACCGTAGGAATAATCCAACTCCAAACACTGGGGCACCTCCATGTGGGCGAGTTTGGGGGACGCAAGCGTCACACGCCCTGGGCGGCCAAGTAAGGAAACCCCGACTCCCGTGGCGAGCCTACTCCTTAACGATCTAATAAGCCATGGCCAAATCGCCCACGAAAATCGGTTAATGCGACAGGCGCTCAAC
>VBDR01000023.1 GCA_005882135.1 Chloroflexota bacterium
TGAAGAAGCGCCGTGCCGAGATTCAAGTACGACGTGCCCAGCTGCCAGCTCAAGCCGAGCTGCCGGCATATGGCGACCGATTCCTGGAAAGGATCCAGCGCTTCCGCGTAGCGAGCCTGAACCATTGCGACCATGCCTCTGATCGTCAGAGCGTTGCGGAGGTCCATTGGGTCTGCGCTCTGGCTCGCCAGCTGCAGACCCTCGGCACCAAGAGCGGCCATTCGTGCGTGATCGCCTTGCGGAAAAGCCAGAGCCCCGGCCGCCCACACGGCCTTGGCGCGAAGCGAGACTGGCGCCTGGCCCGACATCGCAAGCGCAGCATCCGACCAACGACGGCCCTCCGCGAACTCACCCACCTGCCGCCAGTAACGCCACAGCGCAACGACGTATCGGAGCGCCAGGACTGTATCGCCGCGGTCGATTGTCCAGGCCATGCCGCTCCGCATGTTCGCCCGCTCGAGATCAAGACGCCGGAACCAGATCTCGTGTCCCGACCGCACCAGGTTCGGCTCGGCGTCCTCCGCCAGTCCGAGGTAGTGGAGCGCGTGCCGCCGCCCGATTTCCTCGCTCTCGCCCGCCTCGAAGAGTCGCCGGGCCGCGTACTCCTTGACGACGTCGAGCATGCCGTAGCGCGCTTCGGGATGGTTGCGATCGAGTAGAACCAGACTCTGATCGACCAGCCCGCTCACGCTTCCGAGCGCATCCCCAGTTTCGGCACTCGGGCCGCAGACCGTGGCGATATCGTCAAGGCTCCATCCACCGGCGAAGACGGACAGGCGACGAAACACCTTTTGAGCTTGACCGTCGAGAAGGTCATGACTCCACGCAACCGTGTCACGGATCGCTCGCTGGCGCAGCGGTAGGTCGAACGCGCCGCCGACCAGGAGCTCGAGCCGATGCTCGAGCTGGTCGCGTATGGCGGCCAGGGGCAGGTGCTTCACGCGGGCGGCGGCCAGCTCGATCGCCAGGGGAAGACCGTCCAGCCTGCGACAGATCTCGACCACGAGCAAGGCGCTCTGGGTGTCGAGCTGCAAATCCGGCCTCACCGCCTGGGCCCGCTCCCAGAAGAGCGCCGTAGCAGGCCAGCGCACGATGTCTTCAAGGGCGTGCTCACCGATCTGCCCTGGCGACTCGAGGGGCGGCACCGGAAACTCGTGCTCTCCACGCAAACGCAGGGCGCTTCGACTAGTCACCAAGAATGTGGTCTCAGGGCAACGGAGCAGAAGCGAGTACACAAGCGGCGCTGCAGGCGTCAGGTGCTCGAAGGTGTCCAGGACGACCAGCACGCGCCTTCCCGCCAGGCGTGCGGTCAAGAGTTCTTCGAGACCGGCACCGGTCTCGACGGCGCCGACCGATTTGGCAAGCTCTGGCGCGACGAGCGATGCATCCTTCAGCTCGCCCAGAGAGACAAAGAAGATCCCATCGGGGAATGACGCCTGAATCCCCGCTGCCGCCTCCAGCGCCAGGCGGGTCTTGCCGATGCCACCGGCGCCCGTCAGCGTGAGCAGCCGCACGTGGCTCGCCACGAGGGTGGATTTGACGCTCTCCAGCTCTCGCGATCGGCCGAAGAACGGCGTCGGCACAGCCGGTAATCCGCCTGGCGCTGGAGGCGATGACGGAACGAATGCGCGCCCGCGGGTGATCGCCTCAAACTTGCGACGCTGCTCCTCTCCAAGCTCGAGCGCCGACGCGAGCCTTCGAGCTGTGTCGTGATGGACGGTTGCCCTCAGGCCACGCTCGAGGTCACTGACGGTGCGCGCGCTGATCCCTGCTCGCTCCGCCAGCTCTTCCTGCGTCATCCCGGACGCCGTACGTAGGCTCTTCAGAGTCGCGCCGAGCCCGTTGTCGGTCTTTGGCGCCACGGCTACACCGTCACCGCATCAATGTGACTCAAATCGGTGGCCCAAACGGTGGGTTAGTTTCATGGCGCCGCCGGCTGCTTGGCAACATCATTCGGTGCTGGGATTGACCGGGCGCGTTGAGTCCCGGGTTCGCATCAACGAGGAGGACGGCTGAATGGCGGAACACGAGGAACAGAACAGGCGGACGGTCTTGCGGCTCTATCAGGAGGTTGGGAACGAGGGAAGGCTTGAGCTACTGGATGAGCTTGCCTGGCCCGACCACGTCGAACACAACCCGTTCCCGCAGCAGGGCCAGGGAGTCGAGGGCTTCAAGCAGCGCATCAGCATGATCCGCGCCGCATTCAATCCCCGCTTCACGATCGAGCACCTGATCGCGGAAGGCGACAAGGTGGCGGTCATGTGGTCAAACCACGGCACGCACGTTGGCGAGTGGTTTGGTTTTGCACCGACAGGCAAGACTGTCATCGCCCACGGGGTGGACATCCATCAGTTGCGGGATGGCCGGCTCGCTGAGCATTGGGACGTCGTCGACGTCACCCACTTCCTGTCTCAGGTCGGTGTGCTTCCGGCTCCTCCAGCGGCCGCGGGAAGCCAGCGACGATCGCCGTTGCGGGTGGCACCGGTCGGCTCGGAACCAAGGTGGTCACCCTGTTGCGGCAACGGGGCCAGGACGTTCGCGTGCTCACGCGCGATCACGGCCGGGCTGCCCACCTCTCCAGCGCAGGCGTAGAGATCGTCGAAGGTGACGTACGAGACTTCGCCGCGGTTCGTCGCGCGATGGCAGGCACCCGAACCGTGGTCTCCGCGATTCAGGGCTTCGCCGGCACCAAGGATGGCATTCCCGCAACGATCGATCGCGACGGCAATCGCAACCTCATCCGGGCCGCGCATGAGGCCGGGGTCGAGCACCTCGTGCTCGTTTCCGTCAAAGACGCGTCGCCAAATCACCCCGCGGGCCTGATGAGGATGAAGTACGCAGCGGAGCAAGACCTCAGGGCCAGCGGCCTTGCGTGGACGATCATCCGGCCAACCGCCTACATGGAGACGTGGTGTGAGGTGCTCGGCCGCCCGCTTCTCGTCAAGGGCAAGACCCAGGTCTTCGGCCGCGGCCGCAATCCGATCAACTGGGTATCAGCGACGGATGTCGCAGAGTTCGTCGTCAGGGCCATTGTCGACCCAGCCATGCGCGGCGAGATGATCGAGGTCGGAGGCCCGGAGAACCTGACGATGACAGCCTTCGTTGACAAGTTCCGAACCGAGACGGGATCGAGTGGCACAGTTGGTCACATTCCTCCAGTCGCCATGCGGCTTCTGGGGGTTGCGATGGGTCTCGTGAACCCTGCGATGGCGAGACAAATCCAGATGGGCGTCATCATGGACGCCCGCCCGCAGGCTTTCGACGCCTCAGAGACGCGACAGCGCTATCCCTCGATCCCTGTTACCAGTCTCGACGAAGTTGTGAGGCGTGACTTTGCCGCTGCTCGAGGCATGGCTCATGGCTCTCCTTCGGTTGGTCATGTCTGACGCAAACGATGTTGCGCGCGTCAGCCGCGGCACCTCACCAGAGAGGTCGATCACGGGACGCGCTTAGGAGACGATATTGTCACCCGGTTTCGCGCGAGGAAGCGGTGCCGGGTGGGTCTCATGCATCAGGAAGGGTGAACCTATGATTCCGGCGGAGTGAGCTCGGTTCGACCGACGACCCGATACGCCAAGAGCGACGACTACAGCATCGGATATCAGGTCGTCGGCGATGGCGCCCTCGATCTCGTCTACGTGCCAGGTTTTGTCTCGCATGTCGAACAAGCCTGGGAAGATCCTGATTTCGCTCGCTTTCTGAGCCGCCTCGCGTCTTTCAGCCGCCTGATCCTGTTCGACAAACGCGGCACCGGCCTCTCAGACAGGGTCCCGGTCAAGATGCTGCCCACGCTGGAAGAGCGAATGGATGACGTGCGCGCCGTCTTGGACGCCGCCGGCTCGGAGAGGGCTGCGCTCTTCGGCGTCTCCGAGGGCGGACCGATGACCATGCTGTTCGCCACCACCTACCCCGAGCGCGTCGCAGCGCTTGTGCTTTACGGCACCTACGCGAAGCGTGTCCGCGACGCCGACTATCCGTGGGCGCCGACGGATGGCGCGTTCCGCGAGTTCGCTGCAGCCGTGGAGCGCGATTGGGGTGGTCCTGCGCAGCTCGATTCTTGGGCGCCGAGCGTTGCCAACGAGGCCCGATTCAAAGAGTGGTGGGCCAAATACCTGCGTCTCGGCGCCAGTCCGGCCGCGGCCCGCGCTGTCCTCGAGATGACCCGCGAGATCGACGTCCGGAGCATCCTTCCCGCGATCCGGACCCCGACGCTGATCCTGCATCGCTCGGGTGATCTCCGCATCGACGTCGGCGGAAGCCGCTACATGGCGCGACAGATCCCTGACGCGCGAATGGTCGAACTTCCGGGGATCGACCATCTCCCGTGGGTCGGAGACGCGGACGCGATCGTCGACGAGATCGAGGAGTTCCTTACCGGCACCCGTCACAGCGCCGAGCCGGCCCGCGTCCTGGCGACCGTGCTGTTCACCGATATGGTCGAATCCACGAGCCGGGCCGTTCAGCTCGGCGACGCGCGGTGGCGCGCTCTGATCAGCGACCATGACCGTCTCGTGCGCACCGAGCTCACGCGTTTTCGGGGCCGCGAGATCGATCGCCGCGGCGACGGGTTCCTGGCTATCTTCGACGGACCGGCGCGAGCGATCCGCTGCGCCTTTTCGATCGTCGAGCGGGTCCACGAGCTCGGGATCCAGGTCCGGGCCGGGCTTCACACCGGCGAGCTCGAGATCATCGAGCCCGGCATCGCGGGCATCGCCGTGCACATCGGCGCGCGGGTCATGAGCCTCGCCGGCCCGGACGAGGTCTTGGTCTCGAGCACGGTGAAGGACCTGGTCGCCGGCTCGGGGTTGTCGTTTTCGGATCGCGGCATCCACGAGCTGAAGGGCGTGCCGGGCAGCTGGCGGATCCTGCGCGCCGAGCCGCCAACGGCGTGACTCCGACCGATGAGCATCCCGATGAAATCGCGGCTCAAGAGCAGTTGCTTCGAAGCATCGACTACCTGCGCGACCTCGACCGCGTCGATATCGCCCGACTGATCGGTTCGAGTGAGGACGCGCATTTCCAGATAGGCGCGGTCATCGTCAGCGAGGGCGAGGTCGCCGATTCGCTGTACCTGCTTGCGAGCGGCACGGTCGAGGTGAGCGTTCGCGTCGATGGGGCTGAGCGGTCGGTCAGGACGATCACGGCACCGGCCACATTCGGCGACCTCGGGCTACTCCTCCCTCAACGAACAGCGACCGTTCGCGCCCTGACGGATGTACAGGTGTGGCGGATTCCACGCCAGCACTTCGAGCGCCTGCTGCGCGAGCGGCCCGCGCTCGGCCTGGCCATCGCTCGCGGCCTCGCGAGCGCGATCGACCGGCGCGACCGCACCAGGGTGGGCGCTCCGCTCCAGCCGGCCGAGCCTCTGCGCGCGATGATGGCGGCTCCGCAGGCCCGGCGTTCAGGCCTCTCGCGCGTCCTCTCTATTGCCTTTGCCATCGGAGTCCCGGCCGCGCTCTGGCTGCTGCCTGCGCCGCAAGGCCTTACCAGTGCCGGTTGGCACATCGCGCTGGTCATGCTCGGCGGCGCGATCGCCTGGTTGCTCGAGCCCGTGCCCGACTTCGCGGTCGCTCTCGCCATGGCCGCGGCATGGTTGGCGACGGGCCTCGCCCCGCCGGCAATCACTTTCGGCGGATTCACCACTTCCGCATGGGTGACGGCGGTCGCGGCCTTGGGGCTCAGCGCCTCGATGAGCGCATCAGGCCTGCTCTTCCGTGCCGCGTTGATGCTGCTGCGTGTTTTCCCACCGACACATCGCGGCCAGCTCGCCGCCCTGCTGGTCGGGGGCGTCGTCGTGACCCCGCTGGCGCCCACCGTGTTTGGCCGGGTCGCGACGATGGCGCCCGTCGCCCGCGATCTTTCGCTAGCCCTCGGTCATTCGAGGACGAGCGCAGGAAGCGCCGCGATCGCCTTCGCAGGGATTCTTGGCAACACCATCCTGGGCCCCATCTTCTTGACCGGCATGGTCACGAACTTCCTGATCATCGGCTTGCTGCCGGCAGCCGAGCAGGCGCGCTTGGGTTGGATGGGATGGCTGATCGCCGCCGCGCCGGCAGGACTGCTGCTGTTGGCCGGCTCAGCTTTGGCGGTGTTCGCGCTCAATCCGCGATCCCTGACGCGAGCCAGCAGTGTCGTCAGGCGAACACAGGAACGGTCGCTGGGTCGCCTTTCGCGCCACGAGCTGACCTCGCTGGTCGCGGTCGGCGTCTTCATCGCCGGCTTGCTGCTGCAGCCAGTCCTGCGGCTTGACATCGCCGTGGTCGGATTGGCCTCGCTCCTGGTCGCAATCGGGGGCGGTGCGCTCGATCGCCAGACGTTTCGCTCCGGGATCGATTGGGCGACGCTCATCCTGTTCGGTCTGCTGCTGGGCGCGGGCGGGGTCTTGCGGTCTGGAGGCGTCGACCGATGGATTGCGGATCTGATCACGCCGATGGCGCGAGCGCTCGGTCATCACACCTACGTGGTTCTCCTGTTGACCCTTCTCGTCATCTGCGTGCGTCTCGTGTTGCCGATGGTCCCCGCCGGATTTCTTCTGTTGGTCACGCTCGTGCCCGCCGCTCCGCAGCTGGGTTTGAGCGGCTGGGTCGTTGGCTTCGTCGTGTCGGTGCTGGTGCTGACCTGGGTGCTGCCGAGACAGTACGAGGTGCTCCGCATGGTGCGTGAGCTGACGGACGGCGAGCTGTTCAGCGACCGGCAAGCTCTGGCCATGGGGGTGGCGATCACGGTGATCGCTTCGCTGGCGATGCTGATCTGCGTGCCTTACTGGCGGGCGATCGGGATCCTTTAGCCGCCGGCGGCTGGCGTCCGCAGCACCTGGAGCACCTCTTCGCCGTATTTGCGCAGTTTCGAATCGCCAACGCCGGGGACACGAAGAAGGTCGGCCAGGCTCGCGGGTCGCGCCGCCGCGATCGCGTTGAGCGTGGAGTCGTGGAACACCACGTAGGCGGGAACGCTGGCGGCGCGGGCGGTTTCGAGGCGCCACCGCCTCAGTCGGTCCACCGTCTCGACCGGAGCGTCGGCCTGTGGCGTGGACCGCCGGCTGGCAGTCGAGGCCTCAGCCGGCAGCGTCAGCGGCGGCGGCGCCCCGCGCATCAACGCCTCGCGGCCAGATTGCGTGAGCTCGACGACGGGGTACTCACCCGAGCTCTGCCGACCGAGCCCCGCTCGCAGCAGCTCGGCCAGGAGCAGCCGGACTCGATCGTCGCTCCAAGACTTCAGCGTGCCGTGGAAGGGCAGCACCTCGACCCATGACTGCGCGGCCGACCACCTTGTCCGCCGGCCGCCGAGCACGGCGGCCACGTTGGCAAGTCCGACCCTCCCGCTGAAACGAGCGACGGCCGCAAGGCCGGCGATGATCGCGTCGACCGGCACTGGCTCCTCGGGCGGTCGCGCGGCAAGGCAGTTGTCACACGCACCACACCGCCGCGCCACGCCCTCCTCGCCGAAGTAGTCCGCGATCCGCGCATGCCTGCACTCGCGCATCTCGGCGTAGGCCATCATCTGTCCGAGCCGCGCGTAGGCGTGGTCCCTCAGCGGCGATCCGTCCTCGAGACCGGATTGCTCGATGAAGAAGGCCTGAAGGTCACGGTCCGCCGGGCTGTAGAGGAGGGTGCATTCCGCCGGCTGCCCGTCGCGGCCCGCGCGGCCGGCCTCCTGGTAGTACGCCTCGACGCTGCCCGGCAATTGGTAGTGGATGACGCGCCGGATGTCGGCGATGTCCACCCCCATGCCGAACGCCGAAGTCGCGACCACCACGCGGCTGCGTCCCTGGGTGAAGTCCTCCTGGATGCGGCGGCGAAGCGCGGCGTCCTGCTGCCCGTGGTAGCAAACGGCGCCCAGGTCGGCGGCCACCTCCTCGGCCGCTTTGACCGTACCCACATAGACGAGCGCCCGCTGCGCTGGGTCGCGGAGCAGATGGCGCAGCTGCTCCCGCTTGGCACGCTCGCCGCGGCAGCGGACCACCGATAACGTAAGCGTCGGCCTGTTGAAGCCGGTGACCGAGATGAATGGATCCCTCAGGGCCAGCGACCGAGCTATGTCCGCGCGCACCTGGGGCGTCGCGGTCGCCGTGAACGCGGCCACCGGGGGCCGCCCGCAGGCCGCCACCGCGGCACTCAGGAGACGGTAATCAGGCCGGAAGTCGTGGCCCCAGGTGGAGATGCAGTGGGCCTCGTCGACGACCACCCGGCTGACTCGGAGCTCGGCCAGCCGCTCCAGGAATCCGGGACGCCCAAGCCGCTCCGGCGCGAGGAACAGCAGCCTGTATTCGCCTGCGATTGCCCTGCGCAGGCGATCGACCTGCTCCGGCCGCTCCACCGACGAGTTGATGAATGTCGCTGGAACGCCTCGTTGGGTGAGGCGGTCGACCTGATCTTTCATGAGGGCTATGAGTGGAGAGACAACCATCGTCAGTCCGCCATCGACTACCGCCGGCACCCAGTAGCTGATGCTCTTGCCGGACCCGGTGGGCGCGACCGAGAGAACGTCGCGCCGGGCAAGCATCGCCGCGACCACCTCTGCCTGCCCCGGCCGAAAGGCGTCGAGGCCGAAGACCTCCCGCAGCACCTGCTCTGCCCTTGCGATCACGCAGGGGAGTCTGACGGAATCGGGGATTCCAGACCAGGCTCTTTACGACATCGTTGAGCCGGGCGGAATATGCGGTTTGAGCTCGAATTACACTTCGAGCGTGGACATGAAACTCGAGCTCGTTGCGGTTCCCGTGACCGACGTCGACCGCGCCAAGTCGTTCTACGTCGAGCAGGTTGGCTTTCACGCTGACCACGACCAACAGGTGAACGACCAGCTGCGCTTCGTGCAGCTCACACCGCCTGGATCCGCATGCTCGATCGTGATGGGCACCGGAATCACGGAGATGGCGCCTGGCTCCCAGAAAGGCCTGCAGGTCGTGGTCGAGGACGTCGAGACAGTCCGGCAGGAATTGAACAGCCGCGGAGTCGAGACCGGTGAGGTCGAGGTGCATCCCTGGGGATCGTTCATCTACTTCACCGACCCCGACGGCAACACGTGGTCGGTCCAGCAGATCCCTCCTCGGTCGTAGTCCGCGGCGATGATCCGGCCATGACGCGTGATCTGCGCACGCCGATCTGTGAGCAACTGGGCATCCACTACCCGATCTTTTCCGTGGGCTTCGGGGCTGCGGCGGGTCCCGAGCTGGCTTCAGCCGTCTCCAACGCCGGTGGCTTTGGAGTCCTCGGCGTTAGCGGAATGCCGGTCGGCGAAATCGAAAGGCGGATTGCGAACACGCGCAAGCTGACCGACAGGCCGATCGGGGTCAACATCATCATCGGGGAGAGCGAAGAAGGCGATCGGGAATTGCTGACCGACATGGTTGCGGCGGCAAGTGCGTTGCGAATCGGAGCAGTGATCCTGTTCTGGGGCGATCCGGCGCCATATATCGAGCCGGCGCACCGCCACGGGGTCAAAGTAATGATCCAGGTCGGCTCCGTCGAAGAGGCCCAGGCTGCCGCCGATGCCGGCGTCGACGCCGTGATCGCGCAGGGATTCGAGGCCGGCGGCCACGTCCGCGGGACGACCTCGATCTGGAAGCTGCTCCCGGCGACAGTCGATGCCGTCAAGCCGTTGCCTGTGCTGGCCTCAGGCGGCATCGGCGACGGGGCCGGCCTGGCCAAAGCGCTGCAGATGGGCGCGCAAGGCGTCTCGCTGGGAACGCGTTTTGTCGCTTGTGATGAAGCCTGGCTGCACCCCGCCTACAAGCAGCGGATCGTCGAGAGCACCGCCAAGGACACCGTCTACAACCAGCTCTATGACGTGTGGTGGCCTGACGCTCCACATCGGACGCTGCGCAACAAGACGTTGCAGGAATGGGAGGCGGCCGGACAGCCGCCCCCCGGGTCACGGCCTGGTGAAGGCACCTCGATCGGCAGGCGGCGCCTGAGCACCGGGGAATGGGTCGAATGGCCGCGGTACGCGGTTGGCAGCCCGCCCCCAGACTTCGACGGTGACATCGAATACGCGCCGCTTTGGGCGGGCGAGTCGTGCAGCGTCGTCAACGACATCAAGCCGGCCGCGGAGATCATTCACGACCTCGTCCGCGATGCGCAGGCCGCGCTTGAGCAGCCCGGCGCCTGATCTCACATCGCTCGCCGAAAGATCGGTGCTCGACCGGCGACTGTTCCAGCAGGAGCAAGGCACATGCCAGTTGGAAGCCTGGATTCGAACGGCTTACCTCGCCGCCGGTTGACGGCCCGCAAAGCTTCGAATTTCGGTACGCACAGGTGCCGCGGAGTCCTCGTGCTGACGCGCAGACCGCCTCGCTGACGAAGGGGTCAGCGGGCCGCAGCGAGCGCCGCGGCGAGGGCGCAGCCGGGACGGTGCCCATGGCCCTCCGGAGGTGCAACGCCTGCGCATTCCGGGCAGGCTCCAAATGAACCCACCGGCGTCAGACCGGCCCATTGATGTTTGTCCAGCAGACGGCGCAGCTCGGCAATCTCAGCCTGGAGGCGGCGGACCTCGTCGTCACTCATAGCTCAGACAGCTTAACGGCCAGACCTCACCCCTCCCTGAACCCATTCCGCCGTGGTCGTTCGTGCTGTGAGGGTCACATCCACGCGGATTGATCCGTCAGTTTGGTATCACGCCCCGACAGGAGAATTGCAAGATGGACCTTGAGGACTGGCCCACCGAGCGGTTCGAGGAGAACCGCAGCCATCTTCGGGCCGTGGCCTACCGAATGCTCGGCTCGCTCGATGAGGCCGACGATGCCGTCCAGGAAGCGTGGCTGCGACTGAGCCGTGCCGACACCAGCCGCGTCGACAACCTGCGGGGATGGCTGACCACCGTCGTCGCGCGCGTGTGCCTCGACATGCTCCGCTCGCGTAAGTCGCGGCGAGAGGAGCCGCTGGGCGCGGAATTGCCAGAACCGGTGCCAGGCCCCGAACACGAGGTGATGCTGGCCGACTCAGTCGGTCTGGCCCTGCTGGTGGTGCTCGAAACTCTTACACCGGCCGAGCGGGTGGCCTTCGTCCTGCACGACCTGTTCGACCTGCCCTTCGACGAGATCGCCCCGATCGTTGGCCGCACGCCCGCCGCCGCCAGGCAGCTCGCGAGCCGTGGACGGCGCCGGGTGCAGGGAGGCACCGCCGTTAGAGGCGGCAACCACACGCGCCAGCGCGAGGTCGTCGACGCCTTCCTTGCCGCTTCGCGCGGTGGTGAACTGGACGCCCTGCTGGCGTTGCTCGATCCGGACGTCGTGCTGCGCTCAGACGGTGCCGCCGTGCGGGTCGGGGCGGCGAGCGAGGTCCGCGGAGCGGCGGCCGTGGCCGCCACCTTCTTCGGGCGGGCCAAAGGCGCGCAACCGGCTCTCGTCGACGGCTCCGCCGGACTCGTTTGGGCTCCGGGCGGAAGGCCGCGCATCGTGTTCGCCTTCACGATCGAAGGCGGAAGGATCGCCGCGGTCGATCTGATCGCCGACCCCGAGCGCCTCGACCGGCTCGAGCTGAAATTGATCCCGCCGTCGACCTGGCTTTCGATGCCATGTTCGTGCGCGGCTTCCATGACCGCGTCATCACCTCGTGGAACAGAGGTGCGGAACGACTGTACGGGTTCAGCCGGAACGAGGCCGTCGGCCGCCGGGCTGCCGACCTGCTCGGTTCCCAATATCCAATACCGCTGGAGCAGATCGAAGACGAGCTCCGACGCACGGGGCACTGGGAAGGTGAGCTGAGGCAGCACCGCAAGGACGGAACCCAGATCGTCGTCGCAGGGCGGTGGGGCTTGCAAACGGATGCCGGGCAGCCGCTGGCAATCCTCGAGATCAACTCCGACCTCACGCGTGAGCGAACGATCTCGGAGGAGCTGCTGCAGAGCGAGCAGCGATTCTCGCTGCTCGTTTCCGCGGTCGTCGATTACGCGATCTTCATGCTCGATCCAGTCGGAACCGTCATCAGCTGGAACGAAGGTGCGCAGCGGATCAAGGGATATGCAGCCGATGAGATCATCGGCCGGCATTTCTCAAAGTTCTATCCGCCAGAAGACGTCGCGAAACACAAACCCGAGCACGCGCTGGAGGTCGCCCGGCGTGACGGACGGTACGAGGAGGAAGGCTGGCGCGTGCGCAAGGATGGCAACCGCTTTTGGGCAAGTGTCATCATCACAGTGCTGCGCGACAGCTCAGGCCAGCTCCGCGGTTACGGCAAGGTCACCCGCGATATCACCCATCGGCGAAACGAGGACGAGAGGATTCGCACTCACGCCCAGCTCATGGCCGAGCTCGAGCACACCAAGACACAATTCCTGGACCTCGCCGCCCATGAGCTCCGAGGTCCGCTGACATTGATCCGCGGTTACAACTCCATGCTCGAGGACGGCGCCATCCCACCCGAGCGCATCCCGCAGGTCGCTCGTCTGCTGGAGGGCAGGCTGGCGCAGATCGACCTGCTCGTGGAGCAGATGCTGGAAATGGCGCGGCTTGAACACGATCGCGTCGAGCTGCACCTGGAATCGTTCGATTTGCGTCAGTTGACGCTGGAGGAGATCCGCAAGTTCCAGCCCGTGGCCAACGGCCACCACCTTTCGCTGACCGCCGACAGCGTGCCGGCCATGGTGATGGCGGACCGGTCGCGGATCGGGACGATCGTCGGCAACCTGATCGACAACGCGATCAAGTACTCCCCCGGGGGTGGCGAGATCCGGTGCAGCGTCGGCACCACGAATGGCCAGGCTTTCATCACCGTGAGCGATCCGGGACTCGGGATCGCCCCCGACCACATGCCCCTGCTGTTCAAACGCTTCAGCCGCCTGCCCACGGAGGAAAACAAGAGCATTTCCGGCACAGGTCTGGCCCTCTACCTGTGTCAGGAGATCGCGCATCGTCATGGCGGAGAGATCGTCGTGGCCTCGAAGCCCAGCGAGAGCAGCGAGTTCACTTTGAGGCTTCCAGGAGGGGAGGCCACGGCCTGACGTAGGGTTGTAGGTGTTCAGGGCAAGACGCCCTGTCAGGGGAGGCGGGAGGCATGGCGGGGGTGCCGTACGTGTTGCTGGTGGAGGACGACTCCGCCATGGCCGAAATGTATCGGCACGGATTGGAACGTTACGGATTTCGGGTCGCCGTGCTGCCGGACGCCGGTGGCTTGAACCTGAGCGTCGAGAAGGACAGGCCAGACATCCTGGTCCTCGACTGGGAGTTGCCGATCGTCATGGGGGATGAAGCCCTCGAGCGGCTGCGCAAGGCCGACGGCGGCCGCGACCTTCCGGTCTTCATGCTCAGCAACTTCTCGGGGACCGGCAACGGCGCCATCGATCGGGCCTTTCGCGCCGGGGCCCTGGCATGGCTGGAAAAGGTGCACACGACGCCGGCCTTGCTGGCAACCAAACTTGCAGAGGCGCTCGGGACCGCAAGACCGGACCTCGCCGAGGAGGGGATTCCCTAGCCGTCGACCACAGCCTCAGATGGGGGGTGGCAGAGCCGCCAGGACCGCGGCCGCGGCGACCACGACCATCGCGATCCTGAACTCCGTCCGGTGGCGGCGGGCCACTGCCGCCACCAGCGCCACGCCGACGATGAGGACCTTGACCATCAGGACGCGCCCATACCCCGACGTGATCAGGGCGTCTCCGAAGTGCGTGTGCGCGAAAGCCAGCAGCAGCCCGCTCGCGATTGTCACCGTGAGCGTCCACGCCGCGTAGCGGCCGAAGCGCCGATCGGGCGCAATCAGGAAAGCGGCCAGTCCGCCTGCCCACAAACCCATCGAGCTCACATGAGCTGCCACCAGCACCTGACCCGCACCCGGCAGGCCGAGGATCGCATGCGCGCTGGCGCCGTCAAGGAGCGCGATGGCGGCGCCGGGCGCCAACAGCGGCCAGGCTCGCCGCGTCGCCAGCAGCGCCCACGTCAGCAACGCAGCGCCCAGGCGCAGCCCGATCACTCGCCCGAAGCTCGAACCGAGGACCGCGAGAGCGGTGTCGCCGTCGAAGCTGAGGCTGGCGAGCTGGCCCAGCAAAGCGAGCGGTTCGGCGGCGATGAGCAAGATCACACCCGATCCGACAACGCGCCGAAACGACTCCTGACGATGGGTTAGCAACGTGTAACCGATGACGCCGAACACGAGCGCAAAGCCGACCAGGTGCACCCACCGGGCGAGCGCCTGCAGCACCAACCCGGTCGGCGTCGCCGTGCCGATCTCGGGACCGTTCGCCAGCGCCGAGTAAGGATTGGGGCTCCCCCGTCCGACATTGAATTCAAAAGCGCCGCGGGATGGATGGGTGTCGGGGGCGAGGACCTGCCAGCTCACGACGTAGGTGCCGGTTTCGGTTGAATCAATCGCGCTGGAGAGCACGGATCCTCTGGCGACTGGGGGCGCACCCACCTGCCGCCCCGAGGGGCTGAAAACCTTGATGCCGGCGCCCGCAGGCGCCACCGCCTCGCTGAAGATGAGGGTGACCGACGCAGGAACCGTCTGGAGCAGCGCGTTGGGCGCTGGGTCGGACTGAAGCAGCTGGGCGTGCGCGAGGACGACCTGTGGCGTCAACGACGCGGCAATCGCCAAACCCGCGACTGCAAGCCGGCGCACGAGCCTCAGGAGTAGGCGGGAGCCTCCATCCCCACACCGGGCTCCAGGTCCTCGACCGGGCCCGGCCGCTCGCGCGCGATCCGCAGCACGAGCCCGGCCGCCACCAGGCACAGCAAGCCCGAGCTCATGAAAGCGAGCTGATAGTCGCCGAAGAAAGTACGCACCGCTCCGGCCGCGAAGGCGATCGACGCCGCACCGAGCTGGTGGGAGGCAAAGATCCATCCGTAGACGATGGCGAAATTCTGCTGTCCGAAGACGCGTCGCGCCAGCTGAACGGTCGGCGGCACCGTCGCCACCCAATCGAGGCCGTAGAAGACGATGAACAGGATCAGGCCGAACTGCGGGCTTCCGAAGACATAAGGAAGAAGCAGCAGGGATAGACCGCGTAGTCCGTAGTAGGCGAAGAGAAGCCAGCGGCTGTCGAAGCGGTCGGTCAGATAACCCGAGGCGAGGGTGCCGATGACGTCGAAGATGCCGATCACCGCGAGCAGGCTCGCGGCCGTGACCTCCGCCATGCCGTGGTCCATGGAGGCCGGGATCAGGTGCGTGCCGATGAGGCCGTTGGTGGACGCTCCGCAGATGAAAAAGCTGCCCGCGAGAAGCCAGAAGTCGCGCGAGCGGACGCCCAGGCGCAGGCCCCTGAAGGCGTTGACGATCGGGCTGCCGGTGGCCAGCGGCGCATTGTCCGCCTGCGTCGCGCCGTAAGCACGCAACCCGACGTCGCTCGGACGGTTGCGAAGAAAGATCGCGACCACGGGCACGACGGTGAGCGCCGCGATCGCGACGGCGACTGCGGCGGTGCGCCAGCCGAGGTACTGCGCCAGCCATCCCAGTCCCGGCAGGAAGATCAGCTGCCCCGTGGCCCCGGCCGCGGTCAAGGCGCCCAACACCAGACCCCTGCGGTGCACAAACCAGCGACCGGCAACGGTCGCCGCGAGGACCGAGGCCATGCATCCCGTGCCCAGTCCGACCACCACGCCCCACAGCAGATAGAGCTGCCACGGGGAGTTCATGACCGTGGTCAGCAGCGCGCCGGTCGACACCGTGATCAGAGCGCCCAGGGTCACCGCGCGCAGGCCGAAGCGGTCCATGAGCGCCGCGGCAAACGGCCCGGTGAGGCCGAACAGGACGAGGTTGATCGAGACCGCGATCGAGATGACCGCGCGGTTCCAACCAAATTCGTTCTGCAGCGGCACGATCAGCACGCTTGGCGTGGCGCGAAAGCCGGCCGCGCCCATCAGCGCGATGAACGTGACGGCGGCGACGACCCAGGCGTAGTGGACGCGTTTCACGGATCTATTTGTAAGAGAACCGGCGCAGGCGACTCCGGATTCGCTGCTCCTTGACGAAGGAATTCACCAGCTGTAGAATTCAACAGGTGATGAATTCAACTGGTCCCGGGAGGTAGCTGGATGGAAGATCGAACACGCGTACTTGAACCGGTCGTGGCGGCGCTCGCCGCGGGCCTCGTGGTGCTGGTCACGTTGCTCGGGCTGATCGGGACCGCGATCCGCGATCCGCGCCCGCATGACATCCCGGTCGGACTGGTCGGTCCGGCCCCCGCGCTTCAGCAGATGACCACCGGCTTCGACGCCAAGGCGCCGGGCACGTTCACATTCACGACCTATACCTCCGAGGACCAGGCCAGGGCAGGGATCGACGCCCGTGACGTCGACGCCGTCCTGGTGGTCGGCGCGGGGGCGCCTCATCTGATCGTTGCGGGCGCCGCCGGCGACGCCGTCACCGGTGTGATCACCGCTGTTTTCACCGGCGCCTTCGCGGCCCAGGGCGCACAGCTGTCGGTCGAGGTGACGCATCCCTTCGCCGCCGGCGACCCTCATGGCCTCGTCCTCTTCTTTCTCGTCCTGGCCACGATCGTCTCCACCTTTGTCGCGCAGGTGGTCCTGTTCGTGCGCGGGAGGGCAGCCCGGCTTGCGCTGTGGCTCGCCGTGGTTGGCGGATGGTCGGTGTTGGCGGGACTGGTCGGCGTCGGCATGGCGGCCTGGATCGTCGGCGGATACGACACCACCGGCGCCGCGGCCATGGTCGGGCTGGTGGCGCTCGCCTCGCTGGCCGCCGGGGCAGTCATTGCCGGCCTTTCGCGACTTCTGGGAGCGCCTGGGATCGGGCTGGCGGGGCTCGTCGTCGTCCTGCTGAATCTGATCTCCTCGGGAGGGCCCGCCGGTGCGCAGTTCCTGCCCGACGCCTATCGCGCGCTCTCGCCCTGGATGCCCGCGGGACAGCTCTTCAGTGCGCTACGGGGAGCGCTCTACTTCGATGGCCAGGGCGCCGCGGCGCCCGTCCTGCTGATGGCCGGCTGGCTCGTTGTGGGTTTGCTCTTGATGCTGCTTGGCCAGGCCGTACGGGGCCGCGTCCACTCGGCCGCCGCGATGCCCGCGGTCGCCCGCTAGCTCGACTCGAATGCCGCGCACCGGCCGGCGGCCTGGCATCGGCGGCACGCGGGACAAGATCCTCGCCGCCGCACGCGCGCGCTTCGGCGAGGAGGGCTACGACGGGGCCACGATCCGCGGCATCGCCTCGGCGGCGGGCGTCGACCCGGCCATGGTGCCTCATTATTTCGGGTCCAAGGAGGGCGTCTTTTTGGCCGCGGTCGAATTCCCCGTCGATCCGGCGGTATTCATTCCGCGACTGCTCGAGCCAGGCCTCGATGGGTTGGGCGAGCGCTTGGTGTCCTTCTTTCTGGAGACCTGGGACTCACCGGCGGGCGGATCGTTGCTGGCGCTGATCCGGTCAGTCGTGAGCAGCGACCTGGCCGCGGATCTGATGCGGGAGTTCGTCACCCGGGAGGTGCTCGGCCGGCTGGCGGTGGCGATCAAGCTCGACCATCCGCAGCTGCGCGCGGGCCTCGTCGCCACGCAGCTGGTCGGCCTGGCGATGCTGCGCTACGTCATCAAGGTGGAATCGCTCGCCGGCGCGTCGCGCGGAGAGCTCGCGCGATGGATCGGCCCGAGCATCCAGCGCTACCTCACCGACCGGGCGGTCACGGCTCGCCGGCGATGACCACCGCCAACCGGGCAGGTCAGTAAAGCTCTCCCATTTCTGGCCTCGATCTGCGCCCGAGGCTCGGTGTCATCATGGTCGCGATGTGCGACGCGAGTGCTGGGGAGGCGAGGGGTGGCGGTAGGTGAGCTCGCTGACACGATCGCCGGGTTCGCCCTGTTCGCGGACCTGACCACGCCCCAGCGCGAGAACGTGGTCGACGTTTTCACCGAGCAGTGGTTTGCCGATGAAGAGAAAGTCCTCCGTCAGGGGTTCAGCGGCTCCGGCCTCTACATCGTGATCGACGGCGCGGCCGCAATCCGGATCGACGGGGTCGATCGAGCGACGCTGCGGGCCGGTGATTATTTCGGCGAGATCTCCTGCCTGCTTGGCGAGGCGCCGACGGCGGACATCGTTGCCATCGGAGCGCTGCGCTGCCTTGTCCTGCCCAGCACGCAGGTGGAGAGCTTCCTCAAGGCCAGTCCGAACATCATGTTCCGTCTCCTTCAGGGCGAAGCCCGCAAGGTGCGCACCACGACCAAGTGGCTGAGCTAGAGCCGAAGCCCTTTCCGCCAGGTCGCTACCCACTCATCGTCGTCGGCAGCGGGCCCGGCGGTCTGCAGCTGACCTACTGCCTCACGCGGCTCGGCGTCGATCACGCCGTGCTTTCGCAGGATGACGCCCCGGGCGGCATGTTTCGGCGCTGGCCGGTTTTCCAGCGCATGCTCAGCTGGACCAAGCCATACACGGGGTTCGACCGCAGCTCGCGCGAGTACGAGCGCTACGACTGGAACAGCCTGCTCGCCGAAGAGGAGTCCTGCCGAGGCGTCATGCCCGGGGTCATGGACGGCACGTCCTACTTCCCATCGCGCCCGGAGATGGAGCGGGGGCTTGTGCTGTTCGCCGAGCGCACCGGAGTTCGCGTGCGGTATGGCTGCCGCTGGGAGACCACACGCAAGGACGCCGGCGGTGACCTGGTGCTGGGCACCTCCGACGGCGAATATCGTGCGCCGATCGTGGTTTTCGCCGTCGGCGTGGCGCAACCATTCCGGCCACCGATACCCGGACTTGCCGACGTGCCCCACTACGGCGAGCTGCGGTCCGTGGAGACTTACGCCGACCGCCGCGTCTTCATCATCGGCAAGCAAAACTCGGGATTCGAGATCGCCTCCGGCCTGCTCCCGTGGGCGAGGCAGATCATCCTGGCCTCGCCGAGCCCGGCCAAGCTGTCGGTCAACACCCACTCGCTGGTCGGCGTGCGCGCGCGGTACGTCCAGCCGTACGAGGATTCGGTGCTTGCGGGCGGCGTGATCATCCTCGACGCGTCGATCGAGGAGGTGAAGCTGGCCGGCACGGTGTACCAGGTCAGCACCCGGAACGCTCGTGAGAATCTGAGCCTCGTCGTCGAGGTCGACGATGTGATCGCGGCGACAGGTTTCACCGCTCCTCTGCGCGATCTGCCTGAGCTGGGCGTGAGGATCGTCGGCCAGAGCAGGTTGCCGGTCCAGACGCCATTCTGGGAAAGCGCATCGGTGCCCGGGATTTATTTCGCCGGCACGATCAACCAGGGCTCGCAGGGCATGATGAAGCACGGCATCCCAAGCAACTCCGGCGCGGTCCAGGGCTACCGCTACAACGCCCGCGTGCTGGCCCGCCACCTGGCTGAGGCCCATTTCGGCGTCAAGACCGCGAGACGGCCGATGGCCGCCGACGAGGTGATCCCGTTCATGTGCGCCGAGGCGCGATACGGGCCAGAGCTCTGGCATCAACGCTCGTACCTTGCCCACGTCATCTCGATCGACGCCGACCGCGGCATCGTGGACGAGGGCATCAGCCCGCTGGCCACGTTCGTCGACCTTGAAGGCCCTGACGGAGCCGCGATCGCTCTCGAGTCGAACGGGCACGACGACCTGTATCCGATCGTGTACGTCCGCCGCCACGGCGCAGCGGTCAAAGAGCACCTGTTGCCGGGTCATCCGCTCCTCGACTTCGAGCGCGACGAGCATCGTTCCGCGATCGCGGCTGCGCTGGAGCCGCTCTTGAGCCCCTCGCTGTCGCGGCCACGGAGTTGACCCTTCCGACCGGCACCGTGACCTTCCTCTTCACCGACATCGAGGGGTCGACGCGCCTGATGCAGCAGCTCGGCGAACAGTACGTGCAGCTGCAGATGGTGCATCACCAGATGCTGCGAGATGCATTTCGGAGCAACGAGGGACGGGAGCTCCGCACCGAAGGAGATTCGTTCTTCTGTGTATTCGCGAGCGCGATGGACGCTTGCCAGGCCGCGGCCAGCGCGCAGCGCTCCTTTGCCCAACATTCCTGGCCCGACGGCGCCGCGATACGGGTCAGGGTCGGCCTTCATACGGGCGAGGCGCCCCTGATGGGCGACGAGTACATCGGCCTGGACGTCCATCACGCGGCGCGGATCGCCGGTGCCGCGTACGGGGGCCAGATCCTCGTTTCCGAGAGCACCAAAGCGCTGGTCGTGGAAAGCCTGCCAGACGAGCTCGCGCTGCGGGACCTGGGCACCCATCGCCTGCGCGACCTGGCAAGGACTGAACGCCTCTTCCAGCTGATCGTGGCCGGCGTGCCTGATGAGTTCCCTGCCCTGCGCACGCTCGACAGGACGCCCAACAACCTGCCCACCCAGCTGACCAGCTTCGTCGGCCGCTCCGACACGGTCCTGCAGGCCAAACAGCTGCTGCAAGGCAAGCGCCTGCTGACGCTGACCGGCCCAGGCGGCATCGGCAAGACGCGGCTGAGCCTCCAGGTTGCGGCGGAGGCGTTCGACCAGTTTCCCGACGGCGTGTATTTCATCGCGTTGTCGGCGGTACGGGATCCGGATCTCGTTCCCTCCGTGATCGCCCAGGCCCTGAATCTGCAGCTGGTCGGCAACCGGCTGCCGCTGGACGGGCTGATCGAGCATCTCCGCAACAAGAAGCTGCTGTTGGTCCTGGACAACTTCGAGCAATTGCTCCCCGCCGCTGCGGGATTCCCGTCGACGCTGCTCCAGGCCGGGGCCGACTTGAAGGTGATCGTCAGCAGCCGCGCGGCCCTCCGCGCATATGGCGAGCAGGAGTTCGCGATCGAACCTCTTCACCTTCCCGACCCGAAGGTGCACCCTTCGCTGGAGGCCCTCTCGCAGTACGAGGCCGTGAAGCTTTTCATCGAGCGCGCGCTGGCCGCCAAGCCGGACTTCCAGGCCACGAACGAGAATGCCCCCGCCATCGCCGGCATCTGCGAGCGGGTGGATGGCCTACCTCTCGCCATCGAGCTGGCCGCGGCACGAATCAAGCTCTACTCGCCGCAGGCGCTGTTGAGCCGACTCGAAAAGAGCCTGAGCGCGCTGGGTGCCGGAGCCCGCGACCTCCCAGGCCGGCAGCAGACCCTGACCGGCGCCATCGCCTGGAGCTACGACATGCTGGATCCTGCTTTCAAGCGCCTGCTGGCGCGCTTCTCCGTCTTCGCCCGCGGCGCCGGGCTCGAGCAGGCGGAAGCTGTGTGCGGACCGGCCGATGAGATCGGCGCCGATGTCCTGACCGGACTGGAAGAGCTGGCCGACCAGAGCCTCATCCGCCGCATGCCGGACTTCGACGAGCCCCGGCTGCTCATGCTGCAGACGATTCGAGAGTTCGCCGCTGAGCGTCTTCAGGAGAGCGACGATGCGGAAGTGATTCACGACCGCCACGCGGAGGCGTATGCGGCGATGGTAGAAGAGGCGCAGAAGCGACTTTTCGGCGGCGAGCGCAAGGCGCAGCTCGACCGGCTGGAGCGAGACCTCGACAACTTCCGCGCCGCGCTCGACTGGTGCATCTCGCTTCAGCGCACTGAGACGGCGCTGCGCCTCGGGGCGGCGATGTGGCGCTTCTGGCAGATGCGCGGTCACCTGCACGAAGGGCGCGGGCGGATCGAGGCCGTGCTGGCGCTCCCTGGCGTGGATAAGCATCCGGCCGCCCACCGCCGCGCGCTCGAGGCGGCCGGGGGCATCGCTTACTGGCAGGCAGACATGCGCGCGGCGCAGGCCTGGTACGACGACTGCCTTGTGCTGACGAGGGCAACCGGCGACAAACGGGCGATTGCAAATGCGATCTACAACGACTCTTTTCCCCACGTCGTCGGAAGGACCGACATGACAAAGGCGCTTCCCCTGCTCGACGAGGCACTGACTCTGTTTCGCGAGCTGGACGACCCACCCGGAATTGCCCGCTGCCTGTGGGGCATCGGCAACGTCCATCATTTTCTGCAGGAATACACCGCGGCCGTGCCTCCACTCGACGAGTCGATCAACCTGTTTCGAAAGCTCGGCGAGAGCTTCGGGCTCGGATGGTCTCTGCACACGCGAGCCCTGGTCGCCATCAATCTCGGTGACCCCGCCACCGCGGAGCCCCTCGTGACCGAGGCCTTGGGCCTGTTCTCCAAGGCCGGTGACATATCGGGTGTCACGATCCTTCTCGATGATTCCGCGCAGATCGCGCGGCTGCGCGAGCACCGGTTGCGCTCTCTCCGGCTCGCCGGCGCGGCGGCCGCGATGCAGGCCAAGAGTGGGGCCCAGATCGCGACTCTGGCCAACGCGATCGGTGGCAGACCGGTGGCCGCCGCCGAAGACGAGGAGGAGAGGAGGGCGTTTGAGGCTGGCCAGGCGATGAGCCCTGACGAGGCCGTCGCCTACGCGTTGAATCAAGAGACCCACGCGTGAGCAATGAACCCGTCCCCGTGACCGGGGTCTGCGAGATCGCGCTCGAGATGGCCGACCTGGAGGCGGGCGAAAGGTTTTACGCCGGACTGCTCGGCCTGCCGGTGGTCGAGACGTGGTCGGACCGAGGCGGCGCGATCTGGTTGATGGCGGGAGACCAGACCCGGATCGGGCTGTGGCGCCCGCAGCTGGGGCTCGGTGGCGGGCGGGGTGGCGTGCATGTCCACTACGCGATGCACCTGCCGGCTGCGGCCTACCAGGCGGCGGTCGATCGACTGCGCGCGGAGTCCCGGCAGCAATTGAGGGGGATCTATAGATGCGATTTGTGACCCGGAAGAACGCCGCCGTCGACCGGATCGCGTGCCCGTGGCTGATCCGGCGATTCCTCGACAAGGAGGCCGAGTTCCTGTACGTCGACCCGCAAGAGGTCGCTCGTGTGGCCCGGGAAAAGGACGCTGTGCCGTTCGACGTCGACGGGGCCGAGCTTGGCCATGTCGACGGGCGGTGCTCGTTCGAGTCCATCTTGCTCAAGTACGGCCTCGACGACCCCGCCCTCGGCCGCCTGGCCAGGATCGTGCACGGTGCCGACATCGAAGCGGACGTAGCCCAAACACCTGAGGCCGCCGGCCTGAAATCGATCGCGATGGGATTCCGCAGCATTTACGGCGACCGCGACCACGAAAAGCTGGAGGCTCAGATGCCGATGTACGACGCCCTGTACGCGTGGTGTCGCGAGGGGCTGGCCTCAGAGGTGTAACCGGCGGTCATATCGTCTTGACAATCTCACTATATCGCGTCACGATATAGCGAAGGACGATATATGGGACTTCGCGACGACGCCGATCTGCTGATTCTCACCAGCCTCGCCGGGGGGGCAAGGCACGGCTACGCGATGATCGAGGACATCGCGTCGATCACCGGCATCCGCCTGGGGCCGGGCACCCTCTACGGCGCGATCGGCCGCCTCGAAGCGGAGGGCATGATCGAGGCGCTGGAGATCGACGACCGGCGCCGGCCCTACCAGATCACGCCGCAGGGCCGCCGGCGGCTGGAGACCGAGATCGGCGGTATGAAGGGCCTCATCGCGGCCGGGCTGCGACGGCTCAAGCGGGCCTGATGCGAAAGCCGGCCGCGGTGGTTTCTGTGCTGCTCCTGGGCCTGCTCGCGGTCGGGGTCGCCGAAGCGACACTGGCGGCTCTCATCGTCCTGTTCAGCACGATCCTCAAGCTCAACCTGTCGGTCGAGCTGGGACCCCACTACCTGCAACTGACCATGCCCGCTGCTCCGTTCCGGCCAGCGCTTGCTGTCTACAGCGCGGGTTGGATCGCATCGGTCGCATTCACCGCCCTCTGTGGACTGGCCGCGGCCACATGGAAATTCCGTCGCTGGAGGCCATCCCGATGAAGGGCCTCCTGCTCCTCTATCCCAGGTCGTGGCGCGAGCGGTACGGCCGCGAGCTGGAAGCTCTCGTCGACGACCTGCCAGGCAGGACCGGCGTTGCCTTCGACCTTTTGCTTGGCGCTGCCATGGCGTACGCGGCGGTGATACGGGGCAACCGGATCCTGAGCTCCGCGGGCGCATACCTGCATGGGGTCTGCGTGGCGGTCCTGCTCCAGGCGATCGCTTTCGTACTCCTCGTGCTGTCCTCGCAGCGGTCGCCAGACGGCGTCAACACCGATGTCGCGCTCGGGTCCTTGCGTTTCGCCGCCATCGTGTGGCCCGTTTACCTGGGACCTCAATCGCTAGGCGCATTTGTGCTGACGAGGTGGCTCCTGGACGCCTGGTTGCCTGAACTCGGTCTGTTGGCGGTGCTGGTGGCGGCCCTGGCGGTTGTCCTGGCGGCGCCGCGACTGCTCCGAGAATCGCGATGAGGCTCCGTGCCGTGGCCCTGCTCGTCGCAACGTTGACCACGCTGCTGACCGTCGCCGTTCTGACCGGATACCGCAACGACCAGCAGGTCATCCGCTGGTTCCCCGGCACCGGCATTGCGGGCAAGCTCGACGTCCGCGGCGCGCAACCCGCGTACCTAGCCATCGAGAACGAGACCACCGGTGCGGCGGCAACTGTCGCCGTGCTGGCCGACGGCGCCTTCATCGCGCCGCTCGACCCTGGGACCTACCGACTTCAGCCGGCCGGCGACGCGCGGTCAGTCGAAGTCCTCGTGCCGGACGGCCATTGTGTCGACCTGGTGCTCGACTTCCGAATCCCGATGCTCGTGCTCAGCGTTCCGGGTGAAGGCCCGCCTGTCCCCTGGCCGGCCTGAGCACGAGGCGAGCGCCTGGACTCAGGCTGCGCGCAGCTCGAACACCGGCCGGTGCGCGGCCGCAGCGGCTGGGTCTTCGAGGATGTCCTTGGCCCCCAGGATCGACACCAGCAGAGGGCCTGCCGGCAGCCGCCGCACGTAGGGCCCGAGCGTGTCGCGGAAGAAGGCGGCTCCGGCGTCGCCGGTCAGCTCGCTGGCCCCGACCTCCTCGCGCCGGCGTCCCACTGAGAGCGTCGCCTCGCCTGCCTCCCGGAGGTTGCGAACCCAGTTGGTCTCACCGAACGTTCCGATCACCCACCGCCTGCCATCGATCTCGACCAGCGCGACGGGCGTGGTTCGAGGCAGCCCGCTCTTCCGTCCTCGCACGGTGATGAGCGCGTTCGGCCCCAGCAGAGATCCCACCTTCAGGACCCGCCGCGCGATGGGGTTGAAAAATCCGACCAGTGAAGGGACATGTGTCGTTTCAACGCGAGCAGCCAACTTTCGATTTCCTCCTGTCAATCAAGTGATTGACTTTAGCATAGCAGGCTAATCAATCAATTGCTTGGTCTGCTCAGGACTTCGGGCTGGTGACCCCTAGCCATCGTTCCAGCTGGCGAAGAGCCTGGTCACCGCGCCTCGCGTCGCTCATCACGGGCAAGGTCATCGAGGTGAGCGTGGCGATGATCAGCGCGGCGACCGCGTCGCTGTCGAGCTCGGGTCGCAGGTTGCCTTCCCGCGCCGCCCTCTTCAGCAGTCCTCGCAGCGTGGCGTGCCAGACGTCGTACATCTCGTTCATGATCGAGCCGATCGAGTCGTCGCGGACCGAGCGCAGGGCCAGCTCCGCCATCACGGCGCCAAGCTCCGGCTCTTCGAGGAGCAGCTTCCGCGTGGCGCGCAGGTAGTTGCGCAGCTGGTCCGCCGGCGACCCATGGGGGGCCAGCGTGGTACGGAACCGGTCCATCGCGTGATCCAGCACCGCCCGGATCAGCGACTCCTTGGTCGGAAAGTAATAGTGGAGGGTCGCGATGTTGACGCCCACCCCGGCCGCCACCTCGCGCGTACGCAAACCCTCGAATCCGCGCTCCGCGAGCTCGCCGTAGGCAGCCAGCACCAGCTGCTGCCGCCTCTTCTCGCTGACGGCGCCTGGCTGGCGCGACGCGGCCCGTGTCGCCACGGGCTAATTAAACACTTGATGGAGACGGGGCCCCGCCAGACGCGTTCAGAGCGCGTTTCTCGGTGTAGCGGTCGTACTGCATCCGGAAGAGCTCGATCACGCCGGCGACGTCGTGCGGCCCGTCGATCCAGACGCTCACCCATCCGGTCTCAGGCAGGACGTGGTGCGGCTGCGCCCGGCCCGACGCGATCATCTCGTCGCGCAGGCGTCGCGGCAGGGGCATGTCGACGAGGCGGTCGCCATGGACGTGGCCCATCTCCTTTTTGCCAAAGAGGTATTCGGTGCCGCCGAACCTGTGGGGCACGGTGGTGACGCCGGGCCACGATCCGACCGCCTCCCGGATCAGCTCACTTGCGGTCTTCATGTAGACAGGAACCGCGCCAACCGCCGTGCTAATCCGGGACGGTGACCCCCATCGTCTCCGCCGCCAGCAGCTCGACGACCGCGCGGGTGTCGCCACCGTTCTTCACGACCCGCAGCTGGCGGTCCGCGCTCGTGCCCTCGGTGAGGATCGTGTTCAAGTACGCCACCGCTTTCCGCGAGCCCAGGTCGTCCACCACGTCGTCGACGAACTCGAGCAGCTCGACGGCGAGGTCGCGCATCGGAACCTCGGCCTGCTTGCCGAAGTCGATGAGCTTGCCATCGAGCCCGTACCGGATCGCGCGCCACTTGTTTTCGGCGATGAGCGCGGGCATGTACTTGCGAAATCCGAGGTTGCGGGCGCGCAGCTGCAGCAGCTTGGCGCAGATCGCCTGCATCAGGGCCGCGAGGCAGATGGTCTCCTCGAGCCGGGTCGGCATATCGCAGACGCGGAACTCGAGCGTCGGAAAGGTCGGGTGCGCGCGTAGGTCCCACCAGATCTTCTTGCCGTTGTCGATCGAGCCGGTCTTGACCAGGAGCTCGACGTAGTTCTGGTACTCGTCGTAGGAGCTGATGTCCGGGGGTATGCCGGTGCGCGGAAAGTTCGACCAGATCACGCTGCGGTACGACTTCAAGCCGGTGTTGCGTCCCATCCAGAAGGGACTCGAGGTGCTCAGGGCAAGGAGGTGCGGCAGGAAGTAGCGCGCCTCGTTGAGGACCTCGATCCGGAGCTCGGGATTCGGGATCGCGACGTGCACGTGCAGGCCGAAGATCACGAGCGAGCGGACGACGTCCTGCAGCTCCTCCTCGAGCATCTTGTACCGCTCGTGGTCTGTGATCTGCTGCTCCTGCCAGCTCGAGAACGGGTGCGTGCCCGCGCAGGCGATGCGAAGACCCTCCGGTTGGAGCAGCTCGGCCAGCGTGCCGCGCATCTCGCCCAGCTGGTCGCGCGCCTCGCCGACGTTCGCGCAGATGGTGGTGCCGACCTCGACCACCGACTGCATCATCTCCCGCTTGACCTTGTCGCCCAGCCTGGGGGCCGCCCTCGCGAGCAGAGAGTCGATGTGCGCGTGGAGCTGACCAGACGCGTCGATGATCTGGTACTCCTCCTCGACGCCGATCGTGAGCAAGCCCTCGCGACTCATGCCGGACCCTCGATCACGAATGTTGGCACGACGCTGCCCGCTCCGGCGGTCACGTTGAGCAAGGCGGCGGCCGAGACGCGGGTCATGAACCCACCGGCCCTGCCGTTGAACAGGTAGGGATCGAGGTCGACGGCAAGGTCGAGGTAACGGATGCCGTCAAGGGCGACCGGGAAAGGCACCCGAGGGATCTCCACCGCCTCCTGGACGACGTAGCTCTGGGTGGTCGCCACGTCGATCGCGGATTCCCATTCCGCCTGGTCGACGGTCCATCCCAGGACGACGCCCTTGCCACCGTACTCGTCGTTCGGCTTCAGCACCAGCGTTTCCCGGCGCCGGGCGATCTCCTCAGCGAGCTCCGGGCGCACGCGCCTGGTCCAGGGGATGTGGCGCTGGATCGCGGTCCTCTGGGCCGGCGTGTACAGGCGCTGATAGCGGTCATCTGACAGCAGGGCAAGGCTCATCTTCTTGTGAAGCAGCTTGGCCCGAAAGCTGTTGACGACGCACACCGCCCCGGCCATGTATGCCTCGCGCAATGCCCGGGTGCCATCCCCGCGGGCGAGCAGCTCGCTGGTCAGGACGCGCCGGTACACGAGGTTGACCGCCGCGCCCTGCGCGTAGAGCTTGCCGCGCCGGAACTCGAGCGCCCGGGGGTCGCAGATCACCGTCTTGATCCCCGCCTCCTCGAAGAACGCCTTGAACATCTCAAACTCCGGCGCCGTCGGCAGGCCCTCCCAGTCGATGATGCCGATCACAGGCGTGGCGCTCCCTCCCCACTGCTTGAAAGCGTGGAGCATCGCCCTGAGCTGCCTGCGGCGCGTCGGAATGAACCGGCCGCGGAACAGCTTGCGAAAGGCCTTCATCACGGGGAGGCGCGCGAAAACGGCGGTGAGGTTGTCGCTATAGGCCATCCCCGCCGGCGACTCGGCGTTGTACTCGACGAAGCGGACCTCGTCCGCAAAAAAGCTGTCCAGGCGCACCGAAGGCGAGGAGAACTTGAAGCCTGGGTCCGCCATCGCCAGGCGCTCTTCCTCGGTTTCGAGCCCGAGCTCGGCGCGAAGGTCGGCGTCCTCCAGCACGGCTCGCTCGAGACTCGCGAGGGCGGCGGCGACCCCCTCCGCCGCCGAAACCGCCTGCTCGTAGCGCCGGCGGGTCAGCAGCTGCGGCCGGATGGCCACGCACAGCGGCCGTTCGCCAAAGGTCAGCCGGCGGGCACGCTGACCCTCGACCAGCGCTTCGGCGCTGGAGGCGGCCAGCCGCTCGTCGTCGAGCAGGCCGTGAAAGGCGGCGACGGGATCCTTCACGCCTGAACGGGATTCGGCGCCGCCGTCCTCTCCACGTGCTTCCACCAGCGCTGCTCATCTCGCCACGGAGGGGTCGCGTCGCCGCGTGCATACGCGAGCACGAGGTCGCTCATCTTCTCGAGGACCCAGCGGAAGTTGTCCTCCTTGATCGAGAAGTTGTCGAAATCAGGCGCCGGGTTCAGAAAGTCGATCGCATAGAGGACGCCGTCCTTGACCGCGAACTCGACCGTGTCCATGTCATAGCCGAGCGCATCCACGAGGGTTCGCGCGTCATTGATGGCTTGTTCGCGAAGGCTGCCCTCGACCGGGTTCGAGATCTGGTACCGCTGCTCGAACGGAGCACGCGGGTTGTACCGGATCGGGAGGACGTCCTGGCGCCCGATGCAGATGCAGCGGACGTAGTCGTCCCAGTCGATGAACTCCTGCAGGATCATCGTCTTCAATCCCGTCTGGTCGTAGGCCGTGATCAGGTCCTCCAGCGTGTGCACGATGTAGACGTCCTTCCACCCGCCGCCGGTGTTGGGTTTGAGGACCGCGGGCAGCCCCGTGTAACCAAGGATGTGCTCCCAGTCGAGAGGAAACTGCAGGTTGCTGAGCGAGCGGACGTGGTCGATCTCGGGGATGTACTGCTTGTTGGGAAGGACCACCGTCTTGGGCACCGCCACCCCGAGCTTGCGCGCGAGCGTGCACTCGAAAAACTTCTCGTCGGCCTCCCACCAGAAGGGGTCGTTGATCACAGTGGTGCCAAGGAGGACCGCGCTCTTGAGGTGGGCCCGGTAGTACGGGACCTCGTGCGAGATGCGGTCGACGAGCACGGCGTGGTACTGCTCGGCGAGCTCGGTGGTGCCGCCCAGGACGGCGAGCTCGGCTGTGATGCCGTCCGCCCTGCCCTTTTGATTGACGATGTCGAGAAAGGGGCCTGGAAAAGTGTTCTCGCGTCCGACGAGCAGTCCGATGATCTTCTTTCGGGCCATCTTCCTTCCTCTTTTCTTAGGCGGTCAGCCGGTGATGTAGCGCCGGATCATGTCCTTCCAGTAAGGCCAATCGTGCGCCCATCCGGGCCAGATTTCGAGCCCCACCTCCACGCCCTTGTCGCGTAGAAGGGCGGCGAGCTTGACCGAGTCGTCCACGTTCGGGTCCCCCTCGCCGGTGACCACCACCTTGGGGTGCATCGCGCGGAGCGGGGAAAGGTACGCCTCGTCTGTCAGGCCAGGCAGAAACGCCATCAGGTTCGTGAAGTAGGTGCTGTCGTCGTGGTATCCCTCCAGCCAGCGCGCGGTGTCGAACGCGCCGCTCAGCGCGATGAAACCGAGGACCCGCGTCGGGTGCCTCGCGGCCAGGAGCACCGCGTGCAGCGCGCCGAAGGATGCCCCGCTGACCACCGGCCGCTCCGGGATTCGCGGCAGGATCTCGTCCACGATGTACGCCTCGTACTGAAGGTGACGCGCGACCCGGTCGGCCACAGGCCTGTCCCTGGCGTACCACGACTCGCCGTCCACACTGTCGACGCAGATCAGCTGGACGGCGCCCGACTGAAGGAGGTCGCTGAGCGCCTCCACCATGCCGAAGTCCTCCCACTGGTAAAAGCGGCCCATGGACGTCGGGAATGCGAGCAGGGGCGTGCCCGCGTGGCCGAAGTGGAGGAGCTCCATGTCCCGGCCGAGCGAATGGCTGTATTCCTTGATGTAGTCGCGCTGCACGTCAGTGCTGGTGGTGCTCGTGGTGGTCGTGATGTTCATGGTCGTGATGGTGAACCATCTCATGACCGGGGGTGGCCGGGGCTTCCATCGCCCTCAGCATCTCCCTGCCGCCGGTGCGCAAGAAGCGCCACCCTAGGACGCCCGCCAGTGCGAGCGCGGCCAGGTCGAGAAACGTCGTGTAGTTCCATGACGGCGGCGTTTGGAAGGCCGCGATGAAGTGGTGGGCGGGGACGAGGCCGAGGAGCTGGAAGAGACCGCCGATGACCAGCCCGGCCAGCACCATCGCAGCGTAGGACGCCCCGAGCAGGTAAAGACTCATACGACCGCCGTAGTACCTCCGGTAGATGTCGAGGATGGGGATGATGATCAGGTCGGCGAAGATGAAGCTGATCACCCCGCCGAAGCTGATGCCGCCGTTCCAGAGCACGGCCGCCAGCGGAACGTTGCCCACTGAGCACACAAAGCTCAGCAGCGAGATCACCGGGCCGATGATCGGTCCCCACACCGTTCCCAGGGTCGGATTGTTGGCGATGAACAGCGTCTGCCAGAAGCTGTTCGGCACCCAGGCCGCCAGCGCGCCGGCGATGAGAAATCCGAGCACCAGGTCCTGGGCCAGGCTCGCCAGGTCCATGTAAAAGAAGTGGCTGATCGCGGTGAAGCCGCGCGACGAAAAGAGACGGGCGAGGAAGGGTCCATCGGTGATCGACATGTCCATCTCGCCGTGCCCTTCCATCCGCCCGCGAAGCCCCTTCTCCGCCTGAGCTTTGGCCACTTCGACCATGCGGGCACGCAACGTGTACTTGAAGATCACCGCCAGGATCGCGATCATCAACAGCCCACCGGCAAACTCCGCGGCGAGGAACTGCCAGCCGAGCAGCACGAGGATCACCAGGCCCAGCTCGAAGACTAGATTCGTGCTGGCGAACTCGAAGAGGATCGCGTTCGCGAAGGTTGCGCCCTTGCGGAACAGGCCGCGGCCCACAGCCACCGCGGCGTAGGAGCAGCTGGAGCTCGCCGCTCCGAGGACGGTGGCGAACGTCACCCCGCGCAGGTCGTCCCTACCCAGAACTCGGACGACAGCCTCGCGCGAAACGAGCGACTGCACGATGGCGGAGATCAAAAAGCCGAGCACGAGCGGCCACAGGACCTCCCAGAACATGAAGAAGGCCATCTGGAGCGCTTCCAAGATTGCAGAGAGCACGCCTGTCATCGGAGGATTTATACCGCCATCGAGAAACCGAACCGAGTAAGGCAGGAGGATCGCTGATGTCCGTAAGAGTTCTCGTCCTGTCGCTGCTCCTCTTCATGGTGGCTTTCGGCGCCCACGAAGTGATGCACCTGCTTTTGATATTTGCGGTCGGCGCGGACGGCTCGATCATCGCCCGCCCGTGGCGGCTGGGCTACGTGGACCTCACGATCTACGCGCTCCACGCGCAGCCGGCGCATCCACTCGATGCCGTGCGGCAAGCTGTCGTGAACTTTTTCGGGCCGTTCCTGGCGGCGATTCCGCTTGCGGGCCTGCTGCTCTACGTCAGGGAACCGATACCGTTTGCTGCACTGGCGGCCAACGTCGTGATCCTGGTCTTCTACGCGATCATCGAGCTGGCCGACCTGCTGCTGGAGGCGGTGTGGAACGTAGACATTCCGCTTCTGACCACGCCGGAGTTCAACTACGGGGTCCCCGCGCTGGTCATCGTGCTGACGACGCTGACCGTGGCGCTGATGTCAGCCGTTCGCGGCCGGCGCATCCCCGAGTGATGTGCACGTCGTGACCGGGTGAAGCCCTGGCGCGCTGCCCCCGCCGCAGGCCCACGCTCGTCGTTCAAAAACAGCCAGCTCGAAGCCGTGCCGTGGCGACATCATGGTGTCGCTGGTCTTCCACCCTCCGCCGCGAGTGTAGAAGGCGAGCTGGTCGACGATTCGAGTTTCGCTCGCGTCCTGGCCGCCAGTCATCACCACGTCGCCGCTGTCGAACGTGGTCGCGCCACCACCGCTTGTGGGCTTCAGTAGATCGGAAAGACGCGACCAGGTGCCGGTCGCCGGGTCGAAGCAGTCGACGCGGGCGGTCGTCGGTGAGCGGCCACCGGCGATGCATGCAGCTCCTCCGGCAACGAAACCGGAGACGTGGTTGCGTGCCACAGGGAGCGCGGGCAGCACGGTCCATGCATTGGAGCCGGGATCGAAGGCTTCGATCGGCCCGATGTTGCCACGGGAGCTGTTGCCGCCGATTGCGTAAAGCCTGCCCGCGGCCGCGACCAGCGCATGACCGCCGCGCGCGAAATGCATGGCCGCAAGCTCCGTCCAGTGGTCCGAGTCGAGCCTGAACAGACGAGCGCTGTCGCGACCGTTGGTGTGCCCGCCGGCCAGGTAGACCCGATCCTCCATAGTCGCCGCGGAGGGATGGTCGACCGGGAGGGGCAGGCGGGGACCGGCTGCCCACGTGCTGCCGTCGAACACGTACACCGAGTCGAGGCTGGCCCCGGCCGCGTTGAAGCCGCCGATCACGTAGAGCTTGCCACCGGCGGCCGCCGCGCCCGTCTCCTCGACCGGCGTGGGGAGCGACGCCTCCATCCGCTGGACCGGCGCCACCGCCGTGGGCAAACTCGACGTCGCCGGTGAAACCACCGGGCTGGGCCTGACGGGGACCGCCGCCTGGTTGGGGCCGCACGCCGCCACCAGGAACGACGCGGCGATGCCGGCGAACCGGCTGGTCCGTTTCATACCGTCGCATAATCCCAGCATGGCCACCGCCCTCTCCCTGACCCACCTCGGTTCGCTGATGCGCGGAGTCCGGAGCGTGGACGAGGTCGGGGCGGAGGAGCGGGCCGCCTCGCTGGCGAAGCGCTCGATCAAGAAGTCATCCAAGCTCTGGGCGCTCGACCTCGCCGTGCGCTGCATGGATCTCACCACCCTGGAAGGCGCCGACACCCCGGGCAAGGTCGCGGCCATGTGCGCCAAAGCCATCCGGCCCAAGCCCGGCGATGCCACCATCCCCTCGGTCGCGGCGGTGTGCGTCTACCCGCTGCGCATCGCCGACTGCGTGGAGCACCTGCGCGGAAGCACGGTGCGGATCGCCTCGGTCGCGACCGCGTTTCCGTCGGGACAGAGCTTCACCTCGGTCAAGATCGCCGAAACCGAGGAGGCGGTGCGCGTGGGCGCGCACGAGATCGACATGGTGATCGACCGCGGCGCGTTCCTGTCCGGCGATTACCAGCGTGTCTACGACGAGATCGTCGCCGTCAAGGAGGCATGCGGCCCCGCCCACCTCAAGGTCATCCTCGAGACCGGCGAGCTCGGCACCTATGACGCGGTTCGGCGCGCGAGCATCCTGGCCATGGCGGCCGGCGCCGACTTCATCAAGACCTCGACCGGCAAGGTGCAGCCGGCGGCCACGCTGCCCGTTGCCCTGGTCATGATGGAATCCATCCGCGACTTCGTCCGCGAGACGGGCAGTCCCGTCGGCTTCAAGGCCGCGGGCGGAATTCGCACCGCGAAGCAGGCGATTGCATATCTCGTGCTCACCTATGAGACGCTCGGACCCGACTGGATGACGCCCGACCGCCTGCGCCTCGGCGCGTCGACGCTCCTCAATGACGTCCTGATGCAGATCGGCAAGGAGCGTACCGGCGCCTACCAATCCGCCGACTACTTCACGATCGACTGATGGCGATCACCAAGAAGCAATCCGCCGAGCTCGCCAGGCAGGTTTTCGAGTATGCGCCGGCGCCCGAGGCGATCGACCACGTCAAGATCCAGCCCCATTACGGCCTGTTCATCGGCGGACGGATGGTGGAGGGCCACAGCAAGAAGCGTTTCCCGACCATCAACCCGGCCACTGAGAGGAAGCTGGCCGAGGTGGTGGAGGCCGACGAGGTCGATGTCGACCGCGCCGTCAAGGCCGCGGGCAAGGCCTTCGATTCGTGGGCCCGCCTGGCGCCGTCGCGCCGGGCACGCTACCTCTTTCGGATCTCGCGTCTCCTCCAGGAGCGGTCGCGTGAGCTTGCCGTCGTCGAGACGATGGACGGCGGCAAGCCGATCAAGGAGTCGCGTGACGTCGACATCCCGCTGAGCGCCGCCCACTTCTTCTATTACGCGGGTTGGGCGGACAAGCTCGAGTGGGCGTTCCCCAATCGCAAGCCGCGGCCTCTCGGCGTCGCGGGCCAGGTCATCCCGTGGAACTTCCCGCTGCTGATGCTGGCGTGGAAGATCGCCCCCGCGCTCGCCGCCGGCAACACCGTCGTGCTCAAGCCGGCCGAAACGACGCCGCTGTCGGCGATGTTGTTCGCCGAGATCTGCATGCAGGCGGAGCTGCCGCCGGGGGTGGTCAACATCGTGACCGGCGCGGGCAAGACCGGCTCGCTTGTCGTCTCGCACCCGGACGTGAAGAAGGTCGCGTTCACCGGCTCGACCGAGGTCGGCAAGCTCATCCAGCGCTCGATCGCAGGCTCCGGCAAGCGGCTGACGCTCGAGCTCGGCGGCAAGGCCGCCAACATCGTCTTCGACGACGCACCGCTCGACCAGGCGGTCGAGGGCATCGTCAACGGCATCTACTTCAACCAGGGCCACGTGTGCTGCGCGGGCAGCCGGCTGCTCGTGCAGGAATCGATCGCCGAGCCGCTGCTGGAGAAGCTGAAGCGAAGGCTCTCGACGCTGCGCCTCGGCGATCCTCTCGACAAGAACACGGACATCGGCGCCATCAACTCGCGCGCGCAGCTCGAGAAGATCCGGGGCCTGGTCGAGTCGGGAATCGAGGAGGGCGCCGAGCTCTACCAGCCCGAGTGCGTTCTGCCCGAGCGCGGCTTCTGGTTCCCGCCCACACTTTTCACCAACGTCTCGCAGTCGTACCGGATCGCCCGCGAGGAAATCTTCGGCCCGGTGCTGTCGGTGCTGACATTCCGGACCCCGAACGAGGCGGTCGAAAAGGCGAACAACACGCCATACGGGCTGTCCGCCGGCGTGTGGACAGACAAGGGCTCGCGCATCTTGTGGATGGCCGAGCGCATGCGCGCCGGCGTCGTCTGGGCGAACACGTTCAACCGCTTCGACCCGACCTCGCCTTTCGGCGGCTACAAGGAATCGGGATACGGGCGCGAGGGCGGTGTGCATGGCTTGCTGCCCTACCTCGAGCTCAACTGAGTTGGACGTCCGCAAGACCTACAAGCTTTTCGTGAACGGCGAGTTCGTGCGCTCCGAGTCCGGGCGCGCCTACCGTCCCGACGGCAAGGTCAACGTGCCACGCGGCTCGCGCAAGGACCTTCGCGACGCGGTTCGCGCCTCGCGCACTGCTTTTCCGGGCTGGGCTGGACGGACGGCCATGAACCGCGGCCAGATCCTGTATCGGGCCGCCGAGATGCTGGACGGCAGGGCAGCGCAGTTCGTCCAGCTGCTCGGCGGCGGCGCGCGGGCGCGCCGAGAGCTGGACCAGGCGGTGGAGACGCTGGTCTGGTACGCGGGCTGGACCGACAAGCTGTCCCAGGTCACCGGCACTGTCAACCCGGTGGCCGGGCCCTACTTCAACTTCACGATCCCCGAGCCGACAGGCGTGGTGGCCATCACCGCGCCCGAGGTGGCTCCGCTCAGCGGTCTCGTGCGCCGCCTCGCCCCCGCCCTGTGTGGCGGCAACGTCGTGGTCGCGCTCGCAGCTGAGTCGCAGCCGCTTGCCGCACTGACGCTGGCCGAGGTCCTGGCCACGAGCGACGTGCCGGCCGGCGTGGTCAACATCATCAGCGGCCAGCGGAAAGAGCTCCTGCCCTGGCTCGCGTCCCACATGGACATCAACGCGATCGACACGGCCGGGTGCAGCGCCGACGAAATCAAAGCAATCGAGGAATCAGCGGCAGGCAACGTCAAGCGTGTGATCAAAGTGACATCGGACGAGCAGAGTCCTTATCTCGTCGCCGCTTTCATGGAAATGAAGACCGTGTGGCATCCAATAGGTGTGTGAGCCCTCTTAGAATTGCACTTGCATGACTGAGGTACTGACCAGGTCGGCCCCGAGCGAGATATCGGGACTTGGACTGGACAGGCCCGTCACGCCGATGATCAACTCGGCACGGATCGCCCGTCGCGTGCGCCAGCTTGGACGCCAGATCTCCGAGGTCTACGCGGACATCGACACTCCGCTCGTCATGGTCGTCATCCTCAAAGGCGCGACCGTGTTCGCCGCCGACCTGTTGCGCAGCCTGAGCATCCCGGCTGAGCTCGAGTTCGTGCGGGCTTCCAGCTATCCGACCGGGACGTCGAGCAACGGGCGCCTGCGGCTCGCCCACATGGTCGAAGGTCCGCTCGTCGGTCGCCACGTGGTTCTGGTCGAGGACATCATCGACTCCGGCGTCACGGTGAACGCGGTGGCGAAGCGGATCCGCAAGCTGGGCGCGGCCTCGGTCAAGCTCGCGGCGCTGCTCGACCGCCCGGCGCGACGCGAGGTCGAGGTGAAGATCGACTTCACGGGGTTCGTCATCCCCGACCGATTCGTGATCGGCTACGGCCTGGACTACGCCGGCCTGTATCGCGAGCTGCCTCATATTTATTCGCTGACATAGCCTCTCCGTATCTCGGCTGGAAGAAAGCCGAGCTGCATTCGCATCTGGATGGTGCGGTGCGTCCCTCGACCGCCGAAGAGCTGGCCGGCAAAAGCGGGCTTTCCATGGTCGCCCCGGACGACTGCCCCAGCCAGGCCGAGTACATCAAGTACTTCGACGCGGCAATTGCTGTAATGCAGACCGAGGAAGCTCTCGAGCGCATCGCATACGAGCTTTGCGTCGATTCCTCGGCCGAGAACATCGACTACCTCGAGGTGCGGTGGGCGCCACGGCTGCACCTGCGGCGCGGTCTCACGGTGGAACAGGTGATCCGGGCCGTCCTTTCGGGGCTGGACTCCGGCCCGATCGAGGCGGTCGCGATCGTGTGCGCGATGCGTCAGCACACTCCTGATGAAAACGTGGAGCTCGCGCGCCTCGCGGGAAATTTCGCCGGCCGCGACGTCGTCGGCTTCGACCTGGCCGGTGACGAGGCGCACTTTGCGGCGTCCCCGCATCGCCCTGCCTTCGAGGCCGCGAAGGCGGCCGGCCTCCACCTCACTTGTCACGCGGGCGAGGCCGGCAATCCATTGAGTGTCGAGGAAGCCCTTGGGCTCGGGGTAGAGCGCATCGCGCACGGTGTCATCGGCGCGCGTGATCAGCGCATCGTCGAGCGCATCCGCGGCGAAGGCATCGTTCTGGACATGTGCCCCACCGCGAACTGGAAGACCAAGGCGGTGGCGACCCTGTCAGATCACCCGCTGCCGCGGCTGGTGCGTACGGGTGTGCGTTGCACGATCAGCACCGACTCGCGCACCGTGGCGGAAACGACCCTGAGCCGCGAGTTCGCGCTGATGTCGGAAGCCGGCATGACCGACGAGGAACTTCAACGCTGCAACCAGACTGCTTACGAGGCGAAGTTCGGTTAGCGGACGTCCCCACCCTGGCCCTCCCCGGCAAGCGCGGAGGGGAAAGACTCAGCCTCTAGTTTCCGGTTCCGAACAGGCGGTCGCCGAAGTCGCCCAGGCCCGGCACGATGTACGCCTTGTCGTTGAGACGCTCGTCCAGCGCCGCGGTGTAGACGTCGACCTCGCGATGGCGCTGCTCGAGCACCCTCACGCCTTCCGGCGCGGCCACGATGCAGACCATCCGTGTGTCGCGGCCGCCCGCCTCCTTGATCAGGTCCAGGGCCTGGGCGGCCGAGCCTCCCGTGGCGAGCATCGGGTCGAGCAGCAGCGGGATCTTGCCCTGCAGCCGCGGCAGCTTGTTGTAGTAGATGCGGGCGACCGCGGTCTCCTCATCCCGCTCGAGACCGATGTAACCGACGCTGACGCGGGGAAGCAGGTCGAGCACTGGAGCCAGAAGACCGAGACCGGCGCGAAGCACGGGGATGGCGACCACCTCGACCTCGACCGCGAGGGCTTCGGCTTCCGCGAGCGGCGTGCGGACGGTGCCGTGACGTACCGGCAGGTCGGCCGTCGCTTCGTAAAGGAGCATCGTGATCACCTTGCGCGCGAGCGTCCTGAATTCCTCCGGCGGCGTCGTGCTGTCGCGCAGCCCGCGCAGGCTGTCCGCGACGAGGGGGTGCTTACTGACGCTGAGCGGCATGGGCGTCGCGCGCGATAAGCCGCCGGACGGCGTCGACGGCCACCTTCAGCATCCGGTCCATGTAAGAGGGGTCGAGATGATGGATCTCACCAGAGCCGAGCTCATCGACGCACAGGTTGATCGTGCCCGCCCGCATCTTCCGCAGCCGCGAAACGATCAGAAGTGTCGACGTCTCCATATCGTTGCTGATGATTCCTGCCTTCGACCACATTTCCAGCTCATCACGCAGGTGCGGTCGCGGCATCTGATCCGGCAGCAAGTCGGAGTAGAGCGCGTCAACGGATCGCAGGAGCCCGACGTGATACGGCGCGCCGGACGCCTGCGCCGCCTCGATCAGCGCGTTCACGACATCTAGGGACGCAATGGCTGGATATTCCTTCGGGATGTATCCGTCCGGGGTACCTTCCGTACGCACCGCTCCAATCGCGATGACGAGGTCGCCCATCTTGACCTCTGGTTGCGACGCCCCACAGGTTCCGACCCGGAGCAGCGTATGCACCCCGAGCTCATGCAGCTCCTCGACTCCGATCGCCACCGAAGGGCCGCCCATGCCGGTGGACATCGTCGACACCGGAACCCTGTCGAGCGTGCCCGTGAACGTCCTGTATTCGCGGCTGAACGCGACCTCGCGCGCATCGTCCAGATACTTGGAGATGAGCGGCGTCCGGAAAGGGTCGCCCGGCACGAGCACGTAATCGCCGACATCACCAGGCCCCAATCCGACGTGGTATTTCTTCTCGGTCACCGCCATCTCTGGCGAATACTAGCCGCCCGTTGTGATCCCGTTCTTGTCGACGCGGGCCAGGACGTGAGGCGGCCGTCGCACCTCACGCTCGCTCAGACGCCACGCGTTTCGCAGCCGTGGAGTGACGCTCTCAACCAGCTCGCTTGATCGAGCGTGGACTGTCACCAGGGCATCGCCCTTACGCACGTGTGCTCCGACCGGTGCCTCGATGACCAAGCCCGCGGAGGGGTCGACCCGGTCCTCTTTGCGCGCCCTCCCTGCGCCGAGCTCGAGGGCCGCGAGACCGACCTCGAGCGCGTCGATGGCTTCGATGTGGCCGGCGGTTTCAGCCTTCACCGCGACCTGAACCGGCGCGACCGGCAGGCCACGCCCGAGGTGACCGCCCTGGGCGGCCAGCATCCGCTCGAACGTTTGGCGCCCGGCGCCCGACCGCAGCACGTTCTCTGCGTCCGCTGCGACTTTGGCCAGGTCGCACATCTCGCGGGTCACGCGCAAGCACACCTCGAGCAGCTCATCGTCGCCGCGGCCGGACAGGGCCTCGAGCGCCTCCTGGACCTCGAGCGCGTTGCCCACCGAGCGACCAAGCGGGTTGTCCATGGCGGTGACGAGCGCGACCGTGCGACGGCCGGCGCCTTCGCCCAAGCGGACCATCTCGGACGCCAGCCCTTCAGCCGAGGCGACGTCGGGCATGAAAGCGCCGCGCCCGAACTTGACATCCAGCACGATCGCGTCCGCGCCGGCGGCGATCTTCTTCGACATCACGCTGGATGCGATGAGCGGGATCGAAGGCACCGTGGCGGTGACGTCGCGCAGCGCGTACAGCAGCTTGTCGGCGGGAACCATCCGCGGCGACTGCGCCGCGACGGCGATGCCGACCTCGCGGACCTGCTTGATGAAACGCTCAGGATCGAGATCGACGGTCAGCCCCGGCACCGACTCCAGCTTGTCCAGGGTGCCGCCGGTGTGCGCAAGGGCGCGGCCGCTCAGCTTCGGCACCTTGACGCCACAGGCCGCGGCGAGCGGCGCTGCGATCAACGTCACCTTGTCGCCGACGCCACCTGTCGAGTGTTTGTCGACCTTGATGCCTTCGATCTGGCTCAGGTCCAGGACCTCGCCGCTGCGAACTATCGCCTGCGTCAAGGCCAATGTCTCCGCGCTCGTCATGCCGCGGATGCAGACCGCCATCAGCCACGCGGCCATCTGATAGTCGGGGATGTCGCCGCGCAGATAGCCCGTGATCAGGAGCTCGATCTCGTCGGGTGAGTGCTCGGCGCCATCGCGCTTGCGGCCGATCACCTCGAGCGCATGCACCGGCTAACCCTTCTTGTAGGGAATCCCCACCGCCGCCGGGGCCACGGCACGGCCCATGGCTCCTGCCACGACGATGATCGTCAGCACGTACGGGATCATGCCCAGGAACTGGAGCGGTATCGGCACGTGGAACACGCTCTGCAGACGGCTTCCCACCTGGTCCGAGCCCGAAAAAAGCAGCGATGCCGCAAACGCACCCAGCGGCGTCCACTTGCCGAAGATCATCGCGGCCAGGGCGATGTAGCCGCGGCCGCCGGTCATGTTGGGTAGGAAGTTGCCGATCTGCTGGAGGCTGAAGTAGGCGCCGCCCAGGCCCGCCAGCGCCCCGCTCGCGATGACGTTGACATAGCGGACGAAATAGACGTTGATGCCCGCGGTCTCCGCCGCTCGCGGGTGCTCGCCGCACGCGCGCGTCCGCAGACCCCAGACGGTCCTGAAGAGAATGAAATGGACGACGAAGATCAGAATCAGCATGGCGTAGGTCACGAACTGGTTCTGGAAGAAGATCGGGCCGATCACCGGGATCGCTGAGAGGACAGGCACATCCCAGTGAGGAAAGGTCCCCGGGCCGACCGTGGTCGCGGACTCGAGGTAGGTTCGGTAGAACACCCCGGTGATGCCTACGGCCAGGATGTTGATCACCATCCCGCTCACGATCTGGTCGACCAGAAACGAGATCGAAAGGACAGCGTGCAGGGTGGCGATCAGCATCCCCGAGACGATCGCCGCAGCGAGCCCGATCCACACGCTGTGGGTGAAGAAGGCCACGCCGTAGCCGATGAACGCGCCGGTCAACATGATCCCCTCGAGGGCGATGTTCACCACGCCGGAGCGCTCGCACATCATGCCTCCCATCGCGGCCAGCACCAGCGGCGTCGCAGTGATGAGCGTGATGCTCAGAAGGCTGACGGGGTCGAGCTGGCTGAGGAAGTCGGTCACGTTACTGGCGCATCGACCTCTCGCTGAGTGATGTGCACCGTCTCCGCCGGCGCTCTCCGCAGCCGGAACAGCCATCCCACGATGACGGGCGCGGCCACGAAGATGATCACGGACGCCTGGACGATCGAGATCAGGTCGGAGGAGATCTGGGTCTCCAGCTGCATGAAGCCGGCGCCGTTGTGCAGCGCCCCAAACAGGAACGCGGCGGGCAGCACGCCCCATGGATTGCTTCGCGCAAGCAGGGCGACGGCGATCGCATCGAAGCCGTAGCCCGCCGCCACCGTGTCGGTCATGTGGTAGTTGACGCCGAGCACCTCGACGATGCCCGCAAACCCGGCGAGCGCGCCCGATAGCGCCATCGTGAGCACGATCGTCCGACCCACGGAGATGCCCGCCGCGCGGGCGGCGCCCTGGCTGAAACCAACCGCCCGCAGCCGGAACCCGATGGTCGTCCGCTCGATCAGGAACCAGACCACGGGGACCGCGAGCAGGGCGAGGATGAAACCGACATGGAGGCGGCTCCCCGCCAGGATGACGGGAAGCACCGCGCTCGGGTCGACATCAGGCGTGCGCGGCGTGGAGACGTCCGGCGCGAGCATCAGGCCCTTCGTGTCGACCAGGTAGCTCGCGACCAGGAAGGAAACGTAGTTGAGCATGATCGTGGTGATGACCTCGTGGGCGCCGAAGCGGGCTTTTAGGCCCCCGGCGATCGAGGCCCATAACGCCCCCCCCGCCATCCCGGCAATCAAGCCGAGGGGCACCTCCAGCACCGGCGGCAGGCCATGGATGCTGTAGGCGACAAAGGTGCCGGCGAGGGAGCCGATGTAAAACTGCCCCTCGGCGCCGATGTTGAACAAACCGGCGCGAAACCCCAATGCGACCGCCAGCCCGAGGCCCAGGTACGGGGTCGTGCTGACCAGCGTCTCGGCCAGAGCGTTGTGGTTCGTGAAGGCGCCTGCGAACAGGGCCCCGTAGGCAACCAGGGGATCGGCGCCCGCGGCGACGATCGCGATGGCGCCGACGAGAAAGCCGCAGACCACCGAAACCAGGGGGACCAGGACCGTGGTGACGACCCGGCCACGCCAGGCGGCTGCCATCAGGCGGCGCCGGCCATGAGCAGGCCGACTCGCTCGCGATCGGCGTCCTTGGCGTCGATGACGGCGACGATGTGGCCTCGGTAGATCACCGCCACGCGATCCGCCAGCGACAGCACCTCGTCAAGCTCTGACGAGACCAGCAGCACCGCGAGCCCCCGATCCCTCTCGCTCACGATCTGGCGGTGGATGAACTCGATTGACCCGACATCGACACCGCGCGTCGGCTGGCTGGCGATGAGGACCTTGGGCAAGGTGCCCAGCTGGCGGGCCACCACCAGCTTCTGCTGGTTTCCACCTGAAAGCGAGCTCACAGGCTGTTCGGGGTTCTGGACCCTGATGTCGAAAGTCTTGATCAACCGCTCGGCGTATTCCCTGATGGCGCTGAACTGGCGAACGAGCCAGCGCGCGAAGGGCGGCCGGTCGTAGTCGTCGAGCACCAGGTTGTCGGCCACGGAAAGCTCCAGCACGACGCCCATCCGATGCCGGTCCGGCGGAATCAAGCCCAGCCCGCGGTGAAGGCGACTTCGCGTGGTGGCACGCCCGATTTCGTGTCCCTCCAAGAGGACACGTCCCCCCTTCATAGGGCGCAAGCCCATGATCGCCTCCACGAGCTCGTTCTGGCCGTTGCCCTCCACTCCCGCGATGCCGACGATCTCGCCCGCCCGCACCTCCAGGTTGACTTTGTCGACCGCGACATGCCGGCGGTCGTCGAGCACGACCAGGTCCTCGACGGCCAACGACCTGGCGCCAGGTTCGGCCGGCTTCTTCTCCACCCGGAGCAGCACCGGCCGGCCCACCATCATCCGGGCGAGGTCCGCCGACGAAGATTCCTTGGGCGTCGTGGTGGCGACCACCTGGCCCCTGCGCATCACAGTGATCACGTCTGCGATTTGCGCGACCTCGGCAAGCTTATGGGTGATGAAGATCACGGCGTTGCCTTCGGCGACAAGGGCTCGAACGATCGCGAAAAGGCCGTCGATCTCCTGCGGGGTGAGCACCGCGGTGGGCTCGTCGAGGATGAGCAGGCGCGCGCCGCGATAGAGCGCCTTGAGAATCTCGACCCGCTGCTGCGTGCCTACTGACAGATCCGCGATACGTTCACGGGGATTCACGTCGAGACCGAAACGCTGAGACAGCTCATGGACCCGGCTGCTCGCGCCCGCCAGGTCGATGACGCCCCTATTGGCGATCTCATGGCCCAGGACGATGTTCTCGGCAACCGTCAGCGGAGGAATCAGCATGAAGTGTTGGTGGACCATGCCGATGCCAAGCCGGATGGCGTCGAGGGGACTGCGGATCTCGACGCGCTGGCCGTCGAAGCTGATCTCGCCCGCGTCTGGCCGCAGCAGGCCATAGACGACGTTCATCAGAGTGGACTTGCCGGCGCCGTTCTCGCCCAGTAATGCGTGGACCTGGCGCCAGCTGACGTCCAGGTCCACGCGGTCGTTTGCCTTCAGCTCTCCAAAGGTCTTGACGATCCCGTGGAGCTGCAGGGCATGCCGTTCGGTATTTACGAAGTGACCCCTGTCGTGATGGAGCCCGCCTTCAGCTTGGCCTGGACATCCGCGATCTTGGCCTTCACGTCGGCCGAGATCTTGGAGTCGAAGTCGTGGTAGGGGGCCAAACCGACGCCGTCGTTCGCCATCTCAAACGTGAGGAGGCCGCTCTTGAAACTGCCCTGAACCATCGTGGTGATGGCCGTCTTGACGGCTTTGTCCAGGTGCTTCTCAGCGCTTGTGATCAGGCAGCTGTCGACGTCGGGGTAAGAGACGTACTGGTCGACGTCGACCCCGATGCACATCTTGCCCTTTTCCTTGGCCGCGAGCAGGCCTCCGTTACCGGTGTTGCCGCCCACCCCGAAGATGATGTCGGCGCCCTGACCGAAGAACGTGGTCGCCTGCTGCTTGCCCCAGTCAGGGTCGTTGAAATCCTTGGCCCCGCTCTCGGGCTGGTAGATCTTGAGGACTTTGACCTTGGGGTTGGTGTACTTGGCTCCGTTCTCGTAGCCCTGCACGTAGTGGACCACCGGGGGCACGGTCTGCAGGCCCGCGACCGCACCGATGACATTGCTCTTGGTCAGTAGACCCGCCAGCGCACCGGCCAGGAAGCCGGGCTGGTCTTCCTTGAACAGGAGGCCGACCAGGTTGGACGGCGTGGGGTTGTCAGTGAAGTCGCCGTAGTCGACCATCACGAACTTGATGTTCGGGTTGGCCTTGGCCGCCTTGATGGTGGCGTCTCCCAACTTGAAACCGACGGTGACGATCATGTCGTACTTCTGGTCCACGAATTGGCCGATGTTCTTCGGGTAGTCGGACTCGACGCTCGATTCGATCGCGCGTCCCTGGACGCACAGCGAGGAGTCCGCCTGGGCATCCTGCACGCCCTTGTAGCTGTCGAAGTTGAACGATTTGTCGGACAGCTTGCCGACGTCTGTGACGAGGCCTACCTTCCACGTCTTCGAACAGCTGCTGCCCGTCGTCGGAGTGCTTCCGCAACCGACCGCAAGGACCGCCGCCGCGACCAGCGTTGCCGCGGCAATCACACCGGTGAGCCGGCTACCTCGAACCATATGGTTCTCCTTCTGCTTGTCGGGAGGTCATGACAACCACACCGAGACCTCCCATCACTTGCCGCCCTCTTCCCAGCTGGCAAGCCGGGGCGAGAGTGCGCCGGCGGCGAGTGCGGCCGCATCCAATGGCCGATTCGCTACTCCGATTGGAAACTATCGACGCGGCGCGCGCTCAAGTCAAGTCGGATATGCCGGGCTCGACGGCGCCGGGGTCTGTCAGCGGTCCAGTGAACCGAGAACGCCGCTCAGGTCGGCGATGGTGGCAACCCGAGACCAGCCGCTCGCCGGCAGCTCGTCCTCGGGCACGTGCTCGTGGTGCCACGTCACCTCGTAGGGAATATGCACCGCACGGGCGCCGAGGCCGACCACCGGCACAACGTCAGAACGCAGCGAGTTGCCCACCATCACGAAATCCTCCGGCTTGATGCCGCGCCGCGTGAACACCCCGCGGTAGGTCTCCGCGTTCTTCTCGCTGAGGATCTCGACCCCGAGGAAGAGCTCGCCAAGACCTGATCGAGCCAGCTTGCTCTCCTGGTCGAAAAGGTCGCCCTTGGTGATCAGCAGCAGGTCGTAGCGCCCGCCCAGGTCGCGAAGGGTCTTCTCGACGCCGTCGAGGAGCTTGGTCGGTTCCATCAACATCCGCTTGCCCCAACCCAGGATCACCTCGAGGTCGCTGGTAGGGATCCGGCCGGCGGTCAGCTCGATCGCCGTCTCCAGCATCGAGAGCGTGAACGACTTGACGCCGTATCCATAGATGCTGAGGTTCTTCATCTCCATCTCGGCCAGTCGCGCGTCTACATCGGCGTCAGGCACGTGACGCTGCAGGAGCTCCCGAAACTCACCCTGCGTGACGTGGAACCGCGTCTCGCTGTGCCACAGCGTGTCGTCTCCATCGAACCCCACCACCCGGACCGGCATCGCGACGAACGATTATCCGGCTTGCTGCGACCCCGTCGCCTTTTGCCCCGGGGCGGCCGCAAGCGGCAGCCAGAGCGCAAAGGTGGATCCGTCGCCTGGCGCGCTTTTCTCGAGCGTGAGGCTGCCGCCATGGGCCGTAGCCAGCTCGCGGCTGATGTAGAGGCCGAGGCCAGTCCCCGGCACCTCTTCGAACCCCGGTTGGCGGCCGCGTCGAAACGGCTCGAACAGCCCTGCGCGCAGCTCCTCCGAGATACCCGCGCCGTTGTCCGAGATCCGGACCACCGCGCGACCCGCCTCGATCGCCGAGCTGATCGCGATCCGCGCCGGCGGGCGCGCGTATGACAGCGCGTTGTTGATCAGGTTGTCCATTACGTGCCCGAGCTGATCCGCGTCGGCCATGACAGTGATCGCCTGGCCCTTCCCGGCTACGATCTCGCCCCGGGTCAGGGCAGCCCGCGGGCGGGCGCGTTCCACGGCGGCGCGGACCACATCGTGGAGATCCATAGACGCCCGAGGGCGCGCCATCAGATCGCCGTCGAGCCGGGAGACCTCCAGCAGGTCATCCATGATGTCGTTGAGCTCGGACGTCTTGGCCGCAAGGATTTCCAGCGGACCCTTCCACTTCTGCGGCGTGGCCCCAAGGCCACCGCTCGAAAGCAGGCTCAGATAACCGCCGAGGACGCTCAGCGGACCCCTGAGCTCGTGCGCAGCGACACGCATGAACTCGCTCTTCGCCTCGTTGGACAGGCGCTCCGAGAGATAAAGCCGCGATGAACGTTCTTCCCGCTCGCGGGTTTCGACGTAGGACGCAAGGACCAGCGAAGCCAGCGCGACGAAGACGTTGAAGGTCTGCAGCGTGACCATCTTCTGAAGCAGGCTCTCATTCGCGAAAGGGCCGGTGCCGTTGACCGCCGCCAGCACCGCGACACCAGATGCGATCAAGGCGGCCGGAGCCGAACCGCGCAGGCGAAAACGAAGCGCGGCCAGCATGATCAGCGGAAAGACGAGGTACTCGAGCCGAAAGCTGTTCTGGAACACGATGAAGGATGCGACCGCCACGGCAATCAGCAGCGCGGCGAGCTCTGAGCGCTCGCGCCAGGCGAGACCCGCCTGCCCCTCCCTGCGGCGGAAGGTCAATAGAAATGGGGCCACGAGCAACACACCCATCGCGTCACCGGTCCACCAGACCGCCCAGGCCTGTGGAAAGCTGTCCGAGGCCACCGAGCCGGATATGACGAGCACGAGGCTGCCGACGGTGGCGCTGACCGCCATCCCCGTGAGTGCTCCAAGCAGGATCAGGGCGGCGGCATCGATCAGGCGGTCGAGCTCGAGCCGGAAGCCGACCGACTTCATGAGGGTGGCCGCGGCCAGCGGGGCGAGGGTGTTGCCCGCGGCGATGCATGCTGCGCCCAGCACGTTGGGGCCGAGCGGCAGGTTGACGGCAAGGGCCGCGACTGCGATCGCCGGCCAGATCCGCACGCCGAAAACCAGGATCGCGACCAGGGCGATACCCGTCGGCGGCCAGACCGGCGTGACCTGTCCGTGGACCAGGGCCAGCTCCAGGCTCAGGCGCGCGGACACGAAGTACGCCACAGCCACCACTGCCAGCCGCAGCCCTTCGCCGGCCAGGCCCGCCTTCCGCAAGGCCATCGCCCGAGTATCGACAAGGGCGCCCCGGTCCGTCAACCGCCGGATGGAACAAAAACTGTGTGCGCCTGGGTAGCAAATACGCGAGATGAACAACCTGAACGGAATCCATCACATCAGTGCCATCACCGCCGACGCGACGCGGAACGTGCGCTTTTACACCGGTGTCATGGGCTTGCGCCTGGTCAAGAAGACCGTCAACCAGGACAACCCGGCGGTTTACCACCTCTTCTATGCGGACGAGAACGGCAGCCCAGGCGCTGACCTCACCTTCTTCGAGTACCCGGGCCTGGCTCGGGGACGCGCCGGCGCCGGCATGATCCACCGGATCGGCTTTCGCGTGGGCTCCGAGGATGCGCTCGGGTTCTGGGCCAGGCGCCTGGCATCGGCCGGCCTCGAATCAACCCTTGACGGCGATCGCCTGCGCTTCGACGACCCCGAAGGGCTCGGCTTCGAGCTGGTCTCCGCAGCGACCGCAGACCAGCCTCTCGCGGCCAGCCATCCTGAGATTCCCGAGAGGTTCGCCCTTCAGGGCTTTGCCGGCGTGCGCGCCTTCGAGCGGCGCCGCGGCGCGAGCAACGACTTCCTGACCGGAACTCTCGGCTTCGTAGGTACCGGCTCTGACGCATTCGAATCGCGAGGCGACTCTCGCGGCTCCTTCTATGTGTACGACGCGGCTCCCGAGCTGCGCGGGCTGAGCGGTTCAGGCACCGTCCACCATGTGGCCTGGTCTTCGACCATGGACGACCACCACGCCTGGCGAGACCGCGTGATCCAGGGCGGAGGCGATCCGACTCCGATCATTGACCGGTTCTACTTCCGCTCGATCTATTTCAGGGAGCCGAGCGGGGTGCTGTTCGAGATCGCAACCGTCGGCCCCGGCTTCGCGGCCGACGAACCGAAAGAGCATCTCGGCGAGCGGCTGTCGCTGCCGCCGGCGTTCGAGTACCTACGCGCGCAGGTCGAGGCAAACCTGACCCCGCTGCCGAATCCGAGAAAGACAAGCCGTGTCCTCCCCATTCATGGGGAGGGTGCCCGCTAGTGCCGGAGGGGCTCAGGTAAATACCACAGCCATCTGCCCCCAATTGGGCGCATCGATGGCCCGCGAAGCGACCAGCCGGGCCCGAATGGCGGTCCAAGACCGACGTGGTAGCTACGCAGCCAGCCCGAACGGATCGGACACGGGCAGCATCCGGGTTCCCTCGAGCGCTTCGAGGGCGTCGTCGACGGTGACCTGCCGGCGCCGGAAGTTGCGCAGCGCAAACCTGTCGCAAGCCGTCTCCGCGCCGGAGCGCCGGCCCTGCATCTCGCGCAGGTACCAGTGCAGCCATTCGTGGAGATAGACAAACCTCAAGACGTCCCGGCGCGTGCGGAACCGGACCTTCTCGGCCGCCCAGGCGAATTTCATGCCCGCCCCTGGCTTCCGCCGGGCGCTGATGTACACGAGCTCGTTGAACGGCCGGAACGGCTCCGGAACCCGGACGATGATCCTGCCGACGTCGAACTCACACAGGCCGGAAAGGTTTGGCCGGGTCCGGTACCGAAGGGGCTTGACCACGACGCGGTAGTCCCCAGGCGAGGGCAACCCGGACAGGGCGCGGCGTACGTCCGACACCTTGAGCCCGGCCAGGTCGCTCCGGATCAAAAGGCCCATCGAGGGCGCCTTGCTGGCGCGCTTCTCGAGCGCCGCCACCGCACGCCGCACCGCTCGGTGGTCGAAGTGCAGCTCCTCGGCCAGCGGGAGCGCCTGGCGGCGAAGGCTTGCTCGGGCTCGAGACATGATGAGCAGGCTCATGGGCTGATACATAAGCGCCCACTCCTCGGCGTCTACCCGCCGCGTCGGGACCGGGTTGTTGCCATCAGGCAAGCGTTTTCCGGGTGGGTGTTTTGCCCGCAAAACGAAGAGGAGGTGGAACAATGCCTGGCAAGAGCCCTGGGCCTTCGGTGAAAAAGCCGAAGACTTACGAAGCCCTCAAGAAGAAAGGCATGAGCAAGTCTCGGGCCGCTCGCATTTCGAACGCGCAGGCCAAAAAGAGCAGGTAGGCCGAACCGCCAACACCGCATCATTTGGGGGTGCACAAGGTCAAGCTGGAATCCGTCCGCCGCAAGTCTGGCGGGCGGATTCATCTCACTCCAAAGGTGCCGCGCTCGGGACCCGTCACCACGCTGTGCAGCCAGACCCTCGCCGATGGCTCCTATGCGGCCGTCGATGCGGAGCCTGACTGCGCCAACTGCATCCGGCGCTCCAAGGACCAGGCCCGCATCTCGGGCGCTTTCTTCGCTCAGGAGGAGGGCTCCGAGCTGCTGCGCCTCTCCCTGGAGCAGGCCAGGGCGCGAAAGCCCGACCTGCGTGTGCTGCCCCGGCCCGGGGCGGCGAAAGAAAGGCCCGTCGTCTGGCCCGCGCCGAAGCCGCCCGCCGAGACCGTCCCCGACCGCGTCGGCGAGCTGGTCACACGAGGCTTCAAGCCATCCGGAGAAGGGGTCTGGCGCAGCCCGCAAGGTGTGATCGTGCGGATGCGCAAGCACGGCAAGGAGTGGCGGTTCGCCGAGCTCGTGTTCGAAGGATCGATCGTTGCGACCCGCGTCGAGGATGGGATCCGCGTGCGCGCGGGCGACGTGGAGGTAAGTCCGTCAGACGCTGGGCTCGAGGTGCAGTTGAAGAAAGGGGCCGGGCGCTAGGGCCCAGCCCCTTCATCAAACAGCGCTAGGCGTTGGCCTTGTCGGCGAGCTCGTTGGTGTAGGTCTCGCTCAGGTTGGCCGATTTGCCCTTGAAGCTCGACACGAACTGCTGCTGGATCTTCTGCACGGTCTCCGGCCCCCCGGACGGCATCTTGCAGTCGGTGCCAAAGATGGCGAGCTGGCTCTGCAGGTCGGAGACGTAGGAGCTCTTGTCGCCGGCGTAGTAGTCGGTCGGCATCTGATCGGCGATCTGCGCCGCGGTGTGCGAGTGCATGTATTTCAGAGTCTTGACATAGGCGTTCACCAGTCGCTGGGCCGCGTCCTTGTTCGAGTTGACCCAGTCGTTCTTGGCGAAGACGCCGATGAACGGATAGTCGCCGCCCAGCGCGGCACGGGTGTCGGCCGGCGTGAGAAGGCTGACCAGGATCTTGCCCTTGCCCGAGTTGACCAGGCGCGAGATGGTCGGAAAGGTGGTCATGCCGGCGGCGATCTTCTTCTGCTGGATGGCCGCGATGAAGGTGTCGCCTGCGCCAACGGCCACGTACTTGGCCGAAGTCGGATCAACGCCCGCGCTGCCAAGGATGGCTTGCGTCAAAACGTGCGTGCCAGAGCCGAGGTCGGTCACGCCCAGGTTCTTGCCCTTGAGGTCTTTTGCAGACGTGATGTTGGACAGTGACGCATCGACAACCTCCGCCTCACCCGGTGCGATGCCGAACTGGCAGATTGTCTCGATCTTCTTGCCCTGGGTGTTGAGCACCATCGGGTGCACATATGCGCCCGATCCGGCGTCGACATTGCCGGCCACCACCTCTTCCTCCGAGGCTTGGCCAGAACCCTCATCGATCAGCGTCACGTCCAGGTGCTGGTCTTTGAAATAGCCGAGTCGCTGGGCGAGCATGTTCGGCAGGTAGATCTGCTTGTTCAGCCCGCCCACCATCACCTTCAAAGAGATGGTCGTCACTCCTCCGCTGCTCGGCGCGTTCGTGCTTCCGCATGCCGCAAGCACCACCACCGACGCCACGGCTCCGAACAACCTCCGGTTAAACAAGTGCATGGGCCACTCCTCCTAAATCCTTGTTTCCGTGGCGACCGGCGGCCGCCACCTGATCAGACGGTCCTCGAGTGCTGTGATCAACGCCTCCGCCACCAGCGCTGTGGCAGCGAGCAACGCCATGCCGGCGAACACTCCGGCTGTGTCGAACAGGTTCTTCGACAGGTAGATCAGCTCTCCGATGCCTTCGGTGGCGCCGAAGAGCTCACCGACCACCGCGCCGACCAGCGCGAGGCCAAAGCTCGTGTGAAGGCTCGCCACGATCCACGACAGCGCGGAGGGGATGATGATCTCGGTCGTCAGCCGCCGGTCGTCGGCGCCGAGGATGCGCGCGTTGGCGATCAGGTTGCGGTCGACCTCGCGCACGCCCTGAAACGCGTTGAAGAAGACGACGAAGAACACCAGGACGGCCGCGGTTGCGATCTTCGCTTTGATGTCGAGGCCGAGCGAAACGGCGAACAGCGCGCCGACGACCACGCGAGGGATCGCGTTCGCTCCTTTGATATACGGACCGAGAACATCGGACAGCAGGCGGTTGCGGCCCAGCACGACGCCGAAGATGACGCCGAACACCGAGCCCACCACAAAGCCACCGACCGTCTCCTCCATCGTCACCAGGACCTGCAGCCACAGGGGTCCGAGGTCTGTGCCTTCCGTGAACCAGCGCCACAACGTGGCGGCGATGTCCGAGGGCTGCGACCAGAAGAACCTGTCGATCACGGTCGCGCGCGCGCCCAGCTCCCAGCCGCCGAGGATCACCACCGCGACCAGCACGCGCCCCCCGATGACATTGAGCTGCCTTCGTCGCGCCTCCCGGCGCCTGCGCCCGGCCAGGTCTGGCCCGGTCCGCACGGCCTGCTCGCCCAACGCGCTCACAGCACTAAGCCGCGCCGCGCTTCTGACGCTCGTAGCTCACGAGGACCTCATCGCGGAGGTCCTTCCAGATCTCTTCGTAAATCTCGACAAAGCGGGGTTGAAAACGGATCTCGGCGACGTTGCGAGGACGCGGCAGGTCGACCTTGTAAGTGCTCTTGACCGTGCCCGGTCCAGCCGTGATGACGAACACGCGGTCGCTGAGCGAGATCGCCTCTTCGAGGTCATGGGTCACGAAGACGACCGACGCGGAGGTGGCCGACCACAGGTTGAGCAGCTCGTTTTCCATCAGCGTCCGCGTCTGCACATCGAGGGCGCTGAAGGGTTCGTCCATGAGCAGGATCCGGGGCCCGTTGATCAGGCTCTGAGCGAGGGCGACGCGCTTGCGCATGCCGCCCGACAGCTGATACGGGTAGCGGTCCTCGAAGCCGGCGAGGCCAACACGCGTGATCCAGTCGCGAGCCCGCTCCCGCGCGTCGCGGTTGGAAACACCCCGATAGCGAGGCCCCGCCGCCACGTTCTCTAGCACGGTCTTCCAGGGGAAGACCGCGTCGGATTGGAACACGTAACCGATGCCCTCGGCGATGCCGCCAACCGACTGGCCGAAGACCTCGACCTCACCCTCGCTCGGCGGCTCCAAGCCGGAGATGAGAGCGAGCGTCGTCGACTTCCCGCATCCGGTGGGCCCGACCACGGCGCAGAACTCGCCAGGCTCAACCTCGAAGTTCAGGTCTCGCAGCGCGGTGTAAATGCCGCCCGAGGGCGCGAGGAATCGCTTGGTGACACCGCGAAGCTCGATGGCGGGGGTCATCTCTTCGCACTGTGCGAGGCATGTCCGGTGGGTTCAAGGCATGCGGTCGTTATGGCCGTTTTGGTCGTTTTGGTCGCCGGCCGTCACCGCGGTGACGTACTACGATCACGAGCAAGCAGGCTGTGAAGACCCGGTTACCTCTCGCCTACCAGATCCTGGTTTTCCAGGCCGCGATCATCTTGCTGTCGGCGCTCATCGGCGCCGCGGCGGCCGTCTGGCAGGCGAGCCAGGAGCTCGACCGGCAGTCGGAGCAGCGCTCGCTTGCGATCGCCGAGTCGGTCGCCAGCAACGCCTCGATCCAGCAGGCGCTGCTCGCCGGCGACCCGGGGGCGGCGATCCAGCAGACGGCCGAGACCATCCGCCGCTCGACCAGCGCCAGCTACGTGGTCGTGACCGACGCCCGGGGCATCCGCTACTCGCATCCGAACGCGGCCTTGATCGGCAAGCCGGTCGACGAGGATCCCGGCCCGGTGCTGGCGGGTCAGACGTGGGTCGGCGTGCAGCGAGGCACGCTCGGGGTCTCCGCCAGGGGCAAGGCACCCATCTTCGACCAGGGCCAGGTCATCGGCATGGTTTCGGTGGGATTCCTGGAGCCGCCACTGGCCGAGCGTTTGCTGGGCGAGCTCCCCGGTTTCGCGACCAGCCTGCTGCCGTCGCTCGCGATCGGGGTGATCGCATCCTGGGTGCTCGCCTGGCGGTTGAAGCGCCAGACGTTCGGCCTCGAGCCGTACGAGATCGCGGGCCTGCTGGAGGAGCGAGAAGCCAGCCTCCAGGGCATCCATGAAGGCGCGATCGCGACCGACAGCGACGGCACCATCACGCTGGCGAACGATGAGGCCAGGCGGCTGCTCATGCTTCCGGACAACTGCGTCGGAAGGAAGGTCGCCCAGGTGCTTCCGCAGGGCCGGCTGCTGAAGTTTCTCTCCGGCGGGCTGAAAGACGAGGACGAAGTCTTGCTCGCCGGCGAGCGCGTGCTGGTCGCGAGCCGCCGCGCCATCCTCGTCCGCGGTCGGGAGATCGGCCACGTGGCGACGCTGCGCGACACCACAGAGCTGACCGGCCTGGCGCGGGGGCTTGGCGTCGACAGCCTCACCGACGCGCTTCGGGCCCAGGCGCACGAGTTCGCAAACCGGCTGCACACAATCGCGGGCCTGATGCAGATGGGGCGCGTCGAAGACGCCATGGAGCTCATCGCCCAGACGTCGGGCCTCCACCAGGAGCTGACCGAGTCCTTGCTCGAGCGCGTCGGCGACCCGGTGCTCGGCGCCCTGCTGCTGGCCAAGGCGGCGATCGCCTCCGAGCGTGGAATCGAGCTCCGCGTCAGCGACGACACGGTGATGACGCGCAGCTCGGCCGGGCGTGCGCAGGGCGCTCGTTCTATTGGCAGCGAGGACCTGATCACGCTCCTGGGCAACCTCATCGACAACGCCCTCGACGCCGCCGCTGCGTCCAGCGAGCGTTGGGTCAGCGTCTCGGTCAACGAGCAGGATGGCGAGCTGGTGATCAATGTGCACGATTCCGGCGCGGGGATCCCCGCCGGGGTCGACGGCCAGATCTTCCAGGAAGGTTTCAGCACCAAGGCCGGACCCAACCGAAAGCGACGCGGCTTCGGGCTTGCTCTCGTCCGGCAGGTCGCCCGCCGCAACGGCGGCGATGTCAGCGTGACCAACGACGGCGGCGCTCACTTCACGGTTCGCGTTCCGTTGCAGGTCGGGGCGGCGCGATGATCCGCACCCTGGTCGTCGACGACGATTTTCGCGTGGCCGAGCTTCACTGTGCGTACGTCGAGCGGGTGCCCGGCTTTGAGGTGGTCGGACAGGCGCATTCAGGCGCTGCTGCGCTGGCAGACGTCGACCAGATGCGCCCGGACCTCATCCTTCTCGACATCTACCTGCCCGACATCTCCGGCCTGGAGGTGCTGCAGCGCCTACGCGAGGACGCGCAGGCGCCTGTGGACGTGATCGCGATCACGGCGGCGCGCGACGTCGAGAGCCTGCGGGCCGCGATGCGCGGCGGCGTCGTCCATTACCTGATCAAGCCGTTCCTGTTTCCCACCTTCGAGGAGAAGCTTTTGTCCTACGCGGCCGCCCGCGACCGGATGACCCGCCTCGGGCGGGCCGAGCAAGGTGACGTGGACCGCATCTTCAGCGCCCTGCGCACGGCGCGTAAGGAGGCGTTGCCCAAAGGTCTTTCGGACGCAACCCTGGAGCTGATCGTCCAGGCCCTGGGACGCTCCCTGTCAGGCCTCCCCGCGACGACCGTCGCGGAGGCGGCGGGCGTGAGCCGCGTGACCGCGCGCAGGTACCTCGACCATCTGTGCCAGATCGGACGCGTCGAGCTGACCCTGCGCTATGGCGGCCCCGGCCGCCCCGAACATCGCTACCGCCTGGTGTCGAGCCCAGTTAGCGGCTAGCGCGTGCTCCTACCGGCAGGATCCCGGCGGCATGGGCGACCACCGGTCCCAGCACGACCAGCACATCGGCGAGAAAGAACAGCCCCAGCATCTCCCAGTCCAACGGTTGGCCAGCCCCAGCCAGCCAGCCGCGTTTTGCGCTCCTTCGGGCGAATTCACAGGCACTCCCCCTTTTGAGCGTGTAGTTCGACCCCTTTCGGAACCAATACGCCCGAGTACTGCTTTTTACCCGGGCCGGGTCCGATCGGGACGGCGGCTATGGTTGCCGCGTGAGGCTCGTCGCCGAGTCGTTCGCCTGGCCCTTTCGCGGCCGGTGGCGATCCCCCTTGGCGGCCGGCATCGTGGTCACGGCCCTGCTGCCCCTTCTCTTCGTCGTCTGGCTGGGATACGCGATCGCCGCCACGCGGGCGGCGGAGGAGGACCCGTCGCAAGGACCGCCGGCGTGGCGGCTGTCTGGGCGTCTGCTGACCGACGGGGTTTGGGCTTCCCTCGCTGTCGCCCTGACGGTGGCTCCCTTTGCGCTCGCCTGGAATCCGCTCGCCGCGCTGCTGCTGAGCGCCGGGGTTGGGCCGGCCGGCGATGCGGCCCTGGCCCAGCTCTACGCGCACGTCTTCGCGTTGCTCGCTCTGGCCCTCCCCTGGGGGCTCGTCGCGCTGCTCGTGCTGCCGCACTCGATCGCTGCCTTTGCCGCCAGCGGCAAGCCGGCGGATCTCTTCAACTTCGCCGAAGCCGTCCGCGACGTGCGCCGCGACTTCGTGACCTGGAACGTAGCGGCGGCGGCCATCGTCACGGGGTGGGCCGTCGGGCTGGCGTGCGCCGGGCTGCTGTGCGTCGGAATCGTGCCCGGCATCTTCTACGCCATCCTTGTGAGCGCACATGCCGCCGCAGCGCTCCACGGTCAAGGTCCGCATCCATCCGCTGGGTGATACGGCACTCCTCGCCGAGCTCGGCACGCGGCTCGACACCGCCGTCAACACCCGCTCGATCGCACTCGCCTCTGCCCTGAAAAAGCGGCGCGACGTGCGGCAGGCCGTCGCCGGAGCCGCCAGCGTCACCGTGCAGTTCGACCCCGACCAGGTGACCCACGTCGCGCTGGCGGCCGCCATCCGGCGGCTCGCGAGCAAACGCCCACCGATGGAGGAGCCAGGACGCCTGCACCGCATCCCCGTTGTCTACGACGGCCCCGACCTCCAGGCCGTCGCTTCCGCCCTGGGCCTGTCCCAGCAGAAGGTGGTCGAGATCCACAGCCGGCCGATCTACCGGGCCTTCCTGATCGGCTTCGTTCCTGGATGGGCGTACCTCGGACCGCTGCCTGACGAGCTCGTGCTTCCGCGCAGGCCAGATCCGCGGCGGCAGGTCCCCGCGGGGTCGGTGGCGATCGCCGGCCACCAGACCGGCATCTATCCGCTGAACTCGCCGGGAGGGTGGCACCTCATCGGGCGCACGTCGGTGAGGCTCTTCCTGCCGGATTCGGATCCACCCTCGCTCTTCCGGGCCGGCGACCGGGTGAAGTTCTTCCCGATCGCTGAATGACCGAGGTTCTGCGCGTCCACGAACCTGGCCTCTTCACCACTATCCAGGACACCGGGCGACTGCATGCAATCGCATCAGGGGTGCCGCCCGGCGGCGCCATGGACCGCTTCGCCCACTCGGCCGCCAACCTGATCGTGGGCAACGATCGCAGCGCCGCAACGCTCGAATGCACGCTGACCGGACCGGGTCTTCTGATCGAGGCGCCTTGCCTGGTCGCGGTCACCGGCGCCGACTTCGACCTGCGCGTCAACGGCGCACCGGCCCCGGCGTGGATCGCGATATCTCTGCGCGCCGGCGATGAGCTGGCTTTCGCAGGCCGGCGCAGCGGCGCGCGGGCGTACCTCGCGGTCGCGGGCGGCGTCCTGGGCGATCGATGGCTCGGGTCGATGTCGACCAACGTGATGGCCGCCCGCGGCGGAATGCACGGACGCCCCCTGGCGACGGGCGATGTGATAGCGGCCGGGCAATCCGCGATGGCTGCGGTCACGGGCCGGGGCCTGGCCCGACAGCTGCGGCCGCGTTACGACGAGCACACGCTCCACCTCGTCGCGGGGCCGCACATCAGCCGTCTTGGTGCGGATGCCCGCGCCGCGCTGTTCAGCTCGGCGTTTGTGGTGAGCCCCGATTCCAACCGCATGGGCTACCGGCTGGAAGGCCCTGGCCTCGAGACGTCAGGCGAGGAGCTGCTCTCCTTCGGCCTCGTCGCCGGAGCCCTGCAGCTGCCGTCCAGCGGGCAGCCGATCCTGCTCATGGCCGACCACCAGACCGCCGGCGGCTACCCTGTCGTGGCGACCGTGGTCAGCGCGTCCATGGCTGTGGCGGCCCAGCTGGCGCCGGGCGATGAGGTGCGTTTTGCGGAGACGTCGATCGAAACCGCGCTTCAGATGCGCGCGGTTCAGCGCGAGGCGCTCGAGTCCCTGACCAGCTGATTGATCCAGGCGATGTGCTCCGCGTAGTGCTCCCAGGTGTTGCCCGCCACCCAATCGACCGCAGGCCGGTCGTCGTTGGGATCGCGCGGATCATTCGGTTGGTAGTGGTTGTACGAGAGCTGCAGGTCGTCATCGCTCAGCCTGCCCAGGCGCTGCGACAGCGCGGCATGGGTGTCGCGAAAATACGCAAGCGCCTGCTCGGGAGTCTTGTCTCGGTGCAGCGCCCAGACCGCGGCGTTGATCGCGTCCGTCTCCTCATCAGCCGCAGGCACGCCCATCGCGGAGCGCCGGTCACCTCCGTCGAGGAGGGCCAGGAGCGAATGCTCCCAGGCGGCGATGTGAACGAGGTGATCCTTGACCGCCCAGCCGTCGGCGCCGCTCAGCGTGAGACCGGCAGGACCGAGGGACTCGACAAGTGCGGTGAGCTCCTGCCAACCCGCCTCGATGGGCTCGATGACGCCGTTGGGTGTGGTCACTCGCTTCCCGCGATACCCTTCGCCTCGCCGATCACCGCGTCGTAATCTGGCTGCGGTCGCTCACGCGACGCGACCCACGTCCACCTGATGACGCCTTGCCTGTCGATTATGAAAATCGTGCGCCGGGCCATGCCGGAGTAGCCGGCGACGTCATCGCGTCGCACCCCGTAATCGGTCACCATCTTGCGCTCGAAGTCGCCGATCAGGTCGAACGGCAGGCCACCGAGCTCCTTGGCAAACGCCTGATGAGAGAAGACGGAGTCGACGCTGATTCCGTAGATGCCGACGCCGTTGGCAACCGCGTCCTCGTACCTTGACCGAAACTCGGTCAGCTCGGTTCTTCAACCACCCGTGAAGTCGAGAACATAGAAAAGGAATATGAGGGCTCGATATTTCTGAAGGGCATCGCCCAGCGTCAGCTCCTGGCCGCCCGTCGTGGGCAGCTTGAAATCGGGAGCCTTCTCCCCGACCTGCAGCACGCGAAAGAGTTTATTCGGCTCGGCGCTCCAGCACGTACCAGCCGGAGCGCGTGGCGCCGGCGATGATGTAGCCCGCGCTCAGCGATCCGCCGAGCGCATTGCGCAGCGCGATGCGCCATCCGCGCGCAAGCGCCGGGGCAGAGCGTCTCAACGCGACGATGTCCGCCGGCGTCTGGCATAAAAGGACGCGCGCGGACGAGGTGGCCGCAATTGGCTCCTGGTCCGCGCCGGCGGAGAGGATCGTTTCACCTCCGGCTGTTGCAAGATCGGGGTCCGGTGCATCGCCGGCGGCCGCCGCCTCGGCCTGGCGCGAGTCGAGTTCCCAGCGGATGAGCAGGCGGTCCGATTCGTCCCCGGCGTTGATCCCATCCCGCATCTCCCCATAGAAATCGACCAGGTAGCGCGGCGCCACGGCGCCGAGCTTGGTGAGGTTGAAGTAGGCGTTCCGGCGCACAAGGGGGTCGGTCGTCCACTCCATCGATGTGACCCCACGCGCGAGGCACCACCGCCTCTGATGCTGCTTGAGCTCGAATCCAAGGCCGTGCGCCTCGCTGCCCGGGAGCACGCCAAGGATGTGCGAGTGCATGTGCAGGTGTTCGGAGGGATCGCGGCCCAGCCAGCCCACGAGGCCACCGATGAGGCGTCCGTCCAGGAATGCGCCCGCAACGTAATTCCCCGAATGGGCGAGCGCCTTGAGGATGTCCGAGCTGATCGGCGGCTCACCAGGGCGACCCCACACGACCGCAAAGAGTTCGGCCAGCCGGCGCAGGTCCGCGAGCTCGCTCAACCCGGAGATCTCGTACTTCATGCCAGACCGAGGCGGCGGCCGACCAGGAGCGAGGCAGCCTGTACTAAGAGCGCGCAGACGATCGCCGAGATGAAGGCGAAAACGATGCCGTTGGGCAACAGCAGCGCCAGGACCAGGAAGAACGAAGCGAACGCGAAAAGCCCGAACAACAGCCCGCGCAGCACGCCGACGGCTGAAGCCGGGCCCTGGATCCGGTGCGCGAATGCGGCGAGCACGGTCGCGTAAAGGGGGAACGGAGCGAGGAGGCCGGCGAGGCGCGGACCGAGAAGAGGCGCCGCCGTCGTCAACGCGACTACGAACGCGGTGGCGACGAACATGCGAGCAGGGATGTCCCAACGCGGGAAATCGACCTGCCTGGCGCTGCGGGTGGCCTGACCAGGCATCAAGAACAAAGAGACCACCAGAACCACGATCGTGACGACAAAGAATGCAGGCGCCGGCAGGATGAAGGTGTCGAGCACGATCGTGGCGGCGGCGAACGCGATCGCCGCCGCCGCCAGCGAGGCCGCCCAACCAGATCGTTGAGCCACCCACGAGTAGGCCAGGCAGAACGCAGCCTGCGAAGCGGTGCCGGCCATGATCCCGGCGGCCGCGCCGGCGGCAAAACGCGGCCCTGGATCGAGGGCAAGAAAAAATGCGATCGGGGCTGAGGTGAACGGCATCCCGATCAGCCACCCACCGACGCCTGATCCCCACCTTCGGCCGGCGAGGCTTGCGCCGCCGACGAGCACGGGCGTCAGGATGAGCTTGAGGGCCAGGGCGCCGGCCGGAGTCACCGCGTCAGCTGGGTCGTCTCGATGCCGGCGTCGCGGAGCGCCTGCCGGACCGTCGCCGCGACCTGGGCCGCGCCTTTGGTGTCGCCGTGGACGCAGATCGTGTCGTAGCGGCCCGACTTGGCGAGAGCGACGGCCTGCTGCGCCGCCCGCGGCGGGTTCAAGAGCGCGCCTGACTCGCTGCGGGGCGCCAGGCTGCCGTCCGGCAGCATGAGGCGGTCCGCGAAGCCTTCGCGGTAAGCCGGGATGCCGGCCCGCTCGGCCGCAGCCCGGATCTCGAATTCCGGTTGCCCGACCAGGCCCACGCCGTGCGCCTTCGCGACCCGGGCGAGCGCATCTGCCGCGGCCGCGTCGCGCTGGCAGCGGTGATAGAGCGCGCCGTGTGGCTTGACATAGGCGATGGGCGCGATCGCGGCCAAACCCGCGACCTGAAACGCGATCAGCGCCTCGATCTCATCCGCCGAAAGCGATCGCTCGTGGCGGCCGAAGCCGGCGCGATCGTCATAGCCGGGGTGCGCGCCAACCTCCACCCCGAGCTTGCGGCAGCGCCAGGCGGTCGCGATCGTGATCGTGGCCGAGCCGGCGTGGACGCCACACGCCACGTTGGCGCTGTCGACGCAGGCGAGGATCGCCTCGTCTTCGCCGGCGCCCTCACCGATATCGGCGTTGAGATTCACTCGTGGTGCGTGTCGCCGTGGAGCAGCTGAATCGCGTGCGGCAGCGCAGGCATCACAGCTTGAAGTGATTCGGTGGCGCCGTTGACGCTGCCTGGCACGTTGAGGATCAGGGACTGGCCGCGCACGCCCGCGCCCCCGCGAGAGAGCGCCGCCATCGGCGTGCTCGACGAACCGGCCCTGCGCATCAGCTCGCCGAGACCAGGCACCTCGTAGTCGATGAGCATCGCCGTCGCCTGGGGGGTCACGTCTCTCGGACCCAGGCCGGTGCCGCCTGTCGTCACCACAAGGTCCTGGCCGTCGACGACTGCGGCCGCGATCGCGTCGGAGATGCGTTCCTGTTTGTCCGGCACGACCTCGGGACCGGAGACCTGGAAGCCGGCTGCCTTCAACAGCTCGATCACAGCGGGGCCGCTGATATCGTCGCGGGTCCCTGCCGACACGCCGTCGCTGACGGTGATCACATGCGCGCGGGGATTCATTCCCTTCTTTTCCAAGTGCCCGAGCGTCCGCCGGATTTCTCGAGCAGGCGAATCCTTTCGAGAAAGACGCCACGCTCGACACCCTTGATCATGTCGATCAGCGTCAACCCCGCGACCGCGGCCGCGGTGAGCGCTTCCATCTCGACCCCCGTCTGACCGACGACGCGCGCCCTGGTCAGGATCCGCACACCGCCGGCGACGAACTCGAAGTCGACGCTCACGCTTGTCAGCGGCAGTGGGTGGCAGAGGGGAATGAGGTCCGCCGTCCGTTTCGCGGCCATGATGCCGGCGATCCGCGCGACCTGTAGGGCATCGCCCTTGGCCGTCCCTTCACGCACCGCCTGCACGGTTTCTGCCTCCATGCGCACCATGCACTCGGCAGTCGCCTCGCGCACGGTTGCGGTCTTGTCCGCGACGTCGACCATCCGCGCAGCACCCTTCTCATCGAGATGAGTCAGTCGTTTCGCCACCGGCATCAGGATATGCGGATGTCCGGCACCGACGGCGTGCTGTTCGACTACGGCCGCACCTTGGTCACGTTCGCTTATCCGACAGACGAGCTTCTGCGTGTGCTCGGCGAGTTCCGCCCCAGAATCGAGGCCGCCCTCGGCGTTCCGTCACCGGAGGCAAGAACGATCCTCCACGACGTGCTGCTGCCCATGGAGAAATACGTCGAGAGCAAGAGTGAGGACGAGGTCGATTACGCCGGCGTCTACCGCGATTCATGGGGCCGCGCGGGATTGCGGCTGCCGGACGCCCTGCTGAGCGAGATCCTCGACGCCGAGCAGCAGTGCTGGGACCGTGCGGTCGAGGTCGACCGCGACGCGCTGCGCGTGCTCCGATGGCTTCGTGAACGCGGAATCAAGCGGGGCGTCTGCTCCAACGCTCCGTTTCCGCCGGAGATGATGCGTCGCCAGGTCAAGAGCAACGGTATCGCCGGGCTGGTCGATGCGATCGTCTTCTCCAGTGAGGTCGGTCGGCGCAAGCCGGCGCCGGAGGTCTATCAAGCCGCGCTGGATGCGATCGCGACGACAGCTGATCGAACGCTTTTTGTTGGCGACCGCGTGCGCGAGGACTACGAAGGGCCGCGCGCGCTGGGCATGCGCGCGGTGATCGTCACCAGGCACGCCGACGAGCATCCACCGAAGGGCGTCCCCATCCTCGGATCACTGGCCGAGGTGCCGTCGCTGCTGTGAGCGAGCCGAAAAAGCGACCGAGCGCGCTGTGGCTCTTGTTCTACGGGCGCCGGCGTCGCGGTTTTCCGTGGCTGCTGGCAGCCGTCCTGGTCGTGATCTTCGGCTTTGGCGCTCTCTTCGCGATTCCGGGCGGCGCGGATGCATCACGCACAGTCGCCGGCGTGGTGTTTGGCTTGCTGATCGCGGGGGCGATCGTGCTGGCCATCGTCGCCGTGCTGCGGCCTCGGCGCCGCCCCTGAGCCACGCGCCCCGCGATCAGCGCCGCGGCGGCGCCCGCGCCCACCCCGTTGTCGATGTTGACCACGGTCAGACCGGTCGAGCACGACTGGAGCATGGTGGTGAGCGCGGCCTCGCCTGCGCCCCCGCGACCGTATCCGGTCGACACCGGAAGCCCGATCACCGGGAGCTCGATGAGTCCCGCGACGAGACCGGGCAGCACGCCATCCATGCCGGCCGCGACGACGATCACATCGGCGCCCCATTCGAGCATCCCGGCAAGCGGGCCCACGAATCGGTGCAGGCCCGCAACCCCGAGGTCGGCCTCCAACCGCGCCTGGATGCCACACGCCTCGACGACCATGCGGGCCTCGTCGGCCACCGGGACGTCCGAGGTGCCGGCGGTGAGAATGCCGGCTTTCGCCGCCACCCGCTCGGGTGTGAATCCCTCTCGGATCACGCGCGCCGAGCTGTGGTATCGGACCAGGGCCATGCTTGCGCGCGCCGCGGCATCGCGCAGCGCTGACTCATGTGCGTCACTCATGCGACTGACCAGGCCCTGGCCCTGGCGCTCCGCCAGCGCAACCGCCAGCCGGCCTGTTTCCTCGGGCGACTTGCCGGTGGCCAGGACGACTTCCGGGATGCCGCGCCGCAGGTAGCGTCCGAGGTCGAGGCGCGCCCGCCCGCCAAGCTCGTCGAGCTGAAGGCGCCGCAGCTCAGCCAGCGCGTCTTCCTCGCTGAGCTCGCCCGCGATGAGCCGGCGCAGCACGTCTCTCACAGCCCGAGCAGGACCTCGCGCATGCGCTGCCAGTGGGTGCCGGCCCAGTAGATGCGGCCGCAGTCGGGGCATTCGGAGTAGCGCGACTGCGTGCGCCGGACGTAGGGCGGCACGCGCTCCGCGACCACCGCCGGTACCCGCGATTCCAGCTCGGAGTTGCATTCGATGCAGCGTGTCAGCGCCTCTTTGAGCTCGAGGCCGAGCTCGGCAAAGACCTGCCGCAGCTGCTTGGTCACCTCGTCGTCGCGGATCAGAATTGCGCGCACCACGCCGGTCTGGATCACGCGCCTTCGGGTGAGGTCTCGGTCGCGCGTCAGCAGCACCCGGTTTTCCGCCGCGGCTTCGCGGACGAGCTCGGAATCCTCGATGCGGGCGTGGTAAGAGGCGTCGTAACCGAGCGCGCGCAGCCAGCGCGCAAGCCGCCCGACGTTGCAGTCGGCGAGAAACCGGGGCCTCACCCAAGCAATCTTAGAATCGCGATGTGGCGACATTCGACGAGCTGATGGCGAAGCTCAAAACCGAGGCCGCCGGCTGCTACTCGTGGTCGAACGGCCCGGGCGACCGCTACGCGGCTCACAGCCACGGCTACGAGAAGGTCCTTTACTGCGTCGATGGATCGATCACCTTCGTGCTCGAAAGCGAGGGCCGCCGCCTCGAGCTGAAGCCCGGAGACCGCATGGTCCTGCCCGCGGGGACGGTGCATTCGGCGGTTGTCGGAGGGTCGGGATGCACCTGCGTCGAGGGCCATCGCTAGGCTCATCTCCTCGCAGTCTTGGGGCGTAATATGGGTCGCTGCGATGGGCATAATCGAGTTCATCCGCGATCGGGCGCGCTTTTACAACTGCCCGGTCTGCGGGCGCAGCCTGAAGGGCTGCGACGTCCAGGTACTGAGCCACGAGGACGAGAGTTTTCGCCTCCAGGTGACGTGTGCACAGTGCCAGGTGACTTTCGTCGTCGTGCTCGCAATCGCGGGCGGCGCGATGGAGGAAATCGAAAATTCGACGTCCGAACCGGCCGAGGAGCCGGTGGCGGCCGCGGAGCCCATCAGCGTCGACGAGATCCTCGACCTTCACCTTTATCTCAAGGGCTTCCAGGGCACGCTCACGGAGCTGATCCACCAACCGGATCCAACCAGCCGCGGCTGAGCCGGCGATGAGCCGGGCCCGCATCTACCTCGACGACGCTGGGTCCGCGCCTGTCCTGCCCGAGGTTCGCGAGGCCCTGCGCTCGCTGCCCGACGGCAACCCGTCGAGCCCCCACACCGAAGGACGGGTCGCGCGCGCCGCGCTGGATCGGGCGCGAGACATGGCCGCCTCCGCGCTCGGTGTGGAGCGCACCGAGATCACGTTCGTGTCGTCAGGCACGGAGGCGGTGAACCTGGCGCTGTTCGGCGCCGCAGCGCGTCTGTCGACGGACGGCCGGATCCTGACGTGGGCCGCCGAGCACCAGTCGGTGCTGGCCGCGATTCGCCGATTGCAGGCTTCGGGACGCGACGTGATCGTCGCCCAGGTCGATGGCGAGGCCAGGGTCGACCTCGATGCGATCACCACCGGTGTCGCGCTGGTTTCGGTCGGACTGGCGAACAACGAGGTCGGCACCACCCAGCCTTCGGTGGAGGTCATCGAGCGCGCGCATGATGCGGGCGCGCTCGTGCACATCGACGCTTGCGCCGGCCCACGCTGGATACCGATTCCCGACGGCGCCGACCTCGTATCGATCAGCGGGCACAAGTTGGGTGCGGGACGCGGAGGGCTGCTCTACGTGAGGGACGGCGTGAGGATCGAGCCGCAGCTTTTCGGCGGGCCGCAGGAGTGGGGCCGCCGCGCCGGATACGAAGATGTTGCTTCGGCAACGGCGGTGGCGACCGCGCTATTGGTCTGCGCGCGAGATCGAAGCTCACATTCACGCGACGCGCAGCGCCAGAGCCAGGCCCTGCAAGCGGCGCTGCTCGAGCTCGGCGGCGAGGCGACAGGGGCGGCAGCCCGGCTGCCGAACTTTGCCACGTGCACGTTCCCCGATCGGCGCGGGGAAGACATGCTGCTGTCGCTGGACGTCGCGGGCGTCGCGGCGTCCAGTGGATCGGCTTGCGCTTCGGGCTCCCTAGACCCTTCCCACGTGCTGATCGCGATGGGCCTGGACCTGGGTCGGGCGGCGGGCAGCCTTCGCCTCACGACGGGGTACGCCACGACCGAGGATGAGATCTCCGGCACGCTGACGATCCTGCGGGCGGTGCTCAGTCGAGCTCCAGCTCGTGCCTAGCGTCGAGGAGGAGCTCGCGCGACGCCTGGCGCGAGGCGAGGAAGTCGTGGTGGCGACCGTGATCAAGCTCGACGGCCGGCCGCCGTCCCAGGCCGGAGCGAAGCTGCTGATGTCGCGCACCGCCTCGATCGCCGGCACGCTCGGCTGCAGCGAGTTCGACTCCGCCGCCCTGGCCGATTCCGCGGAGATCGCCGGCACGGGCGCACCCCAAATTCGCAACTACCGGCACGACCTCGGCTCGATCGAGGTGTACCTCGAGGCCTACAGCGCGTCACCGCTGCTGGTCATCTTCGCGGCGACACCGGTCGCGCGGGCGCTCCTGCGCTGGGCGCCCGAGGTCGGCTTCCGGACCGCGCTCGTCGAAACCCGGGCGGAGCGCCTCGAGGGCGAGGACTGGCCGGACGCCATCTCCACCCTGCGCGAGCTGACCGCCGCCCTGGCCGGCGACGTCTACATCGTCCACACCGACCACGACGCCGCAGACCTTGTGGCGGCGCTGGAAGCCATCCTTCCGCACCATCCGAAGTTCATCGGCCTGGTCGGCAGCCGGCGGCACACGGGCCACCACCTCGAGGCGCTGCGGGCCAAGGGCGTATCCGAGGATGTGATCGCCCGGATCCAGAGCCCGGTCGGCCTCGACCTGGGCGCCACGACGCCCGCCGAGATCGCGCTTTCCATCCTGGCCGGCCTGGTGGCGGTCCGCCGCGGCGGCCAGGCCGGCTGGAAATCAACGAATGGTTAAGAACATCTGAACTCGAAGGGACCAACCGCATAATCAGGGGCCGTGTCGATCGCGACCGGTACCAAGCTGGGACAGTACGAGGTCCAGGATTTCATAGGCCAGGGGGCCATGGGCCTGGTCTATAAGGCCTATCACGCCGCGCTCGAGCGCACCGGCGCGGTCAAAGTCATGCAGGCCATCTCGCCGGATGTGGACACCGTGGCCCGGTTCCGCCACGAGGCGCAGGCGATCGCCAAGCTGCGGCACCCGAACATCGTCGACGTCTACGACTTCGGCGAGTTCCAGGGGACGCCGTACATGATCGTCGAGTACGTCCCCGGCGGCAGCCTCGCCGCCAGGATGATCCACGGCAACCTCGACCGGCCAAGCGCGCTGCGGTACCTGCGCGGGATCGCGGCGGGCCTCGACTATGCGCACGGACACGGCGTGGTGCACCGCGACGTCAAGCCCGCGAACGTGCTCCTGACGGCGGACGACTCGCCGGTGCTGGCCGATTTCGGGCTGGCCAAGCTGCTGCAAGGCTCGTCCTTGAAGTCGATGACCGGCGTCACCACCGGCACCCCGGCGTATATGGCGCCGGAGCAGGTGACGGGCCACCAGGTCGGTCCCGCGGCGGACCGCTACTCCCTGGCGACGATCGCGTACGAGATGCTGACCGGCGTCATCCCCTTCGACGGCGAGGCGCTGATGGAGCTGCTTTACGCGCAGGTCCATCGCGAGCCGCCATCCGCGAGCGTGCGGAACCCTTCACTGAGCCCGCAGGTCGATGCGGTGATCGCCCGCGGGCTCGCCAAAGACCCTGCCGCACGCTGGGAGTCGGCGACAGCGTTCGTCGAGGCGCTGGCCGGGGCGCTGGCCTCCGAGCCCGGGCCTGCGCTGGCCCGGACGATGGTGATGGCGCCCCCAGCCGCCTCCACGGTTCCGCTCGGCGGGACGGCGGTAGCCGAGCGGGTGGCCCCTTCACCCCAGCCCGAGACAGTGGCCGTCGCCTATCCGTCGCCCAACGGCCATGACTCCGCGAGGCCGGCAAAACGCTCGCTACGGCTCAACCGCCGCATGGTCCTTGGGATCGCCGCGGTCCTCGTGCTCCTGCTCGTACTTGGGCTGTGCCAGGTTGCGCTCGCGTCGACGACCATCGCGGTGAACCCCAGCCGAGTCGGGCCCGGCGACACCGTCAACGTGACCGCGACACGCGTGCCCGCCGGCCAGGTCGGCGAGATCCAGCTGTGGAGCGTGGTGCACACGTATGCGTTTCGCGCCAACGCCAAAGGAGAAGTCTCGCTCGACATCACGGTGCCCCGTGACATCGCCCTCGGCGATCACATCGTGAAGATCTGCTGGAAGAACGCCTGCCATGCACAGGCGGCGCTGCAGGTGGTGTCGGGGGTAGCCGAAGCCTCGCCTACACCAATTGCAAACACCTCGCCGGGCGCGAGCCCGGTCGCGACATCGCCGCCGCCGGGCACGACACCGACGGGCACGCCTTCTCGCACCGGAGGACCGACGCCGGGTCCCACCTCGACGCCGGGCTCGACCCCAACCCCGACCTCAAAACCGACGCCGCCCTCGCCAACCCCGAGCCCGACTCCCAACCCATGCCCCACGTCCTCGCAGGCCGCCAGCCTCACGACCTCGCCCGCGACAGTCATCGCCGGTGTGACCACGGTCACCGCCACCGGCCAGAACTTCACGCCTTACAAGAGCGTGATGGTCTATTACTACCTGGGCAGCACCCTGAAAAAGACGTGGACGCTAACCGTCTCCTGCGCGGGCACGTTCTCGGTCAGCTTCCAACCGGCACCACTCGACGTGGGCACGGCGAAGGTGGCGGCAAACGACTCTGCGGGCCGAAATGCCAGCAAGACATTTACGATCGTGGCTTAGAAGACTTCCGCGGTCAGGAGGTCGTCCAGGGTTTCGCGGCGACGCATCACTTGCGCCTTGCCGTCGCGCAGCATGAGCACTTCCGGCCGCGGCATGCCGTTGTAGTTGCTCGCCATCGCCAGGCAGTACGCCCCGGCTGCCGGCACCGCGATCACATCCCCCGGCTTGAGCTCCGGCATCTCGATATCGGAGATCAGGATGTCGGTCGACTCGCAGTACTTGCCGGCGATGGTCACCTTGCCGTCAGGCGCGCGATCAGGATCCGACGCGAGGAACGCCTCGTAACGCGCGCCGTAAAGCTTGGGCCGGATGTTGTCGCCCATGCCGCCGTCCACTGCCACGTAACGGCGCACGCCGGGAATGTCCTTGATCGAGCCGACCGTGTAGAGCGCCATCCCCGCGGGCCCGGCGATCGAGCGTCCTGGCTCGACCACCAGCTCCGGCACTTTCAAACCACGTCGCGCGCAACCCGCCACCAGAGCATGGCGCACCGTCTCGACGAAGTGTCTCGGCGTGGGCGGATCGTCGTTGTGGGTGTACGCGATGCCCAGGCCCCCGCCCGCCCCCAGCTTCCGCGTCTCGAAACCAAGCTCGTCCCGCAGCTCGACCAGGAGCCCCAGCATGATCTCCATCGCCTGCTCGTAAGCGCCCAGGCCGAAGATCTGCGACCCGATGTGCGAGTGCAGGCCGATGAGGTCGAGCCGCGGGTGTTTCAGAGCGGCTTCGACCGCTTTCCGCGCGGCGCCCGACTCGATCGAGAAACCGAACTTGGAGTCGAGCTGCCCGGTCGAGATGTGATCGTGCGTGTCCGGCTTGACGCCCGGCGACAGCCGCAGCATGACCGGCGCCCGCGATCCGTCGGGAATCACCTGGCGAAGCAGGTCGAACTCCTGGTCGCCGTCGATGACGATCGTCGAGCCCGCACCGTACGCAGCCTCGAGGTCCTCGACGCTCTTGTTGTTGCCGAGGAAATGGATGCGGTCGCGGGGAAAGCCGGACTTCAGGGCGAGGTGGAGCTCGCCCGCCGAGACCACATCCAGGCCAAGGCCTTCTTCGGCGACGACGCGAAGGAACCGCGGCGATGCAAAGGCCTTCGCCGAATAGAGCACCTGGCCCGCCCCGTCCATCGCGGCCGTGTACTCGGCCGCCCGCTGGCGGACGGTTGCCTCGTCGTACACGTAGAGCGGCGTGCCATGGCGGTGAGCCAGCTCGACGAGGTCGCAGCCGCCCACCTCGGTGTGGCCGGCAGCGTTGACCCGGTACGTGACCGGGAAGAGCAAATCTAGGCTGCTAGTTCGGGCCGGAGCCGCAGGATCCGCACGCGCCGCCGCAGCAACCGCCGCCGCTGGTCTCGCTCGTGAAGTCGGAGACCGACGACTCGCCGGCGCTTGCAAAGGCGAAGCTCGAAACCATGACCCTCGTCTTGTTCGACTCGCACGCCGGACATGCCTGGGCGGTGTCGCGTTCGGCGAACCTGGTCAGAACCTCGAACTTCTCGGCGCAGCTCTCGCACCGATACTCGTAGATGGGCATCTCAGTGAACGATTCTAAGTTGTCTGAACTCGCGCGGTTGATCTCGGACTGGCCGGGGCTTGTATCCGGCTCCGCCGACGAGCTGATCGAGGACTCGCTGGTCCTGCTGGACCACCTCGGGGAAGCGCGGCGGCTCGTCGACGTCGGCTCCGGCGGGGGCCTGCCGGGGCTGGCGCTGAAGATCACGCGGCCCGACCTGGCGGTCACCCTCATCGAGGCCGACCAGGCGAAGGCCGCGTTCCTCGTCCAGGCTTGCGCGAAGCTCGATTTGCGATACGTAGAGGTGCTGGCGCGACGCGCTGAGGAGGTCGGCCGGGACGGGCGCTACCGCGAATCTTTCGATGTTGCGGTGGCGCGCGCGCTGGCGTCCATGCCAGTGCTCGCTGAGCTGTGTCTGCCGCTCGTCAAGGTCGGAGGCCGGCTGGTGGCCCAGAAAACCGCGAGCGAAGAGGTGCAGCGCGCAGGCCGGGCGATCGAGGCGATGGGCGGCGCGCTCAATCGCGTGGCAGCCGCGCCTTCGGCTGCACGCGGCGCGGGAACCGTGGTCATCGTCGACAAAGTCCGGCCGACGCCGCCGGCCTACCCGCGCCGCCCCGGCGTCCCCGCGCGCAAGCCGCTGTGATGCCTGTCTGCCTTAGGCTTAGCCCCGGGTGGTCAGAGCTTGAAGCTCAGCTTGATTCCGCGCGAGCACCGCTTCTATGAGCTGTTCCAGCGGCAGGGCGCGCTGGTCGGCGAGACGCTTACCGAGCTCAGCGAGGCGCTTTCGGAAGGCCGAAACCGCCATCCCCGCCTCCGCGAGCTCGAGCACATGTGTGACGACGTCACCCGCGAGATCTACAACCTGACGAACAGCACGTTTACGACCCCCATTGAGCAGGAGGACATCTTGCTCTTGGCGCATGGACTCGACCAGGTCGTCGACCTGGCGGAAGAAGTTTCGGACAAGATCGACCTCTACAAGGTCGAATCGATCACCGACTCGGCAAAGCAGTTCGGCGAATGCCTCGCAAAAGCCGGCATTGAGCTGGCTAAGGCAGTCGATAGGTTGGAGGACTTCAAAGGCATCGACGCAGTGCTCCAGGAGATTCACCGGCTGGAGAACGACGGCGACTCAATCACGCGATTCGCCCTGCAGCGACTGTTTGAGATGAACCACAAAACCCCGGTCGACGTCATCAAATGGAAGGATCTCTACTCGCTGCTCGAGTCGACACTTGACGAATGCGAATCGGTGGCAGAGATCATCGAAACGATCGCGATCAAGAACGCCTGAGCTAGGTCAGATCGCGAGGCTCGAGAGCAGTGAGCGGACTCGATGATCGATGTCATCGCGAATCGTCCTCACCATCGCCAGTGGCTGGCCTGCTGGGTCCGGAAGTCCCCAATCTTCGACCGGCGCTTTCACAACGGGGCATTCGCCGTCAGCGCAGCCCATCGTAATGACACGGATCGCTCCTTCTGCCAGACCCGCCGTCATGAGCTGGGGTTTTGCGGTGGAGAGGTCGACGCCGAGCTCACGCATGGCCTCGACCACCTCCGGATGGACGCGTTCCGCAGGCCGCGTCCCGGCTGAATCGGCCCAAGCGCGACCTCCAGCCTGACGGTTGAAGAGCGCGGCCGCCATCTGACTGCGGCCCGCGTTCTGGCCGCATACGAAGAGGACGCGAGGGCGCCGGCCGTCGAGCACATCAAGACGATAGCCGACGCCGCGCAGGGTCGTCACGCGGATCCCGCTCCGCTCCAGTTTTGGCCGAAGCCACGCTACGTGAACGTCAACCGTCTTTGGTTCCCCAACGAAACGTGCACCCCACGCGCCGGCGAGAATCCTGTCTCGACTCAAAACGACACCCTTGTTTTCGACGAGCACCCTGAGCAGGTCGAACTCCCGCGGCGTCATCTGGATTTCGCGTCCTTCGACCTCGGCTCGTCTTGCGCCGGCGTCCAGCCGCAGCCGGCCGACCTCGACTACAGCTTCCGCGCGCCGGATGACACGTTTCCTCATCAGGGCACGCAATTGGGCACACACCAACGCGGGGAAGCTGCCTGGAGGAAGCCAGGCATCGGCTCCGATGGCCAGGCACGTCGCGGCCACGTATTCGTCCGCTCCGACAACCAATACCGGTGCCGCGGTCGCCCTGCGGACTTCCGCCGTCACGTCGACGAGGTCGCCACCATCCAGGAGTACGGCATCTGCGGATGGCTCGCGAAGCAGTCCGCTTGCTTGTCGATGCCACACGACATCAACGTCTTCGGACGCAAGGATGCCTTTCAGGTGCGTGGCCATTCTTGCCGCCGGCCCGATCACCACGACTCGGGAGCGGCCGGAATCAGTACTTGGAGACGTTCAATTCCTCCACGTGGCCGGTGGCGAGGTAGACCACCCGCTCGCAAATGTTGGTGGCTCGGTCCGCAATACGTTCGAGGTTGTGCGTGACCCAGATCATGTAGGTCGCCTCGGTTACATGCCTGTTGTCGGACACCATCGTCGAGAGCAACTCCTGGTAAGCGCGGTCGTAGAGGGAATCGATCTCGTCGTCTTCCCGGCACAGCGCGCGCGCCGCCTTGACGTCGCGCTTGTCGAGTGCAGCAAGCGTGCGGTCGACCATCGAGATCGTCTGGTCACCCATCTCTCCGATCACCGCTGGTATGGGCAGCGATGGACTCGGACCAAGCATCAAAGACACCTTCGCGATTCCCTCGGCATGGTCTCCCATTCGCTCCAGCTCTGAGATCACATAAAGAGCCGCAACCATCCACCTTGCGTCGGACACAGTGCTGCCCGGCAGGCGTGCCGTGATTTGCTCTTCAGCCTGGTAGCGGAGACGGTTGATCTCGGCGTCTCCTCGCACCACCTGGTCAGCCAGCACCAGGTCGTGCCGATCCAGAGCGCCCAGGGAGTCGCTCAAGGCACCGGCGACCAGCCGCCCCAGCTGCTGCAAAACGTCCTCGGTCACTTCCAGAATGTTAGGGGGAGCTTTAACGACGCCTTAACCCAAGCCACCCTAGCCTTCACCCCTGGAGGAAGCGATGAAACTCATACCACTACCCCAAGGGCGCCGTTTCTTCGACCTGTTTCGGAAGCAAGGCGCACTGGTGAGCGAGACGCTGACCGAGCTGAGCAAGTCTCTGCTGGAGGGCAGAAGCCGGCATGCGCGCCTGCGTGATCTCGAGCATGAGTGCGACGAGGCAACGCATCAGATCCACAACCTCGTCAACAGCACGTTCATCACCCCGTTTGACCAGGAGGACATCCTGCTGCTCGCGTCGAGCCTGGACGACATTGTGGATCTGGCTGAGGAGACCGGCGACAAGATCGATCTCTACCGGATACAAGCGATCACGGATCCCGCCAAACAGATGGGTGAGTTTCTCGCGAAAGCGGGCATTGAGATCGCGGCGGCGCTCGATCAGCTGGAGGGCTTCGCGCAGCTGAAGCCTCACCGGCTCGAGATCCACAGGCTCGAGAACGAGGGCGACACGCTCACGCGCACCGCGATCGGACAGCTCTTCTCGACGGTGGGCGAGGCCTCGGAGCTGGTCAAGTGGAAGGACGTCTACGACCTGCTCGAAGCCACGATGGACGCTTGCGAGCACGCGGCCAATGTCATGGAGACGATCGCGATCAAGAATGCGTGAGGCTGCGATCCTCCTGTGGCTCACGATCGGAGTCGCAGTTCTTTTCGATTTCACGAACGGGTTCCACGACACCGCCAACGCGATCGCAACTTCGATCTCCACGCGCGCCCTCTCTCCCCGTGCGGCAGTCGGGCTCTCAGCAGTTTTCAACCTGGTAGGGGCGGTAGTCACCGTCGCGTTCTTCCAAGCAAAGGTGTCTAACACCATCGCGAGCACGCTCGCCATCAAGCCTGGCCTGGTGGTCGTGATGTCGGCCCTGCTAGGCGCCATCTCGTGGAACCTCATTACCTGGTACCGAGGGCTGCCCAGCAGCTCGACCCATGCGCTCATCGGAGGCCTGTGTGGCTCGGGCATCGCGGCGGCGGGCGGCCTGGGAGGAGTCAAGTGGTCGTCGCTCGGCAAACAGGTGGCCAGCCTGGCCATCTCTCCACCGCTAGGCTTTTTCGCTGCGGCGATCTTTGCGGTGCTTTTGATCTTCATCGTGTACCGTCTGCGGTTTCGACCAGCCCCTGTCAATCGCGCGTTCCGCGGCCTGCAGGTGTTGACCGCCGCCTTCCTCTCGTATTCGCACGGCGCCAACGACGCGCAGAAAACCATGGCGGCTATCACGCTTGCCTTGATTGCAGCCGGCGACCTGACCACGTTCCAGGTCCCCCTGTGGGTGGTGGTTCTTTCTGCGGCAACGATCGCATTCGGTACGTATGCAGGCGGCTGGCGCATCATCCGGACGCTGGGCTGGAGCATCATCAAACTCGAGCCGGTGACCGGCTTGGCCGCTCAGTTCACGGGTGCGACCGTGATCCAGGCCGCGACGCTGGTCGGTTTGCCTGTGAGCACGACCCACGTCGTCACCGGTTCGGTGATGGGAGTCGGCGCCATCCGCAAGCTCTCCGCGGTGAGCTGGGGACTGGGCGCCAACATCGCGCTCGCGTGGCTCGTCACGATCCCGGCGGCGGCGATCATCGCGTGGGTTGTCTATGCCATCCTTCATACGGCGGGTCTGCGAGGCTAGTACCGAAACAGCAAAAGGTGTTTGCGTTGGCGGTCACCGCAGGTAAACTGCGCGCAAAGACACCCAACGGACTGAAGTAAGGCACCTCGGAGCGCAGACGTTTCAGCTGACGAAGGAGCAACGGTGGCAACAAAGATTCTGGAAGTAGCCGACGTGAGTGTGATCAGAGCCGCGGGCGGCGTGGTGGTTCGAAGATCCCGATCAGGCGAGACGGAGATCGCCGTCATCCACCGTCCGGCGTACGACGACTGGACTCTGCCCAAAGGCAAGATCGAGCCCGACGAAAGCCCGGAGGATTGCGCGCTGCGCGAGGTACGCGAGGAGACCGGGCTCCGCTGCGAACTGGTGCGGCCGCTGGGCTGCACCGCGTACGTCGATCGTCGGGGTCGCGACAAGGTCGCGTGCTACTGGGTGATGGAGGTCCGCGGAGGAAGGTTCAAGGCCGGGATCGAAGTCGACAAGCTGCAGTGGCTCCCGATGGAGGACGCGGTGAAGCGCCTGACTTACGGACGCGACAAGACCCTTCTCCTGCAGCAGGACCTTACCTAGGGACGGAGAGGTTCACCTCCCCACCCCGTGGGGAGGTCGGCGGCCCAGCCGCCGGCTGGGGAAGGTCCAATTTGCATCCCGGTATTCTTGGTCGCGTGCAAACGCTGACGCACGCGGACCCGTTGGTGGTCGCCGGCGTGACCCTTCGCTCGCGCCTGTTCCTGGGCACCGGCAAATACACGAGTGACGGTGCGATGCTCGCCGCGCTCGAAGCATCGGGCAGTGAGCTGGTCACGGTCGCGTTGAGGCGCCTGGACCTGGACAGCCCCAACAAGAAGACGATCCTGGACGTGATCGACTGGACGCGCTACCGGATCCTGCCCAACACGGCCGGCTGCCGGACCGCGGACGAGGCGATCCGGATCGCCCGCCTCGCCCGTTCGATGGGCCTGTCCGATTGGGTCAAGCTCGAGGTGATTCCCGATCCGAGGTACCTCTTCCCCGACCCCGAGGAGACGCTGAGGGCGGCTCGGGTGCTGGTCGACGAGGGATTCAAGGTGCTGCCCTACATCAACGCCGACCCCGTGCTGGCACGCAAGCTCGAAGAGATCGGCACCGTCACGGTCATGCCCCTGGGCTCGCCGATCGGATCGGGCCAGGGCCTCCAGACGCTGGAGCAAATCCGCATTATCGTCGAGGAGGCTCGGGTGCCGGTGGTCGTCGACGCCGGCATCGGAGTGCCTTCGGACGCAGCGCTCGCCATGGAGCTCGGCGCGGACGCGGTCCTGGTCAACAGCGCGGTCGCGCTGGCGAAAGACCCCGAGCTCATGGCCGAAGCGATCAGAGAAGGTGTCGAGGCCGGCCGGAAGGCGTACCTCGCAGGACGCATACCCAAGCGCGGGGAGGCCAGCCCAAGCTCGCCGGCCGAGGGCGTCTCGCGACCGAACTAGCCAGGCCGGTGGCGATGGCTGTCGTTTCCAGCGCGGAGGCGGGCATACGCACAGCACGGCGGGCGACGATCCTCCAGCTCCGTGCGCCTGGCCTGTCCACCGCAGAGCTGGAGCGCAACGCCGCGCAGCTCGTCGCCTCCTCTTCGCTCCCGGTCCTGCTCAGCTCGCGGTGCGATGTCGCGCTGGCGTGCGGCGCCGCGGGCGTCAACTTGCCCGAGCGGGACATCGCTGCCCACGACGCGCGCACGCTGTTGGGCGACCGGCTGGTCGGCCGCTCCGTGCACTCGCTTCAGGCCGCGGTCGAAGCAGCGCGTGACGGCGCCGACTTCGTGATCTTCGGGCCGGTGTGGGAGAGCACCACGCATTCCGATAGCGCGCCTGCTGGTCTGGACGCCCTCTCCCGCGTCGCCAGGGCGCTGCGCATACCGGTGCTGGCGATCGGAGGCGTGACCGAAGACCGAATCGCCGAGTGCCACGCGGCAGGCGCCGCCGGCTTCGCCGCCATCCGACTCTTTTCATGAGCGGTGCTCACCTTCCTTATCGATGGGACTCTTTTCAGGAATGATCGCCCTGCAGGTCAACGGCAAACGGGTCGAGCTCGAGGGGCCGACGCCATTGCTGACCTACCTCGACCAGCTCGGAGTCAATCCCCGGGCGGTCGCGGTCGAGCACAACGGCGAGATCCTCGAACGGGCCGCCTACGAGTCGGTGACGCTGGGTGACGGCGACCAGGTCGAGATCGTGCGCATGGTCGGCGGCGGCCAAGCCCCCCGCGCCCTCCAAGCCCCTCTCCCCTGATCCCTCTCCCCTGCGGAGAGAAGGTGCCGGATCTACAAACGCTCCTTGATCGCTTCCTCCGCCTCGGCTCGTTCGTCCCACGGCTCGGAACCGCGGGCCGTACGCATGGAGCGTTCGTGGCCCTTCCCGGCCAGCAACACCGTGTCACCGGGCCGCGCGATCTCGATGGCCCTGCGAATCGCGGTGCGGCGGTCGATCACGACCTCGAAGTCCCGCCCCGGCGCCTTGCCCTCGGCGCCGGCCTGCACGTCGCGGGCGATCTCCGAGGGGTCCTCGCTCAACGGGTCGTCGGTGGTGATGATGAAAAAATCGGAGAACTCGGCCGCCGCGCGGCCCATCCCGGGACGGTCGTGATCCGAGCGGGCCGTCGATCCGAAGACGGCAATCAGGCGACCCTGCGTGAACGGTCGCAGCTCGGCGAGCGCGCTGGCGAGAGAGCCCGCGGCGTGGGCGAAGTCGATGTAGACGCGAAAGTCCTGGCCGAGATCGACGGGCTCGAGGCGGCCACGCACACCCTCGAAACCGGCGAGTCCGCGGCCGATGTCTTCGGCGGGTACGCCTAGGGCAAGGCAGACGCCGGACGCGCAGAGAGCGTTGTAGATGTTGAATCGCGCGGGCACATTGAGTGTGACCTCGGTGTCGCCCATGGGGGTCCTCATGCGAAAGCGCGAGCCGGAACCGGTGATGGCAAGGTCGAGCGGGTGCAGGTCCGACGCCGTGGTCAAGCCGTATGTCCAACGGCGCGAGATAGGACGCCGAGCAAGCCGCTCGTAACTGGGGTCGTCGCGATTCAGGACGGCCGTCTTCTCGACGCCTTTGTCGGCCGAGCGTGACGTGAGGTCGATGAGTCGGGCCTTGGCCTCGATGTAGTCCTCCCAGGTCGCGTGGTAGTCGAGATGGTCATGGCCGACGTTTGTGAACGCGGCCACGTCGAAGTCGCATGCATGCACGCGCTCCTGGACGAGAGCGTGCGACGTCGTCTCGATGACCGCGCACGCAGCTCCGGCTTCGACCATGCGCGCGAGCCATGCCTGCACTTCGGGGGCTTCGGTCGTCGTCTGCCCGCTGACGTTGTCGACCTCGCGGCCACTGACCTTGAATGCCACCGTGCTCATCGCGCCGGCAACGATCCCGCTGGCCTGCAGCACGTGCTCGGCCATGTGCGTGACGGTGGTCTTGCCGTCGGTTCCGGTGACACCGGCAAGCTTCAAATGTCGTGACGGCCGCCCGTAGAACTCAGCTGAGAGCTCCGCCAGACCGGTGCGCGTCGACGGGAGGTGGATGACCGGCGTGCCGGCCGGGACCTTGACGTAGCGCTCGATCGCCACCGCGACCGCGCCCCCGGCCACGGCATCGGCAACGTATACGTGGCCGTCGATGTGAATTCCCTGCACCGCGACGAACAGGTCGCCGGAGACGACATGGCGCGAGTCGTACGCGATCCCGGTCACCTCGACCTCACCGTCGCCCTCGAGCACGGCGCCCGCGCCGCGGGCGAGGTCAGCCAGCTTCATTACCGGTCTGAGGATAATCGGGTCGTGATCGCCGAAATCGGCGGGCGGCGCTTCGAGTGGGGCGCGCGCACCTATGTGATGGGCATCGTCAACGTGACCCCTGACTCTTTCAGCGGCGACGGCCTCGGCGCCGACGCTGCCGCCGCGGTCACGCAGGGCATGCGGATGGTGAGCGAAGGCGCGGACATGCTCGACGTGGGCGGTGAGTCGACGCGCCCCGGACATGTCCCTGTCACGGCGGCGGAGGAGATCGGCCGCACCGAGGTGGTCGTGCGCCGGCTGGCGCGCGAGTCCGCGGTGCCGCTGTCGATCGACACGTACAAGCAGGAGGTGGCCGAGGCCGGCGTCGCCGCGGGCGCGACCATCCTCAATGACGTCTGGGGCTTGACGCGCTCACCGACGATTGCTGACCTCGCCGCGCGGAATCGCTGCGCGCTGGTCCTGATGCACAACCAGGACGGGACCGAGTACCCGGGCGACCTGATGGATGAGATCAAGCGCTTCCTTGTCGCTGCCGCCGCCCGCGCGATCGCCGCCGGCGTGCCGAAGGAAAAGGTGATCGTCGATCCGGGCATTGGCTTCGGCAAAACGGCGGACCAAAACTGGGAGGTCATGCGGCGGTTTTCAGAGCTGAGAGAGCTTGGACATCCGGTCCTGGTCGGCACCTCGCGCAAGTCGTTCATCGGCAAGCTGCTCGATCTTCCGGTCACCGATCGGCTCGAGGGCACCACAGCCACGGTTGTGACCGCGGTCTTGCGCGGCGCCGACATCGTGCGCGTGCATGACGTGAGGCAGATGGTGCGCGCGGTCCGCGTCGCCGACCGCATGCGCCGCCCGGGCTCCGATTAGTCGTTGACGACTGTCTATCTCGGCCTCGGCACCAACCTGGGCACGCGCAGTCGCAACCTCAGCGCGGCGCGCCGGCGGCTGCGTCAATGCGGCGTGCGGATATTGCGTCAGAGCCGCGTCATCGAAACCGAGCCTTGGGGCGTCACGGAGCAACCGCGATTTCTCAACCAGGTCGTCAAAGCCGCATGGGAGGGCACGCCGCGTCAGCTGCTCCGGGTGGCAAAGGAGGTCGAGCGCGCGGGGGGCCGGCGCCGGACTCGGCGCTGGGGTCCTCGCGTCATCGATGTCGACATCCTCCTTTTCGGCGACGAGCACGTCACGCTTCGCGACCTGGTCATCCCGCATCCGCGGATCGCGGAGCGGCCCTTCGTAATCGAATCGCTCTCCGAGCTCGGGGCCAGAAATCCCTACGAGGGGCGGGCGTTCGTGAATCGGTAGCCGATGCCTGGAACGGCCAGGATGTAGTAGGGGCGCGACGGCTGAGTCTCGATCTTCCGGCGCAGGTTCCTGATGTGGACGTCGATGACCCGCGTTTCGATGGGGTACTCGTAACCCCAGATCGAGTTCAGGATCTTCTCCCGGCTCAAGACCTTGCCCGCGTTGCTGGCGAGAAATGTCAGGAGGTCGAATTCGGTGTGCGTCAGCTCGACCTCCTTGCCTGACTTGTAGGTGCGGCGTTCGTTGACGTCGATGACGAGGTCGCGGAACTCGAGGCGGCTGCGCATCGCTTCGGCGTTCTCCAGCCGGGCTCGACGCAGGTGGGCGGCCATACGAGCCACCAGCTCCCGCAGCCGCAGCGGCTTGGTGACGTAGTCGTCGGCGCCGATCTCGAGAGCGACGACGGCATCGATCTCGTCCGACCTTGAGCTCATCATGATCACCGGCACCGCCGGGTCCATCTTGCGCAGCTCGCGGCACACATCAAAACCCGCGGCGTCCGGGAGCGTGACCTCGAGCAGAACCACGCTCGGCCGCGAGTGCTCGACCTGGCGCAGCGCCTCCGACCCGGCCTCCGCCTCCACCACCTGGTATCCGTCCTGCTCGCAAACCAGCTTGATCTCGCGCCGGGTCGAGCTGTCCGGCTCGACGACGAGGACCTTGCGAGAGGACTCCGCGACAGCCATAAGACAAACCTAACATAATTGAAGGATTGTTAGGGAATGTTTCGTTTCAGGCCCCGAATGAAAGCTCTGCTTTTGCGCTCCAGGCCTAGCACCCGGGCGCCAGTGGCGGACAACACAAGCTCCCACGCCCCCGGATACGCGATCTCTTCACCGCCGAACTCGGCTTTGAAAAAGCCGAGGCCGTGCCAGGGATGCTCAGGCCCCGAGCGGGGCGGCGGCACGCCCCAGAGGTCGAAGTCATTGCACCCGGCTTCGGCGGCCGACGAGATCGCCGACCACCAGGCCAGGTCATTGCCCATCAGCTCTCGATGCGCGCCGCTGCGGCCGGCAAAAAGACTGTACGCGCGGCCGGCGTGCCTCGCGACCAGGACCGTCGCCAGCGGCTGACGCTTTTCGGGCGTGTAAGCGGTGTAGGTGCGGCACCACGGCAGAAGATCGAGCAGCAGCTCGTAGTAGCGCCTGTCCGGAAGGTGGATCGACTCCCTGCGCTCGACCGCCGCTGACTGGCGCGCCAGCTCGGCCGCATCCTTTCCCTCTTCCACGACGACACCGCGTTTCTGACCTGCGCGGATGTTGTAACGCCGTCCGTGGCGGAATGAGGAGAGAAGCTCCGCCGGTGGACGCAGCTCGATGATGCGCGTGTGCTGCGGCTGAATGGGTGCGACCTTCGTGAAACCGCGTTGGCCCAGCTCGTCGTGCAGAGAATCGGGCGCCTCGGGCTCGACGACGATTTTGGCCAGGCCATTCGCCTTCGCCCAGGCGACCAGCTGATCCAGGGATTCGGCGGTGGCGGGCACCGGGCCGCGCGGCACGTATGCCTCGCGCGCGGGACCCACCTTTCGCAGCTGGACGCTTGCCATCGCACCTTCTGGAGACAGCTGGATCCGCTCCGTGCTCCAACCGGCTCGCGCCTGCACCTCGCCCCACGCCCACGATTGCAGCAGCGGAGCAGGTGATGCGCGTTCATCGAGATCGCGGTCCCAGCGCTCTGCGTCAGCGCTCACGACGGACCAGGCTCGATGACAAGAGCGGGCTCGAGATGAGCGACGTCGTTGACGCCGCCGATCACCATCCGGCCGTTGCGTTGTTCGATCAGCGAGATGGATGCGTTCTGGATCCTGAACGGCCACAGGCCGCCGCTGGGCCGCCCGACCACGCGGTGGAGCGCGATCTGGATCACGCCGCCGTGGGTGACGAGGAGGATGTCGCCGTGCTGATGCCTCTTGACGATCTCGTCCAGCGCAGCGCCGACCCGTGCATCGAAAAGCGCGGCGCCCTCGCCGCCGGGCACGACGTCCCAATCAGGCTCCTCGACCCACGCCGCCCATGCCTCGGGGAATCGGGCCGCGATCTCTTCGGTCCGCAGTCCCTCCCACTCGCCGAGAAAGATCTCTCGCAGAGCGTGCGCGGGCTCAGGCTCGATGCCGATGACGCGGCCGATGACCTGCGCGGTCTCGAGGGCGCGTTTCAGGTCGCTCGCGTAGAACCCGACGAAGCGGCGTTCGGCCAGCCGGCCGCCGAGGAGCTCGGCCTGACGGCGGCCCTCGTCCGAAAGTGGAGGATCGAGCTGGCCCTGGATCCGGTGGTCACGGTTCCAAGTCGACTGGCCGTGGCGGATGAGGACGAGGCGCGCAGGTGCAGGACGAACGGGTAAGGGGAGGTCCGGAGGCTCCGGGCGCGCGGCTCTGATCTCGATGCCTATACTAACTTTCTCTTAGTTCTCGATCGGGCTGGGCCGATCTCAGGAGAAAGACTGGTGCAGGCGCACGGCTCATTGGCCGAAACCCCCCTTCGTTCGCTTCTCGAATCCGCTCAGGGTGAGCGGTCGACGGGTACCCTTATCGTCCGCAATGGGAACGGGCAGTCCGCCTCGCTGTACTTCCTCTTCGGACATCTTTTTCATGCCCAGGGTGGCGACGGCAAGTCGGGCGACGATGCCGTGGTCAACGCGCTTCACTGGACCAAGGGCGACTTCGAGTTCGACGCCAAGGCCAAGCTGCCCGCCGACGAGACGGTCAAGGCAGGCATCCCGGACCTGGTGCACGCCGCGGACGCGGAACCCAAGCCCGCTCCCGCTGAGTCCAAGGCAGAGCCTGTGACCGAGCCCGCGGCAGAACGGCCGGAGCCAAAAAGTGAAAGGAAAGAGCATGCTGAATCGGAAAGAAAGGTGGAAGCACCGCAGCCGAGACGTGGCGTGAAGCACCGCCCGCAGCCGAAGCACGGCCGCGAACCGATTCCCGTTCCGGCGGGCCAGATCCTTTACGACTCGCTCAAGACATCATTCGTCGATTTCCCCCGGCTCCTGACCACGCTCGAGCGCGAGGGTTACACGGGTTACGTCAGGCTGCTGACCGATGACGCCTCGGGCCTGATCCTGTTTCGCGAAGGTTCCGCGCTCGAGTGCCTGTACGACGGCGCCGCCGATGCGGGAAGCCTGGTCCTCGGCAAGCAGGCGCTGCAGGCATTCAACGACGACGTCACGGCCGGACATGGCGTGCTCGACGTGGTCGGACTGTCGTCGGAGCTGATCGACGGTCTCTACGAGCTCACCGTCTCCCGACCCATGTACACCGAGCTGTACGCCGCGTGGGTTGACATGAAGGCGCTGTTGAATTTCTTGAGCGAGCGGAAGCTCAGCGGCAGCGTCATGATCCGCGCGGCTGCAGGCACCGGAGTCATCATCCTGAGCGCCGGCGAGATGGCCGGTGCTTACACCAGCGAGTCGCGCGACATCGCAGACAAGCCAGACCGCGCGCTGGCCCTGTGTGACGATCCGAATGCGATGATCGAGGTCAAGTCGGCGGACTCGACCAAGCACCCGCCCCTCGCTGTGGACGAGATCGTGGGAGACCAGCGAGGCCGGCCGGCGGCGCCTGCGTCGTTTGCGCCACAGGCGTCACCAGAAGCCGCCGCAACGCCGAGCCCGACGCTCCCAGTGGCGCCCAACATGCAGCCAGAACCACCGACGGCGCAGATCCCAACCCAGTCGTTCTCGAATTACACGCAGCCCGCTGCGCCTCCGATGCAGGTCGCTCCGACCACGCCGCCCAGGTCTGCCGGCCCACAGCTCGATTGGGCGAGCATCGTCGCCGAGCTACAGGCGATGGCTGAGGACGCGCTCGGCAACCGGGCGCGAAAGGTGAAGGACATCCTGGGGGCGGCGGACCCGTCGCTTCCCGGCATCGAGGGCGCGATCGATCAGATCCCGAGCATCTCACTCCTGTTCGTCGACTCCTCGCGCCTGGAGCAGCTGGCGCAAGAGATGAGGGCGCGGCTCAAGTCCCACCTCTAGCCGTCGGTGTAAACCCTTACCAGGGTGGACAGTCTTCCGGGTCTTTTTCGCTCTGCCTCGATCCAGGCTGATTTGGCCCGTGAACCCAGAAAGGGGCATGTTTTTTTGGCGGTGGCGCTTATCGGCCTGGTGCTGCCGCTGGCCGGTTGCGGCGGCGACCCTCCCCAGATCATCGACTACTCGCCCCAGCGCAACACCGTCGACGTCTCCACCGCGGCCCCGGTCCAAATCACCTTCGACCATGACGTCGACCGGGCATCGGTCGAGTCCCGCCTCCACCTGGCGCCGCCGACCAACGGCTCGGTGCGGTGGGTCAGCGGACATCAGCTCGTCTACGACCACCCAACCCTTCGCACCAACGCCACCTACGAGGTGATGCTCGAGCCCGGCTACCGCGACCCGGCGGGCAACACCTACACCCTGCGCCACCACTGGTCGTTCATCACCGAAGGCCCGCCCGGTCTTTCCGGCTCGAACCCCACCAACGGCGAGGGTGGCGTGGATCCGTCGGCGTACCTGAGCCTCGACTTCTCGCGGGTGATGGAACCGAGCACCCTCAGGAGTGCGATCTCGTTCAGCCCCAGCGCGGCCTTTGACGTCCGCCTCGATTCGACCGACAGCCGGCGCGCCATCATCGCGCCCTACCAGCTTCTCGGCGCGAATACCGAATACCAGCTCCTGATCAACACCGCCGCGCTCGACATCGATGGCAACCAGCTCGGCCGTGATCAGCTGATCCGGTTCACCACTGGCGCGGTCCATCCGCTTCGCCACTGGATCGCCTTCGCGACCGACGGTCCAGACGGCTCGCCCGCGGGACTGTGGATCGTCAACGAGCGCGGTTTCCCGCGCCAGCTGTTCGATGGCAGCGCGGTCCACTCCTTCAGCTGGTCGCCGGGAGGGGATTCGCTCCTGATCCAGGGTCCCGACCAGACCTGGTGGCAGTTCACCCCGGGTGGCGCCGCCAGGCGTCTGTCGTTTACTGCTCACTGGGCGGCCTCACTCGCCGCCGGGATGGGATTTGTCTATATCGACGACGGTGCCGTCCTGCACCGACAGGATGCCGGCGGCAGAGAGGAGACGATCGCCAATGACGTGGCCGAGGCAGCTGTCGCGCCCAACGGCCTGCGCCTCGCCTTCATCAACCGCACGACCAACCTCAATGAGGTTTGGGGTTATGACGTCGGGCTGCGTGCGCGTTACGAGCTGGCGCTAGACACCGCTCCCGTCGGCGCTGTCTCATGGGCGCCTGCCGGCAACCGGATTGCGTACCTGCGGCGTGACCCCAACACGACCAGCCTCCGTATGCGCAGCCTCACAGGCGCCGCAGCGACCACGACCCTGACCACCGGCGAGATTTCGCCGCCGGTCTGGCTGCCCGACTCGACCCATCTTGTCTTTGCTGCCGCCCTCTCGATGCCGGCTGGAATCGCGCATAAGGCCTTCGTCATCAATGTCGTTTCGCCCCCCGCTGCGCTCACCCCGGCCGCCGGCCTGCCGTCGGATCCCGCGATCGATGTTTCGGCACCGGCGTCCTCGCCCGATGGCCACCAGATCGCCTTCCTGAGCAGCAACCAGGTCTGGCTCATGAACGCCGATGGCACCCGGCCCACCGCGCTCACCAAAGAAGACCCTGCGTCTTTTCCTTATTCCTGTCGCGCGGTGGCGTGGACGCGGATCTGAGCCCGCTCGGCGACGTCCTCGAACAGCTCCCGCAGCCGGTCGGCCGTGCGGGTCCACGAGTACCGCTGCGCCAGGAGGCGCCCACGGCGGCCCATCTGCTGGGCCAGCTCGGGATCCTCGAGGAGGCGGCCGATTCGCTCGGCGTATTCAGCCGGATCGTGACCGGCGATCAGGTAACCGCTCACCTGATCGCGGATGACGGAGCGCAGGCCGCTCACGTCTGATCCCACCACCGGCCGGCCGGAGGCCTGGGCCTCGAGGCCGACCAGGCCAAACGATTCGCTGTAGGAAGGCATCACGCAGACGTCCGCCGCCGAGTAGAAGTACGGCAGCTCGTGGTGCGCCACCGAGCCGAGGAAATCAACTCGATCGCGAACACCGATGTCGGCGGCGACAGCCTTGAGGCGGTCCTTCTCGCCCTCGTCGCCATCCTTGCTGTCTTCGCCGAGAATCAGCAAGCGAACGTCGTCGTGGTTGCGGTCACGAAGCAGAGCCAGGGCGCGAATGGCGACCTCGACACCTTTGAGGCGCTCGAGCCGCCCCACAAAGAGCAGCAGGCGGCCCGGTCCGTAACCGATCTTGCGCCGAGCCTCGTCGCGGTCGACCGGCTGGAAGACGGACAGGTCCACACCGGGCGGCACGACAAACACGCGCTCGGGAACCGCTCCGTACGTCCGCACCAGCTCTGCGCTTTCATCGGCCGTGGACGCAATCAGGAGATCGGCTTGCTGCGCGATCTCAGCCTCAACCCGGATGCGCAGCGGCGGTTCCGGTCGAGCGCCCGCGGCCAGGGACCGGTTCTTGACCAGTCCAAGCGTGTGCGCGACGTGCGCCCACCCGCTGGCCAGGTGTGGCCGCAAGAGGCAGGCTACCTCACCCGAGAGCCAGTAGTGCGAGAACAGGAGGTCATAAGAGATGCCTTCGCGTTCAGCAAAATCGAGGACTTGCGAGGCGAAGGCAGGCACCTCGTTGTACAGCGAATACTTATCCAGCCCCCGTCCCGCGGGCAGATAGATCACCCGGGACAGCTCGGCCAGGGGCTCGATCGCCGGGTCGTCAGGAGACTGCTGGCGGGTGAAGATGTCGGTCGCGATGCCCCGGTCGCTGAAGGCGGTGGCGACCTCGTGGACGTACACGTTGAGGCCGCCGTTCGCGTTTTGACCCAACGAAGCCGTGGGCGACGTGTGCATGGAGATGACCGCGATCCGCCGTGCGGCGCGGTCCGAGATCGGGCGGCTAGCCTCAGCCACGGTACGCCGATCTCGCGTCAAGCCAGCGTCGTGAGACGCAGCAGAAACCGGAACGGGAGACCGGCGAGCAGGAAGCCATAACTGTTAGAACCTACGAGCTTTCGGCGTATTCCCGACCGGACCGGGTGAACTCGGCTCGATATGATTGGCCTCGATGCGGGTGACCAGGGGCCTCCTTCTGGTGCTGGCGATCCCAGCCTTCTTGGTGCTCACGGCCATCTCGACGCTCGCTGACAGCTCCCCGTCGCCGGCGCCGAGCGGCTCGTCCGCGGCCAGCGGGGCGCCGGCCCTGCCCGGCGATCCGAGCAAGGGCGCGACGCTGTACGCCCAGAACTGCGCCACGTGCCACGGCGCCAGCCTCGAGGGTGGCATCGGGCCAGCGCTCAACCCGATCGAAAAGCTGCCTGGCGTCTCCAATCCGCTGGATCCGGGCTTTCTGATCGGCATCATCACCAACGGCCGTCAGCCGCAGCCAGGAGATCCCAAGCAAACCGCCATGCCGGCCAAAGGCGGCAACGCCGGCCTGACCGACCAGGACGTCAAGGACCTCGCCGCCTACATCATCCAGCAGAACCACAACCCAGGCGGCGGTGCGCTCTCACCCGGCGAGCTGGCGAAACGGACCATCCTCTGGGTGAGCATCGGCATCATCGCGTTGGTCTTCATCACCTACTTGTTGTCTTCATACAACATGAGATGGATCGCGCGCCGCGCAGCGGCGCGACGCAAGTAGCGGAGGGCGCCCCCCTTTATCCGACACCGGCCGGCGGCTCGCCGCGCGTCCTCATCCTGTTCAGCGATACGGGCGGTGGTCATCGCGCCGCGGCGCGCGCCCTCACCGACGCGCTGAAGCTGCTCGATCCGACGTCAGTCGTCACCGTCGCCGACCCCCTTATCGGGCAGGGGCCGGTCATCGTCCGCCGCCTGGCTTCGCTGTACTCGCCGGTCATCAGCCGTTCGCGCGCGGCGTGGGGAGCGGTCTATCACACGAGCAACACGCAGGCGACCTTTGCCGCGATTCGCGCCATCTTCGGGCCGGCGGTGCGGCGCGTGATGACGCAGCTTCTGAAGCAGCACGATCCAGACGTCGTGCTGTCGGTGCATCCGCTCCTCAATCACGTCGCCCACCAGGCGATCCGTAAGAGCGGCCGGCCGCGGGCACTGATGACCGTCATCACCGACCTGGTCGACTTCCATCGTGGATGGACCTTCAGCCAGGCCGACCTGGTGGTCGCGCCGACCGAGGAGGCGCGCAGGGTGGCCCTGCGGCGGCGGGTGCCCGGCGACCGAGTGAAGCTGCTCGGCCTGCCGGTGGATCTCCGCTTCCGCCCCCCGGCGCCTGGCGAGAAGCAGGCGCTGCGTCGCCGGTTCGGCCTCGACGAGCACCGGTTCACCGTGCTCGTGATTGGCGGTGCGGCCGGTGTCGGACACCTTGCCGCCCAGGTCCGAGCTCTCGCCCTGGAGCCCCACCCCTGGCAGCTGGCGGTGGTATGCGGCCGCAACGAAAAACTGCGCCGCCGGATTTATGAGATGCGCGCGTCGACGCCAATGCTCGTGCTCGGTTTCGTCGACTACATGCCCGAGCTGATGCGCGCTTGTGACCTGGTCGTCACCAAAGCCGGTCCAGGTGCGATCGCGGAAGCCCTCGCCACAGGCCTGCCGCTGGTGATCACCGGTTTCCTGCCGGGCCAGGAAACGCCGAACGTCGACTTCGTCGTCGCATCGCGGATCGGCGCCTTCGCGCCGAAAGAGTCCGATCTGCTCGACGAGGTTCGGGTCATGGCCGAGGGCGGCCCGACCTGGCGCGAGATGTCGCGCAATGCCGAAGAGCTCGCCCACCCGTACGCGTCATCGGATATCGCCCGCGAGTGCCTGCTGTTGGCTGCGCGCTACAGGGCGTCGGCGCAGGCGAGCCGGTAAGGACACAGCCGGCAGCGCCGCCGCTCGGGCCTCGGCTCGTATCGACCCGCCCGTATCCCCTCCGCCACCTGCGCACCCTCGACCTCGGCCTCGTGGACAAGCCCATCCACCTTGTCGACGCGGACGGATCCGCCTCCCGCCAGGTAGACGACCTCGAGCTCGAGGTGATCCAGTCTCAACGCCGAGGTCGCGCCGAGCGCGTAGAGGGCCACCTGCAGATCCCGGCGGCGGCGAGCGATCGGACGCCCGCTCTTGTAGTCGATGATCCGCCAGCCGCCCTCAGTCCGATCGATGCGGTCGATCACGCCGCGCAGCTTCCAACCATCGACCGCGACATCGAATGCATGCTCCAGGTAAGCCGGAACAGCGTCCAGTCCACCGCCTGCCCGATACGCCTCGAGCTCCGCGGCGCCATTGCGCTTGAACACGGGCACGCGCCGGGGATCGGGGAAGGAAGTGACCTTCCACACCTCGTTGTGGATCGTCTTCAGCTGCGCGCCGGTGATGGCGCCGCCCTTCCGCCTCAGCTCGCCGGCGCGCCGCAGGACCTCGTGCAGGATCACGCCATGGACGGCTTCCGCGCTCTGCACCACCGGCAGGCGCTGGACGTGGCGGTACCAGTACTGCCGCGGACAGTCCTGGTAGGCCGTGATCGCGCTGTACGACAGCTGGACCTCGCCGGCGTGGCCGCTCACCGACGCCACTGGCGGCGGCTCCGGCGACGGCGCGATCTGCCGTTCGAGGATGACGCCTCGACCTGCGGCGCGGACCTCGTCGAGAAAGCGCGAATCCCTCCATCGCCGGCCGCCCTCGTAGTGCGTGGCCCTGGTGAGATAGAGGCGCCGCCGGGCGCGCGTCATCGCCACATAGAGGAGGCGCCTCTCCTCGGCGATCACGTCCTCGCGGCCCCGCACGAGTGGTTCGAGGACGGTGGCCGGCAGCTCGAAACGCGGTGACCGGCCCGACTGGGGCAGGCGGCCCTCGACCAGCGATGGCACGAAGACGGCGTCGAACTCGAGGCCTTTCGATTGATGGATGGTCATGACCTGGATGGCATCCCCGGCTTCGACTGGGGCCGGCTCTTCGTCTTCGCCCGAGAGCAGCACGAGGTCGAGGTGCCCCATGAAAGCCGCGAGTGAGCGGTCCGCCGAGCCTTCGCAAAACTCCGCGATCGTCTCGGCAAAGCGGCTCACGTTGGCGGTGGCGCGGGCCGCTTCACTCGCCTCCAGGTCAGTGCGCAAGACCTCGAGATACCGGGTCTGCTCCATGAGCTCGAAGAACAGGTCGCGCACGTCGAGCTGACCCGCGGCGGCGGTAAAACGTTCAACCACGGACGGCAGCGCGGCGGTCGCGGGCCGCGCCGTGACACGAGACAGCGCGATGAGGTCGCACGGGTCGCGCACCACGCGGAGCATCGCGATCAGGTCTTTGATCTCCGGCCGGTCGTGAAACCCGTGCCCGCCGATGACCACATGCCGCAGACCTCCTGCGGCCAGCGCCGCGGCGATGGGGCGCGCGATCGCATTGGTGCGGCACAGCACTGCGATCGAAGCCAGCGCAGCACCCTCATCGACCAGCCGGGCTGCTTCGCGGGCGATCGCTGACGCCTCCGACAAGCCATCGCTGCACTCCCAGAGCTGCACCGCGGGTCCGGTCTCCTCGGAGCGCAGCTGCTTCGACAGCCGGTCGGGGTTGTTGGCGATGAGGGCCGTTGCTGCCGCGACGATCCTCCGCGAGCTCCTGCGGTTGCGGCCGAGGGTGGTCGTCCGCGCCCCGGGAAAGCTGCCCAGAAATCTCTCCAGGCTTGCCCGTGAGGCGCCGCGGAAGCGATAGATCGACTGGTCGTCATCGCCGACGACGAAGGGATCGCCTCCGCCGGCGATCAGCTCGACCAGCCGTTCCTGGGCCAGGTTCAGGTCCTGGTATTCGTCGACGAGCACGTGCGGATACCGCTCGGCGTAGCGACGGAGCACTTCCGGGTGCTTCTCGAACAGGCGGACCGTCGACAGGAGCAGGTCGTCGAAATCGAGGAAGCGCTGCTTGCGGCACTCCTTCTCATAGGCGCGAAAAAGGTTTGCGCAAGCACGCATCAGCGCCGCCTTGTCGGCGTCTTCGCTCGACGCAGCCCACGCTTGCAACCGCGCGATCGGCACCAGCTCCTCCTTCATTCGCTCCAGCGTCTGGAGCACCGGGGCGACCAGGTCGTCCGGCCGCTCGTCGCCGGTCAAGGCCGCGTCGCCGATGCTCCACATCAGCTGGCGCGCCAGGATCCACCGATCCGCGCCGGTGAGGATGCGAAAGCCCGGCGGCACTCCGATCGACCTGCCGTCCTCACGTAGCCAGCCCAAGGCGATCGAGTGGAACGTGCCGACGGCCGGAGCGGGAGCCTCGATCAGGTCCTCGATGCGCTGGCGCATCTCGTCGGCGGCGCGCTCGGTGAACGTCATGACCAGGACCGCTGCCGGCGATACCCCGGTGGCGACGAGGCGGCGAAAGCGCTCGGCGATGACAGCGGTCTTGCCCGTGCCGGCCCCCGCCACGACGCGAACCGGGCCGGCGGCAAGCGCCGCCGCCTGCTCCTGTTCGCGGCCCAGCCTGGAAGTTCGCGGCGGACCCAACCTCATGTTGGCGTCGACCGGCCGATGCGCACCCGCAGCGTGCGCACCTTGCGCCCGAGGTCGGGCCGGTTGAGCCTGCCCAGGATGGTCTGCGCGTCGAGCCGCAGCTGATGCGCCAGCGCCGGGCTCGAGGTGGTGACGAGCAACGTGCCCGACCGCAGCTCGACCTCGTCGCACAGCCGGGCCACGTCCGGACCGAGCAACGTCATGAACGCTGAGGCGACCTGCGTCCCCATCAAGCGAGCTCCACCGGGCTGGCGGCGCACGACTTTCGGCAGAATATTGCCCAGCTTATCCACAGGCCTGGATCTTGCCCTCAATCACCGTCCAGACCATGGCGCCGGCCATCAATTCAGGCGGAAAAGGCCCTGCTTCGACCGAGGTGATGATCACCTGCCCGCCACCGGCCACTTCCTTCAGCAGGGCAGCCCGGCGCTCGCCGTCCAGCTCGGACAAAACATCGTCCAACAAGAGCAGCGGACGCTCGCCGGTGCGGTTTTCGATCAATGCCGCCTCGGCCAGCTTCAGGCTCACCACAGCCGTTCGCTGCTGGCCCTGGGAGGCGTAAGAACGAGCCTCCTGGCCATCCAGAAGCACCGGCACGTCGTCCCTGTGTGGACCGACGCTTGTGGACCCCCGCTTGAGGTCCTCGGCCAGGGAGTTATTCACAGCTTCGGCCAGGTTTTCCGGAGGCCCCTCGTAATGGATTTCGAGCCGCTCGCCCGGCGCGATCTCAGCGTGGCAGCGAGCTGCTTCGGGCTCCAGCTCGCGCACCGCCCTGGCGCGGGCGGCCACGATCTCGCCTCCGACCTGGACCAGCTCCTGGTTCCAGGCGTGGAGCATGTCGTCGCCGCCTTCGCCCGAAGCGATCCGCTTGAGCAGGCTGTTGCGCTGCTCCAGCACGCGGCGCAACCCGGCCAGCGCGCGGGCGTAACCGGGCTCCACCTGGACCAGCATCTGGTTGAGGAAGCGGCGCCGGAGCTCGGGGCCGGCCTTGACCAGGCCGAGGTCGTCGGGCCAGAAAAGGACAACCCTGAAGTGGCCCGGCAGATCGATGGCTCGGCGCCGCACGCCGTCGACTTCGATCGTCCGCCGCGCGCGCTGGCCTTCGACATCCAGGCTGATGGAGATCTCACGCCGCGCCGGCCCATCGTCGATCTCTGCCTGGATCCGCGAGCCCGAGCCGGCGGGCCCGACCAGCTCCAGCTCTCGGCGCGCCCTCGGCGAGGATGACAGGGCCAGCATTGCAACCGCCTCGAGCAGGTTCGTCTTGCCATGTCCGTTGGCGCCGATGAAAACGTTGACGCCGGGTCCCGGCGCCAGATCCAGCTGGACGTAGTTGCGGTGGTTCTTGAGCTGCAGTCTCCTGAGGCGCACGCTCAATGCGCTCCGGGGAGGGGTCCCCACGAAATCCGACATCGCCGTGATTCCGTGGGGATCAGGACATCGCCACCCGCACGGGCATGATCACGTAGAGGTAGTGCTCCTTGCCCGGCGGCCGCATGAGCCCCGGGCTGAGAGGGCCGTCGAACAGCAGCTCGACCTCATCCTCTCCAATCACTCCGAGGGCGTCCAGGACGTAGCGGGCATTGAAGGCGATTTGGATATCGGATCCATCCACGTCGGCGGACATCTCGGCTTTGCTGTCGCCCACCTCGTTGGTGGTGGCGGAGAGCGTGAGCGCTCCCGACTGCGCTTTGACGCGGATCACGTTCGCGCTGTCGCGCGCAAAGAGAGACACGGCGCGGACTGTTTGCGTGAGCTCGCTAGTAGGGACCCTGACCTTGGTCGAGCTCTTGCTGGGGATAACTTGTGCATAGTTTGGATACTTGCCGTCGATGAGCCTCGAGGTGAGCTCGGAGCTGCCGGCGCGGAAGAAGACCTGATTGCGGGCTTTGGAGATGACGATCTCTACCTTCCCAGGCTCACCCTTGAGAACCCTCGACAGCTCGGCCAGGGCTCGAGCCGGAACGATGAGACTCGCCTCCAGCTCCGTCGGTCCGGCGGCGGCCAGCTTCCGGACCGCCAACCTGTGGCCGTCGGTGGCGGCCAGCGTCAGGCTCTCGCCCTGGACCTGCACCAGCACGCCCGTGAGCACCGGCCGCGCCTCGTCGGTCGAGGCGGCCATCTGCGTCTGCTCGACAGCGCCTACGAGGTCGTCTAGCGCGACCTCCAGGCGGTCGCCCTCATCCGGCCGCGGACCGGGCGGAAACTCCTCCGCCTCGATGCATTTGATGTGGGTGTCGAATCGAGCGCAGCGCAGGCTGAGCGACTGGCTTGCGGGATCGAGGGTCATCTCGAGCTCGTCGTCAGGCAGCGTGCTGACAAAGTCGGTCAGCAGCCTCGCGGGCGCGGTGGTTGAGCCTTCGGCGGCAACTTCGGCGGCAACCAGTTTGCGAATGCCGATCTCGAGGTTGGTGGCGGTCAGGGCCAGCCCTTCCGAGGTGGCCTCGATGAGGATGTTGTTGAGGATCGGCAGCGTCGTCCGGCTCGAGATGGCTCGTGACACCACCTGCAGCGCCTGCCCCAACACCGCCGGCCTGCAGGTGACCCTCATTTGAGCCGCAAGAACTTTGGCATTCACGACAGTTGTCCCCCGTTGAAAGAGATTCTCTTGATTGAAATCATTCGTAACCGATAACAGTAAGCGCTGTGCGAACTGTGGATGTCGAGATCATTTACAGATCGAAATGAAACGTGGATAACATCTGCGAAATCATCCTCCTCCGCCAGCGGTCCTGTTGAGGCCCTGGGGAGGAAATGACCTCCGGCCGTCCATCCCAGCCGCATCCCAAGCCCTTGCTTGGAAACTGTTGATATCACTGCACGTAAAGCTTTTCGCGAATGGATTGCACCTCGTAACGCAAGCGCTCGTCTTCCTTGAGCTCGTTGGCAATCTTTTCGATCGAATGCAGCGCCGTGGTGTGATCGCGCCCGCCAAACGCCTTGCCGATCGCCGGCAGCGATGAAGGGGTTTCTTCGCGCACGAGAAACATGGCGACCTGGCGCGGAAACACGATGTGTTTATCCCGCCGCTTGCCTTTCATATCGTCGAGGGTGACGTTGTAGTAATCGGCGACCAGGGCCTGGATGCGCTCGACGTTGATCGGCTTGCGGGTGCCGGCTGGAATGATGTCCGAAAGCAGGCGCGCCGCCTCTTCCTCGTCAAGCTGCCTTTGATGCACCGCAGCGAAGGCCTGCACTCTGGTGAGCGCGCCTTCCAGCTCGCGGATGTTGCGCTGCACTTTATGAGCGATGAAGTTGAGCACTTCTTCCGAAATCAAGCTGCTGTTGTCGCCGAGCTTGGAGTGGAGGATGGCGAGGCGGGTCTCGAAATCCGGAGGTTGGATGTCGGCGATGAGACCCCATTCAAATCTCGAGCGCAGCCGATCCTCGAGGGTGGGGATCTCCTTCGGCGGCCGGTCCGACGAGATGACGATCTGCTTGTTGATCTCGTGGAGGGCGTTGAAGGTGTGAAAGAACTCTTCTTTGGTCCGGTCCTTGCCGGCGAGAAACTGGACGTCGTCGATGAGGAGCACATCGACCGTGCGGTACTTGTGGCGGAACTCTCCCATGCGCGCGGTCGCGATAGAGCTGATCACCTCGTTGGTGAACTGTTCCGATGTCAGGTACACGACGCGTTTGCGCGGAAAGCGGTCGTGCACCTCGTGACCGATGGCGTGCATGAGGTGGGTCTTGCCCAGCCCCACGCCTCCGTACAGGAAGAGAGGGTTGTAGCTGTCGCCTGGCGCCTCCGCGACCGCCTTGGCGGCGGCGTGCGCGAATTGCGAGTTGTGGCCGACAACGAATGATGAAAACCTGAATCGCGCGTTGAGCTCAGAGGGGGCGACAACGGCTTCGGCGATCGCTTCGACCCCGTTGTCATGACCGTTGTCCGGGCCCTGATCATCGTCGCCGTCGAACATGGTGTGCGCGGGCCTATGTCCGGAAGGAGCGATCACAAAATCGATGTCGACCTCAGAGCCCGTGACCGCCTGGAGTGTCTCCTGGATCAGGCCTGAGAAACGGTCCTCGAGCCAATCCTTGGCCAGCTTGCTGGGCACCCCGATCCGGAACGTGCCCCCGTCAGCCGACACGACAGACGTGTTCTTGAGCCACATATCGTAGGTGCGCTTGGCAAGCTGAAAGCGCAGCTCCTCCTGCACCTGCGACCAGATCTGGTCCTGGTTCACCCCACCACCCCCTCTTCCATGCCTGGCCATCCACTGTGGATTCGTCTCCTCGGCCCTGTGGAGCGTAGCCGCGCCCCCTCTGCAGATCCTGTGGACAAATTGGGGTCAACTTTTGCGTCATCGGATGCCCGCGTCTGGCCCGGGCAGCGACCGCCAAGTTGCGCTGCCATGGTCCGCGGATTCAACCGAAGCTCTTCGAGCATGAGCTCCGCCTCCTTGGTGCCTGTGGAAAAGAGCGGGCCGGATTTCCACAGGCAGGCGGCGCCGACCTGTCCGAAATCCACTATCCGGTCAATCCCGAAATATGGAAGCGTTGCTGTACGACTAAATGTTGCTTACTTGTCAGAATTACTGGGTCTGGGTGCGGCAATCTGTACTGCAGCGGGATTCGTCGCGATTTGCTTGTGGCTTCCGGGCGCGCACTATAGCACCGGCCTGTGGATACCGCAAGGCATTTAGGCATGCGATAAAGTGATAGGTCGGGTATCACAAGCCATGCGAATTACGTCGGCTACACTGGCGCGATCAAAAGAACCTATCAACCCAAGAAGAGGTATCGCCGGCGCGTCCATGGTTTTCTGCGCCGGATGAGCACCCGAGGCGGGGCGCGCGTGCTCCGCAATCGCCGCCGCAAAGGGCGAGCGCGGCTGGCGTAGCGGGCGCCCTACCGAGGGCGGGCGCAATGGTCATGAAGAAGCATTTGCGGCTTCGTCGGCGCTCGGATTTCCAAGCGGCGATCAGCGGCCGGCGATTCCACAGCGGGCGCGCGCTGGTCGGATTCGCCGTGCCCACCCCGGCGCCGCAGACGCGGGTCGGGGTGACCGTCAGCCGGATGGTCAAGAGCTCGGTCGAGCGCAACCGGGCTCGGCGACGGCTTCGGGAGGTGGCCCGGCTTGGCCTGCTCGGGCCTGATTCGCCGCTGCATCAGGTGGGAATACGATATGAGGTGGTCCTGATCGCCCGCCCGGCGGCGCTTGAGCTTTCGTTCGCCGACCTGAAGGCGGAGGCGACGCTGGCTGCGCTCAGGCTCGCCAAGCTCAAGCCATGACGAAGCTTTTCCTGCTGTTGATTCGCGGTTATCAACTGTCCCTTGCCCGGGTTCTGCCCCCATCCTGCCGCTATTACCCTTCGTGTTCGCACTACACGTACGAGGCAATCGACCGGTACGGCTGGCTGAAGGGCGGCTGGATGGGAGCGGCGCGGATCGCTCGCTGCCACCCGTTTGCCGCAGGCGGCTACGACCCTGTCCCCTGATCCAGATTTCGACCTGACGGAGTAAAGACAACTGGGCGATTTACTTAAGTTTCTGAGCCCGATTCACGACGCGTGGTGGGCAATTTTTGGCGTCACCTTGCAGGGTGCGCTGAGCTTCATCTACTCACATGTTTTCGGGATTCCAATCTTCGACACCATCGGAGCGTACGGCGTCGCGATCATCGTCCTCACGATCCTCATCCGGCTGCTCCTCGCGCCTCTGCAGCAGTTCCAGCTGGTCACCCAGCGCAAGACCATGGTCGAGCAGCGAAAGCTTGCGCCCCAGGTGGGGGAGCTGCGCAAGAAGTACAAGAAAGAGCCGCAGAAGCTGAACGCCGAGATGATGAAGCTCTACCAGGAACACGGGGTCAACCCGTTCGGCGGACTGATCGGCTGCTTGCCGCTGGTCGTCCAGCTGCCCATCCTGACCGCGCTCTACTACGTCTTCACCAACTTCGGTCGCGGCCACGATGTCGCGACTCACTTTCTTTTCGTCGCGAACCTGAATGAGAACCCGAATCACCACATGATGTTCTCGGGTCTCCCGATCCCGGCGATCACCTATCTGATCTTTCCGCTGCTCGCCGCGGTGACGACCCTCATCCAGTCGAGGATGCTGATGATGCCGCCGCCGCTCAACCCCACCGAGCAGGAGATGCAGACCCTGCAGATGCAGAAGACGATGGTGTGGATCTCGCCGCTGATGATCGGCTACTTTGCGCTCAACGTTCCAGCCGGCCTGGGCCTGTACTGGTTTGTCGGAAACTGCGTCAGTATCATTCAGCAGAGTTTCGTGGTCGGGTGGGGCAACCTGTTGCCGGCAAGGTTCAGGACCGTCGCGGGAGGAGCACCGTCGCTCCAGAGCAGGGCGACCTCGAGCCAGGTGATGCCAAACAGGGCGGCGCCCAACAAGCCGTCCCCCAATAAGGCGTCGCAGAACGGACCCTCCAACAAGCCAAAGTCGGGACCGCAGGGCGGATCCAACAAATCAAAGAGCCGGCGACGTGAGAAGCAAGGCAAGGAGTGAAGGCACTTGAAATCCGCTGAAGGCCGCGGCCGCACACTGGATGAAGCTGTTGACGCAGCGCTGATCGAGCTCCAGGAGAGCCGGCGCAACGTTGACGTCAAGATCCTCAGCGAGACGCCGGAGGAAACCCTCGTCGAGGTGACCGTGATCGACCAGAACGCCCCGACGCCAGACACCATGCCGGCCCCAGCCAACGGCAAGGCCGAGGCGGCGAAGAGCCTGGTCGAAGGTCTTCTCAAGCACATGGGCGTCCGCGCCCAGGTCAGCGTGCGAACAGGCTCCGACCCCATCACCCTCGACATCAGCGGCCGCGACCTGGGCGCGCTGATCGGCTGGCGGGGGGAGACGCTGCGCGCGCTGCAAGCGGTGACCAACGTGATGGTCGGCAAGCATCTCGCCGAGGGCGAGCGCGTGATCGTCGACGTCGAGCGCTACCGGCAGCGCCGCGAGCACACCGTCCGCGAGATCGCTATGCGCGCGGCCCGCCAGGTCAAGATGACCGGCGACGCGATCACGCTTGACGCCATGCAGCCTTTCGAGCGCCGGGCAATCCACCTTGCGCTCGAAGGCGATCCCGACGTGACGAGCTCGAGCATCGGCGAAGAACCCGAGCGTCGTGTCGTCGTCGGACCGCGCAAGCCCGCTGGCGAATAACGGCGATTCAATGGCCGGCGGGCCCGCCGCGAATCGGATCCGCAAGGCAATCGCGCTGGTCAACTCGGTCGCGGACGAGGCCGGCGACGAGGAGGTCACCCCAACCGAGATCGCCGAGGCGATCCGCGACTGCCTGGAGCTGAGCGAGGTCGACGAGGTGCCAAACGTGCGCCGCTACCTGGGCGAGGCGCTCGACGCCGTATCGGACGGAATGCCCGCTGACTTCGTCGCCATGACGCTTTATGCCGCGCTCGGCGCGTTAAGAGAGGGCGGTCAGAACTAGGCCCCTCCTATAATTTGCGCTCCCATGGGCTCCCCGCATCGAGTCCGAGCTTTGCCAGGAGGGGCGCGGCTGGTCACGGAGTCGATGCCCGAGCGTCACTCGACCAGCGTGGTCTTCATGTTCGCCGGCGGTTCACGGCTGGAGGATGAGCGGTTGGCGGGCGTCTCCCATTTCATCGAGCATCTCTACTTCAAAGGCACGCGCCGGCGCCCGTCCTCCAAAGAGATCGCCGACGCCATCGAAGGCGTGGGCGGGTTCATCAACGCCTCGACCGACAAAGAGCTGACCGCGTACTGGGCGCGGGTCCCCTCCGAGCACACAGAGCTGGGACTCGACGTCCTCTTCGATATCGTCGCCAACTCTCGACTCGATCCGGCCGACGTCGAGCGCGAACGGATGGTCATCCTCGAAGAGCTGCGCATGTACCAGGACCAGCCGCAGGATTACGTGCAAAACCTCTTCGAAGAGCTGATCTGGCCGGGCCATCCCCTGGGCCGCGATATCGCCGGCACCGAAGAGTCGGTGTCGCGCCTCAGTCGCGACGACATCCTCGAGTACGCGGACGCGCGCTACCGGCTGCCGAATCTCGTCATCGGCGCGGCGGGCTCGCTCGACGACGACGACACGCTTGCCCTTGTCAGCAAGGGCCTGTCCCTTCGCGAGGGTCTCGATGGGGTGCTGGCCGCGCTGCCGCCGTCGCCGCTCGATGGGCCGCGCGTGCTGATCCGGCGGCGCGAGACGGAGCAGGCGCACATCTGCCTTGGCGCCCGCGCGTTCAGCTACCTCCATCCCGACCGATACGCGCTCGACTTGCTCAACACCGTGCTGGGTGAGGGCATGAGCTCGCGACTTTTCCTGAACATTCGCGAGCGGCTGGGGCTGGCATATGACGTGCACAGCTTCACCCAGAAGCACCGCGACACCGGCTACCTCGGCGTCTACATAGGGGTCGATCCGAAGAAGGCCGTGGATGCGGTCAACGCGGCGATGGCGGAGCTGCGGAGTCTTGGTGAGTCTGAGGTCTCCGCCGACGAGCTGGCTCGGGCCAAGGAGTTCACGAAGGGCCGCCTGAGGCTGGAGCTGGAAACCACCAACGGCGTCGCTTTCTGGCTCACCTACCAGGAGGTGCTGCTGGGTGAGATCAAGAGCATCGAGGAGGAGCTAGCGCTGGTCGACGCCGTGACCGCGGCTGACGTCAAGCGGGTCGCCGATGAGCTCCTGAGCGGCACGATGCAGATGTCCGTAATCGGTCCCTTCTCGCGAGACAGCGCGTTCCGGCTTGCGATCGGCGCCTGAGCGGCGGGCATACGTTTAGGCTGTCGCGGGGCGCCGCGAGCCGGCGAACGTGGTCCCGCTCTCCAGGACGGGAACCTTGTCATAGATGTTCCCGAAGTTCTTGATCGGCCAGATCCGAAACCACGCCTTGCCGTCGATGCGGTCGCGGCTGATGGGGCCGAAAAAGCGCGAATCCTGCGAGCGGTTTCGATTGTCACCCATGACGAAGTACTGGTCCGAAGGCATCACCTCGCCGTCCGATCCGTTGCGCGGGTAGTTGTTGTCGTTCGACCATGCCTCCGGCAGGTACGGCTCGTCGAGCCTGTGGCCGTTGATGTAGACGACGCCGCTACGGATCAACAACTTCTCGCCGGGCAGGGCGATCACGCGCTTGATGAAGTCGGTGGAGTTGTTGGTGGGCGGACGCAGGATGATGATGTCGCCGCGCTGTGGCGCATGCAGCCTGTAATCGATTTTGTTTGCGATCAGGTAATCGTTGTTGTCGAGCGTCGCGAACATCGAGAGGCCTTCCACGTGAACCGCCTGGACCGCGAAGCTGATGCCGACGTAGAGAATGACGGCGAGCACAACGACCTCGGCGACTTCGCGAAACAGCGACGAAGCCGCGGAACGTTCGCTCGAGGCGGCGCCAGCCGCTTGTTCGTGTTGGGCCGCCATGCGTTTTTAGGAAACGAGCTTAGCGCAGACCCGTTCGAGCTCTTCGCGACTCGAATAACGTAGCTCCAGCTTGCCGCGGCTGAGGCTTCCGGTCAGCTTGATCGGCACGCCCAGGCTCGACTCGACATCGGCCGCAATCGCGCGCAGCTCCGCAGAGGTGTCGCCATGCCGGCGGCGCCGGGGCCGGTATGTCCGCACCCAGTTCTCGGTCTGCCTGACCGAAAGGTGCTTGGCGATCACGACTTTGAGCCCGTGCTCCTGGACGGCCTGGCCCTCCAGTGCGATGAGCGCGCGCGCGTGGCCGGCCGTGATCACGCCTGCCGCGACGGCGGACTGCACGGCCGGACATCCGCCGAGCAAACGCAAGGACTGGGTGACCGAGACGCGGTGCTTGCCGAGACGCTGAGCGGTCTCGTCGTGCGTAAGGCCGAACTCCTCGATCAGGCGGCGAAGGCCGCGTGCCTCTTCGATCGGGTCGAGGTCGGTGCGCTGCAGGTTTTCGATCAAGCCGAGCACCAGCTGTTGGTCGTTGCCCGCGTCACCGCGGACGACGGCGGGGACCGCCTCCAGGCCGGCCAGCCGTGCGGCTCGCCATCGGCGCTCGCCCGCGATCAGCTCATAGCCATCCGCGAGCGGCCGGACGAGCAGCGGCTGCAGCACACCATGGAGCCGGATCGATTCGGCCAGCTCGCCAAGCGGCTCGGAGTCGAAGCGGGATCGCACCTGCTGGCGCGAGGGCCGGATCTGATCGACTGCGATCATCTGCGGCACCAGCGCCTCGCCTTGGCTCGACATCGGGATCAGGGCATCGAGTCCGCGACCGAGTCCGCGGGGGCGTGGTTGGCTCATCGTTCAAGCAGCTCCTTTGCGAGCGCGCGGTATGCGGCCGCGCCTCGGCACGTGGGGTCGTATTCGATCACGGACTTGCCGTGGCTGGGGGCTTCGCTGATGCGGACGTTGCGCGGGATGACGGTCTCCAAAAGATGATGCGGGTGCGCCCGCCGCACCGCGTGCAGCACGTCCCACGCCAGCGTCGTGCGAGCGTCGAATTGGGTCATCAGGATGCCGGCGATCGCGAGCCGTGGGTTGAGGCGCGAGCGCACCAGCTGGTGCGTGTACATGAGGTGGCGAAGGCCTTCGAGAGCGAAATACTCGGACTGCGTGGGGATCAGCATGCTGGTAGCCGCGACCAGGGCGTTGAGCGTCAGCAGACCAAGCGACGGAGGGCAATCGATGAGCAAGATCTCGACGCCGGGCGGGTTGGCGGCAAGCGCATGGCGCAGGAGGCCCTCGCGCTCGGACATCGTGGCGAGCTCGATCTCGGCTCCCGCCAGGTCGATGTGCGAGGCGATGAGGCTCAGTCCGCTCACGCTGGTCGGCTGCACCACTTGCTCGACCGTGGCCTCGCCGGTCAGCAGGTGGTAGATGTTGAGGCGGGCGCGGGCCGGATCGAGGCCGAGGCCCGACGTGGAGTTGGCCTGCGGATCCAGGTCGACGAGCAGGGTGGGATGGCCGACCTCGGCCATGGCCGCGGCCAGGTTGATGGCGGTCGTCGTCTTGCCAACCCCGCCCTTCTGGTTGACCACGGCGATGATCGGAGGCGCCACGGTTGCCAACATGTTGGGCCTGGCTTCGCTCGCGGATCCTACATCTGGGGCCATTGGGGGAATTCTAGCCCTGGTTCGAAGGGATGGCCACTCAGGTTGTTAAGGCTCCCCCAAGGCGGCGGGGCGGCGCCGGCGGGCCCAGATGGCGTAGGCGGAGATGGCGATCAGCGCCACCTCGGCGGCGATGGCCGCGTTCACTACCGCGCCGGCTACGCCGATGCCAACCAACAGGTTGTAGCTGACATGGCAGGTGCACGACGTGGTGGTGTTCGTGTACTTGCGGAGGAGCCCCAGCCCCAGCGCGATCACGAGCACCGCCGCGGTGTCGAGCGAAAAGGCGTACTGCGTGTGGATGGAGGTGAACAGCAGCGCCGTGGCCATGAGGCCGATGCGTGGTTGCAAGGCGCCCCGAAAGAGAATCTCCTCGCAGAGCCCTGGAACCAGCGCCAGGGCCACAATCCCGGCCGGCCCGCCCAGCCCGCCAAAGACGTGGGTGGTGGCGGCATCCACGCGGCGGGCGACGTCTGGCGTCCAGGTATGGCTCAGGACGTCCATCTGCTGGGCGAAGACGAAGAACACGCCAGCGGCCGCCAGCGCGACGGCCGCCTGCCACCAGGCCGGTAATACGAGGCCGAGCCGGCTTGCGGAATCGGGCAGCTCGCGCCGGATGAAAAGGCCGACCCCGAGCAGCGCAAAGATCAGGAACGGCGTCTCGTCGAAGACGAGGTCGGCGATCGTGAGCGGCGGCTGCGCCTTGGCCGTGGCCAGGACGTCGGTGAAGGCGATGACCCCGATGTCGACGCCAAAGAGGATCACGGTCAGGGCCAACGCCAGGGCATGCACGGGGTTGTCGGCGTCGATCGGCAGGGCTCGGGCCACGCGCTCGCGCACCGGTCGCGAAGCGATGGCGGCGGCGAGAAGACCCGTGGCCATGATGGTCAGATCGAGGGCGCGCTGGAGGTCGGCGTTCGCCGCCGGCGCCAGCACCTTCGCCCCGGCCAGGTCGGCCGCGCCGAGAAGGCAGATCAGCCCGCCGGCGACGCCAGACAGGATCTCCGCCGCGAGCCCAGCCCAGCGCCTGCCAACCGCAGCATTGGCCGTGATGACGAACGGAAGAGGCGTCAGCTCGACCACGGCCGTCGCCGCGTCGAGGGGAAGGTGGCCGGTCAGCCGGACCTGGTGCCCCTGTCGGGCACGGGAGTCGAGGGCGAACCATCGACAACCGACTTGCCGAACTCGATCAGAGGTTTGAAGAGCTCGATCGGCAGCGGGAGGATGACGGTGGTGTTCTTCTCGGATCCGATCTCGACCATCGTCTGCAGGAATCTCAGCTGCAGCGCGCCCTGCTGCGACGAGATCACCTGAGCGGCGTTGGCGAGCGTCTGCGAGGCCTGGAACTCACCGTCGGCGTTGATGATCTTGGCGCGCTTCTCGCGCTCGGCCTCGGCCTGCTTTGCCATCGCGCGCTGCATCGTGCTGGGCAGCTCCACGTCCTTGATCTCGACCACGGCGACCTTGATCCCCCACGGCTCGGTTTGCTCGTCGATGATCCGCTGCAGGTTCTGATTGATCTTCTCGCGGTTCGCGAGCAGCTCGTCCAGCGTGCTCTGGCCGAGGGCGGCGCGGAGCGTGGTCTGGGAGATCTGCGAGGTCGCGTTGATGTAGTTGAGGACCTGGGTCACGGCCTTGCGAGCGTCGATGACCTGGAAGTAGATGACCGCGTTGACCTTGGCGGTCACGTTGTCGTTGGTGATGATCTCCTGCGGCGGGACCTCGAGGGTGATCGTGCGCAGATCGATCTTGACCAGCCGGTCAACCCCGAACGGGATGATGAAGAAGAGCCCGGGTCCTTTGAGAGGGATCAGCCGGCCGAGGCGGAAGACGACGCCGCGTTCGTATTCGGCGGCGATGCGCAGGCTCGAAAAGACCGCGATGAGCGCGATCACGAGGACGACGATGATCAGCCCGATCGAAAACGCGTCCACCTATTTCCTCTCCTTGGCCTGTCCGTTTTCGGCCTGTCCGTTTTCGCGTGCAACCTGGAGCTGGAGACCGTCGCGCCCGACCACCCGCACGGCCGTTCCGGCCGGGATCGGCGAGGCAGCCTTCGCCTTCCAGAGCGCGCCTGAGACAAAGACTAGACCCTCGGGCGCGAGCTCCTCGCGAGCCTCGCCGAGGGCGCCGACCAGGCTGTCGCCGCCGACGAAGGCCGGCTGGCGCCGGGCGGCCAGCACCTTGCGGATGAAAAAGGCGAAGAAGCCCAGGGTGATGGCGGCCACGGCGATGCTGACGATCGGGTTCACGCCCAGGCCGATAGGACCCGTGTTGATGAGGAAAGCCATGCCGAGCAGCAGGGCGAACACCCCGCCCACGCTGAGAAAGCCATGGGTGGGAGCTTTGAGGTCGGCGATGAACAGGATCAGCGCCAGCAGCATCAACAGGGCGCCCGCGATGTTCACGGGCAGGTTTGCCAGGGAAACGATGGCCAGGATCGCCGCCAAACCACCGACGACGCCGGGCAGGATGAGGCCAGGGTTGGAAAGCTCGGTGATGATTCCGTAACCGGCGACGATGATCAGCAGGGCGGCGATGGTGGGGTCGATGAGCGCGTTCAGGAAGACTTGCCAGAACGGCATCGGGTAGTCGTCCAGGAGCGCGCCGCCGGTATGGAAGGTGAGGCTGCCGTTGGTGCGGGGTGCTTCCCGGCCGTCGACCTGGTTGAGCAGCGAGTGGACGTCCGCCACCTCGAGGTCGGCGACGTGAATCTTCACTGCCTCCTCGGCGTTGATGTTCACGCTGTTGCGCACGGCCTGCTCTGCCCAGTCGGCGTTGCGGCCGTGCATCTCGGCCAGGTTGCGCACCCTGGTGACGGCGTCGTTCAACACCTTGGCCCCGAGATCTCCGCTGAGGTTTTCGCCGGTGGCCTGGATCGGGTGCGCGGAGCCGATGTTGGTGCCTGGGGCCATGGCCAGGACGTCGGCCGCCTGGGCGACGAAGAGACCGGCCGATGCCGCGCGGGCGCCGCTCGGATACACGAAGACGACGACCGGCACCTTGCAGTTGAGGAGGCTGGTCACGATGTCGTCCATGGAGTTCGAGATGCCGCCCGGAGTATTCAGAACGACGAGCAGGGCGTCGGCATGGTCGGCTTCGGCACGGCTGACGGAGGACTGGATGTATGACGCAGTGATGGTGTTGATGTCACCCGTGAGGTCGGCCTGCTCGACATGCGGAGCCGACGCGGTCACGTTCATCGGCACGAGCGCGGCGGCGGCGAAAACGAGCCATCCCAGGCGAAGCGCAACCAGCGCGCGCATGTCCCGAGTATGGCGATTCCCTGCCCCGGCCGACGATGTAAAACGTGGAACATGACCTCCCCACTCGTTGGGTCGAGCTGCCCGGACCCCGAACAGGCCCCGCGTAGAATCGACGCGATGGGGGCGCAACCCGTTCCGTCGGACGGTGAGGAAGAGGTGATGCGGGACCTGCGGCAGCAAGCAAGGACCACGGCTTCGATTGAGCCTGGCGAGCAGGAACGACTGCTCGAAAAATCAGCGCTGGGCGATCGCGCCAGCCTGGACAGGTTGGTGGCCGCCAACCTCGGCATGGTGATCCGCCTCGCCGAGGGGCGCCAAGACAAGGGTCTTTCGGTGCCGGACCTCGTCCAGGAGGGCTCGCTCGGCCTGGTCGAAGCGGCGCGAACCTTCGCTGCCGGCGCCGAGACCGACTTCGCATCGTTTGCCGAGCGCCGGGTCGGCGAGCAAATGGACGCCGCCATCGGCGCCGAGGCCGCGGCGGTGCGCGACGCGGAGCTGCTCGTAACCGCTGCGGAAGACTACGAGCGAACGGAGCTGCTGCTGCATCGTGAGCTGCACCGGGCAGCGACAGAGGACGAGCTCGCGGAAAAGCTGGAGTGGACGGTGGACCGCACTCGATACGTGGCCAAGGTCGTCGCCGACGCCCGACGACGCCACGACGAGGAGCTCCTGGCGTTCATCGATCCGGACGCGGTCGACCTCGACGACGCCGTCGACGGCGAGTAGCGAAACGAACCGCACTCCTCTGTACGACAGGCACGTCGCCCTCGGCGGACGGATGGTTGACTTCGGCGGCTGGGAGATGCCGCAGCAGTACACCTCGATCCGCGACGAGCACTTCGCAGTCCGCAAGGTCGCCGGCCTGTTCGATGTCTCGCACATGGGCCGGTTCCGCATCGCCGGCGGATCCAGCCTGGACTTCCTGCAGCATCTGGTCACCAACGACCTGGGCCCCCTGGTCCACGGCCAGGCGCAGTACAACCTGCTCTGCAACGAAGGGGGCGGGATCATCGACGACCTTGTCGTTTACAGGGGCAGCGAGGGTTTTTTTGCGGTCGTCAACGCGTCCAACCGTGAGCGTGACCTCAAGTGGATGCAAGAGCAGGCCCCGCCCGGCATCGAGATCGAAGACCGCACCTTCGAGCTCGGGCTCCTCGCGTTCCAGGGCCCGCGGGCGCAGGAGCTGCTGCCGGCCGAAGGCCTTGAAGACCTGCCCTACTTCGGATTTCGTGGCGGCGACGTGGCCGGTATCCACGCGCTGATCTCTCGCACCGGCTATACGGGTGAAGACGGGTTTGAGCTCTTCATCAACAGCGACCGGGTGGGCGAGGTCTGGGACGCGATCCTTGAACGCGGCCAAGAGGCTGGGGTCCTGCCGGCCGGCCTGGGGGCTCGAGACGCCACCCGCCTCGAAGCTGCCCTGCGCCTGTGGGGCAATGACATGGATGAGACGGTGAACCCCTACGAGGCCGGCCTGGGTTGGACGGTCAAGCTTGGCAAGGGTAGTTTCATCGGCAGCGACGCGCTCCAGAAGATCAAGGCCGAGGGCCCGCGCCGGACTTTGATCGGGCTCAAGACCGAGGCCGGCAACATCGCCCGCCACGGGGCCGCGGTGATGTCAGGCGGCAAGCGTGCCGGCGTCATCACCAGCGGCACGCATTCGTTCTTCCTCGGTTATCCCATCGCCCTCGCGATGGTCGAAGCCGGTACATTTCGGGTCGGAGACAGGGTCGTGGTCGAGGTCAGGGGCAGGGAGGCTCCGGCCGAGGTCGTCAAGCTTCCCTTCTATCGGGGCTCGGCGCGCTCGGCGGCTTCGCCCACCAGATCCTGAGGCAGATGCATTCAGCGGGAAGAAGGAGAGGCGCATGGCTGACCGTCGCTACACCAAGACGCATGAATGGGTCACGGTCGACGGCAAGCATGCAACCATCGGCATCACAGACTTCGCGCAGTCGCAGCTGGGCGACGTCGTCTTTCTAGAGCTGCCCAGCTCCGGACGCAAGCTGACGGCGCGCGAGACGTTCGGCGTCGTCGAATCCGTCAAGGCCGCAAGCGATCTCTACTCGCCGGTGGCGGGGCGCATCACAGAGGTGAACGAGAAGCTCGCGTCTCGGCCCGAGCTCATCAACTCAGACCCATATGGCGAGGGCTGGATCCTCAAGCTCGACCTCGCCGGCGACCTGCCGCCCGACCTGCTCGACGAGACTGACTACAAGAAAGTGACTGAGGCGTCCGCCCACTAAGTTGCCGTACCTCGTCCACTCTCCCGAGGATCGGTCGGCGATGCTGGAGACGATCGGCGTGAGCTCGATGAACGACCTGCTGGTCGACATCCCGCAGACGCTGCGTCTCGAGTCGCTCCAGCTGCCGGCGGGGCTCTCCGAGTTCGAGACCATGGCCCAGGTCACGGCGCTGGCCAATCGCAACCGGGTGTTCGCGGACCGGCTGACTTTTCGCGGCGGCGGCGTCTACCGGCGCTTCATACCCGCGGCGGTGGCCGCGGTGACCTCGAAGCCCGAGTTCTACACCGCCTACACGCCGTATCAGGCGGAAGCGAGTCAGGGCACTCTGCAGGCGATCTTCGAATTCCAGACCCTGATCGCGGAGCTCGCGGGCCTCGACGTGGCGAACGCCTCCCTCTACGACGGCGCGACAGCCGTCGCCGAGGCGGCGATGATGGCCTACGTCCACACCGGTCGCAACGAAGTCCTGGTCTCGGGCTACGTCCATCCCGAGTACGTGCAGGTGCTGCGCGCTTTCGGTGAGGGGCGCGGGATCAAGGTCCGCAAGGGCGGCGAGCCCAACAAGAAGACCGCCGCGGTGATCTTTCAGCAGCCAGACTTCCTCGGCCTGCTGGTCGACCCCCGCGCCCTCACGGCCGCCGCCCACGAGGTCGGCGCACTCGCCATCGCCGCGGTCGACCCCATCAGCCTGGCCATCCTCGCCCCTCCAGGCGAGTACGACGCCGACATCGCCGTCGGCGAGGGGCAGCAGCTCGGACTCCCGCCGAGCTTCGGCGGGCCGCACGTGGGCTTCGTCGCCTGCAAACGCGAGCTCGTCCGCAAGCTGCCGGGACGCCTGGTCGGGACCGCCCATGACGCTGCGGGCCGCCGAGGCTTCGTGCTCGCGCTGGCGGCACGCGAGCAGCACATCCGGCGCGAGAAGGCGACCTCTAACATCTGCACCAATCACTCTCTGTGTGCGCTTGCGGCGGCTGTGTACCTCACATACATGGGCCCCTACGGTCTGCGCCAGGTCGCGGAGGTGAGCTTCACCCGAGCCCACGTTCTCGCCGAACGTCTGGCGGCCTTGCCTGGCTGGGAGCTCGCCTTCCCGGAGCGGCAGTTCCTGAACGAGTTCCCGATTCGAGTCCCCAAAGGCTCGGCGGTGGTGAGGAAGCTGGCGCGCAAGGGAATCCTCGGTGGCCTCGATGTCAATCGCTGGTTTCGCGAGCTGAAGGGCGTGCTCACTTTCACCTGCACCGAGGTCAACGACCCGCGCGCCATCGACGAGCTGCTGCAGGCTTTGGCGTCATGACCGAACCCCTCAGCTTCGAGTTGAGCCGGCCGGCGGTCGATCCGCCGCGGCTGCCCGACGCCAATGTCGCCGGACCGTCGCCGGCCGACGTCCTGCCGCGCGGGGCGTTACGCGCCAAGCCGCCAGGCCTGCCGCGGCTGAGCGAGCCCGAGATCATGCGCCACTACAGCCGCATGGCCTCGCTCAACTATTCGATCAGCGAGAACTTCTACCCGCTCGGCAGCTGCACCATGAAGTACAACCCGGTCGTCAACGAGGCCGCGGCCGCGCTGCCCGGATTTGCGGAACTCCATCCTTACCAGGACGAGGAGACGGTCCAGGGCGCGCTCGAGCTCATGTGGCGGCTCGAGCAGGCTCTGTGCGCGATCGTCGGCGTCGATCGGGTCACGTTGCAGCCTGCCGCGGGGGCGCACGGCGAGTGGACGGCGCTGCGCATGATCCGCGCCTACCAGCACTCGCGCGGCGAAGCCCGCACCGAGGTGCTGGTGCCCGACTCAGCGCATGGGACCAACCCCGCCAGCGCCGCCTTGAGCGGGTTCCAGGTGGTGGAGGTCAAATCGGGCGGGGACGGCCGGATCAGCCTGGCCGACCTCGAATCGAAGCTCTCGCCGCGTACCTCGGCGCTGATGCTGACCAACCCCAACACCCTGGGCCTGTTCGAGCGCGAGATCCTCGATATAGCGGAGCTTGTGCACTCGACGGGGGCGATGCTCTACTACGACGGCGCCAACCTGAACGCCTTCATGGGCATCTGCAGGCCCGGCGACATGGGCTTTGACGCCGTGCATATGAACCTGCACAAGACCTTCACCACTCCCCATGGCGGAGGCGGCCCCGGCGCCGGCCCGGTCGGCGTCAAGTCGGAGCTGGTGCCCTTCCTGCCCGCCCCGACCGTGGAGCGGACCAACGGCCGCCTCACCCTCGACCACAAGCGCCCGCAGTCGATCGGGCGGGTGCGCAGCTTCTACGGGAATTTCGGGATGCTGGTCCGCGCCTACACCTACATCCTGGCCATGGGCGGCGACGGCCTGAGCCAGGCCTCACGGGACGCCGTGCTGTCGGCCAACTACCTGCGCAAGCTCCTGGACGGCCACCTCGAGATGCCGCACGACGGGCCCTGCATGCACGAGTTCGTCGCCAGCGCTCACAACCTGACGGTCCAGGATGGCGTCCGCGCCCTCGACGTGGCCAAGGCTCTCCTCGACCGCGAGTTCTATGCCCCGACCGTCTACTTCCCTCTCGTCGTGCCCGAAGCGATCATGGTCGAGCCGACCGAGACCGAGAGCAAGGCCACCCTCGACGCCTTCGCCCAGGCGGTCAGGGAGATCGTCGCCCAGGCCAAAACCGACCCTCAGGGTCTCCACCAGGAGCCCAAGCGGACCCCGGTCGGGCGCCTCGACGAAGTGGCCGCGGCACGCCGGATCAACGCCTATCTCCAGGGTCAGAGCGAGGACCCGGTGCTGCGTTGGAAAGCGGCCGCGGAAAGCCCCTCATAAAGGGCCCTGTTAAGAGCCTTCACAGGCCTTTTTCGTATTCAAAATCCGGTAGAATTGAGAGCCTGAAGTTCTGCCCAGTTGATCCCCATGAGTTCTCCACGCTGGGAGGGCCAATACACCGGTCGGGCGCGCACGAGGCGCACCTGTGATGGCGGTCCGAAAGCCGCTTCCGGGACGTGACCCAAGGCCCAGATCCCTAGGCGCGGACGTGGCGTACACCGCCGAGCAGATCCAGGTCCTGGAGGGCCGAGAGCACGTGCGGCGGCGTCCGAGCATGTACATCGGCTCCACCAGCGCCACGGGTCTCCACCACCTGGTCTACGAGGTGGTCGACAACGCCGTGGACGAGGCCCTGGCCGGGTACGCCCACAAGATCTTGGTCACCCTGTTCGCCGACGGCAGCGTCGAGGTCGACGACGACGGCCGTGGCATCCCGGTCGACGTTCACAAGAAGGAAGGCCTGTCCGCCCTCGAGCTCGTGATGACCCGCCTCAACGCCGGCGGCAAGTTCGGCGGGGGCGGCTACAAGGTCTCGTCGGGGCTCCACGGCGTCGGCGTTTCGGCCGTCAACTTCCTCAGCCAGCGCCTCCAGGTCTGGGTTCATCGGGGTGGCAAGGTCTACCACCAGGAGTACGAGCGCGGCGTGCCCAAAGCCGGGGTCAAGCCGGTGGGCAAGACCGACCGCACCGGCACCATCGTTCGGTTCTGGCCCGACCCGCAGATCTTCCCCGAGACCAAATTCGACCGCGAGGTCATCCTGCACCGCCTGCGCGAGATGGCCTATCTGAACAAGAGGCTCGAGATCGCCCTCGCCGACGAGACGCTTGGCTACTCGAGCACCTTCTATTTCGAGGGCGGCATCGTCGCCTTCGTGCGCGCCTTGAACCGCGACAAGACGGTGGTCAACGTGCCGCCGTTCTACGTCGACCGCGAGGTGGAGGGCACCCAGGTCGAGATCGCTCTTCAGTACAACGAGACCTTCGTCGAAAACGTGATCGCCTTCGCCAACACGATCCACACCATCGAGGGCGGCACCCACCTGACCGGTTTTCGGTCCGCGCTGACCAACGTGCTGAACCGCTACGCGCGGAAGGCGGGGATCCTCAAGGAGCAGGATCCAAACCTCTCCGGCGAGGACGTGCGCGAAGGTCTGACCGCAGTGATCAGCGTCAAGGTGCTGGAGCCGCAGTTCGAAGGCCAGACCAAGGGCAAGCTCGGCAACGCCGAGGTCCAGGGCCACGTGTCATTGGCACTGAGCGAAGGATTCACGCAGTACCTCGACGAAAATCCATCCGAAGGCCGGCGCATCATCGAGAAGTCGCTGACTGCAGCACGGGCTCGCGAAGCCGCGCGTAAGGCGCGCGACCTGGTCCAGCGCAAGAGCCTTCTCGAGTCGAGCACGCTCCCCGGCAAGCTCGCCGACTGCTCGGAGCGCGACCCCTCGCTTTGCGAGCTCTACATCGTCGAGGGCGATTCCGCCGGCGGCACGGCCAAGGGCGGCCGCGACCGCCGCACCCAGGCGATCCTGCCCCTGCGCGGCAAGATTCTCAACGTCGAGAAGGCGCGCCTCGACAAGGTGCTGACGTCAGACGAGATCCGCAACCTCATCACCGCGATGGGCGCCGGCGTCGGCGACAACTTCAACATCGAAAAGATTCGCTATCACCGCATCGTGACCATGACCGACGCGGACGTCGACGGCAGCCACATCCGCACGCTTCTGCTCACGTTTTTCTTCCGCTACTTCCCGCAGGTGATCGACAAGGGTTACCTGTACATGGCGCAGCCGCCGCTATTCAAGGTGTCGAAGGGAACGGGCAAGAACATGAAGGTCATCTGGTGCCAGTCCGAAGCCGAGCGCGACAAGGCGATGCGTGAGCTCGGCAAAGGTGCTGAAGCCGCGCGGATGAAGGGTCTTGGCGAGATGAACGCCGAAGAGCTCTGGGAGACGACCATGAACCCCGCGTCGCGCGTCCTCCTCAAGGTCACCGTCGACGATGTGGCCGCGGTCAACGACATCTTCGAGAAACTGATGGGTCCCGACGTCGAGCCGCGCAAGAAGTTCATCCAGGCGCACGCCAAGAGCGTCCGCAACCTCGACATCTGAGGACGGCCACATGCGAATAGCGGTCGACGCCATGGGCGGCGACCACGCGCCGGCCGAGATCGTGCGCGGGGCAGCCCAGGCGGCAGGAGAGTTTGGTCTCGACATCTCGCTTGTCGGTCTGCCGGCCGCGGTGCAGCCGCTTCTCGACAGTCATCCGCGGCTGCAGCTGGTGCCCTGCACGCAGGTGATCGGCATGGACGAGCATCCGGCTCAGGCGGTGCGCGTCAAACCGGACTCATCAATCTGCGTGTGTGCCCGACTGTGCAAAGAGGGACGCGTGGCGGGCTGGACGTCCGCCGGAAATTCGGGTGCGATCATGGCCGCGGCGCTCTTGATTCAGGGCCGGATCAGGGGAGTCGAGCGGCCCGCGCTTGGCTCCATCGTGCCGACGCAGAACGGCTTTGCGTACTTCCTCGACGTCGGCGCCAACGTCGACTCCAAGCCCGACTACCTGGTGCAGTTCGCGGCCATGGGCGAGGTTTACGCGCGCGAGATGCTCGGCCGGCCCGAGCCACGCGTCGCGCTCCTGAGCAATGGCGAGGAAGAGGGCAAGGGTGACGAGCTGGTCCGGGAGACGAGCAGGCGCTTGCGAAGCACGATGCCCGGATTCATCGGCAACGTCGAACCCAAGGACATCTACGGCGCACGTGCTGACGTCGTGGTGGCGGATGGCTTCGTCGGCAACATCGCGATCAAGATGGCGGAGGCCACCGCAGAGTTTTTGTTTCGGACTCTTCGCGACGAGATTCCGAAGACGCTGCCCGGCATGCTGGGCGGGTTGCTGATCCGAACCGGCGTGCGTCAGATCCGCGAGCGGATCGACTGGCGGGAGTTCGGCGGCGCGCCGCTCCTCGGCATCGACGGGGTGGCGGTGGTGGCGCATGGACGTTCTGATGCACGGGCGATGAAGAACGCCATCCGGGTCACTCGCGACGCGGTCGAGAACCAGCTCGTCGGTAAGATTCGGGCCGAGGTGGGGAGGCCATGAGAAACGGGCGAACCCGCGTGGTCGTGACCGGCATGGGGACGGTCAATCCGCTGGGCAAGGACCTCGAGGAATACTGGCACGGGCTGATCGAGGGCCGCAGCGGGGCGAGCCCGATCGAGCGATTTCCCAGCGACCGCTTGCCCACAAAGTTTGCCTGCCAGGTCAATACCTTCAATGCGCAGGACTACATCGAGCGCAAAACGGCATCCCGCATGGCCCGCTTCTCGCAGATGGCGGTGGCGGCGTCGGGGATGGCGCTGACGGATTCTGGAATCGACCTCTCCAAAGAAGACGACTATCGGGTCGGCGTGGCGATGGGGACGGGTATTGGCGGATTTGACGAGATGACCCAGGGTGCGATCTCGTTCGCCACCAAGGGCCGCCTCAACCCGCTCTACGCGCCGATGATCATCCCGAACATGGCCGGCGCCTCCGTCGCGATGCAGTTCCACCTGCACGGTCCGAACACGACGGTGACGACCGCATGCGCGGCTTCCACGCAGACGCTCGGCGAAGCGACGCGCATGATCCAGCGCGGAGATGCGGACGTGATGCTGGCCGGCGGCGCTGAGGCGTCGTTGTGTGAAGTCGGCATCGCGGCGTTCAACGCGATCCGTGCGCTCTCGACGCGCAACGACGCGCCGGAACGGGCCAGCCGGCCGTTCGATCGGGACCGCGATGGTTTCGTCCCGGGCGAGGGTGCGGGCACTTTGATCCTGGAATCACGTGAGCACGCGATCAATCGTGGAGCCCGCATCTACGGCGAGGTCCTGGGTTACGCGACCACGAACGACGCCTACCACCAGGTCGCCCCCGATGAGACCGGCGAGGCGCCGGCGAAGGCGGTGGTGCTGGCTCTCAAGGATGCGGGCCTGCAGCCGGAGGACATCGACTACGTCAACGCGCACGGAACCTCGACCCAACTCAACGACGCCGGCGAGACGAAGGCCCTGAAGATCGCCCTCGGCGACCACGCACACAAGGTCGCGATCAGCAGCACCAAGTCGATGATCGGTCACCTGCTCGGCGCGGCCGGCGCGGTCGAGGCCATCGCGACGCTGCTCACGATCAACCGCGGCATCATCCATCCGACCATCAACTATGAAAATCCGGACCCCGACTGCGACCTCGACTACGTGCCCAACACTGCACGCCGCAAGGACGTGCGGATCGCCATCTCCAACGGATTTGGTTTTGGCGGGCACAACGCGGTCGTAGTCCTGGCCAGGTATCAGGAGTAGCTCTTTGGCAGACGACACGCTCGGCACAGTCCTCACCCGCAGCCTCCAGGAGGAGATGCAGACCTCCTACATGGAATATGCGATGTCCGTCATCATCAGCCGGGCCCTGCCCGACGTGCGTGACGGGCTCAAGCCGGTGCAGCGCCGGATTCTCTACGCCATGCATCGAGCCGGCGCGACGAGCGGCAGCCGGACCAAGAAGTCCGCCGCCTTCGTCGGCGACGTGCTCAAGCTCTATCACCCGCACAGCGATACCGCGGTTTATGACGCGCTCGTGCGGATGGCCCAGCCTTTCTCGCTGCGTTATCCGCTGATCGAGGGCCAGGGGAACTTCGGCAGCGTCGACGGCGATCCGCCGGCGGCGATGCGCTACACGGAGGCCAAGCTGTCAGCGATCACCGGCGAGCTGATGGCGGACATCGAGAAGCAAACCGTCGACATGGGGCCGAACTACGACGGCTCCGAAGAGGAGCCGTCGGTGCTCCCTGCCCGTGTGCCCAACCTGCTCGTCAACGGCGCCTCCGGGATCGCGGTCGGAATGACCACCAACATCCCTCCGCATAACCTGCGTGAGGTCACCGCCGGCGTCAAGCACCTGGTCGACAATCCTGAAGCGACCGCCGAGGACCTGCTGACCCTCATCAAGGGTCCCGACTTTCCGACCGGTGGCATCGTCATGGGCACGACCGGCATCAAGGCGGCCTATTCGACCGGCCACGGCCGCATCATCGTCCGCGCGCGTCACTCGCTCGAGCAAGCACCGAACGGCCGCGAGCGCATCATCGTCTACGAGCTGCCATACGCGGTCAACAAGGCCGCCCTGGTGGCCAAGATCGCCGAGCTCGTCTCCGAGCGCAAGCTCGAGGGCATCGCCGATCTGCGCGACGAATCCGACCGCAACGGCATGCGCGTCGTGATCGAGCTCAAGCGAGAGGCGCAGGTGTTCACCGTGCTGAACAACCTCTACAAGCACACCACTCTGCAGACGACGTTCGGCGTGATCATGCTGGCGATCGTCGACGGCCGCCCGGTCGTGCTCAGCCTGAAGCAGGCGCTCCAGCTGTTCATCGATCACCGGCGCAACGTGATCCTGCGGCGTACGCGGTACGACCTCGAGCGGGCGCAGGAGCGGGCGCACATCCTCGAGGGCCTCAAGATCTGCCTCGACCACCTCGACGAGGTGATCAAGACGATCCGCGCCGCCTCCGACCAGGACGTGGCGGCGACTCAGCTGCAGACGAAGTTCGGTTTGAGCGAGCGCCAGGCGAAGGCGGTGCTGGCTCTGACCCTCGGCCGCTTGACTCGGCTGGAGCGCAGCAAGATCGATGAGGAGTACGAGCAGGTGATCAAGACGATCGCCTACCTGGAAAGCATCCTGGCCAGCGACCAGAAGGTGCGGCTCCTGATCAAGGAAGACATGGACGAGCTGGTCAAGAAATACGGCGATGACCGCCGGACCGAGATCACCGGGCAGGAGGCTACCGAGCTCTCCGCTGAGGACCTCGTGCTCAAAGAGGAAGTCGTGGTGACATTGACCCACCGCGGTTACGTGAAGCGGCAGCCTCTACGCGTCTTTCGCGCGCAGAAGCGCGGAGGCGTCGGATTGAAGGGGGCGCGACCGACTGCCGGGAGCGAGGCGCCCAGTGGGACTCGCGAGGAGGACTACGCGCTTCACCTGCTGACGACGCACACCCACGCCTCGATGCTTTTCTTTACGCAGAGCGGGCGTGTGTTCCAGCTGCGGGTGCACGAGGTGCCGGAGCGGGAGCGACAGGCGAAGGGGATGCCGATCAACAACCTGATCGACATCGGCTCCAACGAGCGGATCACCGCTGTGTTCGTGCGCCCCGAAACCGAGAGCGAGGCCCACTACATGCTCATGGTCACCAAGAACGGATACATAAAGAAGACGGCGATGGCTGAGTACGCCAACGTGCGTCGCAATGGTTTGATCGCGATCAACCTGCAGGATGGGGACGAGCTCGACTGGGTGACGCCGACGAGTGGCTCGGACGAGGTCATCATCGCGACCGAGCTGGGCAAGGCGATCCGTTTCAGCGAGACCGAGGTTCGCGCGATGGGCCGCGACACGCAGGGTGTGATCGGGATCAAGCTCGGCAAAGGCGACGCGGTCGCGGGCATGGCGACCGTGGTCGAAGGTGGCGACCTGCTCGTCATCACACAGCGCGGTTACGGCAAGCGAACGCCATTGTCCGAATACCCGATGCACCACCGCGCAGGCCAGGGCGTGTTCACGTTGAAGGTGACTGACCGTGTCGGCAAGCTGACAGCGATGCGAGTTGTGAGCGACCCTGAAGAGGAGGTGCTCGTGATCAGCGCGAGCGGCATGGTCCTGCGCACGCCGGTCGGCGCCATCTCGCAGATCGGAAGGCAGACCCAGGGCGTGATCGTGATGCGCCTGGCGCCGGACGACCAGGTCGTGGCGATCGCGCCGGTGGCGGGGATCGAAGAGGGCGACGGCAAGGAGTGAGCGTGGACCTCGGCTGGGTCGGCATCTGGCTGCTGATCGCCGGCGGCGCCGCGATCGTGGTCGAGGGCGCGCTCGCGGCGTGGTGGAGCGTGCGGATCACCAGGCGCGCCCAGGCGCTCAATGAGCGACTGAGGGGCGAGCAAGCTCACCTGCAGACTGACGTGGAGAGGCTCCGCGTGTCGGTGGCCGAATCCGCCGTGCTCTGGCAGCCGTACCGCCGCTGGCTGCGCTGGCTGCGTCACCCCCTGGCGATCGCCGTCCTCCAGTCTTACGCGCGGCGCAGGCTGACGCGATGACCGGGGAGCGCTCCCGGGCCGGCTCGGGGACCCAAACCTTTGCCCAGCAGGCCGCCAACGATGCTGTGACGCGCGAACGTGCGCGCATCGCCCGCGAGCTGCATGACGGAATCGCCACCGAGCTGGCCGGCGCGATCTCGCTTTTCAAGGTTTATCTCGAGAAAGGTGAAGGCCATCGGGACGAGACCCTCATGAATGTCTTCGAGATCCTCGAGCGGTCGTTGACCCGCGTCCGTGAGTCGCTTGCCGACTTGCGACCGGCCGCGATCGGTCCGGACGGGCTCCTCGGGGACCTGCGGCGCGAGGCTGAAGAGTTCGCGCGTCTTTATGGCATCCGGGTCGAGCTGTCGAACAATGGAACCGAGGACATGCTCTCCCCGCATCACCGCGAGGTCGTGGCGCAGGTTGTCCGCGAGGCGTTGACGAATGTGCGCCGGCACAGCGGGTCCTCGATCTGCCGGGTCAGGATGGGATTTGCGGCGCGGCCGTTCCTGATCGAGGTCTCAGACGAAGGCCGCGGCTTCGCCGACCATGGGCTGGCCGGCTACGGGCTGATGGGGATGCGCGAGAGAGCAGCGGGAATCGGCGGGCGGCTCGAGGTGGTGAGCACCGAAGGCCGCGGCACCACGGTGTTCCTCTTCGGTCCGAATTAGGAGTCCGACTACCAGGTCATACGACTCAGCTGGATCGAGCGAAGCATGAGATCGCGTGTGCTGACCGACTGAAGCTTTCGGGTCACGTTGTCGACGAGCGTTTGTGCACGGTGGTCATCCGCCTGCATCGCGCGTGCGATCTCCTGACTCGAGAAGCCATGGCTCAGCAGCTGCGCCACCGCGGTCTCCGCCACACTGAGCCGGCTCAGCGGTCCACGTAGGGCGGCGACCATGGGTGCGAGACTTGCGCCGAGGTTATGGGCGAGGGTGACGTCGTCGTCGGAGTACCAATGATCCTGCCGGCATCCCACGATCAGCAGCCCGATCGGTCGTTGGCCGCGCTCGGCCACTGGTGCGTACAGAATCGCCGGCCAGTCCAGCTCCCAGTCATACTCGTTGGTCGCTTCGTCCGTTTCGATGACTGAGTTGATGACGGTCGGTTTTCTTTCGAACAGCGCGAGTCGTGCGAGCGGCAGGAGCGGGTGGCTGACCATGAAACGTCGCGAGATCTCCGACGCAGCTATCGGCTGCAGGCAACCTCCGCGCAGGTAGCCGACCACCCAGCGATCATGCCGGATGGTGGACAGGGCCAGTCCCAGCCGGCGCCTGGCTTCTGGTAGGTCTGGGAGCTGGCCCATGCCGGGCAGGTTATGTCCCTCCACCACCCCTGACCTCAGGCCTGATTCAGCGTTTCCTCAAGAAACCCTGAACCTGCTAGCTTGCGAGCGGGGATTGGAGCGTGACCGCCAAGTTGCTGGTGGTGGACGACGAGCCGCGGACGGCAGAGCTGACCGCCGAGCTGCTGCGCCGCGCTGGGTATTCGGTGGACGTCGCGAGCAGCGGCACCGAGGCGCTCGAGCGTGTCCGCTCAGGATCGCCCGACCTGATGCTGCTCGACTACGAGATGCCGGACATGGAGGCGCCCGAGGTGCTCGATACGCTGCGCTCGGGGACGGACCGGATCCCGTTTCCGGTGATCATCCTCACGGGCGCGCGCCACTCGCCTGGCGATCAGGTCGTCGGCATCGAACGCGGCGCGACGGATTACATCGTGAAAGGGACCGACCGGCAGGTGATGCTGGCGCGGGTTCGCGGTGCGCTGCGCGAGAGAGCGTCGTCGCCCGGCGCTGTGATGCGCGGCCGGCTGCACCTCGATGCCGCGCGAGGTGAGGCGCGGCTCGGCGATCGAGTGTTGAAGCTCGAGCGGCGCCCGCTGCTGATGCTGCAGCTGCTCGCGAATCGTTCGGGCGAGGTGGTGCCCAGGTCTGAGCTCCTCGAACGAGTGTGGGGCAGCTCTTACACCGGCTTCGAGCACAGCATGGAGCAGGCGGTGCATCAGATCCGGCGCGAGCTGCGCGAGCCGGGATGGATCGAGACAGTTCGTGGGATCGGCTACAAGCTCACCGTCCAGGCCTGAGCTGACGGCGGCGCTGCACCGGCTGCGCTCGACGCTCGCTCGGGTGCGCGCGGAGATCGAGCTGGCGCATTCTGACGGCGATCCGCCGCCCGTCGACCGCCTCCTGGTCGACCTGCATGAAGCGCTGGACTTGCTGGGGCAGGTTGAGGCGGCGGCATTTTCGATCGTCTCGGTGCTGGTGGTGGACGACGATGAACGGCTGGCGGAGCTGACGGCGCGCGGGCTGCGCCGGCTTGGCTACGAGGCTGAGTCATCAGGCCGCCTGCGCGCGTTGCGGCCGCGCGAGGTGGTGGTGTTCGACCTGGGGTTGTTCGCGTCACTGGATGCCTCGGAGCGAGGGACGCTCAAAGCCGCGCACCCGATCGTGGTCACCGGCGCCACGGATCCTGGGTCGCGGGCCGTGGCCGACGACCTGGGCGCGAGCGAGTACCTCGTCAAGCCGGTCGAGATGGACGACCTGGCGGCGGCAATCAAGCGGCGCGCGTCGGCATAGGATCATTTGCCGTGACAGTCATGTTTGGCGGCCTGGCTGTGTTGGCGGTCGCAGCCGTGGTCGTCGCTGCTGCGGCAATTGCGATCGCGTGGATCGTGCACGAGGCGCGGCAGAACCGGAATCAGTAGTCCATCCGGCTACCTTGGCTGGCGATCGCTCCGGTCCTCTTCGGCTTGGGTGCTTGGAAGCGCGCGGCACGTGCGTCGATCTTGGAGTAGTCTTCGAACGCAGACTGGACCACGTCAAGCGTGGGGCAAACCATGCAGGAAGCAAAGCTCGAGGCCAGGTACCAGATGTGGATCGCGCGCGGGGGACGCGTGCGGCTAGAGCCGACCGAGCGACGCGTGCGAGCCAGACTCGGAGGCACGACAGTGGCGGACAGCAGGCGAGCTCAATTGCTGTATCTGCCGCCCCCACTCAACGCCTATGCATTTCCCCGTGACGACGTGCGCTGGGACCTCCTCCACGAGTCCAGCACGGCCATGACCATGCCTGGTGTGGGCGAGGTGAAACACTGGTCCGTGGCCGTGGGCGGCCAGGTTCGCGAGGGTGCGGCGTGGACTTTTCCCCAACCACCGCCCGGACTGGAGCCTCTGAGCGGGTTGGCGGTTATTCGCTGGCAGATGATGGACGCATGGTTTGAAGAGGACGATGAGGTGTTCGTCCACCCGCGAGATCCCTATCACCGGGTCGATGTTCTGAACTCATCGCGGCAGGTCAAGGTGCTGGTGGGCGGCGAGATTGTGGCCGAGACGGGCAGGCCGCGCCTTCTGTTTGAAACCGGTCTGCCTGTTCGCTACTACATTCCCATGCTGGATGTGAGGATGGATCTGCTCGAACCAAGCGACACGATCTCACGATGTCCCTATAAGGGCGTGGCCTCTTACTGGTCAGTTCGCACCGGGGAGAACGTGCACCCCGACCTCGCCTGGTCGTACAAATCCCCGATTCCGGAGTGCCCGAAGATCGAGAACCTGATCGCGTTCTTCAACGAGCG
>VBDR01000038.1 GCA_005882135.1 Chloroflexota bacterium
GATCGAGCTGGCCGGCCACAAGCAGAGGATCCAGATGCAGGTCACGAGCTCGATCGAGACCTTGCTCGACCTCACCGGCGCGCCGGGTGCGGAGAGCGAGTTCTCGCTCCCCATCTCCTCGAAGACGGTCGAGCGCTGGGCCTGCGACTGCAGCCTGACGAGGGTCCTGATGCAGGACTCGGTCGTGATCGACGTCGGCCGGGCGGAGCGGACGATCAAAGGCCCCAGGCGGCGGGCGCTCAACGCCCGCGACCAGCACTGCCGCTGGCCGGGCTGCGAGCGGCCGGCCTCCTGGTGCGACGGCCACCACATCGTCTACGTGATGCGCGGAGGCGGCGATGAGCTGGAAAACCTCGTCCTTTTGTGCACCCGGCATCACGGGATGGTGCATGAGGGCGGGTGGCAGCTGGTCAAGGCCGACGACGGCAAAGTCATCACCGTCGCGCCGTCTTCCCCATTTATGGGGAAGTCCCCGCCGTAGGCGGGGGATGGCGCTTACGTTCGGTTTGCCGAGAGGGCCAGACTAAATAGGTGACGGTCGAGCGCCGTTCGCGGAGATTCTCGTCCGCCGTGCTCGAGCGCGTGGCGCGCCGGTTGATGAACGCCTCTCCCCTATGCGCTCTCGCCACCGTGTCGGCTGGGAGGCGGGCGCATATCAACCACATGTACTTCGCTTGGAGCGAGCGCTTCGAGGTCGTCTGGATCTCTGACCCGGACTCCCTCCATTCCCGCAACCTCGTCAAGAGCGCCTCGGCGGCGGTGACCGTCTATGCCTCCAACCAGGTGTGGGGCCGGCCTGATCGCGGCATCCAGCTGTTCGGCAGGGCCGGCGTTTCGGCAGGAAGAGCGGCGCAAGAGGCCAGGCGCCTGTACGGCCGGCGATTCCGCGATTACGACGTTGAGGGCGACAGCCTTCCGGTGTATCGATTCCAACCGCGCAGCCTGAAACTCTTCGATGAGCGCTCGCTCGCCCCGGGCACGCTGGTGACGGCAAGGGTCACGCCCGAGGGTCTCGCCTGGTCGAAGACCGAGGTCTGGGCCTAAGACACCCTACTGGCGGACTATCGCCGCGGCGCCTTTTCTCAAGACAAACTTCTGGATCTTGCCGGTCGCCGTCTTCGGCAGCTCGGGTACGAAGCTCACGCCGTGCGGTGCCTTGAAGTGCGCCAGACGCTCTCGCGTAAAGGCGATCAGCTCCGCCTCGGTGGCACTCGCGCCGGACTTCAGCACCACGTAGGCGAATGGCGCCTCGCCCCACTTCTCGTGCGGAAGGCCAACGATCGCAGCCTCCTGCACAGCAGGATGGCGGAGCAGCACGCCTTCGACCTCGATCGACGAGATGTTCTCGCCGCCGCTGATGATCACGTCCTTGATCCGGTCGCGGATCTCGGCGTAACCGTCGGGGTGCATGACCGCGGCGTCACCGGTGTGGAACCAACCGTCGCCCATCACCTTCTTGGTTGCCTCGGGATCGTTGTAGTAACCCTTCATGATCACGTTGCCGCGGGCCACGATCTCGCCCAGCGTCTGGCCGTCGGCAGGGACGTCCTTGCCGTCGCCGTCGACGACGCGCAGCTCGCAAGCGCCGATCATCTCCACGCCGGTCAGCGCCTTGATCACCGCCCGATCGGCCGCCGGCATCGAAGCGTGCTCTGGGCGCGGCTCGCATATGGTGAGAAAAGGCGACGTCTCCGTGAGCCCGTAGACCTGCGTCACCTCCCAGCCGAGCTCACCTTCCATGCGCTCGATCGTGGCGGCGGCGGGAGGCGCCCCCGCGGTGATCACGTGCACCCCACCGGGCACCTCGCCCCGGGCCTCCGGCGACGCACCGGCCAGCGAGATCAAAACCGTCGGCGCCGCGCACAACCAGCCGACCTTCTCCTGGCGGACCAGGTCGAAGACGCGCGCCGGCTCGACCTTCGGGAGGCAGATGTGCTTGCCGCCCACCGCGGTGATGATCCATACGAAGGTCCAGCCGTTCGCGTGGAACATCGGCAGCGTCCACAGGTAGCGGTCGTCGACCGTGATGTGGAAGTGGACAAGCGTGTCCACCACGTTCATCCAGGCGTTGCGGTGCGTGATCATCACGCCCTTGGGCTTGGCGGTCGTCCCGCTCGTGTAGTTCAAGGACAGCAGGTCATCCTCTTTGACATCAGCGCGCTTGAAGGACGGCCCGGCGCGCGCGATCTCGGGGTCGTACTCGCGCCAGCCCTTGCGACCGTCGGCCTTCCCGAGCACGACGAAATGCTCGACCCCGCGCAGCTGATCCCGCACATCGTCGACCGCGGCGACGTAGTCGGGATGGACGCACAGGATCTTGGCTCCGGAGTGCGAGGTGATGTAGACGAAGTCCTCCGCCGTGAGCCGGAAGTTGATCGGCACCAGCACCGCGCCGATCTGGGGCACGGCGTAGAAAGACTCGAGCTGCTCGTGCGTGTTGGGCGCAATGTACGCGACGCGGTCGCCTCGCCCCACGCCCATAGCCTGGAGGGCCGACGACCATCGGTCGCACCGATCGAAAAATTCTTCATACGTCAGGCGCAGGTCGCCGTCGACGACACCCTCCCGGTCGCCGTACAGCTTGCGTGTCCGCCGCGCGAACGCGAGGGGTGTAAGCGGAGTTTCCATCGACTTCTCCTATGAGTTGAGCATCAGCGCGAAGTCGGCCGCCCTGATCCCGCCCACGAAGGCGTGATGAGCGTGGGGCTCGAGCTCGACGGACCGTTCGTAGACGAACGCGTACACGTTGTCGAGGTTCCAGTCGCCGTAACCCTGGATCCGCAGCCCGTAACGGAGACCTTCGTCCTTCCTGCCCCGCTGAAAGAGGTCGATGGCCCGCGCGTAGATGGCCTTCAGGATCTCCAGCTGCATCGATAGCTCGGCGATCGTCCTGGCGTCGCCATCCGCCTCCACCAGCTGCTCGACCTGTGTTTCGAGGTCGGCGATCTCCTTCTGGTAGTCGTCCACCTCACGGACGAGTTTACTAGTGGATCAAGTAGTTCGTGGAGACCGCGGCGGCGATCAGGATGGCGATGATATTGACCACCTTGATCATCGGGTTGATGGCCGGTCCGGCGGTGTCTTTGTTGGGGTCGCCGACGGTATCGCCCGTGACCGCTGCCTTGTGTGCCTCCGACCCCTTGCCCCCGAGGTGCCCCTCCTCGATGTACTTCTTGGCGTTGTCCCAGGCCGCGCCGCCGCTCGTCATCTGAATCGCAAGAAAGAGGCCCGTCACGATCGCACCCAGGAGCAAACCGCCCAGGGCGCGCGGCCCCAGAAGAAAGCCGACGGCCAGGGGTGCGATCACGGGGATGACGCCAGGCACGATCATCTCCCGCTGCGCGGCCGCGGTCACGATGCGGACCGCAGTGCCGTACTCGGGACGGCCGGTGCCCTGGAGGATGCCGGGAATGTCGCGGAACTGCCGACGCACCTCCTCCACGACCAGCCCGCCCGCGCGGCCCACCGCGAGCATCGCCAGCGATCCGAACAGGAACGGCAGGATCCCGCCCAGGAACAGGCCGGAGATGACGAGGGGGTCGGAAAGCTCGAACTTCGTCGGGTGCCCGGCCCTGGCGAGCTCCTGCGTGTAGGAGGCGAACAGAACGAGCGCGGCGAGGCCGGCCGAGCCGATCGCGTAGCCCTTCGTCACCGCCTTGGTCGTGTTGCCGACCGCGTCCAGCGGGTCGGTCACCTCGCGGACCTCCTTGGGCAGCTTGGCCATCTCGGCGATGCCACCCGCGTTGTCGGTGATGGGGCCATACGAGTCGATCGCGACGATGATCCCGGTCATCGAGAGCATCGCGGTCGCGGCGACGGCGATCCCGTACAGGCCACCCAGCGCGTAGCTGATGAGGATCCCGGTGGCGATCACGATCACCGGCAGCGCGGTCGCCATCATGCCGATCGCCTGGCCGGCGATGATGTTGGTCGCGTGCCCAGTCACCGATGCCTTGGCGATGAGATGGACCGGCCAGTACGCCGTCTCGGTGAAGAACTCGGTGATGGCGACGATCAGGACCGTGATCACTACCCCGACCAGGGCGGCGAAGAACAGGTTGTTTGGATCGCCGACTCCGTGGGCGCCACCGCCGGCAAGGTACCCGTTGCCCTTCATGTACTCGGTCACGAAGTAGAAGCCCGCGACCGCGATCGCGACCGCGACCAACAGGCCCGCATAAAGGGCGCCCATGATCCAGCGCGGGTTGAAGATGCGGACGAAAAACGTGCCCGCGATCGAACCGATGACGCTCACGGCGCCGAGGAGCAGCGGGTAGATGACCCATCCGATCTGGTTCGGAAACAACAGGGAGCCCAGAAGGATCGCCGCGATCATCGTCACGGCGTACGTCTCGAACAGGTCGGCGGCCATGCCTGCGCAATCGCCGACGTTGTCACCCACGTTGTCGGCGATCACCGCTGGGTTGCGCGGATCGTCTTCCGGGATGCCCGCCTCCACCTTGCCGACGAGGTCAGCGCCGACATCGGCCGCCTTGGTGTAGATGCCACCGCCCAACCGGGCGAACACGGAGACCAGGCTCGCGCCGAAGGCGAGGCCGACGAGCACGTCGGGATTCTTGAAGACGAGGTACGCCGCCGAAACTCCAAGCAGACCGAGGCCCACCACCATGAATCCGGTCACGGCGCCACCGCGGAACGCGACTTGCAGCGCTTTGTTCAGACCGCCTCGCGCAGCCTCCGCCGTCCGCACGTTGGCCCGGACCGCGATGTTCATGCCGACGTAGCCCGCCGAGGCCGAAAGCACAGCGCCCACGACGTAGAGGACGGCGGTTGTCCAGTTGATGAAGAACCCGATCACGACCGCGATGATCACGCCGATGATCGCGATCACGGTGTACTGACGGTTGAGGTAAGCGGCGGCGCCCTCCTGGATGGCCGCCGCGATCTCACGCATACGGTCGTTGCCGTTCGGCTGGTTGAGGACTAGGAAGATGAGGACGACCGCAAAAGCAACCGCGGCCAGTCCGCCGGCCACGCCGAACCAAGCTGTGCTGGGATCCATTGACCTCCCTCGAATCGCGGAAACCGATAAACGCCGGCCGGGGGTGCGCAGGGCGCACTTCCAGCGGAGCGATAGGTTAAACGAACGGGAAAATCATCATCTTCTCCATTCATGGGGAAGTACCCGGCCGTGGGCCGGGGATGGGGCTGTCAGCCGGCCAGGTCGAAGCCGTCCAGGTTGCCGGTCGCACTCTGCCAACGGGTGTCCACGCGGTCGACGCGTGCCATCCGCGGTCCCTCTCCGACCGCGCGCTTGAGCTGCTCGAGGTCCTGTCGCGCGCCCTCGGCGACCAGCTCGACAGTGCCGTCGTCGTTGTTGCGGACCCATCCCCGCAGCCCAAGCTGGTGCGCCTTGCGGAGCACGAAGTAGCGGAAACCCACGCCCTGCACGTCACCACGGATCACCGCGTGCAATCGCTCCATGTTTATATGGTCAGCCATGCCCGCATCCAGCATCGTGGCCATCGGGGACGAGCTGGTCGGAGGCTTCACCCTCGACACCAACTCCCACTGGATGGCGGAACGGCTCCGGCTGCTCGGCTACCCGGTGAAACGGGTCACGCAGATCCGCGACAAACCGGATGAGATAGTCGACCAGATCCGCCTTGAGCTCGACGACACCGAGATCACTGACGTTTTCGTCAGCGGCGGGCTGGGCCCGACCCCCGATGACCGAACCTTCGCCGCGCTTGCACAGGCATTGGGGAAAGAGCTCGTGATCTGGGAAGACACCCGCGCCCGGATCGAGCGGCGCGTGCAGCGGATGCACTCGATGGGGCTGCTCGAGTCGCCGGAGGTGACCGAAGGCAACCTGCGCATGGCGCGCATCCCCGCCGGCCCCGCCCATGTCTTCAAGAATCGCCGCGGCATGGCGCCCGGTACGGTTTACGAGGCGCACGGAAAGCGCATCTTCGTCTTGCCCGGCGTGCCGCTCGAGATGAAGGGCATCTTCACCGAAGAGCTCGAGGCTCAGTTCCTCGCCGGAGGGGCGGCGGCCACCGTGCGCGAGCTGCGCTTCACATTCGCGGTCGAGGCACGCTTTTACCCGTTGATGCGCGAGCTGGAGGTGAGCTTTCCGGACGTCTCGGTCGGCTCGTATCCCAACTTCGAGACCAAGGAGCTCGTCATCCGGTGCGTGGGCGCGGATCCCAAACGCGTGGAGGAAGCACTGGAAGTGATCCGGCGGCGGGCTCCCGTTTAGCCCCGCAGCTTCCGTTGAAGGAGAGAGCGCTCGGCCGGGTTCTGAGAGAGCTCGAGGGCGCGCAGCCGCGCCTCGCGCGCCAGGGCAACCTCGCCGAGCTCATCGAGCAGCTCAGCCCGGGTCGCATGGAAGAGGTGATATCCGCCCAGCGAGATGGCGAGGTCGTTGACCTCACCCAGCGCGGCTTGCGGCCCGGTGACGTGGCTCAACGCGACTGCGCGGTTGAGCCTGACGATGGGCGTATCCGCGATCCGCAGAAGCGTGTCGTACAGCGCCACGATCTGTTGCCAGTCCGTCTCTCGCCACGAGGGCGCGGCGGAGTGCACCGCGGCGATCGCCGCCTGGAGCTGGTAGGGACCTGGGGACGACATCGCCGCGGCTCGATCCAGGACCTCGACCGCCTGGGCGATCGCGGTCGAGTCCCACAGAGCGCGGTCCTGGTCGGGCAAAAGGACGATGTCGCCATTCGAGTCGAATCGCGCCCGCGACCGCGCAAGGTGCAGCCTCATCAACACGATGAGTCCCAGCACTTCGGGCTGGTCGGGCAGCAGACGGGCGACCAGGCTGGTCAGCCACATCGCATCCTCCGCGAGGTCGCGGCGCGACGCCACCTGCGGCCCTCGGCTCAGGTAGCCCTCATTGAACATGAGGTACAGAACCGCGAGCACCCAGTCCACGCGGGGCACCAGCTCGGCGCCTTGGGGCATTCGGTACGGGATGTTCGCTTCCACGATCTTCCTTTTGGCGCGCACGATTCGCTGGGCCATCGCCGGCTCGGAGACGAGAAACGCGGCCGCGATCTCCTGGGTGGTGAATCCCGCGACTGCGCGCAGCGTGAGCGCCACCTGCGCTTCCTGGGCAAGGGCCGGATGACAGCACGTGAAGATCAGGCGCAACCGGTCGTCCGCTTCGGCCGGTTCAGCAGGCATCGTCGAACGCTGCAGGAGTGCGATTTTCTCCGCGTAGCGCTGGTCGCGGCGCAGCAGGTCGATGGCGCGGCGCCGCGCCGCCGTCATCAACCACGCGCCGGGGTTGTCCGGGATTCCCTGGGCCGGCCAATTCTCCAGCGCCGCGACCAGGCTGTCCTGGACGACCTCTTCCGCGATGTCGAAGTTGCCGATGAGGCGCACCATCGCGCCGGTGAGCTTCGCGGCCTCTTCGCGGAACACTGCCGTGAGTGCCGCATCGGTGGCTTTCCTTGTCTCAGTCAGGCCCTCATCGTTCCACAGCGGGCCAGACCTCGACAGGCCCGGCGCGCCATGCCTTGGCCATCTCGAGTGCCTCGTCGAGATCCTTGACCTGCACGATGGCAAAGCCCCCGATGATCTCTTTGGACTCGATGAACGGGCCGTCTGTGACGATGGGTTTGCCGTCCTTGTATCGAACCGTGGTAGCGGTCTGGGGGCCCTTCAATTGCTCCCCCCCGACGATCTTGCCGGCGCGGCTGTACTCCTCGAACCACTGCTCCGCCAGCTTCATGCCCGCCGCCATCTCCTCCGCTGACATGTTGTCGAAGCGCTCCTGGTCGTCCATGGTCCCCACGAAAAGCAGCACGTATTTCATTTCAACCTCCTCCATGCACGACGAACGGGGTGACCAGGAATCGACAGCCTCAAGACCCGGTGAACTCGGGCTCCTGCTTGCTCAGGAATGACATGATGCCGATCGCCGCGTCGGTGCTCAGGGCGGCTCGGGCAAAGTCCTGGGACTCGATCGCCAGCGCCTCGTCCAGGCGGAGGTCGTAGCCGCGGTGCACGGCGTCCTTGATCATGGCGATGGCGAACGTCGCCGCCTTCGCGAGCCTGCCCGCCAGCTCGTCGACCGCGGCCTGAAACTCCGCTGGCGGCACGGCGCGGTCGACCCATCCCACCGCTTGGGCTTCCTGCGCCGAGAGCCGGGTCGACTCGATAAGGAAGCGCATCGCCCGCGCTTTGCCGATCAGGCGCGGCAGCCGCTGCGTCCCGCCTGCGCCCGGGATGATGCCGAGGGAGGATTCGGTCTGCCCGATGCGCGAGCGGCCGTCTTCGACCATGATCCTGAAGTCGCAGCAGAGCGTCAGCTCGCTGCCACCGCCCAGGGCATGCCCGTTGATGGCCGCGATCACCGGCTTGGGGCAGCGCTCGATGGCGTTGAAGTGATGGTTCATCCGCCTCATGAAGAGGGCGATCTGGTCGGTGGCGTCGGGTGCGTCGCGGTCAACGTCCGCGAGGGAGGTCAGGTCGGCGCCGACACTGAAGTACTTCTCGTAATCGGAGGCGAGGACCGCGACCCGGACTCCAGGATCGGCGCCAAGCTCGTTGAACGCGACGGCGAGCTCCTCCATCAAGTCTTCCGCGATCGCGTTGTTGCCCTTGCGGTGCATGACAACGCGCGCGACTGCGCCCTCCCGCCGGACGTCGACCAGCTCGCCCATCTACGCCGTGAAGAGGGGGATGCCGCCCGCGACCTCGATCACGGCGCCGGTTATGTACCCAGCCTCTTCGGTGCACAGGAACGCGATCGTGTTGGCGATGTCCTCAGGCTGGCCGAACCGCTTGAACACCGTTCGCGCCTTGAACCGCTCGTACAACGGGTTGTTCGCGGCCGCCGCCTTCCCCGCCTCCGACTCGATGATCCCGGGCGCGATCGCGTTGGCGGTGATGTTGTGGCGGCCGCCCTCGAGCGCCGCCGTCTTGGCCAGGCCTATGAGCCCCGCCTTCGTCGACGAGTAGCTGGCCTGACCGAAGCCTCCGAGCGTACCGGCAACCGATGACATGAAGATCAGCCGGCCCCAGTGGTTCTCGACCATGTACGGCCATGCCTCTTTGGTGCAGTTGAACGCACCGGTCAGGTTCACCTTGACGTCCCGATCCCACAGTTCGTAGGACTGGTTGGGAATCTGCGCGGCATGGTCGAGGGTCGCGGCGTTGTTGATCAGGATGTCGATCTTGCCGAACTCATCCTTGATGTTCTTGAAGACTTCGCGGACCTGGTCGCGATTGGTCACGTCCATCTTGATGGCGAGCGACTTGCGACCCATCTGGCGAATCGCCTCGGCGGTGGCGTTCGAGTGCACCCACCCCTGTGACACCGCGAACTGCGCAAGCATGCTGCCCTGCGACTCCGCGGTCTGCTGCAAGTTGGGGTCGTCCTCGACCAGGACGTCGGTGATCACGACATCCGCACCCATGCTCGCCAGCGTGAGCGCGTCCTGGCGGCCCAACCCGCGCGAGGCGCCGGTGACCACAGCAACCTTGCCCGTTAGATCGAACATCTTCACTCCTCGTTCATGGTCTCCTCCTGCTGCCGGGTCAGCGAGAACTCCAGCGTCACCGCTCGTACTCTGCGATCGCTTTCGTCAGCACCGCTTCTCCGCGCTGGTTGACGGCGCTCACATCGAGCCTGCCCTCGCCCGCCGGCTGGGCTGAGAACGTGACCGTGTCGCCGGGCACGACCATGCCGGCGAAGCGGACGGACATCCGGCGCAGCCGGCCCGGCCCCCCCGCCGCTTCGGACGCGACGGTGGCGGCGATTCCCATCTGCAGCATGCCGTGAGCGATCACCCCGGGCAGGCCGACCGATCGCGCGAAATCATCGTCGAGATGGATCGGGTTCTGGTCACCGGACGCTTCGGCGTAATCGGCGATCTGCTCGCGAGTGAAAGTGACCCGCCGCTCGCTCATGACCGAATCACGAAGAGGGCGCGCGAGCGGCACACCGGCGAGCCCTTCTGGTCAGTCGTCTCGGTCTCGAACGATACCAAGCGCATGCCCCGCCGGTTGGTGTCCGAGGCGACCCGTGCGCGCGAGACGATGGTCTCGCCGACCTGAGGATGGCGCCGCCATTCGAATTCCTGCTCGGCGTGGAGCAGCCTGCCGAAATCGACCGCCGCGTCCTCATCCGCGAAGAGCTGCGGCGCGGTGACGCCCAGCGAGTACACGGCGGCGAAGGTCGGCGGCACGCCGTCAGCCGGATCGGCGCCGACAGCCCTGGCGAAAGCCGACACCCGGTCCGACTCGATGTCGAATCTCACCGCCGGGTACGTTCGCCCGGCGACCGCTGCCACCCGAAAAGACTACGGCCTTGTCGGTCGCAGCCGCGAGAGGACCCGTCGCAGCAACATCGGCCTCAGCGCCGACCAGGCTTCCATGATCGAGGAGCGCGACGTCGACGCCATCTCAGGCGGCGCATAGGCGGCGATGACAAAACCGCTGGCCAGGGCGGTCACCGGTTCGGCGGCCTCTGGGAACGCCCGTTGCAAGCGCCGGCCGATCTCCAGAGGAGTCTCGCCTGGCCGGCGTTCAGCGCCGGCGAGGCTGGCCAGCGCCAGTGTTCGCTTCCATACCGACATCACCGTGCGCGGACGCAGGTATCTCAAGGCGACGACCAGGAGAAGCAGGAGCGCGGCGACGATCACGCCGACGATCCTCGTCAGCGTCGAAGCGTCCAGCGACCCGACCTTGAAGCCGCCCGAAGCCACCGGGCCGCCCGTGTCATTCCTGTCGCCGCGACCGGTGCCGGCGGTCGCGCCGCCGCCCGGCGCGGTGATACCAAGGATCGGCGAGTCGCAGCCATCGTCGCGCAGACATGGGTTCTGGCCGGTCTGGCCACGCAGGATGGTCGTGTAGTAGCCCAGGTCGTCGGCGGTCGGCTCGAAAGGAATCCAGCCGTACGGCTGCTGGTCCGGCGACGGCGCTGGGAAGTAGGCCTCGACCCAGGTGTGGGCATCCTCGCCCCGGACCACGAAGTTGTGCAGGTTCTGGTCTTGCTGGCCGGGACCGTAGCCGCTGACCAGGCGGACCGGGATGCCGAGGGAGCGGAGCATGTCGCCCATCGCGGTCGCGAAATATTCGCAGTAGCCCTTCTTCGATTCGAACAGGAAGTACTCGATCGGGTCTCTGCCCTCAGGCGTCTTCGGCGGCGTCAGCGTGTAGGTGAAGTTGCGGCGGTCACGCAGGTAGTTCTCGATGGCGGTCGCCTGGTCGTAGGGCCGCGTGGCGCCGGCATCGTTCACGATTTTCAGGGCGAGGTTGTGGATCTCGTTCTCGACCTCCGTGGGCCGGTAGCCGGGCGAGAACGACCGGTACTGATTCAGCCACGCCGGGTAGGTCGTCCCCGCGTTTTGGAGGTCGGCGACGGTGGCGGTCGAATACTCGACGGTGGCCGCGTAATTGCGCGCCGACGTCGGCGGCTGCAGGCTGCTGAGCCGGTCGATCGTGTACAGGCTGGTGTTGGGGTTGGGAACGGGGTTGGGGCTGGGGCCGGGCCTGCCCGGCCGGAGCAACACCTGGTTGGCGGTCGTCGAGCGATCGATGTGGTAAAGCTCGCCCGGATAAAACAGCACGTCCTGGAAGTTCCTGGGCGGCTGCAGCATCGTGACGTTGATGCCGGCGACCTCGAGTTTCTGGTACTTCTCCGCGTAAGCGGGGATCTCGTTCTTCGAGAGCGTCTGGCGCAAGCCGATCTGGTTCGGGCCTGGATAACGCCATTCACCGGCGACGGTGAGCGTGTCGTTGACACCCCGGAAGTAACGCGCTTTGCTCACGTAGTTGCCGACGATGGTGTACGTGAAGACGACGTCCCGCGTCCTCTGGAGAGGGCCGCTGAGCTTCACCTCATCGGTGAATCCCGTGACCCCAGTTCCACGGCCGGTGCTGAAGATGCCCGGGTGGCTGAGGCGTTGCTGCAGCTGCGCCCAGCCCGAGAAGACGCCTGACTCGAGATCGAGGGTGCGGTCGGCCGTGGATAGCGGCGGCAGCATGATGCCGAGCACGATCAGCGCCGCCATCGCCACGAGACCGCTCTCCCAGAAATCCCAACGCGCGTCGCCGGTGAGCTTCACGTTCGCGCGAGACGCGCTGGCGATCGAGCCTGTGTAGTTCGTCCACAGTAGGAGGGCGAGCGTCAACACCAGCATCGCCAGCGTGTAGCCGTTCTGGTCCTGGGGCCAGTTGAGCAGGTTGGTGGCGAACGCGGCTGCCCCGGGGATCAACCCGAGCATCGGCTTGCTCCAGCGCAACACGCACCAGGCAAGCCAAGCGCCGGTGATCCACATCAAAAGGCAGATCAGAAACAGGTAGAACGATGGGTCCAATGCCGCCGATCCGTCGCTTACGCGCTCCCACCAGACCCCGACCAGCTGGGGGCCGACCGAGTCGGTCGGGTGGCGGGCATGGATCAGCGGCCACGCTCCGATAACCGCCGCCACCGGCGCGAGGACCAGGCCGATGCCCAACCCGATCGGTTCCCGGATCCTCGAGAGAGCGAGCGCGCCCAACAAGACCGCGCCGAGGACCGCGATGTAGATGATCACGTCGATGCCGTCGACCCACTGCACGGTCGACGTCGAACGGGCGACGGTGACGGTCAGGAGGAGGACGAGGAGGGCAGTCCAGAAACGGCCCCCGGCGACCGACTCGCGCGCGCGGTCCCAGAGCTGCTCCCGCCGGCTCATGCCGGTGTTGAACGCCGCCTCCGGGCCGACCAGCCGGCCGCTAGGCGATACGTATCGCATCTCTGGTCCTCACCAGGCGTGCAAAGTCGTCGCCGCAGCGCACCACATAAAGGTCGACGTCCTGGCCCATGTCGAAGCTCGGGTTCTGTTCAGGCCCACCGAAGCTGGCCGCGTCGAGATAGAACACGATCAGCGTCGAGCGGCGGCCTCTCACCGCCTGGAGAAGCCGAACCCACTCCGGGTCCGCGCTCGGGGTGATGACCGCGATGGCGCGCCGCGGCAGGCGCCGGATCCGGTCCCAGGCGAGGGTTTGCGTCAAAGGTGTGCGCCCGTCGGCCTGGCACACGGCGAGGTAGTCGAGGATGAGGCGATCCTGCCGCACCGCACGATGAGGCTCGAGCAGAGTGCCTTTCGAGTCGTTGGCGATCAGTCCCACCTGGCGGCCCCGGCTGTGCACCTGCGCCGCCATCGACGCCGCCAGGCTGACTCCGTACTCGAGCGTCGACTCCTCCCCCTCGCCGAAATGCACCGCGCGGTCGAGATCGAGCAGGATCCACAGGTCGGTGGTCAGCGGCTGCTCGAAGGTCTTCGACATCAGCCGCTGGTGCTTGGCGGACAGGCCCCAGTGAATGCGACCAAAGCTGTCGCCGGTGGTGTAGTCGCGCACACCGCCGGTCTCGGGCGGGTAATCAGCCCAGGCTCCGAACGCCTGTGAGCTCCCCACCTGCTGCGAGCTCGGCGTCATCAGGTCCGGCACCGGCCGCACGCGCGGATAGACGAGGATCGACGTGCGCTGAGTGAGCTTCAGCTCGCGCTCGAACAAGCCGAAAGGTTCGCGCACCCGGAGCGAGGTCGGGCCCAGCGCCATCCAGCCGCGCCGCCGGTACACGCCTCGCGCCTTCCACTTCACGAGCTCGCTGCCGAGCGAGATCACGCGGCCGGGCTGATAATCGCCGATCTGGCTCAGGTCGCGGACTTCGACCCACGGCGCGGGGATCCATCCCTTGCGCCGGACCTCAAAGGTTTCTTCGTAAACCTCGCCGACCGTAGGCGTGCCGGGGTCGACGCCCCGGGCGACGCTGACGCCCCTGATCGCGATCCGCGGCCAGGCCCACGCGATCACAAAAAGCAGGCAGAGGGCGTAGGCGAACGCGTACGCGGGCCGGATCGCCGTCAGATAGGTGAAGAACAGGAGCAGGCCGAGCGCGCCGGCGAGGGCAACCTTGCTCACCGCGAAACCCCGGGTTGAGGGCTACCCGTCGTACGCCATCTGCGGCACGTGCTCGCGCTCGAGCAGGCCCGCGACCAGTTTGCCGGCGCTCTGCCCCTGCATCTCGGCGTTGGGCCGCAGGATGATGCGGTGGGCGAGCACCGACTCGGCCAGGGTCTTGATGTCATCCGGCACCACGAAGCTGCGACCCTGGATCGCGGCCAGGGCCTGGCTCGCGTGGAAGAGGTGGAGCGTGCCGCGCGTGCTGGCTCCCAGCGCGACCTCGGGATTGCCGCGCGTCCGGCCCACCAGCCTCGCGATGTACTCGCGCAGCTCGGGCTTGACGAAGACTTCGCGGACCGCGTTCTGCGCCGCCCGAAGCTCGTTGGGCGAGACGACAGGTTGCAGCTCCTCCATCGGGGACTCGACCTTGTGCTGATTGAGCAGGTTCGCTTCTTCCTTCTCTGTGAGATAGCCGAGCTTGACCTTCATCAAGAAACGGTCGAGCTGGGCCTCCGGCAGCGGGAACGTGCCCGAGTATTCGACCGGGTTTTGAGTCGCCATGACCATGAACGGCTTCGGCAGCATGTGAGTCTCGCCGTCGATGGTCACCTGTCGCTCTTCCATCGCTTCCAGCAGCGCGGCCTGGGTCTTGGGGCTGGCGCGGTTGATCTCGTCCGCAAGCAGGATCTGCGCAAACACCGGCCCGGGCCTGAATTCGAACTCGTTGAGCTTCTGGTTGAAGGCGCGCACGCCGGTCACGTCCGAGGGCAGCAGGTCCGGCGTGAACTGGATCCGCCGGAATGTGCAGTCGAGCGAGCGGGCGAGCGATTTGGCCAGCATCGTCTTGCCGACGCCAGGCACGTCCTCGATCAGAAGGTGTCCTTCGCAGAGAAGGGTGACGAGGCACAGCTTGATCTCTTCTTCTTTGTTGACGATCGCGCGGCTCACGTTCGACAGGAACGCGCCGGCGACGTGTGTGACGACTTCGGCTGCCCCCACTCCCGCGATTATAGGTTCGCCGTTCTGCTGGCCCATCTCAGTTGAATACGGCTGGGGGGTACGTTTGGTTCCGCGGTCCGTTACCAAATCCCTCCCATATCGTCTTCTTAACTACATGAGATTCGCGGTCGTCGTCGTCGCGCTGGCGGTGCTCGCCTGCGGGTCGGCCGGACAGGCGCCGGCGGTCGGCACGCCGCTCACCGCCGCCCAGCTGAAGTTCGCAGTCATGGATGCGGTGGGCCACCCTGTCTACTGCGACCCCGACTTTTACCCGCTGGCCCGAGTGGGAGGAGAGGAGGCGAGCGCCGTCTCCATGTACGCGCAGATCAGGGCAGACGCAGAGGTCTACGCCGCGATCGTCGCCCACGAGCATCTGCCCTCTGGAGATTTGAGCGACGCGCAGAAGCTGGTCGCATACAGGTCGTGGAAGCTGCTGCGCGCGGTCGCGCTCACGCAGAGCGGGAGCGACTACTCCTTTCAGTACCGCGTCCAGTCGAAAGGGGGCAGCGCCGCATACGAGATGGTGGGTGGCACGGTGCGGGTCGACGGGGTGGTCACCGTCATCGCCCGCACGCCGACCGGTGCCCCGAACTGCCCGATCTGCCTCGCGGCGACGGCCACGATCTCGACCCCGCATGGGCCGATCCAAGTCATCGATGTCCGCTTGGGGACGACCGTGTGGACGCAGGCAGCCGATGGATCGCGCATCGCGGCCCCGGTTGTCGAGATCGGGAGCATGGCGGCGCCCGCCGGCCATCTCATGGTCCATCTGGTGCTCGCCGACGGACGCGAGCTTCTCGTGTCGCCTGGGCACAAGAGCGCGGACGGACGCGCCGTCGGCGCCCTGCAGGCGGGTGATCCGCTGGACGGCTCGACGATTGCGCGACGCCAGCTCGTCCCGTACGCCGGCGAGCGGACCTACGACCTGTTGCCCGCCGGCGTGACCGGTCATTACTGGGCGAACGCAATCCTGCTCGCGTCGACGCTGGCCTAGGAGACTTCTTCCTCTTCCACGAGTCGCAGGTGGCTGCTCACGTCCAGGCCGAGGTGCCGGGCAAAGAAACCTGCCACGCGCTCGACATACAGCGGCCGGTCCGCGAAATACGCGCCGGTGTGCGGCGCGCCCTGCACGATCCAGATCTCGCGCGGCCCGCGGTAGGCGTCATACAGGCGGCGGCTGTGATTGACGCTGGTGATCGCGTCACCGCCACCGTGAATGAAGAACAGCGGGCGGGGCTCGAGCGAGCTCAAGACGTCGATCGGGCTGCACGCTGAAATCCAGGAGCGGGTGCGAAGCCAGAACATCAGGCCCGCGAGCCAGACAAATGGGGTGCCGGGCAGCTTGGTCGTGCTGCGGACGTTCTCGACGAGCAGCCTGCGCAGGTCACTGAAGGGACTGTCCAGCACTAGCGCCTGGACACCGGGCTCGCCCGCCGCCCCCAGCAGCGAGACGACGGCGCCCATCGAGTACCCGAGCAGCCCGATCCTCGCGTTGGGTATGCGCTTGCGCGCGAAGGCGATGGCCGCCTGCAGCTCCAACACCTCTTTGATGCCGAACGTGATCGGCGCGCGGTCGCTCCCCGGCATGCCGCGGTACGAGTAGAGGACCACGTTGAAGCCCTTCCGCCAGAGCGCGACGGCGATCCCCAGCGCGCCCTGGCGCTGCCCTTTGTGCCCTCCCGAGATGATGACCGTCTGCGGCGAACCAGGCTGCCGGAAGTGCCACGCGCCAAAGTTGACACCGTCCGCGGTGGCCAGCTCGACCTCTTCGTAGTCGGCCTGAAACTCGAGAGGCGTAAAGGTGAAGTCATCCAGCCAGATGGGTTTGGGCGGAAGAAAGGCGCGCCTGTAAATCTGGTACGAAAGCGCGAGGTAGAGCCACAGCAAACCGGCGATCGCCAGGCCGACGTAGGTCAGTGGGGCCACCTGAGTCGAAGCTTAACTAGAACGCTCCCACTCCGATCTCTTTGCGGGCCGGGCGACCCGGCCGGCCTGGCTCTCCTCGTAACGGCCGAGCACGAACAGCAGCAGGCTCAGGCGGTTGAGCCAGCGCCTGACCTCCGGGCTGCGCAGGCCACCGGCACGCTCGAGGGTGACGCATCTTCGCTCCGCCCGCCTCGTGATCGCACGCGCAAGGTCAAGCGCGCCTGAGGCCGGCGTGGCGCCAGGAAGGATGAAACCCGCCGGCATGGTCGCCTCCGATTCGAGCTCGCTGATGAGCTGCTCGAGGCGCTGGATCTGCGACGTGCCGGTGGTGACGAAAGACTTGTCCGCCTCCGGGTTCGTGCCCAGCTCCGCCCCGATCGCATACAGCCCGCGCTGCAGCTCTTCACAGATGGCGCTGACACGCGGGTTAGGCGACAGCGCCCGGGCAAGGCCGAGCGCGCTCGATGCTTCGTCGACGGTCCCGAAGGCTTCGATCCGGGGATCGTCCTTGGCGGCGCGGCCGCCGCCGAGCAGACCCGTCGTGCCGTCATCGCCGGTACCCGACAGCTCGAGCATCCGCTTCCGGCGCGCGGGCTCCTTTCGTGGGCGACGATCAGACGAAGACGTACGTGAGGTCGTAGAGCTCCTTGGGCACGCGCCGGCTTTCCGTGATCACCTCGGTGAGCGGAACGACCTCGACGCCGCCGTTGCGCCGGATGGGGATGACACCGCTCTTGCCGTCGACGATCAGCTCCACGGCGGCGACGCCCAGTCGGGTGGCCCAGATCCGGTCGACCGGAGAGGGCGAGCCGCCACGCTGCAGGTGGCCGAGCACCGTGACCCTGGTCTCGAACCCCGTCTCGCGCTCGACGGCGCTGGCCAGGATGTCGCCGATGCCGCGCTTGGCGAGCCTGGTGTGCCCGAACGCGTCTTTCTCCGCCTCACCGCCAAGCTCTCTTTCGAGCTCTGGGATCTTTGCGCCCTCGGCGACGACGATGATGCTGAAGAGCTTGCCCTCGCCTCGTCGGCGGTAGAGGTGCGCGACCACATCGGGAAGCGTGAGGTCGAACTCGGGGATGATGATCAGGTCCGCGCCGCCGGCGATGCCGCCCATCAAGGCCACCCATCCGGTGTCGCGGCCCATGACCTCCACCACCATCACGCGATGGTGCGCTGACGCCGTGGTGTGGAGACGGTCGAGCGCTTCGGTGACCACGCCGACCGCGGTGTCGAACCCGATGCAGAACTCCGTCGCCGCCAGGTCGTTGTCGATCGTCTTCGGCACGCCGACAGTCGGGAAACCGGCCTCGTGCAACCTGGCCGCCACGCTCAGCGTGTCATCGCCACCGATCGGGACCAGGGCGTCGACCCCATGGTGCTTGAGCGTCTTGACGACGCGGGCGATGCCGTCTCTCTCCTTCGCCGGATTCGTGCGTGAGGTGCCGAGGATGGTACCGCCCAAGGGCAGGATGCCACGCACGTCGGCCGGCATCAGCTCGTCGATCAGGCCTTCCTCGAGGCAGCCCGCCCAGCCGTTCTTGACGCCGCTGACGCGGTGCCCGAGCTGGAACGCGCGCCGCGCGACCGCGCGGATGGCGGCGTTGAGCCCGGGCGCGTCTCCGCCGCCGGTCAGGATCCCGATCCGCACGTGAGATAGGTTAAGACGTCCCCGGTCGCTCCAACCGGCGCACCAGCTCGGTGAGGCTGACCTCCGCCAGCGAGGTGAGCATCAGGTCGGCAAGGGTCAGGTCGAGGCGGGCGGTGATCGTGTTCGGGATGGCCACGCACAGCATGCCGGCCCGCTTGGCTGCCATCACCCCGTTGGGCGAATCCTCGATGGCGATCGCCTCCTGCGCTTCGACACCCAGGCACTCGAGGACCGCGATGTACAGATCCGGCTCCGGCTTGACGTGGACGACGTCGTCGCGGCAGCGCAGGCAGTCGAACCTGTCCAGGATGCCCAGCCTCGCCAGGTGGCCCCTCACCCAATCGGCCGTCGAGCTCGACGCCACGCCTAGCTGCCACCCCAGTTCGCGGGCCGCATCCAGGTGCGAGACGACGCCCGGCAGCAGCTCCTGGGCCAGGATCATCTCGGTGCGACGCCCGATGCGGCGATCCAGCACCTCCTGCGGCAGCGGCCGGCCCAGCCGCTCTTCGAGGTGGTGCTGGGGATGGAAGCCGGTCGTGGTCGAGCCGACGATCTGCACCCAGCGCTCGAACGGCAGCTCCTCTCCGTGGGCCTGGTAGACCTCGAGCCACGACCGGTAGACGGGCTCCTCGGTGTCGAGGATCAGGCCGTCGAAGTCGAAGACGAGAGCGCGAATCACGTTCCCAAAGATTAGGATCGCCGTTGCCGTGTCCACTGGCGCATCCGATGCCTGAAGCGAAACTGCAAAGGGGCTCGCCGAGCGTAAAGCAGGCCAGCTCGATTGGCTGGCTCGGCGCGATGCTCTCCGGTCTGGCGCTCGTGACCATCGCGCTCATGCTCGTCGTCCTTTTCGGTGTCGTCGACGCACTGCACTTCGGTTCGATCGCCGACTTCTTCACCCCCGACCCCGCCGCGGCGGCAGGGACGCTCGGCCTGGTCGGTGGCGCCGAGGGCGTGACGCTGAGCATCGTCTTGCTGGGGGTGATGTTCGGCATCCAGACCACCTCGTCCCGCTACTCGCCGCGGATCATCGGCATCTTCACGCGCAACCCGCTCAACGCGCTCGTACTCAGCTTCGCCCTGGCCTCGATCCTGTACACGTTTCTCGTTCGCTCCGAGGTCAAGGTCAACTACGTGCCGATGGCGAGCGTCGCCGTCGCCGAGGTGCTGGCGCTGATCAACTTCGCGCTGCTCTTCCCTTACGTCCTCTATACGTTCGAGGTGATGCGGGCGGAGACCCTCGTCTCCGGAATCATGCGACGGGCGCGGAGGGAGCTCCGCGGAGGGATGCACACACGTCGCAGCCTGCAGCACCGCAGCGCGCTGCTGACATGCCTGGAGCAGGTGTCCGACATCGCGTTCGGCTCGGTCCAGCTCGGGGACATGCCTGTTTGTGTCCTGAGCATCGAGGTGATGGGCGACTTCCTCTCGCGCGAGTACCTTCCGGTCAAGAAGAACCTGAACCCTGAATGGTTCAAGGTCGGGCAGGCGGAGCTGTCCGGAGCGTCCGACCAGATCATCGCCGAGGTCAACCGCGCCGGCACGTGGTTCGCCTACGTGGTGATGTCGAGCTTTGTCGACATGATCGGGCTCACGCCGGTCCACCGCAAGGAAGCCGTGCACGCGATCGCGGTCGCGACGCGAAAGATCGGTCTGGCTGCGATCGACGTGGGTGACTCCGAGGTGGCCGAGCTCAGCCTGCGCTTCTTCAACACTCACCTGCGGGCGGCGATCAACCGCTCCGCGCCGACTTTCGCCTCGGGGATCATGAATGAGTACCGTCGCTTTGCCATCGGCGCGCTCGAGTGGCGGCGCGACCTCGCCGTCGAGGCGGCGGCCCACCTGCTGCGCTACGGCAGACACTTCGATGAGGCAGGCATGCCGGCCATCTTTGGCGCAGCCGCGGAGGACGTCGCCGACCTGGCCATCGAAGCCCGCGTCCGGGACCCGCAGGTGTCATTCCGCCTTGCCCAGCTGCTGGTCCGCAACCTGCTCGACCTCATCCCCAATGCACGTCCGATCGGATTGAACGGCCTCTTCAAAGGAGTGGCGAAACTCACCTGCTGGGCCATGGCGTCAGACGAGAAGGACATCGCGCACGTGCTCGTCGAGGGGATCGCGGCGGCACCGCCCGATTTCGTCGACGCCGCGTTGAGCCGCATGGAGTCAACGCAGAACGGCCTCTTCTGGGAGGTCAACGAGCGCGTCATCTCGTTCGACTGGGTCGAGCAGTCGCTGCGCGACCAGATTCCCCGGCTGCGAACTGCGCTGGGGCGCGCCAAAGCGGCCGGCAACGGGGCTGTGATCGACCTGAAAGACGCGCCGGTGGTGACGAAAGACCTGGTCCAGCCGGAACCTACTCCGTCGGCCGGTTGATCATCGCCGTCGAGGCGGTGTCGAAGTAATCGAGAAGCGCCCGTCGCACTGCGGGAGCGAGCTCCAGCGATTCGACCGCGGCCGTCATGTGTCCGAGCCACGCGTCGCGCTCTGCCCGGCCGATCGCGAACGGCTGGTGACGGAGGCGGAGCCTCGGATGGCCCCGCAGCTCGCTGTAGGTCGAGGGGCCGCCCCAGTACTGGATCAGGAAGAGGGTCAGCCGCTCGGTCGCACCTGACAGGTCTTCGTCCGGATACACGGAACGCAGCAAAGGATCCTCGGCGACCCGGGCGTAGAAACGTTCGACGAGAAGGCGGAAAGCCGGTTCTCCACCTGCCAGCTCGTAGACGCTTCGGTTGAGCACGCGCCGATCGTACGTGGCCAAGTCTTCGCGGCCGCGCTCATCGCCTACGTGGTCGGGCTGTTCCTGATGACGCGCAGCGCTTCCGGCGGGGCGGCGTAGCGCTCCATCTCCACTTCGCGGGGCAGGAACCAGGCGATGCCGATCGTGGCGATGACCAGGATCACGTGGGTCATCAGCGATTTCTGGAGGCCGATCGCGTCTGCGACCGCGCCGTTGATGGGGACGCCGACGGCGCCGGTCACAAAACCAAGGCCCATCACCAGGCCCGAAGCGAGGCCGGCTCGCGAGGCCATCAGCTGTTGGGCCATCAGGAGCATGAGCGGCGCCGTCGACGCGGCGAGAATCCCGATCAGGATCGCGGTGCCGAAAGCCCAGGGACCTGGAAACATCGTGTAGAGGAGGATCGCGGGAACGGACAGGACCAGCGTGGCCAGGATCACCGTGCGCCTGCCGTAACGGTCGGCCAGCGATCCGCAACCCACCGTGCCTGCCGCGCTGGCCAGGACCAGGATTGTCGCCAGCGGACCGTAAAACTCAGGGCCATAGCCGAGCTGCCGGTACCAGGTCGGCGTGAAAGCCTGGAACACGTTGACCGTCCAGCTCCGCGACATCATGACTCCGATCACCGCCGCCAGTGCCAACACGGGCACCCCTCGCGAGGACAGCGTGGCCGTCCGGATCGCGGCGCGTGTCGCGCTCGGCTGCGCCCTCATCCGCCACAGCAGGTAACCACCCGTGACGAGGCCCGGGATCACGAGCAAGCCGGTGCCATGGATGCCGTACGCGCCGAACAGCAGGATTCCGATGAGGGGACCGGCCGCGACGCCGACGGTGCCCGCGGTCACATAGACCGACATGCCAAAGCTCCTGCGCCACGTGGGGAGAAGACCCCTCACGTCGAGTGCGCCCAGAGGATGAAACGCACCCGAGCCGAGACCGGATGCAAGGGCCAGGGCGAGCAGCAGAGGAAAGTTGTCAACGAATCCAACCACGGCGAACGTGATCGCCGTCCACGCGAGCGCAAGTCCGGTGAAGCGTGTGCCGAAACGATCTGCGAGCAAGCCGAACAGCGGTTGCGAGATGGCCGCCATGCCGCTGTAAGCGAGGCTGACCAGGCCGACGGTGGCGAGGCTCAGGTAAAACCGGCCGATCAAGATGGGATAGAGGACCGGGATGACCCCGACGTAGCTGTCGACCGTGAAGTGGCCGAGCATCAGCGTCAGCAATTTCCCGTTGCGGAGGAACTCTTTCATCCGCTTCTAATGATCGCGACGGTGGGCGAGCCGCTGTACCTGAGCCGCAAAGACGATCCGGCTTTCGGGTTAGAGGTCGATCAGTCTCGACGGGACGACGTTGATGACGCGGGTCGATTTGAGCATGCGCTCCGGCATCACCTGTCCGTAGGGGTGGATATGACCATGCACGTGAAGAAGCGGCTGGAAGTTCTGGACCAGGCGCAGGAGGGCGACGAAGCCGACATGCGCTCCGTCCTTCGCCTCGGCCAGGCCAAACGGCGGCGCGTGCGTGACCAGGATGTCTAGCTTGCGACCGGCACGAACCCGCTTGAGGCGGAGCCGAAGCTCGAGCTTCAGCGCGCGCCGGCCCATCTGGCCCTGCGAATACTGGTTCGGCCCTTCCTTGTAGCGAACGCTGCCCCCGAGGCCGGCGATTCGAAGCCCGTGCACCTCGACGACCCGGCCGTCGATGTTGTCGCATCCTTGCGGACCCGGTATGGGCAGCTCGGCACGCAGCGGCATCCACGACATGTCCCGCGGCTCGAGGCTTTCGTCGTGGTTGCCGGGGACGTAGAGGAGCGGGACGTCCATGCGGCTCACCAGGTATTCGAGGTAGTCGAACGGCAGGTCACCACAGGAAAGGACGAGGTCTGGCTTCAGGGTCGGGAGCCTGTCACCGTACAGCAACTCATCGACCTCGTCGGCGACGGCGAGGATGCGCGTGTGGCCCGCTAGGTGCGTTTGAACCGCAGTGCGGTCCAGTTGTCGTCGATCACGACGAACGCGACCGGCTTGTAACCGGTCTGTCGTGTGATCTCGCGGAGGACGTCCGGACCGATCACAGGGAGCGAGCGCTGCGAGTCGAGATGTCCCATCTTGAGTCTGTGGCCCACACATTAAAAGGAAGACGCGGGCAACGCTCACCTCGAGCGCATATGATCCGCGGCTATGCGACGGCATGCGGCGGCGCTGGCGACGGCGGTCTGGCTCGTGGCCTGCTCCTCGACGCCCGCGACCTTTGCCCTCATCGGCGCGTCCGTCGACCCGACTTACAAGTGCCCCGGCGGCGCCAACAACGCTGCTTATGACCTCCATGCGACGATCGATGCCCGCAACAACACCTCGCGCCCGGTCACCGTCGAGTCGATCACTGCCGAGATGACCCTGACCGCGACGCATGGCAGCTGGCTGGAAAAAGTCGGCGACCGCTACCGGGCTGAAGGAGTCAAGTTCGCGCCCAGCAGGGTGGCCGCGGGCTCGACCTCGACCCTCAAGGTCACGATCCCCAGCGCGTGCACCAGCGGCAAGTATGGCGAGGGCGTTTCAAGCTCTGGTGACTACACGGTGACGATGCACATCGCAACGTCCGCCGGCGCGTACGCCATCTCGGCAAGAAACCAGCACCAGATCCTGGCCGCCTAGCCTTCGCGCAGGATCTCCAGCGCCCGCGTCCCCGCGGCAAGCCACACCGGGTCCTCCAACCAGGTCTCGACGCCCCACATCAACACGACCTGGGGCCTCTCCTGGCGGTAGTCGACGGCGCTCGCGACAAGGTCCGCCGGCGTGAACGTGTTCGAGTCGTGCCAGGGTTGCGCCTGCATCTCCGCAATCCACAGCTCTTTGCCCGCCGTTTTCGCCCGGTCGGCCCAGAACGCGACGGCTTGCTGCTTCCACTGGGTGCGGAGCTCGATGCTCGTCAGGTGGCGAAAGGGAATATTGGGTCCGTCGATGTAAAGATCGAGGCCGAGCGCGTCTGCGCTATTCAGGATCTCGGAGGGATGACCGTTCGGGCCGAAGGGCTGCAGCAGCTGCGGCATCGAGATCTGAAGCATGTCGACCGTCGTGTTCAAACCGTTGTACGTGGTGAGCACCGCTTTGTGGTCGGGGTCAAGCCGATGCACCGCGTCCACCTCCCACGCAAGCTGCGCGGGACTGATGCGATCCTCGCCGGTGAAATCATTGCCGACGTAGTCGAGCGGCTCGTTCTCCACCTGCCACGCATAGAGCAGGGGTGAGTCACGGTACCGCGTGATGCTCGTCTCGAAGTAGTCGCGGTAATCGATGCCCGACTGGGCCTCGTCCAGGAAAGGCTGCTGCCTCAGTCCGGCCCAGGCCGGCTCATGCAGCTCGGGAAACAGGAAGTTGCGCGCGCCTAGGGTGAGCACTACGCGCGTCTGGTGCCGCGATCGCTGGTTGTGCTCTCCGATGACGTCGAGCAGCGCATCGACCGAGCTGAAGTCGAGCTGACCGCGGTTCGTCCCAACGGATTCCCAGTAGATCGGAAGGCGGACCAGGTCGGGCTCCGTGGCTGCGAGCAGCTGCTTCAAATCCTGGATCGGATCTCGATCCGCGTACTCCGAGATAAGCGGGCTGAAACTAAACCCGGCCAGCGGAGGTGCGGGGGCGTCATGCGGCCACACTTCGCTGCCCAGCGCCAGCGCGGCCGCGATCACAACGACGAGACCCTTCATCGCCGCCGCAACGCGCCGGCCAGGCGGGGCACGGGTTTTTGGATGCGTTCAAGCGTTGCTCGGGTGGAGGGTCCGACGCTCATATGCCACGCGCCTGGATGGTTGCCTTTGGGTTTGTTCTCGCCGGTCTGGGAGGCCTGGGGGCCTATTTCTTGCCTGTGTTTCAGACCGCCGCGAACTCGACGACCATTGGCTCCGGCGCCCTCCCACACCTGAACCCGGTCACCGGGCCGACGCAGCCGTTCACAGTGCTCCTGCTCGGCTCGGACGACGACTCCAAGTTCATGCCGGACCGGCTGAATACGCAGTCCATGATCTTGATGCGCATCGACCCTGAGTCGAAGCAGGCCACGATGCTTTCGATCCCCCGCGACCTCTGGGTGCCGATCCCGAACGTGGGCTACGGCAAGATCAGCACCGCTTATCAGATGGGCGGCGCGCAGGGGGCGATCGCGGCGGTCGAAAGCAACTTCAAGGTTCACGTCGACGATTACGTGTGGATAGGCCTCAACGGCCTGGTGAATCTCATCAACAGGCTTGGCGGCGTGAACGTTCAGGTCACGAATCCGGTTATGGACGATTTCTACCCATCAGACCTCAACAGCGCTGGGAACCCATATGACTATTACCGCGTCGCGGTGCTTCCGGGTGCAACCCATCTGGACGGAGTTCATGCGTTGCAGTACGTCCGCTCCCGCCACGGAGATGTGCGCGGTGATTTCGCGCGGTCGGAGCGCCAGCAACAGCTGCTGCTGTCCATCAAGGCCCAGGCCTCGCATTTGAATGTAGCTGACCTGCCCACCCTGGCGAGCGCCTTCAACGGCGAGATCAAGAGCAGCATCGGCGTCGACAGGCTGCGCCCGCTGCTGTCGATCGCGAACGATTTCAACGGTTCGAACATCCACCGCGTGGTGCTCGTGCCTCCTTACACGTCGGAAGGATTCGCGGCCGGCCAGAGCGTGGTTTTCCCAGACTGGGCCCAGATCCTGCCGCTCGTGCACCAGACCTTTCCCTGATGCGCTGGGCAATCGGCGCCGCCCTCGTGGTCGCGATGCTCGCTTTCGGCCTCGGCGTCTACCACACGGCCGGGGTCTTGAAAGCCGGCGGGAAGGTGGTCCACCGGCCGAACGAGGTCTCGGCGCCGCCGCTGCCGGGGACGATGTACGTCGTCCAGGGTGGCGCCATATTCCGCTTCCAGCACGGCTCCTTCACACAGGTGACGGCGGAAGACGGGTGGATGCAGCCGGCCGCCCGCCCCGGCGACAACCAGCTGGTCGCGGTGCGGCGGCAGACCAACTCCTCGGATCTCTTTCTGCTCACCACCGGCGGCAAGCAGGTGGTCCAGCTGACACGCAACTCAAGGCCAGGCCCGGCGGAGGGTAACCACTGGTCCTTCTACCCGCGTTTCAGCGCGGACGGTGCGACGCTCTTTTACGACTACGACCCCAAGAGTGGGTTCAACAACTACCAGGTCGACCTGGCGATCTACGCGAGCCCATCGAATCCGGACTCGCGCGGGTCTCTCCAGTGGACGCACCCCAACGACTACACCGGCGGTGACGTGTATCCCGTGCCCTTGCGCGGGGGCGGGCTCATCTACGTCAAGTACTCGATCGATGACTCGTTCAAGGTCCACTCGCAGATCTGGCTTCAGAAGCGAGCAGGCACCTCCGGCCAGGCGCTGACCCAACCCGAGCTCGGCTGCACGCAGCCCGCCCTCTCCCCCGACGAGTCGCTGATCGCGATGGTGTGCAGCGGGGGCTCGAACCAGACCGCCGAGCTGGACGTGGCGACCTTCGATCCCACGACGCTGACGCTTGGCTCGCCGGCGACGCTGGTGAGCGGCCAGCTGGTCGCCTCACCTGTGTTCTCGCCCGATGGAAAGACGATCGCGTACCTGGCCCCGTCCACGCCGGGAGGTCAATTCCAGCTGTGGACGGCCGGCTCGAGCGGCCCGGCTTCGGTCCGCAACATCACAACGGACCTCGGCCTCGACTCCACGTCTCCGCCCGTCTGGATAGGAGGGTAGATCAACGGTGGAATTCCAGAACCGTCCAATAGTGGTAGTTGCCAAATGGCTTCGTGCGCGTTTTGTCAGTAGGAGACAAAGGGTGAGGTACAGATCAAAGTCCGACGCGCCCGACCTTCACACACAGCTGGAGGCGTTGCTGGACCAGGTGTGGCGTTCGGAGGCCGATTGGCGGCTGTGGGATCGCCTGGATGCCGCGGACATGCTCGAGACCTTGCGTCAGAAGCGCATGAAAGACCGCGACACCAACAAGGCGGCCTGATCGATGGGACCCACCTGCCAGGCTCGATGAGCCGCCAGGGCCCAAGCCCCGTTCAAGGCGGGGGCGACGGCGGCCATATTGCTTTCGTACTTTCCGGCGGTGGAAGCCTTGGCGCCGTCCAGGTCGGAATGCTGCGAGCCCTCTTTGAGCACAAGGTCCGCCCTGACTTCCTGATCGGCACCTCAGTCGGAGCGGTCAATGCCGCCTGGGTGGCGGGTCACCCTGACCCCGACGGGATGACCGAGCTCGCCGACATCTGGCTGAGCCTGCGCCGTCAGGATGTGTTTCCGCTGAGCCCGCTGACAAGCGCGCGCGGCCTGCTGGGCCGCAGCAACCACTTCATCTCGAATGCCAGCCTGCGCTCCGTACTCGAGAAGAACATTCCCTACGAACGTCTCGAGGAGGCTTCGCTGCCAGTGCACATCGTGGCCACAGACCTGAAGAGCGGACGCGCCGCGATCCTGGCGTCAGGACCGGCCGTGCCCGCGCTGCTCGCGAGCTGCGCGATTCCAGGCGTCTTTCCGCCTGTCGCGATCGGCCGCCGCGAGTTCGTGGACGGCGGCGTCGCCAACCACACTCCCATCACGGTCGCCATCGAGATGGGAGCCGAGAAGATCTACGTGCTCCCGGTCGGCTACCCGTGGCTGAACCGCGAGCCGACCAACGCCCTCGGCATGGCGCTGCACGCCCTCGCGCGGATCGTCGAGCAGAAGCTGGACGCCGAGGTGGAGGCCAACCGAAACGTGGCCGACATCCAGGTCCTGCCCGCACTCGATCTTGCCGACGTGTCCCCGGCCGACTTCAGCCACACGAAGGAGCTGATCGACTGGGGTTACAGGTCGGCCCGCCGTCAGCTCGAGAGCTCGAACGGCCGCGCCCAGAGCGCGATTCCCGAGAAGGCCAAAAGGCCTCTCAGGCTGGACCCGAGTCCCGTGCGCGCGGCCTAGCTATCGCTAGAGCGCGCGCTTTACCTGCTCGCGCAGGCCGCCTGGTAGGTCGCGAACGCCCTCGGGCAGAGCCTCCTGCAGCCGCTGCACGAGCGTCCGCCTCCGGCGGCTGCGGTAGACCATCCACCCCACGCCGACCACCACCGCAGCGACCATAACGCCCGCGATGACATATCCCGCCGGCGCCACCCTCCGCATGTCAATCTCCCCCATGTCCGGGAGGGACTTCTTGATGGTTGTTCGGCCGGCGGTGATCTGGTTGTTGACTTCGTCAGCAAGCGTGCGCATGTATCGGACCTCCTCTTTCATCCGTCAGGGCGAATCCCTGACCCACTCTCCCTCCAAAGGGAGAACGAACTTGGGGCCAGTAGCGGCGATCCAGCACGCGTTTTGTAATTGAGGCGCTCGGGCCGCAAGGTTCGGGCGCTTCAGACCTCGTTGCGGAGGTGATAGCCGTGAAATGCGAGATCTGCGATCAAGAGGTCGCCAACTCCGAGGAGATGAAAGCTCACATGGAACGTGAGCACCCTCTCGGCGAGCGTGGCGACGAAGAGCTCGAGAAGCCCGACATGCTCGAAGAGCAAGAGCAGCGGGCACCGATCGTTCCGGGCAAGAACTAGACCTCGGTCTCAAAGTCGGGTCCACAAGCCGGCGGCGGAAGACGCCGCCGGCTTCTGATTTTTTTCAGGCGATGCTTCCGTAGAGCTGAGGCGGCTGCGTAGGCGCCTGCGCACCATCCGGCCCCGCCTCATTGGTCACCGCCATCAGCGTGTAGCCCTTGAGGGATTGGTTGACCAGCACCACCCGGGAGCCATTGCTGTCCGGCACGAAGACCGCGGCCGGGACGGGGTTTCCTTGCCGCGGGATGAGCCACACCTCGTAGACCCGTCCGCCGCCTGGCGGCGGCAGCCCGCGAAAGTCGACCAGCGCGAGACCGTCTGTCTTGAGGTCGATCACCGACGCCTGCGCCCCCGACATGTCCTGGTGGCCCGCGAGGGTGAACCGAGCGACCTGGCTCGCGGCGGGCGGCTGCGGCGCGTGGGAGGCGACCTGGCCGACCAGCACGCCCACCAGGAGCGCCACCAGGGCGACCGCCGCCACGGTGTAGGCCGGCATCCGCCGGCCGATCCCGCCGATGAGCGCGCGGCCTCGCGACTTCGGCTCACGACCCAACCGGCGCGCCAGCACGGGGACGTGGCCCGCCCTTGGCGACGCGCCGGCCGCCGCCAGCACCCGCTCGCGCAGCCGTGTTGGAGGACTCACCTCGTCGACCACGAGGGGCAGTGCGCCGACCACGCGGCGGAGACGGCCGGCGACCTCGCGGCATGTCGGACATCCCTCGGCGTGGGACCGTACCGAGTCCGCCTCCTCCGCATCGAGCGCGCCGAGGACCCACGCCGCGACCGAGCTCTCGATCTCTTCGTGGTCAGACATCCATCAACCCTCTGCCCCGCAGGTAGGAACCCATCTTCTCCAGCGCCAGGCGCATACGGCCTTTGACGGTGCCGAGCGGCAGCCGCGCCATCTCGGCGATCTCCGTGTGTGTGTAGCCGCCGAAATACGCCATCTCGACGACCTGGCGCTGCTCCTGTGGAAGGCTGGCCACAGCGTCGCGGACCGCGGTCCGCTCGAGGGAGAGGGCGACGTCGCGCCAGGGATCAGAGGCCGACAGCGCGTATGCCGCCTCCGGCTGCAGCTCGCGCTCCTGGCGCTCGTGGGCGCCCCGGCCGCGCAGGTAGTCGATGCACCGGTTCCGGACCGAGGTCAAAAGCCACGCGCGCAGCGAGCCGCGGTTGGTGTCAAAGCTCGCGGCTCGATTCCAGATGTTCATGAACGCGTCCTGGACCGCGTCCTCGGCACGACCAGGGTCGCCGAGCACGCGGATGGCCACGCCATAGGCGAGGCCTGCGTAGCGGTCGTACAGCTCGGCGAGCGCCTCATGGTTGCCGGCCGCGAGCCCCGCGGCGAGCTCCTGATCGCCGCCCGCGGCTACGACCTGGTCGCCTCCGACCGCCGGCCCGTGAACTCGCCGACCGGCGACTTCTTGGGCGGCTTGATCGCCCATTCCTCCTTCTCGATCAACCGCCACGCCCAGTCCGGGTTGCGGCGGACCCGCTCACGCGCCGCGTACAGGGCCCTCGACATCAGCTTGATGTCCGCCAGCCCTGGCAGCTTGCCGATCTTCGCGTCCAGCTCGAGCAGCTCCTCTTCGCCCTGCTCGTCGTCGAAGAGATACATGGCCAGGGCGTCGACCTCCTCCTGTCTCTTCACGCCCTGCCCGACCGGAACCCAGAGGCGGTCGAGCATCCAGCGGTCGAGCTTCTGGGCGCGCTCGTTTCCGCTCAACCACTCCTTGGCGGAGTTGTAGTAGAAGGCGTAATGCCTGCGCTCGTCCTTGATGATCCGGCCGAGCAGGTCTTTCAGCACGGGATGCCCCGACTTGCGGATCAGGGCGCCGTAGCCGGTGAGGGTCGACAGCTCGTTGATCGCACCAATCGAGAGGTAGACGGCGGAGAAGTCCTTGAGCAGCCAGGAACCAGCCATCGTGGACAGGATGCTGACGCTGTTCTGGAGCCCGAGGTTCGCGCGCACGTTGGCGATCCGGTCCTGGGCGTCGAACTCGATGCCATAGAGGTTCAGCAGCCGGCCGATGTTCTCGCCGTGCCACAGCTCCTCGTAATTCCAGCACGCCAGGAAGGCGGTGAGGATCGGATCCATGCACGCTCGCGTGACGAGCAGGTGGGAGAGGTACAGGGGGACGTGATTCTCGATGTCCATCATGTAGTGAAGGCAGAACAGGTCGCCCTTCGACAGGGGATGCGATGGAACGTCATCCCACGCAATGCCCGTGATGTCGACCTTCTTCGACTCTTCTTTGTAGCGCTCGATGCTGAAGCTCATACCCACCCCTACGAAATGTTCAGTGCGGTGGATCACCGCGTCTCGGACAACTCCCAGCCACCTCACACGGCGCGCTGAGCGGCCGCCGTCAGTCTAGGTCGCGACGCTCATCGAGAGCGATCCAACCCAAGGAGGAAAAAGGCAGTGAATGGAGTTCGCAAGTCAATCGCGGCGGCCGCCATCGCGGGGTCGATGCTGATTGGAGGTGTAGGAGGCGCCGTCCTGTATGCGGCAACCACCATCTCCGCCGCAGCGGCCTCGCCAAGCCCGTCGCCGGGCACTTCGTCAGGCACCTTCGTGCCCAACGAGGACCCGACGCACGAAGCGAGTGAAAGCGCGGCGCGCGAGGCGCAGGAGAACGCGGGGCAGGTGCCGACCGTTCCGTAGCGCTCCCAGACGTCAGGGCAGGAGCTGCCTCGCCACAAACAGAATGTTGGCGGGGCGCTCCGCCAGGCGCCGGAGGTACCACTGGTACCACGCGTCGCCATAGGCGATCAGGTCGCGCACCGCGAAGCCCTCACGCGCGAGCCGCAGCTGCTCCCCGGTCCTGATCCCATACAGCATCGCGACCTCCATCTGAGACCGCTCCATCTCGAGCGCCTGACCGAATCGCCATGCCCTGGCGATGAGGTCGACGTCATGGGTGGCGAGCACCAGGCGGAGCTTGCTCCGCTTGACCTCCGGCAGCATGAAAGCGCATAAGGCCAGATAGTTGGCGTCGACCTCACGCTTGGCGGAAAACGCAATCTCGGGCGGCTCGGCGTAGGCGCCCTTGACGAGCCGGATCGCCGGCTTCAGAGGCAGCAGGCCCGCGATGTCGGAAACTGTCCGGTAGAGGTAAGCCTGCAGCGCCACGCCGACGTGCGGATGCTGCTGGCGCAGCCGGCGGTAGAGATCCAGCGTGCGGTCCGTATAGCCGCTGCCTTCCATGTCGATCCACACAAAGCTGTCCGCCTTCGCGGCGGCCAGGGCGAGACGCTGCAGGTTCGCGTACGCGGCTGCGGCGTCGATGTCGAGCCCGAGCTGCGTGGGCTTGACGGAGATCTCGGCACCGATGCCGGTCGACGCGGCGAGCACCTCCTCGTAGTGCTGGAGCACCTTGTTGGCTTCGGAGAGGTCGGTGATGTTCTCGCCCAGCAGGGTGAACAGGGCCCCGACGCCGTGGGCTTTGAAATCTGTTGCGGCCTTGAGCGCGGCGTCGAAACCTTCGCCGGGCAGGAACCGCCGCACCGCCCGTCGCGCAAACCGCCAGCGGGGCACGTGCGACGCCAGCCAGCGGTTCTGGGCGCACCACAGAAGCAGCCTTCGCATCAGGCCCACACGGTAATGCAGGCCTGATGCAGCCGGACCTAACTACGCAGGTCGATTACCCCCCAGCGAGCATTCGACGCTGCAGAAGGTCTCCTCCCCCCGCAGCACCGCACCGAACTCGATCGGCGCGGCGCACGCGGCGCAGTAGGCCGGACTGACCGGACCCACTGAGACGACTCGAAGCGAAGTGCGGGAGCCGCTCAACCGGGACAGGCCCTGGCGAAGTGCCATACGCTCGGCGCTCCCCGTCAACCTGCCGACCGGCAGCTGCACGATGTTCATTCCCTTTGCCCTCCTCAGCCGGTGTCCCGACAGGGTCAGTATCGGGATCGCAGGAAAAGTGTCACCGTACATGTGTAGGAGATGAGACCCCTACCGTCAGTAAGTTCTTATGAAGTAAAGAAAAGGCGCCCGCTGGTCGCGCAGGCGCCTTTTCGCCGCAGCCAGGTGGCGCTTACCAGTAATACCAGCGACTGCCTTCGGCGGCGCGGACGAAGAATCCGAGCACCCAGAGGATCAGCCCGATGACGAGCAGAATCCAGAGGATGTGAAGCGCTGGTGCCACCAGACCGCCCCCGCCAAGGAGCAGCAGCAGCAGGATCAAGACGATCAACGCAACCACTCTTGATCACACCTCCTTTCGAGCTGGGCCTTCGGGTGCGCACGGCGCGCGTGCCTGGGGCGGCCAGCCGTAATTACGTCCCTACTTGAGAAACGCCCGCGTCATGCCGCGTTACTCACGGTTTCGAACTCAACGCGATCTGGAAGGGGACCTTCCCGTGCGGCCGCCCTTCATGAGCTGACGCCAACCCCTGGCCGTCACCTCGACACCGTACTTGCGGGCCGCCGCGCGGATCCGGCGCCAGGCTGCGTCGCGCTCCTTGTCGGTCACGCCCTCGACCTGGTCGAAGCGCGCGATCGCATTGCGGACGTGGCGGGCGTCGTTCAGCGGCTCCTTGCGCTCCTTTGTAAACGCGAAGGTCGAGGTCGACATCCGGTTCTGCTGACGGGTGCTCAGGCCCACTGACCGCCTGGGCACGCGCTCGCCGTGAGCGCGTCGGCTCTGCACCTTGCGAGCCTTCTTGATGTTCTTTCGGGCGGCGGTCTTCTGGCGGGTGGTGGCCATGTTTTGAACCTCCTTCGGCCGAGATTCCTCCTCGACCGGGCAACGTCCCTGTTTCAGTCGCTACCCGGAAACAACAACGGAGAAAAGAAGAGGGCCGGTCCCCAAGGACACGGCCCTTCAGCTCCCTTGAGGAGGGTCAGGGAGTTAGGACGGAGACGGCTTGGCGCTCGGTGAAGCGCCACCGCCGCCACTGCTCGGGCTTTGCTGACCAGGCAGCGGCGACGCGACCGTCGGGTTATTCGTGGTCACCGGCGCGCCCGACCGCGTGCCGAACCAGTTCCACTGCGTAAAGCCGAAGAAGAGCAGGATCAGGACCAGCAGGGCGAGGATTGCCGCGGCCACGCCCGCGCCCGCTCCCGAGCCCATGTCGCCTGTCTCCACGACCTCGGAGCCCGCCGGGCTCCAATATCGCCGGACGCTGTACCCGCCGGCGCCGAGCAGCACGGCGAGAACAAGAATGACGAGCAGGATGAAAAGCAGAGTTCCCAAACGCGCGAACCTCCTTTTTGCGTTCATGTACGGCCCTGGCTTACGCCATGAGTCGCCGCCTTGAGCCGCTCGTTTCGGTAACGCCCAGGGGCGGGGCGTCTACCTTTGAGTGAACTCAGGCCCGAGTTCGCGGTGAACTCAGGACCGGCTTCGGGGGATCAGGTCGCCGATCTTGGCCGGCGGCGCCTGATGAACTGGACCGCGACCGTGAGCGCGATCACAAGGCCGAGCGCGGCGCGCTGAAAAATTGACCGTCGCGGGGGCTCGTGAGTCTCGATGTGATGGCCAGGTTCGTGGGCGGCCTTTTTCTGCTCGATCGATGCGACCGGTTTCTGTTTGGTTCGGGACTCGGCCATCGGGCTGGCGATGATGCCCTTGGCGGCCGGGTCGCCCAGCCGGAACCGGTTGTAGACCGCGCCCAACAAGACGAGCTGGCTGAGGAAGTAAAACCACGTCGCAAGCAGGAAGAAAAGGGCGAACTGGGCGCCGTAGGTGTTGAAGCTGCCGGCGATCCTCGCGTAGAGCGGGAAGGCCAGGGACAGGACTTCGATCAGCACGCCCGCGAGCAGCGCGCCCGGGAGCACGTCCCGCAATCGGAAGGTCCGGTTGGGGACGAAGCGATAGAGGGCAACGAGGAGGGCGACCATCACGATGGCGCCCGCCACAAAGCTGGCCATCCACGCGACACCTTGGGGGAAGTAACCGGCGGCCGCGTTGACAGACACCGTCAAGACGAGGGCGACGACCAGGAGCAGCATCATCACCAGCCCCATCAACCGCTGGCGCAGCATGTCTCGCTGCCGGGTGCCGAAGATCTCGGTGAGCGCGAACTCCATGGTCGCGAAGATGCTGCTGGCGCTCCAGATCAAGCCTCCGAGCGACACGAGACCGAGCCATCCCGCCGATTGCTTCACTCCGTCGAGCGCCTTCTGCAGCTCGGACTGGGCGCTGGCCGGAAAGACTTGCAGCACGAGGTTCTGAAAATGCGCGTAGGTTGCCGGATCACGAATCGCAAGGCCGATGATCGATAACGCTCCGAGCATCAGCGGAAACATCGCCATGAATCCGGCGAAGGCCAGCGCCAGGGCGTAGTTGCTGGCCTGGCTTTCGCCGTATGCGGTCAAGACGCGAGCCGGAAGCGTTCCCTGAGCGCGCTGAACCAACCGCTGGAACCGGGCGCGCACGGCGGTCAGGTCATTCCGCTTGCGGCGCTGCGTACCTATCGGCGCCAGGCCGCGTGATCCGCTCCAGAAGCGCGGTGGAAGCGGTGCCGACGAGCGCGGGGGCAATGCGGCGCAGGATGCTTTTCACAGTCCCAGGCTTCGCATCGTTGTTCTCGTTGACCTTGACGGTGACGGACGGCAGCGGCTCTTTCAGCCGCCCCGACACCTCCTCCGCAAGCGCGCGAAGGTCGGCGAGCGAAAGGTCGGCGAGGCGATCCTTGAGCGTGGGCCTGTGCATACGCCGGTAGATCAGGAATCCAGCGCCGCCGATCGCCACCACGCCCACAACGATCGCGGCGATCCGTCCATAGCGCCGGGCGCCGGACGCCGCCTGTCCCTCGAGCTCGGTGAGGTTGTCGTCCATCCGTTCGCGAGTTTCCTTTATCTGCCGTTCGATCTCACGCGCCGAAGAGCCCATTCCTTGTTCTCCTTCAAGCTTTCCAGCGTTCGGGTCGGAAGCCGGACCTGCAGGCGCGCCTTTCCGACCAGGACCAGCGCCAGTCCGATCAGCAGGTAAGCCGCCACCCAGACCGCCGCCGCCTGCCAGTGCCAGGGCACGAGGACCACGACCAGGGCAGGCACCGCCACGAGCAGACCCAGGACCGCGAGCAGGACGCCGAACATCATGATCGCCAGTGCGATCGCGTTGGCCATGGCCAGCTCTTTGAGCTCCTGTTTCGCCAGCGCGATCTCGAGCGCAACCAGGCGCTGCGCATCGCTGACGACAGAAGCGATCAGCCCGCGCGAGCTGACGCTGTGATTGTTCTCGACGGTGGGTTCAACTGGCGCTTGCACTGATGACTCACAGTTTGAACGCGTCGCGTATGGGCCGTACGCGCGCTGATCAGCCCGGGAGGCCCTTGGTCGCCACCTGATAGGCAAGCCCGACGTCGGCCAGGATCATCACGACCGCCGCGCTCCACCCGATCGCGTTCGTCACCGGGCCGTTGGCGAAATCCCCCATCACCTTGCGGCTCGATGTCAGGAAGATCATCAACACGATGATCACAGGCGCGATCAGGCCGTTGAGCACCTGGGAGTAGAAGAGAGCCTTGACCGGGTCGATGGCCGAGACGGCAAGCTCCATGGCGACGAGAAACGCGACCCCGATCGCGATGTAGAACTGGGGCGCGTTCTTCGGATTGCGACCGAGCCCGCGGCGCCAGCCCGCGAGGCCCGCGATGCCAAACGCTGATGAGGCGGCGAGGACTGGGATCGCGAGCAGACCCGCGCCAATGATCCCGGCCGCGAATATGTAGGTGGCGTAACGACCCGCGAACGGTTCGAGAGCGCGCGCGGCGTCAGCAGCCGTCCGGATCTCGGCGTGGTGCGAGAACAGCACAGCGCCTGTGGCCACGATCACGAAGAAAGCGGTCAGGTTCGACCAGATCATGCCGATAGTGATGTCGAGGTTGGTGCGGCTGAGGTGCTGCACGCCTCGTTTCTCCTCGACCTCGCCGCTCGTCTGCCAGAAGAAGAGATAAGGGGTGATCGTCGTGCCGAGCATGGCGACGGCAGCCACCATGTAATCGGGACTGAGGCTGATATGGGGCACCAGCGTGCTGCGGATGACGCTGACCCAGTCGGGCCGCGCGAGCACGGCGGCCACGATGTAGGTGGCCATGAACGCGACGAGCCACAGCAGGTACCGGCTGACGAGCCGGTAGTCGAGAAAGATCGTCACGAATGCCATCACGCCGGCGAGCGGCACGACCCAGTAGATGTACCTGACCCCGGTGACCAGCTGCATCGCCGCCGCCATTGCGAGCAGGTCGGCGCCCATGGTGATCACGCTGGGGATGACCATGAGCAGGACCGCCGGTGTCGCCACACGCGTGCCGAAATGCGTGCGCAGCACCGTCGCGAGGTCGCTCTTGGTCACGTTGGCCACCTTCGCCGACATCTGCATCACGGCGATCAGCATCGGAGTGGACAGGAGGAGCAGCCAGTTCTGGGCAAAGCCGGCTGTCGCGCCGACGATCGAGTAGCTCGCGATCCCCGACGGGTCGTTGTCGGCGCCGCCGGAGATGACGCCAGGCCCAATCGACCGCAGGATGTCACGCGCATCGAACCGTTCTTCCACCGCCTCGCGCGCAGAGACTGGGCGTTGCATGCGACTCGCCTTGCGCCCTACCGCAGACATCTACTTGCCACGTGCGACGCTCAGCTCGGGCGGCGTGGCGACCGTCCACTGGCTTCGCGTGTCCTCTTCGAGCAGGCCGCGGACCCGGAAGGCGAGCGTCTCATCGACGCGCATGATGAGCAGGGCCGCCCCCCTCTCGAGGTGCTTGCGGGCGTCGTCGAGATAATCCGCGGGCACCAGCTCATCGAGCTTGCCTGCGTTGGCGCGATCGATGATCGTTTCCTTTTTCGGGGCTGCGTGGCTGTGCTCGAGCACGAGCTTACGCGCCAGCTCGGCGGTGGCCCGGTCGGCAAACGCCGCCACCAGCGTCTGGTCGAGGATCCCGGGTTTCTCCGTCTGGTCGGCGACTCTCAAATCCGAGGCGTCAACTTTCCGGAAGCCCCGGCCGGTGCGTGCCAGTGCCTGCCTGACGAGCTCGTCGCGATCACGCTCCGTGTCGAGCTCGCCGGATAGCTCGAGGCGGCCGTCACGAAGGCGGACCGACACCTCGTCGCCGTGTATCGGGTGTGGCTCGTCCGTCTCCCCCGCGAGCACCGTGTCCCACCACGCGTCGATCCGCGGGCCCAGGCGCGGTTTCAGGCGCCTCATCCAGAAGCAGAACGCCGCCTGCGCAGCCTTTACCGGCGTTGGGCGTTCCTTAATGGATGCAGACGCCCACGATCGAGCCGCCCAGGATCCTGCCCGAAAGCGTCGACCGAAGCCTCTACCGGATGATCCACGGGCTCCCGCACTCGCCGCTTGGCGATCGTTACGTGACGATGCTTTCCGATCTCGGCGAGGGCCTCGGCTGGGTGGCGGCGGGCCTCGCTGTGGCATGGATGGGAGGATCGAAGGGCCGGCGCGCGGGCCTGGCGACGGCGATCGCCTCCCTGGGCACCACCTACCTGGTGCAGCGAATCGTCAAGCCCGTCTTCAGGAGGCGGCGCCCGCATGTCGGGCGCGATGTGCTGGTCGTCGGCATCCGGACCACGGATGCGTCATTTCCTTCCGGCCACAGCGCCTCGTCGTTCGCCGCGGCGACGGCGATGGCGGCTTTTTATCCGAAGATCTCCCCCCTCGTCTTCGCGCTCGCGGCCGGAGTGGGCGTTTCGCGCGTCCACCTGGGCCATCACTTTCCGAGCGACGTCGCGGTGGGCGGTGTGATCGGCATCGCAGCCGGCAGCCTGCTCGCGTGGCTGATCAAAGCGCCGGAGGCGCTTTAGGGGCCAAAAAACAGTGGAGGGCTCGGCCATTGCTGGCCAAGCTCCCCCACTTGGGTAACGAGCGGGGCAGATCGAGTACCGAGCAGGCTTTGCCACGCCGAAGGAACGTACGCGCCGGGTTCAATGTCCGCGACGCCGCCACCGCCTCGCGCCGCGGGTATGGGCGTGCCGCTCGGGCGTTTTTTTCGTAGCGGACATCCCTGCGTTGGAGGTGCTCGATGGCGACGACAGTTCGCGACGTCATGACCAAAGACCCGGTGGCGATGAGCTCGGACGCGTCGGTGGCCGAGGCCGCCAAGGCGATGAGCGATCTTCGGATCGGAACAGTGGTCGTGATGGAACAGGACAAGCCCTGTGGCATCGTGACCGACCGCGACATCACCGTGCGTGCGGTCGCGACCGGTGGCGATCCGTCGACGATACGGCTCGCCGACATCTGCACGCGCGATATCGCGGCCGTGCGGCCGGATCAATCAGTCGGTGACGCGATTCAGCTGATGAAGTCTCGAGACATCAAGCGGCTGGTCGTCATGACCGACAGCAAGCTCGAGGGGATCGTGTCACTCGGCGACCTGGCCGCACGTGGCGAGGACGCCGATGTCGAGGACGACATCAGCCGCGCCGAGCCGAACAACTAGGCGACGAGGGACTCGATCCCTCAGCCGCTTTCGGGTCGAGGCCTGCCATCTTCGATCGGAGCCTCTGGGGGGACTAGCGGTGCTTCGACCGGAGCGGCTTCCATCGCCCCCGAGGCCCGCATCAGGGCGCGCGCCTCTTCGAGTCGGGGCCCGGCCACGCTGACGAGAAAGCGCCCGGACTCGACTTCCTGCTCGTAGTAGAGGGCGCGGTCGCCGGACGCCGACATGCTGAGCAGACCTCCGGCCAAGCCTCCCGTGGCCGCGCCGGCGACCGCGGCGAACAGAAAGGTGGCCAGGATGTTGCCCGCGACCAGCGGGTGCACACCGGGCACCATGCCGGTGACAAGCGCACCCACCAGGGCGCCCAGCAGCGTGCCGAAACCGACCCCGGCGGCGACCTTGAGGCCATAGTGGCCGCGGCGCCGGACGGCCGGCGTGGAGATCGAAACCTGGTCCGCCCCGAAGCCCGCCTCCTTGAGTTTTCCAAGGGCATGATCGGCCTCCGAGCGGGTCCTGAACAAGCCCACAACTGTGTCTGGCATTTGCTCCTCCTACAGACCTAGAACGCCTATCCTGTGCCGACCATGGCGATCCGCTCCGAGCTTGCCGGCTACAGCACCGCCCAGGCAAGAGGAGCTCTGGAGGGCCTGCCCCGGTGCGATTACGACATCGTGATCAAGCCGCTGCGCTATCGCAACGGTCCCCACCTGGCGGCGCGTTGCGAGTTCGATGACCGTCGCATCGTGCTGCAGGTCCCGATCCCATTCCGTGCTTTCAAGGAGCCTGTGATCTACGCAGCTCGGCGCAAGCGCGGCGAGGGCATGCGCTTCGCGTGGGCCTCGGAGACGGTCTACTTCCGCAGCCGCCGCGATGTGCTGCGATTCTTGTACTGCCACGAATGGATGCATTGGTACTTGCACGAGGTGCTGGGCAAAGGGGCCGCGGCCGAGACGGCATGCGACCGTTTTGCCCTGCGCAATTTCCGCCGCCGCTACGTCACCACCGACGATGCCGACGCCGCGCTCAGGCGGCGGCCGCTGAAGGTACGCGCGTCGGTCTGAGGCCGGCCTCCTCCGCAAGCTCGGCGAACACGATCGCGTCCTTGATCGCGTAGCCCGCGGTGTCGTTGTTGAAGAACACGAACACATCCGCGTCAGCGGGCCATGTTTCGCCGATCCTCGAGACCCACCGCCTGAGCCCTTCGCGCTCGTAGCCGGGCGCACGCGCGCCCTGGCCCTCGTGGAAGCGCACAAAGCCCCAATCGGCGGTGCGCCACCCAGGCTGCTCTCGCCGTGGGCTGTCGGCCAGGCAGAGGGCGGCGTGATGCTGCTCGAGCAGGCTGTGTGTTTCTGCTGTGAACCACGTCTCGTCGCGAAACTCGACCGCGACTCTTACGGCCCGGTCGAAAAGGACCAGCGTTTCCTCCAGCAGTCTCAGGTTGACCTTGAATCGAGGCGGCAGCTGCAGCAGAACGGGGCCGAGCTTAGAACCGAGTCCGCGGGCCCGCTCGATGAATCGGTGCACCGGCTCGGTCGGGTCCTGCAGCCGCTTGAGGTGGGTGAGGTAGCGGCTCATCTTCAACGCGAAGAGAAAATCCTCGGGCGTGCTCACCCTCCAGTGCTCGAAGACTGATTTCTCCGGCAGGTTGTAGAAGGTGTTGTTCACCTCCACGGCCTGGAAGCGTTCTGCGAAGTACGGCAGCCACTCGCGCTGGGGAAGCTTGGCTGGATAGAAGACGCGCTTCCAGTGCGGGTATTGCCATCCCGATGTGCCGACGAACAACATCGCGTCTATGAAAACGCTTCGCCGTCCTTTCGCAACAGACGATGACGGCGATCGGCTTCAGTCGGGCGGCAAGATCACGGTCTACGAAGTCGCGCCGGCGATGTAGCCCGGTTCGGCTAACCGACCTCGAGCAGCGAAACCCGTTTCGTCGCCGTCAGCCGGCCTCGGGCGCCTGAAAGGTACGTGCCCGAGGTCGGCGCGACATCCGAGTAATCGCCGCCGATCGCCACCGTCACGTAACCCAGCCCGCCGCGGCTCGCGTGCGTCGGGTCGAAGGCGTGGGCGATCGCCTCGCCTGACCCGTCACGCGCCGGCAACACGACCTCGACCCACGCATGCGTGCCGCCCTGTCCGAGCAGGTGTCCGGACACGTATCGCGAGGGAAGAGCGCACGCGCGGCACACCGCCAGCATCACGTGCGCGTAGTCCTGGCACACGCCCGCGCCAAGGCCGAGCGCCTCGGCCGCCGTGGTGCGCACACCCGTCACGCCGTACCGGTAGGTCATCGACTGGTAGACCCAGTCGTTGATCCGGTCCGCCAGAGGCAATCCCCAATCCGCCGCCTGCGCCAGATCGTCGGCGGCACGGTTGATGCGCTCGTCGGCATGGGTCAGTGCGGACGGCTCGAGCAGGTATCCGTCGGCCAGCCATCCATCCGGCAACCGGTTCGGCTGCGCGGCCTGGCGCTCGACAGAGACTTCGGCGACGAACTCGATCGCGTCAGCCACACGTGGCGCGAACACTTCGATGATCATGTTTCCGAACCGATCGCTCCGGCTCTCCACGCGCGCGCCGTCAAGGCCCACCGACACGTCGTGCCACAGCCGCCGCTGGTCACCGAAGCGCTCGGGCGGGATGACAACCAGGCGGTGGCTGAGGTCGCGGATCGGTTCGGGATACTCGTAGCGGAAGGTCTGGCGCAGGAGGTAAGACGCCCGCCGGGCGGCAACCCAGTCGACCGAGGAGGGCTCGATCGCCATCAACCGTCGTGCCCGGCTGAGTCTGGGTCCGCCCAGACGGCCATGGATCGAAACACGGCCGGCCCGAACGTGGTCAGCATGGCGACGTCCAGGGCGTCGCGGCCGCGGCCGATCAGCACCCGGCCGACGCGACGCTCGTTGTTGCGCGGGTCGAATGTCCACCAGCGGTCGCCCAGGTAGACCTCCATCCAGGCGGCGAAGTCCATCGGAGCCGGATTGGGCGGCACATAAATGTCGGGCAAGTATCCAAATACGTAACGCGCCGGGATGTTGAGTGCCCGGCAGAACGTGATCGCCAGGTGCGCCAGGTCGCGGCAGACGCCCTTCCGCTGCTCCAGCACGTCGACCGCGGTCGTGAGCGGGTTGCTGGTGCCGTACTGGAACGCAATGTTGTCGTGGACCCAGTCGCAAATCGCCTGCACCCTCGCCCCGCCTGGCTCGGTGGCGCCGAACAGCTCCCATGCCATCCCCATCAGCTGGTCGGAGAGGCAGTAGCGGCTCGGCAGGGTGAAGTGCAGGAGCTCGCCCGGGATGTCGTCGGCCGGGAGCTGCGGAGCGCCTGTGGCGTCCAGGTCGGGCTCATCCGGCACCGCGACCACGGCGTCGTACCGGAGCGCCAGCTCGCCCTGGGGCATGACCAGGCGCTTGACCGGGTTGCCGTAAAAGTCGGCGTACTCGTCGATCGGCACCGGGGGCTGGGTCGACCAGGTTTCGGTGACCAGCTGGTGGCGGGCGTCCGAACGTGGTCGGACCTGGACCGTGGCGACAGTCGGAGCGCTCACGTCGTACCGGAACTCGCAGCCGACCCGTAAATTGATCGTTTTTGCAGGTTGCGGGATGGCGCAGACACTATAGCGGTGGATTTCGTGACTCTTGATGCCAACTACCAGTTCAACGGGTTCTATGACGAGATGCTTGCGGCCGCGGGACGGCCGCGACCTCCTTACCGTCGACTCTACGAGCAGCTGAACCGCCTCGGCCCGCAGGAGCTCCAGCGCCGCCACGGGCTGGCGATGGAGATGTTCCGCAACCACGGGATCACGTTTGCCGTCTACCCCGACGCCCAGGGCACCGAGAAGGTTTTTCCGTTTGACGTCATCCCCCGGGTCATCGGAGCGCGCACCTGGCGGCGCCTCGAGTCGGGCCTGAAGCAGCGGCTCCGCGCCCTGAACCTGTTCCTGGACGATGTCTACGGCCGCAAGCTGATCCTGAGACAGGGCGGGATTTCGACCGAGATCGTGCTCAGCAGCTCGCTCTACATGCGCGAGGTCGAAGGTTTGGCCGTCCCGCACGGGATCCACTGCCACATCGCCGGCATCGACCTGGTGCGGGACGGCAGGGGCGATTTCTTCGTCCTCGAGGACAACCTGCGCACGCCCTCGGGAGCCTCCTACGTCCAGGCCAACCGCTACGTGATGAAGCGCATCCTGCCGGACCTGTTCGCGGGTTATCCCGTGCGGCCGGTGGAGGGTTACGTCCACGAGCTCCTGCGCCACCTGCGATGGCTGGCGCCGTCGGGCGTCGACGACCCGACCGTGGTGCTCCTGACGCCGGGCATCAACAACTCGGCGTACTACGAGCATCTCTACCTGGCCAAGCAGATGGGCGTGGAGCTGGTCGAGGGCAGCGACCTGGTCGTCGATGCCGACCACGTCTTCATGCGGACCACACGAGGCTTGCGCCCAGTTCACGTGATCTATAGACGTATCGACGACGAGTGGCTGGACCCGATTTTCGGCCGCCAGGAGTCACTGGTCGGTGTCGCCGGGCTGGTCAACGCCTACCGCGCGGGCAACGTGGCGATCGCCAACGCGCTCGGCAACGGCGTCGCGGACGACAAGGCGGTCTACACGCTGGTGCCGAAGCTGGTCCGCTACTACCTCGACGAGGATCCGATCCTGCCCAACGTCGAGACATACCTGTGCGCGATCGACTCCGAGCGGCGCTACGTGCTGGAGCACCTGGACAGCCTGGTGGTGAAGACCGTCGACTCATCCGGCGGCTACGGGATGCTGATCGGCCCCATCTCCAGCCAAGAAGAGCGTGAGGAATTTCGCCGCCGGATCGAGGCCGCGCCGCGCGCGTTCATCGCCCAGCCCGTGGTCGCGCTCTCGGTCCAGCCGGTGCTGGACGGCGGCAGCTTTCGCCGCGGTCACCAGGACCTGCGGCCGTTCGTGCTCACCGGTCCCGACATCTACGTCACCCCGGGCGGCCTCACCAGGGTCGCTCTCAAGCCCGGCTCGCTGGTGGTCAACAGCTCGCAAGGCGGCGGCAGCCGCGACACCTGGGTCATGGCCCAGGAAGACTCTCCAACGGGTGAATTCGAGGACGGCGATGCTTAGCCGCGCGGCCACGTCGCTGACCTTGCTCGGCCGCCATCTCGAACGGGCCGACCATCTCGCTCGAATCCTCGGCGTCCACGTCTCCCTGTCGCTCGACCGGACCGATGAGCCCGGGCCTGATTTCTGGCTGCGGTTCATGGAGCTGGCGGGCTGGCGGGCGAGCGACACGGGGCGTCGCGAGCAGGCGATCGAGATGGTGGTCGCGGGCACGCTCGGACCATCTGTCCGCTCGAGCATCGCGGCCGCCCGCCTCGCGGCCCAGGCGGTGCGGCCGTCCCTGCCCAGCGAGCTCTACGAGCAGGTCAACGCCCTGCACTGGCGGGTGCAGGAGGCGGTGTGGCAGCCGGACCTCTATCAGTTCTTGATGGACGTGCAGATGAGCATCCGGCTCGTCGACGGCTTGCTCGAAGACACGATGTTCCACGACGAGGCGCGCGACTTCGTGCGGATGGGGAAGTTCCTCGAACGGGCGGCCAACGTGACCCACGTCGTCACGCAGAAGTCGGCCGAGCTGGCCGACACGCCGGAGGATGCGCTGGAATGGACCGCCGCCCTCAAGTCGTGCTTCGCGTTCGAGTCCTACCAATCGCGCTATCCGGGCGGGGTGACCGCCGACCGGGTCATCGAATGCCTGCTGCTGGACCGCTCGCTTCCGCGATCGGCGCGCTTCGCGACGGACACCGCGCTCGAGGCGGTCGCGAGGATCGAGGGCAAGTCAAAACGCTCGAAGCCCCTGCGCCTGCTGAGCAAGCTCAACAGCATGTACCAGCAGGGGAACACCGAGTCGATCGGCGAGCATCCGCTCGAGTTCGAGGCGGAGTGCCGCGCCCTGCTGCGCCTGCTGGAGACCGCCTTGCGCGAGACGTACTTCCATCCGAGCACCGTGCCGGCCTCGGTGAAAGGCGAAGAAGGGCGCGGAATGCCTCAACAGCAGCAGCAGGTTCGCGAACGATGAAGCTGGAGATCGTCCACAGCACGCGTTACCGATATTCAGGCCCGATCGCGGAGACGGTGATGGAGGTCCGGCTGCGGCCGATGGACGGCAACGGCCAGCGATGCCTCGATTTCAAGCTCGAGCTGAGCCACGGTTTGAAAGCACGCACCTACATGGACGGCTTCGGCAACCATGTGCAGTATTTCAACCTGGTCCGTCCGCACTCGGGACTGAGCATCATCAGCCGCTCCACAGTGGAAACCGGCATCGCGCTGGATGCGGACCCGGGCGAGGAGCTGGTGCACGACTTCCTTCGCTTTCGCTCGCCGGTAAGAGAGGTCGACGGCGTTCGAGAGCTCGCGCGCCGTTATGCCATCACCGATCCAGCGTCGCCCGCGTCGGTCGAGCAAGCGCTGGAAGAGCTGACGCTCGCCATCAGCCGCGATTTCACGTACGACCGCACGGTGACCAACGTCTACAGCGCGGTCGATGATGTCCTGACGCTGCGCGCCGGCGTGTGCCAGGACTTCGCGCATCTCTTCATCGCCGTGGCGCGAGCCAT
>VBDR01000039.1 GCA_005882135.1 Chloroflexota bacterium
TCGGGCTTAGCGGCCTGATTTAGGTCGGAAGTAGATTTCGCCGTCGGGCGGGTTGAAAAACCGTCTGCAGAATCGAGTAGGCGGCGACAAGATAGGTTCTTAGGGCCGTGACTGGGGCCACCGTAGTTCCGGCCTGTGCCTCCGGGTGGCGCTTGACCAATTGCTTCAGGTTGATAACCGCTGCGCTGAGCAGAGCTTGAATCTGGACGCTGGGTCGGCGGCGGAACTGAGCCCGCTCAAAACCGTGCTTGGACTTAAGGTCGGCCATGATGCGCTCGCTCACAATCTGGCGGCGTCGTAGCCGGCGCTGTCCAAGACGGCTGGCGACGTGGACGCGCGCACGGTCTGTAATCTCCGCTCCCCAACTTCGTTGGAGCTGCCGATTGACTCGGCCCGTGGTGCACTGTGCTTTCAAAGGACAGTTCGCGCACGTGTACTTTCCCTTTGGCCGATAGACCGACTTGCCGAGCGTGAAATGCTCGGCCGCGCGAACAAGCTCGGTGCCGGCGGGGCAAATGTAGACGTCGCGGTCGACGAGGTAGGTGAAATCGTCGATGCTGAAAAGCCCTGTGTTGTTGCCCTTTCGCTTTTGGTTCAGAGTCGGCAGGATGCCTCTGGCCTCGCATTCCCGCAGTCCGATCTCGGTGCCGTAGCCGCTGTCGCCGACGAGCTCGCGAGGCGCCCTCCCCAGGTTGAGCTGATGTTTGTCCAGCATCTTGCCGACCGAGCTCGCGTCCGAGTCGCCGGCGGCGCCGACATCGACCGCGGTGATGATGTTGGCCTTGCCGCCGTCGACGACAACCTGGGTCTTATAAACCAGCCGCGAACGCCCGTTGTGTCGCGTGGCGAGCTCTGCATCAGGGTCTGTCGTGCTCACCAGCGAAGAGCGCAACGTTGGCTGCTCGGCCAGATCTCCTGGCGCCGGTCCGGTGCCACCCTTTGCTCGCGGCGGCTCGGGTTCCGGTGCCGGCTGGTTCAACGCGAACAGATCCTTGACGAATTGCCTCGGCTCCGGCAGCCGAGGTCCGGCCAGGGCTCGCGAGCGCAGCGTGTCGCGGGCTGCGTTGGCGTCGCTCAGCGTCGAGTCGATGAAGAGAACATCACCCTGCACCAGCCCCCGTTGTTCGCAGAGCTGGACGATTTGCTTGAAGAAGAGCTCGTAGACCCGGGTTCCAAAACGACGACGGGCTTTGGTCAACACGCTGTGGTCGGGCAAGGCTTCGTCCAGCTCGTAACCGAGGAACCAGCGCCAGGCCAGGTTCAGGCCGGCCTCCTCACAGAGGCGACGCTCGCTCCGAATGTTGAAGAGATAGCCGAGCAGCCAGAGCTTGAATAAGACCACCGGGTCGACCGATGGCTGTCCGGTGTTGCTGTAGTGCTGCTTGGTCAAGCTGCGGACAAATCCGAAGTCGACCGCAGCTGCGAGTCGACGCACGATGTGGTTGGCGGGAACGGCGGCGTCCAACGAGAAGCTCAGGTAGAGCTTCGGCTCGACCGCTTTGGACCCCATCAAGGGCGGCACCTCCTGCTGAGACGTAGGCGAGAAACGAGGCTGCCCAGATTGTGGGCCGTCTAGAGGAGTTCGGCAACAGGCCCTCTGTCGCCGGCACGATCGGATGGTCCATGAGGGCGAATGGCAGCTGATCAAAACCGAATCCGGCCAGATCATCACCATCGCGCCGTCTTCCCCATTTATGGGGAAGTCCCCGCCGTAGGCGGGGGATGGGGCTCACCTTTGGACCGCCGCGGGGCCCGGACTAGGCATCCTCTTCTGTGGTTGCGGCCGGGCGGCGTTGATGGTGACGGCGGCGATGAGCGCCGCCAGGACCAGGATCCCCGCTCCCCACGCGGTCGCCATCGAAAAACCGTGCACAAAGGCACCCGCTCGGGTTCCGATGAAGCCGGCCGCGGCGCTGACGGCGATGGTGTTCAGGAGCGCGGTGCCCAGCGAGCCGCCGACCTGGCTGGCCGTGTTGACCGCCGCCGCGGCGATTCCTGCCTCGCGCTGGTCGACTCGCTGCGTCGCGGTGCTGAACGCCGGCACCATCACGCACGACACGCCGAGGCCAAGCAGGATCTCTGCCGGCAGGACCAGGGACAGGTACGCGCTGCCTGGCTGGAGCTGGGTGAGCAGCGCCATGCCCGTCGCCGCGACCAGGGCGCCGGGCGCCATCAGGGCTCGAGGCGGCACGTGAGGCATCAGGCGGCTCGCGATCAACCACGAACCCGCCTGCGAAGCGACGCTCAAGGGAAGAAAAGCGAGCCCCGCCTGCAGCGGTGTGTAGCGCAACACGACCTGGAGGTAGTAGGTGAGAAACAGAAACGCGCCGAACATGCCGGCGATCACCAGTGCAACCACTATGTAGGCGCCGCCGCGGTTGCGGTCGGCAATGATCCGCGGAGGAAGCAGCGGGTTGGCCGTCCGGACCTCGCGGAAGGCGAAGAAGGCGAGCAGCACGACGCTCGCCGCGACCAGGCCGATCACGGTGGTCGACGACCAGCCGGATCTCACGGCCTCGGTGCAGGCGTAGACCAAGGCCACCAGTCCTCCCGTGGCCAGTGCGACACCTGGAACGTCGAATCCAGCCCGGGCACGTGGCCCTGAGGTCGCGGGCAGGACGATCCAGCCTCCGATTGCGGCCGCAATCGCGACCGGCAGGTTCACGTAGAGACACCAGCGCCACGTGAGGTACTGCGTGAGCACGCCGCCAAGCAGGAGGCCGATCGCGGCTCCGCTGCCGGCGATCGAGCCGTAAACGGCGAAGGCGGTCGCGCGCTCGCGCGGCTTGGTGAACGTCACCGCGAGCAGCGACAGCGCTGTGGGCGCGAGCAGCGCGGCAAAGGCGCCCTGGAGCGCCCGCGCGGCAACCAGCACGGCAAATGTCGGCGCCGCGCCGCCGATCATGGAGGCGACAGCAAAGCCGGCCAGCCCGATCAGGAATGCGCGCTTGCGGCCGGCGAAGTCGGCGATCCGGCCACCGAGTAGAAGCAGGCCGCCGAACGAGAGCGTGTAGGCGGTGACCACCCACTGGCGGTCGGCATCCGAGGCGCCCAGCGTCGCTTGCGCCGAGGGCAGCGCGATGCTCACAATCGTGGCGTCGAGCGCGATCATCAGCTGTGCGACCGCGATGAAGCCCAGTGCCGTCCATCGCCGGCGCGAAGGTTCGTCCGGCGACGGGGGTGCTTCGCGGGCCACCGTTGGGGTGCTCACGCCGACTCAACCTGACGCACGGCGACACGGCTGCCGGCCAGACCAACCAGCGCGCCCGCGATCACGGCGATCGACGCGACGAGCCAACCGGGTCTTACCGTCATCACGAAAACAACACCGACCGCCATCCCGACCCGAATCACCCACGAGATGGCCGCTGCGCGCATGCTCATGCGGCCGCGCAAGACGCTGATGCCGGTGATGGCTCCCATCACGGCGATCAGGACCCAGCTCACGATGCCCACCGCGACCCAGCCCGCCCATCCCGCGCCCGAGGCGACCAGGTAGAGACCGGGCACCAGGATCAACAGCGCCGAGATGGGGCCGACGATTCGGTTGAAGCGCGCCCCGGTGCTTCCCTGCCGCAGCGTGAAGCCCTCGACCGTGAGGAGCACGAACAACAGGACCGCCCCGACGATATGCAAGAACAACGCGATCGAATAGATGGTCATCCCACTTGCCTCCTGAACCCCGAGTTTGTCGATTAGGCTACCATAATCTTATAGTGACTTAGATAATAGGGCGGCCCCAACTATTCCGCTACAATCACATTCATGGCTTCAGTGCCCGGACTCAGAGAGAGGAAGAAGCAGCAGACGCGGCAGCAGATATTCGATGCCGCGAGCAGGCTGTTCGAGGCCAAGGGCTTCGACCGCGTGAGCGTGGCCGAGATCGCGCGGGCTGCAGACGTCTCCGAGGTGACCGTCTTCAACTACTTCCCCACCAAGGAAGACCTCTTCTACGGCGGAATGGAATTCTTTGAAGAGCAGCTGATCGAGTCGGTCCGGAGCCGCCCGAAAGGGGAACCGGCGGTCAAGGCCTTTCGCCGCCGGTTGCTGGCCGGCGCGGAACGCCTGGAGACCAGGCAGAGCGCCCGCGCGATCTCGACTGCGGCCAAGCTCGTCTCCGCCAGCCCCTCCCTGGTCGCACGCGAGCGCGAGATCGTCGAGCGGTACACCGCGCGTCTGGCCGACCTCCTGGCCGAGGAGACCGGGGCCGATCCCGCGGACGTGGAGCCGGTCAGCGTCGCGAGCGCGTTGATGGCGACCCACCGCGCGCTGGTCGCCCACGTGCGCCGGCGCGTGGTCGCGGGCCGGCGCGGCGCCGGGCTCGCCGACGACTACAGGTCACAGGCGCGGCGAGCGTTCGCCAGGCTCGACCGCGGCCTGGGCGACTACGCCGTCAAACGCTAGCGGGCGGCTTTGAGGGCAGCCTTGAGGTCTGACACGCCCAGGTAGGCGTTCAGCTTGCGGGCGCTCCCAGCCGAGCCCGCGTAGATGTATTCGATGTTCACGCCCGCCCTGCCCAGCTTCGCGGCGACCCTGCCCAGTGCGCCCGGCGTGTCCGAGAGCGTGACGGCGAGGACCTCCTCATCAGTCGCCCGCCAGCCGTGTGAGGCGAAGACCTTACGCGCGGTCGCCGGCTTGTCGACCACCATCCGGACCGCCCCACGGCCGCCTTCGGTGGCGCCCATGAGGGCCACGATGTTCGTCTTCTTCTCCCCCAGCGCGGTGGCGATCTCGCCCAGCATCCCCGGCTGGTCGGCAACCCATAGCGTCAGTTGCTTTGCCCTAGGCATCCCCCTGCTCCTCCTGTGAAAACCGCCGAATTCGAGGCAAGTGTAGGCATCTTTGAGCCGCATGCAAGGGTGGTAATTCCGCGACCGAGCCCCATCGCCCGGCTACGCCGGAATTCCCCGCAAGCGGGGCAGATGCCCGCACCAATCAAGTAGACGCGAGGGCCTCGGCGCTCACGCGCAGACCGAGGGCAACCAGCACGGCGCCCATGACGCCATCGAGGGTTCTCCGGACGGATGACCTGCGCAGCCAGCGGTTCATGCGCTCGACTGCGAACGCGTAGCCGACCAGCCAGACCAGCGTCAGCAGGCAGAAGTTGAAACCCAGCGCAAGCAGCAGGCCCAGGCTCGGATGAGGTCCCGCGAAGGGCGGCAGCAGGCTGACGAAGAAGGCGACCATCTTGGCGTTCGAGAGGTTGCTGAGGAAGCCCTGGAGGAAAGCAGTCCGGGTCGAGAGGCGAGGAGCGGGCCTCGCGGGCGCGATGTGGGTGGGATCTCTTTTGACGATCGCGCTCAGAAGGGATCTCCCACCGAGATAAACGAGGTACGCCGCGCCCGCCAGCCTGATCGCGAGGAAGAGCGGTGCGGAGGCGGTCAGGATCACCGCGAGTCCCGCGCTGGTAGCCACCGTCCAGGTCGCCTGGCCGGCCGAAACCCCCAGCGCGGTCGCCGCGCCCGTTCGGCGGTCGCCCAGAAGCGTGTTGCGAATGGTCAGCGCGGTGTCCTGGCCGGGGGTGCAGATCACGAGCAGCGACACGCCCACAAACGCCAGGTACTGGCCGAGCCCGATCACCATCTGATTGTCGCCGCCGAGGCGGCGCTAGTCAGAGCTCAGGACGACGCGTAAGGACGCAGGGCGTCAGCCCGGCGGGTGCGGCGCAGCTTTTCGAGCGCCTGGCGCTCCAGCTGGCGCACGGTTTCGCGGCTGGTGCCCAGGCGGCGCGCCACCTCGTCCAGGGCCCGCTGGTGCCCGTCGGTGAGGCCGAACCTCAGCTGGATGACGCGACGCTCGCGGGGCTCGAGCGAGCCCAGGACGTCATCGACCTGGTCTTTCAGGTCGGCCTCCAGGGCCGCCGAAGCCGGCGATTCAGCGTTGGCGTCCTCGATGAGGTGACCAAGCTCGGTGTCGCCTTCCTCGCCGATCGGAGTCTCCAGGGAGACGGTGTCGCGCGAAGTCCGGCGCAGCGCAACGACCTCGACGGGCGTGAGCCCGAGCTCCTCGCCGATCTCCTCATCGCTCGGCTGGCGGCCGAGCGAGTCGCGAAGACGGTCCGAGACCCGGACGAGCTTGTTGGTCTGATCGCCGATGTGGATCGGGAGCCGGATCGTGCGCGCCTGGTCGCCGATGGCGCGCAGGACAGCCTGCCGGATCCACCATGTCGCGTAGGTCGAGAACTTGAAACCGCGCCGGTGGTCGAACTTGGCGACGGCGCGCATGAGCCCGACGTTGCCTTCCTGGATCAGGTCCAGGAGCGGCATGCCGCGGCCCTGGTACTTCTTGGCGATGGAGACGACCAGGCGCAGGTTGGCCTCGGTCATGCGGCGCCGGGCCGCATCGGAGCCGGCCTCGATCTGCTTGGCCAGCTCGACCTCCTGCTGTTTGGTCAAAAGGGTGCCCCGGCCGATCTCGTGGAGGTAGGCGCCCAGCGCGTCATCGGCTTCGGCCTGGCCGGGCTCCGGCTGGGGCTGCGGCCGCTGCTCGAGCTCCGAGAGCACATCGGCGAGGTCCGGAACCGCCTCCTGCGAGACAGCCCGGTCTTCGGCTTCGTCTAGCCAAGCTGAAGCGGAGGACGGGGGTTGCATGCACCTCTGGATTTACCCCGTTGCCCCTCCGGACAAACGCTCCTGGCAGGCGCGTAAGGTGGGTTTTTGACCGACCTGATCCAGAGGAGGTGTCCATATGAAGATCGCTTGCGTACTCGGCCCCAAGTTCGAGGATTCCGAGTTCAAAGATCCTTATGACGCCCTGCGCAACGCGGGCCACCAGGTCACCATCGTGGGCCTCGAGGCCGGCGCCCAGATCGAAGGCGACAAGGGCAAGGTGAAGGCAACGGTCGACAAGTCATTCCAGGATGTGGGGCCGGACGACTTCGATGGCCTCTTGATCCCAGGCGGCGGAAGCCCGGACAAGCTCCGCGCGCACGATGAGGTCGTCAGCTTCGTGAAGGCGTTCATGCGGGCGGGCAAGCCGGTGATGGCGATCTGCCATGGACCGCAGCTGCTGCTCACCGCCGACGAGTACAAGAACCACCGGATGACGGCATGGAAGACGGTTCAGGGCGACCTGAAGAAGGCCGGCGCCAACGTCGTCGACCAGGAGGTCGTGGTCGACCGCAACCTGGTCACTTCGCGCCAGCCGTCCGACATTCCAGCTTTCATCAAGGAATCGCTGAAGGTCCTCGAGCAGGTTCCCGCGCGGCGCTAGCACCGATAGAGCACCGGATGTGAGCTGGGTCACGCTCGAGGTCAAGACGACGCGGCGGGCCCAGCTCGTCGACATCACCGAGCGCCTCGCTGAGGCGGTGACCGGGTCCGGCGTCGACGACGGCGTCTGCCATGTCTACGTCCCACACACAACCGCCGGGGTGACGATCAACGAGGGCGCCGATCCCGACGTGGCGCGCGACATCGAGGCTCGGCTCGAGCACCTGGTCCCCAAAGAGGCGGATTACGAGCACGCCGAGGGCAACTCCGACTCGCACATCAAAACCGCGCTGGTCGGCCCCTCCTGCGCGGCACCCGTGCGCGGCGGCAAGCTCGCCCTCGGCACCTGGCAGGCGATCTTTCTCTGCGAGTGGGACGGCCCGCGCACCCGCCGGGTCGAGGTAGGCGTCTCGGCGCTATGAAGCTCGAGAAGAGGCGCTAGGTCGCCAGCCCAAGGCCCGCCGTCGCCTCGTCGATCAGGCGATCGGGCTCGAGAATGACCAGCCCGCCGCGCCTGATGTCGACCAGACCTTCGCGCTTCAGCGCCTGAAGCACGTTGGCCACCACCTCGCGGACAGAGCCGACCGCGTTGGCCAGCTCATGCTGGGTCCCGGGCACGCTCTGACCAGCGGTCACTCCTCCTAAAGCTTCGGCCCGGTCGAGAATCGCGGTCACCACCCGCTGCCGGAGGGAGCCATATGCACGGACGTACATTGCCTTGTGGGTTGAATTCAGGACTGTGGTCAGCTCCTCGATCATCTCCCAGGCGAAGAGCGGCTTGGTCATGGAGAGCTCCTTGACGCGGGCCGCATCGATGAAGAGCATCTCGCACGATTCCAGCGCCTGGACGCCCCTGGCGAGATGCGGTTGGCGAGGGGCGAAGACGCCCGTGACGTCGCCTGCCCGGAGATAGCGAGTCGTCACCTGGCCGCCGTCGGGCAGTGCGATGAACGCTCTCAACGTGCCGCGAAGGACGATGCCGGTTTTCGGCGATTCATCCCAACGAAGAGCCAGGGTTCCGGGCGGGTACTGGACCCTCTGCCCGACCGTGACTACGGCCGTGACCAGCTCCTCAGGCAGCCGGCTCAGGAGGCCTCTGCCGCGCGCTTCCCGAAGCCATTCCAGCTGAGGGGCCAGGGTTTGGGGATTGTGGGCGGATTCGTGCAAATCTCTTAACTTGATTGTACTGCGCAAAACTGTGCTGCTTTGGGCCGCGGCTGATGGTAAAGTACAGCACTGGAAGGTTGCTGAACACACGAGAGGCGGCCAAATTCCTGCGCGTGAGCGAGGCGTCGATCCGCCGGTGGAGCGATTCCGGGCTCCTTGCCGCCCGAAGAGTGGGCCGGCGGCGGGAAAGACGCTTCCACGAGTCAGACCTTCAGGCCTTCATGCAACAGCCCGCATCCTCCGTGGCGGGAGCCCACACGGTGAACGTGGGAGGCGGCGCGGTCGCGGTTCCCGGGCATCTGGCCACCCTTTACAGCACGGATGGCGGCGGCATGCGGCTCACGGTGCCCTTCATCGCCGACGGTCTGAGACTTGGCCAGCCGTGCGTGCTGGTGGCGACCGATGCCGAGCTGAAGCGGTACACCGATGCCCTTGGCAACCGCACAGACATCGGCCTGGGGCGCGCCCTCGACAGCGGGCTCTTCACCGTGGTGAGGTTCGAGGGCGGCACGGCGTCAGAGGCCATCGCCGAGTGGGAGCGCCGGCTCGCCGACACACTGGCGAAGGGACCAGCGGTGATTCGGATCGTCGGCGAGATGGTGTCGGAACGAAGCATGTTCGGCTCCGAGGAAGAGATGCTCCGCTACGAGGAGGCGTTCGAGGTCATGTGCCGGCGCTATCCGGTCGTGGTCATCTGCCAGTACGACGTGCGCCGATTCGACGGCGTGGCGCTGCTGCGGGCGTTGAAGGCACACCCGGATCTGTTCGGATTCCGGATGGGTACGTTCCTCAACTGACCCGGACCACCCGCGCGCGCAAGACCGCCTAGTTCACCAGCTCCAGCTCGCGCGCGGTGACCACCGTGTTGACGAGCGAGTGGGTGCCCAGCTTGGCGCTGATCGACCGCAGGTGCGTGCGGACGGTCGAGTAGCTGACCCCGAGCTGCTGGGCGATCCGGCGAGTCCCGACTCCGTCGGCGATCAGCTGAAGCACCTCGCGCTCACGCGGGCTGAGGCTCTCGCGCATGTGCTCCCTGTCTTTGCCCTTGCTGACGAGCTTGGCGATCATCGTTGGTGTGATCAGGCTCATCCCCTGCGCGACCTTGCGAATGGACGCGATCACCTCAGAGGCGGCACTCGATTTATGCAGATAGGCGCTCGCGCCGGCTTCGACAGCGGCGAGGCGGGCATCGTCGCTGTCATCCCGGCTCAGGAACACAAACCTCGCGTTCGGGAACGAGTCGCGCATCGCCAGCGCGGCGTCGTGTCCCGTGCCGTCATCGAGGTGGAAATCCATGACCACCACATCTGGCGAAAGGTGCCGCGGCAGCGCACCGGCCTCGCTCACCGAAGTGGCCTTGCCGACCACTTGCATGTCCTTCTGCCCGTCAAGCAGCAGACCCAGGCTTTCGGAGACGAGCTGGTGGTTTTCGACGATGACGACGCGGATCGGTCCGCCATTGCCGTTCATGCTCACGACAGGCGCTGGCCGTCGTGTCTTGAGCTGACTCATCGCCTCAGGACAGCTCGGCCCGCCTGGTCTGATAGCGGGCCTCGAGCTGCAGGACGAGCGCCGCGACCCGCGGTCGCTCGTCGGTGCGGGCCAGGCGAAGCCGTTCGCGGAACGTGCCCAGCCACCCGCAGATCTCTTCGAGAGTGTCAATCGCGGGCACGTAGAGATCGAAAGATGGCGAAGGGGCCAGGCCCTCCCTCAGGACCTTGGCCCCTTGCCCGGTCGTTGCCCCCCGGCGTATCGACACCAAACTGCTGCGTCCCGCAGCCATACCGGCCTCAAAATAGCCCCCGAAGCGCAACATTAGGAGCCAAAATCGCTGACTGAATTCAACCGGACGTTGTACCCTCAGGTAAGGAGGCAAGGTCATGCGGGAAGCGTGGCGCGATCTGAGCGAGCTTCCGGGCGAGGACTTGACCACTTCCGCCCTTCCAGAGGTGGCGGGGTGGATCTCGATCTACGAGGAATTGGCGTCGGTCCTGCGCTCGGTGATTTCGCGCGCCAACGGCAGCCCCGACTCCGCCGACCTGCGCCGAAACCTCGCCTGGATCGACGACCGGCTCGCCGTTTGGCGCGATCGCCACGCCGAGCTGGCCGGGGTTGTCATCGATCCGAATGACCACACGCTGACGTATGGCGGCAAGTCCCTGCGCTTGACCCCGCGTGAGGCCCACCTGCTCGACTTCCTACTTCGCCATCCCCGCCGGCCGTTCACGAGCAAGCAGCTGGCGACGCTTGCCTGGCACAACTCGAGACTTTCCGACGCCCAGGTCCGGACCTACATCATGCGGCTGCGAAGCAGGTTGCGTGAGGTGGGCCTGGAGCAGGTGATCACCGTGGTCAGGAACCGCGGCTACGGCGTAACCGCACCATTGGTCGCGGAGGAGGACCGATGAGCGAGATCGTACCCAGCCAGTCTTCGATTGCTGACTCCCTCATCTCCTCACGCCTGCTCGTGCTGCAGTCGAAGCGCCTGATCCTGGCGTCGCTCGAGCGCCGTCTGCAAAGACGGGCGCTGGACTCGCTGCGGGACAGGGTGCGCAGCCTGCGCGAGGAGACTGCAAACGCGCAGGAGCGATACAGCGCATCGATCTTGAGATGGGGATCGCCTGAAGGGCCCGAATATTGGCCGGTCGCCTACTCTCGGTTGGTCGAAACCGCGGACAGGCTGTACACGAAGATGCGGCGGGCTGTTGTCGAGATGCCGCCTGCGGAGAGATATCAGCTGGCGGCCGAGGTGGAGATGCTCGAGGTGCTCGTGGAGGGTTGGCGCAAGTCGATCCGGGCGTCGGTCACCGCTGTCGCGTAGTCGCTCCGGAATTCAGCTCTTCCATCACGAGCACGACACCGGCCGGGCGGTCACCATCGCCAAGCGTGTGCACGATCACCCTGCAGCGAATGTCCCTGCCCTTTCGCGTCGTCGCGGTGACCTCCAGCTCATCATGGCGCGGCCGCCCACCCGCACCTGCCTGGATCAGCTCCCGCAGCTGCTCCGCCGGCAGCCCGATGTCGAGATCGAAGAATGAGCTCCCCAGCACTTCGTCGGACCGCACGCCCCAGAGATCAGCGGCACGCTCGTTCCACACCTGGACCCTCATGCTCTTGTCGAGCACTGCGGCGCCAACCTCGATGTTGCCCGTGATCGCGAGGAGGAGTGTATTCAGCCGTTCCACCTCGCCAGTTCGCAACCGCAGGTCGGTGTTGATGCTCTGCAGCTCCGCATTGGTCGACTCGAGCTCCTCGTTCAGCGTCTCCAGCTCCTCATTGGTCGACTGAAGCTCCTCGTTGGTCGTCTCCAGCTCCTCCACCGTGGACTGGAGCTCCTCGTTGGTCGTCTCGAGCTCTTCCCGGTGCGACTGCAGCTCCTGAGCCGTGCGATCGAGCTCCGAACGGAGGTGCATCGTTTGCGTGACATCGATGAAGTTGACGGCGGTTCCGACGACAGAGCCGTCATCGTCGATGAGCGGAGCAAAGTGGATGTCGAACAGCCCCAACGTGCCGTCGGCCCTCCGGACCTCGACGCTCTGTACGGACGTGGTTCGGCGTTCACGACTGACCCGGTCGATCGGCGTTCGAAGATCCACCGGCCTGTAGGAAAGCTCGAGGTCCTTCAGCGACCTGCCGATATCAGCCGGAGGAATCTCGAACATCTGGCGAGCTGGATGGTTGGCGCTGACCAACACACCGAGCGCGTCGACCACGATCTGCGGGTAAGGAGATCCCTCGGTTGTCAGCTCGCGCACGCGCAGCTGGCGGACGACGTGATCGGTGGCTTCGCTGCTCCCGGATTGCGCCAGGAGAACCAGCCGTTCCTGAAGCTCGAGCCGCGCCACCTTCGAGAAGACTCGCTCCCTCAGGTCGACCGGGGTGAACAGCGCGGCATGGGTGAGAAGCATCTCGGCCCGACCCAGAAAAAGGTACCCCTCGTCGTTCAGCGCGTAATGGAACCGCGCCAGGATCCGACCCTGCGCCTCCGCCGTGAAATAGATGAGCGTGTTGCGGCAGATCAAGAGGTCGAGCCGGGAGATGGGCGCATCCTGGGTCACGTCGTGGCGGCCGAAGACCATCGTGCGGCGAAGTCCGGCACGAAACATCAAGCGCTCGCCCTGGCGTTCGAAGTACCGCGATTTCAGGTCGTCGTCGACAGAAGCGAGGTCCTTCGCAACATAGCCGCCACGAGCTTTGGTGAGCGAATCCTCGTCGACGTCGGTGGCGTAGATCTTGACCCTGTCGACGAAGGCCTTCTCGCCGAGCGCCTCGCAGAACAGCATCGCAGCGGAGTACGCCTCTTCCCCGGATGAGGTTCCTGCGCTCCAGATGCGGATGTCTCCGTCCTTCGCGGCGATGCGGGGAATCACGTTTTTCCCGAGGTAGTCCCAGGCCTGCTTGTCGCGAAAGAACTCGGTGACGTTGATCAGGATCTTGTTGAAGAGCTCGGCGAACTCATCCGTATGGACCTGCAGATAGTCAAGGTAGGCGCGGAAGTTGTCGATGCCCAGCTCGGAACATCGCTGGCTGACGCGGCGGATGAGGCTCGGGCGCTTGTAGCCGGTGAAGTCGAAGCCTCGCGAGTCGCGAAGGTATTCGAGCAGCGTTTCGAAGTCGGCGCCGGCCTCGAGGGTCAATCGACCGACTCGCGGCCCATCAGCGCGACGAGCTTGCGAGGGATCTCGTCCAGCGGCAGAATGAAGTCGACCGCACCCGTCACGATTGCCGCGGAGGGCATACCAAAGAATTCTGAAGAAGCCTCGTCCTGGGCGATGACAGTCCCCCCCCGTTGCTTGATCCCGGTCACGCCCATCGCGCCGTCATGACCCGTGCCGGTCAGCACGACAGCGATCGCGCGCTCGCCGTAAGCAGCCGCCACCGATTCGAACAATAGGTCGGCGGAGGGCCTCACGAAGTTGACCAATTCCGTGTCTGTCAGTGTCAGCGATCCCTTTCGGTTGATGAGCAGGTGCTGATTGGGAGGCGCCAGGTAGACGTGGTCCCGAGCCAGTGTTATTCCGTCTTCGGCGTGCGTCACTGGGAGTCGGGACTGGCGGCCAATGACCTGAGGCATCAGGCTGCGGTGGCGCGGGTCGACGTGCTGCACGATGACGACGATCGCTCCGAATTGCGCGGGGAGGCGACGGAGAAGCTCGCTCAGGGCGGTCACGCCGCCGGCCGAGGCGGCGATGGCGACGATGTCAAACGCGGTTTGGGATCGAAGAGGGACGTTCAGTCGGGGCCGCGGCTCCGTCCGCCTTGCGTTTCGGCCGCCCGAAGCTTCCAGTAGTCGCGCTTCTGCTCCAGGCGAAAAGGTTGCATCTCCAGGACGATCATGTCTGTTTGTCGTATCGCTGCTGCATCAGGGCCTGCTCTTCTTGACCCGGTAACCGGACCGGGCAAATTTGTACCTGTCATCATGCTCTTGATCCGGGGAGGTGGCGAGGGTGCAACACCAGGCTTCGGCTGCGTCCAGGACTCCAGCTCGCCACGCGAGCGTGCGGGCGGAGGTCGTGGGCAGCCTCCTACGGCCGGACTTCCTGGTCGCGGCGCGGCGGCGGCTGGAGTCGGGCGAGATGGGTCCGCCGCGCTTCAAGGAGATCGAGGACCGCGCGGTCGACGAGGCGATCGAGCTCCAAACCTCGGCGGGAATCGATGTCATCACCGACGGCGAGCAGCGCCGCTACGCCTTCTTCGGTCACCTGGTGGACTCGATGGCGGGCTTCGACAAGTTCGGCGGCTGGGCGATCCCCTTCCACGACGAGAAGGGCGAGCAGCTCGTTTTCAAGAGGCCGGTCGTGGTCGAGAAGCTGCGACCGCGGCGGAACATGGCCGCAGAAGAGTTCACATACCTGCGGGCGAGCACGACGGTGCCCGCCAAGGTGACGATGATCAGCGCCCAGCAGGCGGCCGCGTACTACGACCCGGAAAAATCAAAGACCGCCTACGCGACCCGCGACGCCTATCTCGCCGACGTCGTCGAGCTCAGCCGGCGCGAGGTCGACGAGCTCGTGCGCCTCGGCTGCACTTACATCCAGATCGACGCGCCGCAGTACGCGGCTCTGCTCGACCCCGAGCTGCGCGAGGGATACCGGCAGCGCGGCAGCGACCCGGAGAAGCTGATCGACACCTGCATCGAGATGGACAACGCGATCATCGGCGGGCACCCCGAGGTGACGTTTGCGATGCACATCTGCCGCGGCAACAACCAGAGCAAGTTCTACGCCGCGGGCGACTATGAACCGATCGCGCGCATATTTGAAAAGACGAGGTTCAACCGCTTTCTTCTCGAGTACGACGACGACCGCTCGGGAGGCTTTGGGCCTCTGAAACACGTCCCCGAGGACCGGGTGGTGGTGCTCGGGTTGGTCACGAGCAAGAAGCCCACGCTCGAGTCCGAAGATGAGCTGAAGCGCCGGATCGAGGAGGCGTCGCGGTTCATCCCCCTCGACCGGCTGGCTCTGAGCCCACAGTGCGGATTCGCGTCGACCCTGGAAGGCAACCGCCTGACCCCGGATGATCAGCGGCGCAAGCTCGAGCTCGTCGGCCAGGTCAGCAGGGCGGTCTGGGGCTGAGCGAATGCGCTTTGCGAGCGTGCTCCCCCCGTCTTTAAGATCGTCTAGGTGCCGCCGAGGGTGAATACATACGAGCCGCGCGTTGTCGGTGATCAGTTCGCGCTGCTTGTCGCCGGCGTCGTCGATTACGCGATCTTCATGCTCGATCCCACGGGCACCATCGTCACGTGGAACGAGGGCGCGCAACGGATCAAGGGCTACACCGCGGACGAGGTCATCGGGCGCCACTTCTCGATGTTCTACCCGCCCGACGAGGTGAGGAACGACAAGCCGGGTTGGGAGTTGGAAGTCGCGAAGCGTGAAGGCCGCTATGAGGAAGAAGCGTGGCGACTGCGCAAAGACGGCACGCGATTCTGGGCGAGCGTTGTGATCACGGCGCTGAGGGATGAAACGGGCCGGTTGCGCGGCTTCGGCAAGGTGACGCGAGACCTGACCGAGCGAAAAAGGCAAGAAGAGGCGCGGAGCGCCGAGCGCGATCGAGAGTCGGCCCTGCTTCGCGCACACGCGAAGCGCATGGAGGATCTAGAACGCACGAAGACGCAATTCTTGAACCTCGCTTCACACGAGCTGCGCGGGCCGCTGACGGTGATCCGCGGCTACAACTCGATGCTGGAGGAGGGCTCGATACCGCCAGACCAGATCCCGGCGGTGGCCCGTCTGCAGGAGGTCAAGCTGGCCCAGATGGACCGGCTGGTCGAACAAATGCTGGAGACGGCGCGACTCGAGCACGACGCCTTCGACATGTTCCACGAGACATTCGACCTCGGCGACGTGGTGCAAGAGCAGCTCGACATCTACCGGCCACTGTCGCAAGGCCACCATTTCGTCCTCGACGCCGACGACAGGCCCCTGCTGGTCGCAGGCGACCACGCGAGGGTGGGGACGATCGTCGCGAACCTGATGGACAACGCCATCAAGTATTCGCCAGGCGGTGGCGAGGTCCGCTGCACCACGGGCTGCCGCGACTCGCACGTATTCGTAAGCATCCGCGACGAGGGCCTCGGCATCGCGGCTGAGCACATACCCACGTTGTTCACGCGCTTCGGCCGGTTGCCGACGCAAGAGAACGTGACCATTCCGGGCACAGGGCTGGGACTGTTTCTGTGCAAGGAGATCGCCGGCCGGCACGGAGGTGACATCGAAGTCGAGTCGACCGCCGGGGCGGGCAGCGAGTTCACCCTGGTGCTGCCGGCGGCGTTTTGATGCCGAAGGAGGCGTCAATGGACTTGCCGGCCGGAGTCAAAGCGAACACCGAGGACCACCCGGTGGCGTCGCTCACGTTCATCGATCCGGTTTCGCCGTTCCTCGCTTCCGTCGAGATGTCCGCGACGGTCTAGCCGCCTAAATCGGGACTTGCCCACCAGCCCGGCTGGTGCGAACATTTGCTCGTGACGGATCAACCCTCCCCGGAAGCCGTTGCACTCGGGCTCAACACGGCCGACCCGACCACCCTGGTGATCGACTTGAACTGCGCTTTCGCGTCGATCGAGCAGCAGCACGACCCGAGCCTGCGGGGCCGCCCGCTGGCGATCGCCGCCTACGCCACCGATGCGGCCACGATCGTCTCTTCCTCGCGCGAAGCCCGTGACCTCGGGATCAAAACCGGGATGCGGGTCTTCGAGGCGAAGGCGATCTTGCCGGCGGTCCTGGTCCGCGAACCCAACCCGCCTCTTTACCGGTCGGTCTCGGACCGGCTCATCGAGATCATGGGCCGGCACAGCCCGGACGTGCGTCGGATGTCAATCGACGAGGCGTCGACGAACCTCGCCGGGACGCCCGGCCTGAAAAAGCTCGGGCCTGAAGGCGTCGGGCGCGCGATCAAGGCGGCGATTCGAGCCGAGATCGGCGAGTTCGTGACCGCTTCGGTCGGGGCGTCGACCTCGATCTGGATGGCCAAGCAAGCGTCCAACCTCGACAAGCGCGACGGGCTGCGGCGCATCGATCACACCAACCTCGTCGCCGTCTTCGAGACCCTCCAGCTCACCGACCTGTCCGGCATCGCGGACGCCACAGCACGACGCCTTGCACGCGCCGGCATCCAGACCCCGGTTCAGTTTCTGAGGTCGACGCCACCCCGGCTGCGGCTCGCCGGCATGCATACGGACGTGGCGCGCGGCTGGAGCATGCGGTTGCGTGGTTTTGAAGCCGGCAGTTTCGAGACCGCCACGCGCAAGAGCTACAGCCACTCGCACGTGCTGGCCCGCGCGACCGCCTCCCAGCGGGACCTCGAGGAGCTGCTCATGCGCCTGTCCGATATGGTCGGCCGGCGCCTGCGGGCAGCCGGGCGGCGCGGGAGCGTGGTCTCGGTGGGTGTCGTCTACCGGCCTGATGAAGAGCATTTCTCGAGGCAGGCCAAGCAGCCGGGACCGATCTCGACGGGTGACGAGATCTACCAGGCGGCCTTGAAACTGCTGGCGGCGCGCGATCCGCGGAGGAGCATCGGCACCCTGGGCGTCGGGCTGTCGGAGTTGAGCCATGGCGACGGCGGCCAGCTCGATCTTTTCACTGAACCGGCACGTCCGCGCAAGGAGCGGCTCGAGACGGCGATGGATGCGATCCGCGATCGGTTCGGCGAAGACGCGGTCCAGCGCTCGCGCCTGCTCGGCCGGGCCCGGGTGGTGCGAGACAGGATCGCGTTTGGTAATACAGGTCACCCCGATGAAACTCCACGTGATCAGTCGTGACTTCGCTCTGAAATAGGAACAAGATGTAGCCATGGCCTCCAGGAGAGAGGAGGCTGCTGGGGCGGCTTGGGAGGGCGCCGATCTCGAGCGACCGATCCAGGATGAAGATCCAAGGTCGGAGTCGCTGGAAGAGGCGCGCCGATGGGTGTCTGTGTACAGCCACCTCGTCCACCTCGAGCAGCAACTGTTCGATGCGCTCGCACGCATGATCCCGGAGATGCCGAGCGAGGCCCAGCGCGAAGCCGAGCAGACCAACCTGCCCGTCATCGCCTCCCAGGTCGAACGCTTCAGATACCGCCTCGCCTACTGGAGCAAGCGCAAGGGCGACCTGGAGCAGCGCTAGGTCTGGCGCCCCCGCCGCCGGTGATTGGTGAGCGCTGTCGCCGCCACGGCCGCCAGGCCGGCCAGGTCGTCGATCGCGGCCATGAAGGCGAGGCTGCCGTGATTGGCGCCCGAGCTGGCATGCGCGACCTCGTGCAAAACGACGCGGGCGAAGTGGCGAGGCGAATCGAGCACTGAGCGCTTGACGACTATGTTGGGCGAGTCCCAAACCCCTTCCGTCTCGTACGCGCCTTCGTCGAGACGCATCGTCTTCGAAACGCGGATCTCCTTGACGCGCCTGGCGTGGTCCCCGGCCAGGCGCATGAGCTCGGGCAGGATGGTCCAGATCGCGCGCTCAGCCTTGTTCAACTTCTCGGGGTCGATGAAGTCGTAGGTGAACGACGCGTTCCAAACCTGGACAAAGCCACTGATGTCGAGGATCGGGTTGCCGTTGAGGTCGCGCAGGCTGGAAAGCCGCGCCAGCAGGCGATCAGGGATCACGATCACCTTGTATCCATCCGCGCGGGCCTCCTGGATCGTCGCGCCCATGATGAACATCTGCTGAGACGTGACGAACACTGTCTTGGCCTTCGCGGCCAGGATCCGCACGGCCTGCTCCTGCACGTCGAGCCAGGTGATCTCGTCGTGGTTGGTTCCCGCCGGGATGCGCGTCAGGTCCTGGACCAATTGTTCCGCGACTGCGTCCGACTTGCTTTTTACAAGGATGGCCTTGACCCGGTCCTGGTAAGCGCTGCGCCCGACGTTGGTGCGCTCCCGGTTGAGCGCCCTCTGGAGCTGCGCGGTGGTCGAGGTGATGTTGTACGAGAAGAGGAACTCCTCCTCGAGCGCCACGCGCAGGCCCTTGACGTAAATCCGTGCGGGCTCGCCGGGCTGGCGTTTCAGGATGGCGCCGAGGTCGGTGCGCTCCAGCTCTTCGTCGCCCGCAAAACGGAGGAAGTAATCCTTGGCCGCGGCCATGTCCACATCGGACAGGCCGGTCAAAACGAAATCGGTGCCGTGGCGCCTGGGCTCGGTCGGCGGCATGATCGCCGCGTGGAGGGTCTTGACGTCCGCGAAGTTGCTCTTGGCGGCGCGCTGGAGCGTGAGGTCGGCGTGAGGGCTGCGGACCTTGACCGCGATGCCGCGCCGGTGGAAAGTCGCCAGCGCGTCTTTCAGGCCGACCCCGAACTTGCCGACGACCAGGTCGGCCTTGCGTCGCTTCTCGGGGTTTTCGTTCTGGGTCAGATGCTGGTAACGCAGGCCACGCCCGAAGTCGGTGATATGCCATCCGTCGCGGCGCTTGAGGATCTCGGGCTCAGGCGTGCCGCTGAGCGCCTGCTCGTCGAGGGCGTTGGCGATCACCTCTCTGATGGCTTCGGGCACGCCCCAGTGGTCCAGGATCTTTTCGACGTTGAGGTCGAAAAGAGACACCTTCCTCTTGATTGCCAAGGGCTAGCGCGCTATCTCACGTAAGAGGCACCGGCGCGTTCGTGCACGACCAGTGGATCCCGCCGTCAGATGTGAGCAAGAGCAGCCTCGTCATCGAGCTCCCATCTTGGCCGGGACCGGCTCATACGTAAGGAGGACGTTGCCGGACCGGAACTTGCGCGTGCTCAGCAGCTTGAGGGAGATCCGTCCGCCGGCGCTGCTCGACAATGAGTTGCCGGCGCCGATCAGGACCGGGTTGACGATGACCCGCAGCTCATCGAGCAGATTCATCTCCATCAGGCTGGTCGTGAGCACGGAGCTTCCGAGCACCAGCAGGTCTTTGCCTTCGGCTTCCTTGAGCGTCTCCAACTCCCGCGGATCGCGGATCAAGCGGGTGTTGGCCCACGGCGGCTCGGGCTCTTCGAGCGTGCGCGAGACCACGATCTTCGGCGCGCTGTTCATCCTTGCCGCGACCTCGGGGTCGTTCTTCAACGCCTCGGCGCTCGGCCAGTACTGGGCCATCCCCAGGTAGGTCGCGCGACCGAACACGAGGCGGTCGCTCTCGTCGAGCTGCTTGATGGCGAAATCGTTGAACTCATCGTCCACGTTGTGCCAGTCGATCGCCCAAGGGCTCTCGCCTTCGAAGTAGCCGTCGAGGGTCAGCATGAGAAAGGACGCAAGCTTGCGCATCTCTACGCCGCCGCCTCGCATTCGGCGTCCATCTCCATCCGCATAGCCGGCTTCGAACGCAGCAGCCACGCCGCCACACCGAGGGTGGCGGCGACCACTCCCAAACTGACGAACCATGCGAAGTGGTATCCGCTCGCCAACGCCTGCACAGTATCAGCGCCTCCGCGGATCATGGCGACGGTGCGCGTCCCGGCCAGCGTGGCCAACACAGCGAGGCCGAAGGCGCCGCCGACCTGCCCGGTCGTGTTGAGCAGGCCGGAAGCGAGGCCGGCATCGTTGGGCGACACGTCTTCCATCGCAACCATCGTCAATGCCGGAAACGTCAGTCCGCCGCCCAGCCCGAGCAGCGCCAGCGGGACCAGCATGTCGACGAGATAGTTGGCGTGGGTGGGCCCGAATGCGACCATCGCCAGCGCGACGAGCGCGACGGCCTGGCCGGCCACCAGCATCGGGCCGGCTCCGAACCTGCCGATCAGCTGCGCCGAGAACCGGATCGAGAACAGCGCCATCACGACCGCGACCGGGAGGAATGCGAGGCCTATCGCCATCGGCCCGTAGCCCTGCACACGCTGGAAGTCGAGCGAGCAGACGAAGAAGAACCCGAGGAAGGACGTCGACATGAGCGCCTGCACGACGTTCGAACCGGTGACTTTGCGCGAGCGGAACAACCGCAGAGGCAGAATCGGATCGCGGCCGCGTGCCTGGCGGACGACGAAGGCTACGAGCAGCCCGACCGCGACTGCGCCGAGGATCGCGGTGCGAAGCGAGACCAGTCCGTAGTCAGCTGTCTGGACGATCGTATACACGCCGAGCATCAAGGCGACCGTGACGAGGACCGCCCCCAGCGCGTCGGCGCCCTGGCCGATGCCTATCCCCCTGTCCGACTCGAGCACGCGTGCCGCCAGCAGAGCAGTCGCGATGCCGAGTGGCAGGTTCACGAAGAAGATCCAGTGCCAGCTGACCGACTGGGTGATGAGCCCGCCGGCGATCAGACCGACCACCGCGCCGCTGGAGGCGACAAAGCTGAAGATCCCAAACGCCTTGGCGCGCTCGAGCGGCTCCGGGAACAGGGTCACGATCATCGCCAGGATCACCGCCGAGCTCACCGCGCCGCCGATGCCCTGGATGAAACGGGCCGCGATCAGCATCGGCTGAGCGAAGGAGAGGCCGCATAGAAGTGACGCGACGGTGAAGAGCGCCAGGCCGGCGAGATAGACGCGCTTACGTCCGACCAGATCACCTACGCGACCCGCGAGGAGAAGGAGTCCTCCGAACGCGATCAGGTACGCGTTGATGACCCACGCCAGGCCAGACTGCGAGAAGCCCAGATCCCGCTGGATCGAAGGGAGCGCAACGTTGACGATCGTCATGTCGACGACGATCAAGAGGAATCCGGTGCAGAGGATCAGCAGCGAAAGCCAGCGTGAATTCTTCATGCCGATTTAGACGGCAGGCCCCACCACAACTCATCGATGGCCAACCGATGAGTTTCGGCAGGCTATTCCGTCCTAACTTCGATGGCGACCGAATCGGTCACCCTGAACTGCGCTCATATCGGACAACCCGACCTCGGCGCGATCGATTGCATGGCCAGGATCCAGCTCGGACTGCGCCGGCGGGGCTGCGATCTTCAGCTGCTCGAGCCAAGCGAGGAATTACTTGCGCTGGTCGAGTTCGCCGGCCTTGGCGACGTCCTATGCGTCGAGGTGCAGCGGCAACCCGAAAAGAGGGAAAAGGCGCTGGGTGTCGAGGAAGAACGTGAACTCGCCGATCCGCCCGCCTGAGAGCTCGAGGACTTGGAGTGCCCACGGATCGTGGCCGCCGTTCGGGCTCGGCTTGTACTGGCCGAAGGTCGGCATCCCGTTGGCGCTGGTGGTGGGAATCACCCTCGAGCCCTGGCATCCGATGCCCGGTCCGAACCACCACGTCAGGATGTCGTCGCGGCCGCTCAGCCACATGTCGTAGGGCGGCATCGACTGCGTCGCGTCTTCCCGGATCAGCAATGTCAAGGCCTTGACGTCGTAGCGCTCGAAGGCAGCGACGTAGCGCTCCAGGAGGGCGCGATCGGTGTCGCTCAATGGCCGCTCGTTGCCGTCAGCGCCGACATTGCTGTTCGCGAGGGTCGCTCGTGCCCGCTGCAGGGCGCTGTTGACGGAAGCGACTGAGGTGCTGAGCAGCTCTGCGACCTCGGAGGCCTGCCAGTCGAGGACCTCACGGAGGATGAGCACCGCGCGCTGTCGCGCCGGGAGGTGCTGCAGTGCGGCCACGAATGCAAGCCGGATCGACTCGTTCTGGACGGCCAGCTCGGCCGGATCGCGCTCGGGCGCAATGAGATGGAGCGGGATGGGCTCGAGCCAGGTCACCTCGGCGGGCACATTGAGGTTGGCCTCGATCGGCTCGACCGACGGTCCGAGGTCCATCGGCCGCGCACGCCGCTGCTTGCCCTTGAGCATGTCGAGGCACACGTTGGTCGCGATTCGGTAGAGCCAGGAGCGCATGGCGGCGCGGCCCTCGAAACGGTCGCGATTTCGCCAGGCCCGCACGAAGGTGTCCTGCACCGCATCCTCGGCATCGAACGGCGAGCCGAGCATCCGGTAGCAGTAAGCGGTCAGCTCGCGCCGATGTTGCTCGAGCTCCCCAAAGGCGTGCGCCGACGAGACGGTCGCGCTCTGCACCACAGCGATTCTACCGGCCGCCGGTGAAGCGCTTGGTCAGGCTGACTCGGCCGCGGACTCGTCGATTTGATCGTTGAGCCACGACATGCCGCAGTTGAACGCGTTCTCGACGCTTTCGTGATTGTGCGAGCAGCCCCACTTGCACTCGCGGAACCGATCGCTGTCTTCGTAAACCTCAGCGCGATAGATGAGAGCGGGTGGCACACCGCGCCGAGCAGGCCCGCGAGACGCCATGATCCTTAGCTTCAGCGCCACGTCGGAAAACTAGACCGGGTCTCCTCGGCCTGTCATCGTCCATTTGAGGTACGGATGCAGAATTTGAATTCGCGATGCGCTAAAAAGGCTTGAAAACCATCAGCGCAACCAGAGCGATGAGCCCGACCGCGCCGGCCCAAACCGCGAGCATCGGGCGGGTATGGTGGAGACGTTCGGCTAGAGCATCGTCCGGCCCACCGACCGCATCCCGCGCCATGTAATACGGCCGGGCTACGTAAAACATCACGCCGAGCACCGCGACCAACACCGCGAGCGAAGCCCACGGCCACCCTCTGGACCACCATTGGGCGGCGAAGGTCATCCAGATGCCCGTGATCAGAACCACGAGCAGGGCGGGGTTCGAGACCAGCCCCGATCTCTGCGAAAGGCGCAGGAGGGAGCGGCTGTAGCCGGACACCGGTCCTCGTAGCGCGAGTGATGCGCCTCCCGAGATGCCGTGCGCGAAAAGGAATGCCGCCAGCCCGGCGAGGTGGAGGAAGTTCAGCCAGGCGTAGAGAGTCAACCGGGAGGATGCTAAGGGATCCGGGAGCGGGCCAGGTGACTACCTGCGTGCTCAAGAGATCGCCTGGCGAGTAATCCGTCTTCAAAGCGGCGACCGACTCGCGCGTTGAGCCTTCGACGGGCCGCGTGGCTTGACAGGTGCCCAACCGCCCACCACAACAAGGACGGACTAGGATCACCGAATGGGGCAGAACCCGCCGCCGGCCCCGTCTGGCCGCCCAAGCCCGAACCCGCCGCGGCAAAAAAAGCCGGACGCTCTCGCGCCCATGCGCACGCTTCGCTTCTGGATCACGCTGGCGATCTTGTTTGCGGCCAACATTCTGATCAGCAACATCCTGTTCTCGGCCGGCCAGGCGCCCACGGTCACGATCTCCTACAACGCTTTTCTTGACCAGGTCACCGCAGACAACGTGGTCAGCATCACAAGCACCGGAGAGTCGATCACGGGCGTGACCAAGAAGGCGCTCAAAGACACCAGCGGCACAAGCTCGACGAAGTTCCAGACCCAGCGCCCGGCGTTCGCCAATGACGACCTCGAGACCCAGCTGCGTCAGCACAACGTGGTCATGAACGCCAAGGATCCGAACGCGTCCACTCCACTCTGGGAGACCTTGCTCTTCAGCTTTGGCCCGACGATCCTGCTAGTGGTCGGATTCCTCTATCTGTCCCGCCGGGCCGCGTCGGCCGGCGCCGGCGGCATCCTCGGCACCTTCGGCCAGAGCCGGGCCCGGCTGTACGACGCCGAGCGGCCCTCGGTCACATTCGAGGACGTCGCCGGCATCGACGAGGTGAAGGCCGAGCTCCAGGAGGTGGTCGATTTTCTGCGCGAGCCCCAGAAGTACCAGCGCCTGGGCGGCAACGTGCCCAAGGGCGTGTTGTTGATCGGCGCGCCGGGCACCGGTAAGACGCTGCTCGCGCGCGCAGTCGCGGGCGAGGCCAAGGTGCCGTTCTTCAGCATTGCAGCGTCTGAATTCGTGGAGGCGATCGTGGGTGTAGGCGCCGCGCGCGTCCGTGACCTTTTCGCAAAGGCACGCGCGGCAGCGCCTGCGATCATCTTCATCGACGAGCTCGATGCCATCGGCCGCAGCCGCGCCGCGGCTTTGAGGATCGGGGGCAACGATGAGCAGGAGCAGACGCTCAACCAGATCCTCACCGAGATGGACGGCTTCGACTCGCGCGAGGGCGTGATCGTGCTCGCCGCCACCAACCGGGCAGACGTGCTTGACCCGGCTTTGCTCCGCCCGGGTCGTTTCGACCGCCGGGTCACGGTCCAGGCTCCCGACCGCCGCGGCCGCGCCGCGATCCTGAAGATTCACTCTCGCAACGTGCCGATGGCTCCCGATGTGGACCTCGACCAGGTCGCGGGTCAGACGCCCGGGCTGGTGGGAGCCGACCTGCGCAACCTCGTCAACGAGGCCGCCTTGGGCGCCGCCCGCAAGGGCGAACCCGCCGTCACGATGGCGGATTTCGCCGAGGCGATCGAGAGAACTCTGCTTGGCACCGAGCGGAAGATCATGCTCAGCGATCTGGACCGGGAGCGGATCGCGTACCACGAGTCCGGCCATGCCCTGCTCGGCTTGCTCGTCCCGGGGGCGGACCCGGTGAAAAAGGTGACCATCATCCCGCGCGGCATGGCGCTCGGCGTGACGCTGCAGAGCCCGATCGACGATCGGTTCAACTACGGAGAGGATTACCTTCGGGCGCGGCTTGTCGGTGCCCTGGGGGGGCGAGCGGCGGAACGGCTCGTCTACGGGGTCGTCACGACCGGCGCGGAAAACGACCTCCAGCAGGTGACGCGGATCGCCCAGCAGATGGTCGTGCGTTGGGGCATGAGCCCCAAGGTCGGACCGCTGAACTATGGAGAGCCGGATGGCGGGCCCTTACAGCAGCGACCTTATGGCGAGGCCACGGCCGAGCTGATCGACGACGAGGTCCGCCGGATCTCCGAGGAGTGCCTGGCCGACGCCGAGAAGCTGCTGACCGAGCACCGGTCCCAGCTCGATGCACTTGCACACGCGCTGCTGAAGAGTGACTCCCTCGACGAGGGCGAGATCCTCGAGGTGACGGGAATCAAGGCGGCGGGGAGCGGAGCCAACAAGTTGACTGCCCCGCCCGTACCGGCAGCGGGCGCACCCACCAGGCCCTAAAGCTCCAGGTACAGGGCGCGACCACACCAAAAGGGGCGGACGCCCCCTCCCTGTTCCTGAGACCGGTAGGCCGGCCATGAGGATCTCGGCCCCGGCGCCCGTCCCCGAATCAACCTAACCGCCGCCGGCCGATTGGTCTATAGGAATTTCGCCCTGGCTCCCCCACCGGGTCGCCGGGCCGTGGGGAGGACTTTTCCCTCAGCTCTTGGTAGTCGGTTCGAACTCCAGGATCACCATGCCGGTGGCGAAGCGCTTGGTCTCGGTCAGGCTGAGGACCGTCTGGCCGGCACCCTCCGCGAAGAGACGCTTGCCTCTTCCGAGCACGACGGGGTGCAGCATGAACCGGTAGAGGTCGATCAGGTTCTCCCGCATGAGCGCGTTGAAGAGCTGACCACTGCCGGCGAGCAGCAGGTCTTTCCCTGGCTGCTTCTTCAGCTTGCGGATCTCATCGGCGACATCTCCCTTGATGACGTTCGAGCCAGGCCACTCGAGCCGATCCAGGGTCGCCGTGACCACGTACTTGGGCATGGCGTTCATCTTTTCGCCGAACTCACCGGTCCCCTCCATCGTCGGCCACGCCGCGGCGAAGCCTTCGTAGGTCTTGCGGCCGAGCAGCTGGGCGTCGCTGGCCTGCAGCTCGTCCCACTTGAACTGCCCAGCCTCATCGTTGAAGAAGGGGCCGGACCATTCGCCAGGCTCTTCGAAAACGCCATCGAGCGAGATGTACTCCGTTGCGACCAGCCTCATGTCCGCCTCCCTGGCAAGTTCGTTTCGCTCCTTTAGACGTTGACCCGACGCCGAACTCATCGTCGAGGCGAGAACGCCTAGATCTGGTGGTCGACCCTCGAGCGGTCGACACGATGTGTCTGGGCAAAGATGCGTATGTGCAGAGCCCGCTGCTCCCTACCGTTCGATCAGGGCGCGGCTCCGATCGCGACCTCCTCCTCAGCGAGGTCCGCGAGCGACGCCGTGGCAATCTCCTCGATGCTCTTGCCGCGATCCCGCTCGAGGACTTTCATCCGCTTGTCGAACTGGGTGCCGGCGAACTCGAGGTAGGTCTCCATGCGTTGTCCAAAAGGTGCGTGCTCATCGTCGTAGTGCTCCCAGAACTCGCTGATCACCCCCATCGCGAGTCCCAGCAGCTCGTTCATGCGCTGGATCATGACGTCCCAGCCATCGCGTGAATCGTTGATCAGGCGGTCAAGGAGAAATACGCCATACCGGATGTGCCGGCTTTCGTCGCGCGCGATGAGACGGATCCCGCTGAGCAGCCCAGGCAGCTTGCCGTTGGCCTCCAGCGACTGGCGGAAGCCGTGGTAGCCGGTCTCGGCGAGCACGCCTTCGATGATCATGTTGTAGGTCACCGAAGCCCGGATCTGCGCCTCCACCGACTGATCGGATTTGAGCGCGTTGAGCGAGGAGGGCAGCTCGACCAGAAAGAGTTGCCTGTAGCTGGAAGTCAGGTAGTGGCCGAGGTCTCCACGCGCGATGGCGACCTGATCGAGCCAGCGCCGGAAGAACTCGACATGCTTGGCCTCTTCCCACAGAAATGACGTGAGGTAGATCTCCTCCTCGATCCTGCCCTCGCCGGCCACCGCCATGATCAGGGGCAAAAGATCGCTGGTGACGCCTTCCTCGCCCGCCTGGAACAACGCCAGCGTGCGAAGCAGAAAGTCCTGCTCGACGCCGTCAAATCCGGTCCAGTCCGCGCCGTCCGCAGAGAAGTCCAGTGCTTGCGGATCCCAGACGCCGAGGCGTTTAGCCTTCTGGAACAGGCGCATGGGCACCGAGTCCCAGTCGAGACCGCGGCCTGAGATGGTCGAGTAGCGATCCCGGGTCGAACCGGCGCTCAAGGCGGGTTCAGTCTAGTCCGGGCTCAGCGGCTCGATGGATTGCGCAGCGGCTGTTCGTCTCCACGAGCACCGTCAACAAACACGTGCAGCACGTGCTGCGGAAGCTCGCTGCGGAATCGGATCCAGGCAGCCCTCTACGCGTGGGCCGGCGTCTGACGAGGGCGGCGAGGATCCTGCGCCCGCGCTCGGTCGAGATCGACCCGATCGCCGTGCATCGGCACACCCTCCTTGGCGAGCAGCCGGCGCTGGACCACGCCTTTGGGAATGGTGCCGTCGGCTCGGACGACCCGATGCCATGGCAGGCCCAGATGGGTCGTGGCCAGAACGCGTCCGACAAGCCGCGGCGCTTCTGGATCGATCCCGCCATACGTCTGGACGCAGCCGCGAGGAATGCTTCGGATTCGCTCGATGATTCCCGGGATGCGCGACTCGCGACCCTGACGCTGCCCGCCTATGAGGTCCATACCGGCTTTCTTTTTTCGACGAAGGCTGCCATTCCCTCCCGACCATCGGGCGCGACGGCGTTGCACGAGATCGCCTCGGCCATGATCTCGTACGCCTTGTCCTGGGTCAACTCGATCTGCCTGTAAAAGCCTTCCTTGCCGATCCGCAGCGCGTAACGGCTCAGCTGCGAGAGCTCGTTGACCAGCGCCTTCACTTCCTCATCCAGCTGGTCGCGAGGAACCGCGCGGTTGATGAGCCCCCAGCGCTCGGCCGTCGGCGCGTCGATGAAACGGCCGGTCAGCAGCATGTCCAGGGCGTGCTTTCGGCTCACGTTGCGGGCCACGGCCACGCCGGGCGTGGAGCAGAACAATCCATATTTCACGCCGGAGGTCGCGAAGCGGCAGTCATCGCTGGCGATGGCCAGGTCGCAGGCCGCGACGAGCTGGCAGCCGGCGGCGGTGGCGATGCCATGGGGCGCGGCGATAACCGGCACCGGAACCGACTGGATGGTAGACATCAGCTGGTTGCAAACGGCGAAGACGTCGCGCTCCTCGTCGAGGGTGCGGTCCATCATCTCCTTCAGGTCGTGGCCTGCTGAAAAAGCGCGCCCTGCTCCCTTGAGAACGATGGCGCGGACCTCAGGCCGTGCGGCCTGGCGCTCGAGCTCGGATGTGAGCTCCTCCATCAGGCCCGTGGAAAGCGCGTTGAGCTGCTCCGGCCGGTTGAGCGTGATGACCGCGGCCGGCGGCGTCTCGTCGACCAGCAGAAAATTCAGAGAGACAGCCATCGCGAACCTCCTTGTTGCTGCCTGGACTGGGCGACACGCAGACTGCACGCCTGCAATCACAAAATACTCGTTGCCGAGAGGTTCGAGTCTCGGCCTGGTCGGACCACAAAGGCTCCGTTGGAGATCGTGCGGATCGATACGACCAGACACAGCCAGCCGGCCGCCACGAGGACGCTTGCCACGACGTCCAGCGGCCAGTGCGCACCGACGTAAACCCGGCTGACTGCCACCAGAAGCACGACTGCACCCAACACCAGCCATGCGATCCGACGGCCCCACCCCGGGAGGTATCGGTAGCCAACACAGAGCATCAGCACCCCGAGGTTGATGGTGATGAAGATGACATGGCCGCTGGGGAAGCTCGAGGCACCGGGATGCTCCGTGATTTGAAGGACCTGGTCCAGGGTCGGACGGGCCCGGTGGATCAAGCGGACGAGAACCTCGTACCAAACGCCGCCGGCAATGGCGGCCAGCGCGAGCAGCCAGGCACTGCGGTTCAACAGGAGCACCACCAGGACAGTCACCGCCGTGACCACAGGCCCGCCCGGGCCGCCCGCCCAGCTAAGGAGTGGAAACAGCGAAGTGAGGGGTCCCAGGTCGATCGACTGTATGGCTCGAGCGCTCGCGGCGTCGAGCGGAATGTAGGGCGTTGTCTTGACGAGAAAGGCGAGTCCCGCCACGGCGAGCGCACACAACGCCGCCGCCAGCAGTAGGGGCCAACGAATTCTCATCCCATCGTTGAAACGTTGCGCGGGCCGGCGCAACGGCGACGGCGCCGCAGCTCATGCATACCCCCGCGCGCACGCTTTTTCGTCCACACCGTATCAGAGGCCACGACCCTCACGAAGCGCAGATGAGATCATGGCTTCCGAGCCGCTCAGCATCACTGCGGAGGAATCACTGCGTGGCGACGCAAACACCCAAAACCGGTCTTCTGCTCCCATCTCGAGAGGTCGTGCTGTTTGCGAACAGTGACCTGACTATCGTCATCGCGGCCGCGCGGCGCGCGGAACAGGCCGGCTACGACTCGGTGTGGGTCGGCGACTCGTTGTTGGCGCGGCCTCGGGGTGAGCCGCTGACCCTGCTGGCCGCCGTGGCCGGCGCGACGACTCGCGTCACACTGGGCACCGCGGTCCTGCTGCCGCTGTTGAGGCACCCCATCTCACTGGCGCACGCCCTCGCCACGCTCGACCGCATCGCGGAAGGCCGCCTCGTCGTGGGGATGGGTCCAGGCGCAGAGCTACCCGGGACGCATGCCGAGCTCGCGGCGGTTGGCGTTCCCAGTGACCGCCGCGTCGGCGCCATGCTGAGCGCTGTCGAACGCGTCCGGCGCTTGTGGCGCAACGAAGAGACGGACCTCGAGCTCCAGCCGCGGCCGTTTCGTCCTGAGGGTCCTCCCATCTGGCTGGGCGGCAGTGGCCCTCGGATGCTGCGCCTGGCCGGCAGAGCTTTCGACGGCTGGCTGCCGTTCAGTCCGACTCCAGCCGAATATGCTTCGGGCCTTCGCGCGGTGCGCGAAGCAGCAGAGACGGCGGGTCGAGATCCTGACAGCATCGCGACGGGCGCCTACCTCACGGTCGCCGTCGCGGATACTCCCCTGGACGCCGCCAAGGAGCTGGATGCCTACATGCGGGCCTACTACGGCGTGCCGGCCGAGGTCATGTCGAGGGCCCAGGCGTGTCATGCCGGCACCCTTGAATCGGCCGCCGGATGGTTCGCCGCCTATCGCGACGCGGGTGCCAGACATCTGGTGGTGCGACTCGCTCGTCCAAGCCTCAGCGACTACAACGACACGATCGATCAACTCTTCGGCGCCGCCATGATCCACCACCAGATCTCGATGGCGCCTGATGCGAAGCGTGGCGTACGCCCGCCGCGGGCGGAGGGTTAGACGCAGATCCCATAGAGCGATTCCGTGGCATCCCAAACGCAGGCGCATACTTCAGTCCGTGCCGTCGATGCCATGTATGGAGGAAGTCAAATGGCTGACTACGGACTGTTCATCGGTTGGGGCGCCCTGGTCCGCGGACGTGAGTTGAAAGGCCTTGAGGTATTCAACGAATCGATTCAGTTCTGGGCCGATCACCAAAAGAAGGGCAACATCGAAAGTTTCGAGCCGGTTCTACTGACGCCGCACGGTGGCGACCTTGCTGGATTCCTGCTGATCAAGGGCGAAGGGGCCAAGCTCGACCAGATCAAGCGCAGCGACGAATACCTGGCACTGAATACCCGAGCCGGCCAGGTGGTCGACGACCTTGGCTTTGTGGACTGCCTCCTGGGCGCAAAGCTGCAGGAGCAGATGGCAGAGTTCAAGAACAAAACGGCAGACATTCTTGGCGCCCATGCGATGGCCCGCTAAGAACCCGGCACACATTGATGTGACGCACGTTTCGTAGGCGCCGGAGGTCGGTGCGTCATTGGACACTACCCACTGACGCACCACAGCCCGGCACCGTTTCTGGACAGCGAGACTGCGCACCTTAGGGGATTTAGCTGAGGCGCGCCTCGTCGATGATCGGCTCGAAGAGTTCGACCGGATTGCCAGATGGGTCGTCGATCAGAACCTGCTTGCCGCCGACTCCGGTGATGATGTCGTTGCGAAAATGGACTCCTGCTTGCCGCAGACGCTTGGCAGTCACCGCAAGATCGGAGACCTCGATCGTGAATCTGTTCCAACCTCCAGGTTCGGGCAAACTGCCATCGGGCATCGGCTGTCCCCCGCCTCCTGGTCCGCGTCCTGGCTGACTCAGCACCAGGCGTAGGTCGCCGCGTGAGAGCATCGCGAAACTGGCAGCCGGATGCATCTCTTCGCGAAAGCCAAGGTGTTGACAGTAGAACGCGATCGCCGCATCCACGTCATTGACGATGTAACGGACTTGAACAGTGGCCATCGTTCCTCCCAGCCAACAGTTAATAAGTACCGCTCACACTCCGGAACAGTCATGGGCCGCAGGCTGTCTGAGTGGTGGGCCGGGAGGGATTTGAACCCCCACAGCTTTCGCGGGTGGTTTACAGCCACTTGAGCTCGCCAATGCCCAGCCGACCCACTAAAGAGCAGTAATCGTACGCAATCACGTCTGGGGGCCTCGTCATGGCGGCCGGACAGGCCAACCTCATAATTCCACCCGTGGCGCGAGGCTATGCACGGTACGTCCTTGCCCTCATGGTCGGCATCAACCTCTTGAACTACATGGACCGATGGGTCGCCGCCTCGGCAGGCCCCCTCATCGAAAAAGAGCTCGGCATCAGCGACTCCCTCTTCGGCCTCCTCGGAACCGCCTTTCTTCTCGTTTACGCTATCGCCGCGGTCCCCTTCGGGTACTGGGGCGACCGCGGCGTCCGCAAGACCGTGATCGGCGTCGGCGTGACCATCTGGAGCATCGCCACCCTCTTCACCGGCTTCGCGCGCAGCTACTTCCAGCTCTTCCTGAGCCGGGCCATCGTCGGCATCGGCGAAGCCAGCTACTACCCTGCCGGCACCTCTCTCCTCTCCGACTACTTCCCCAAGGAGCAGCGCAGCCGCGTGGCTGCGGTCTGGGGGGCCGGAAGCACGGTCGGGATCGCGCTCGGCTTTGCCGGCGGCGGCTTCATCGCGGAGAAGCTCGGTTGGCGCGCCGCCTTCTTCTTCGCGGCCGTTCCGGGCCTCCTCTTCGCCATCCTCGCCTTCCAGATGCGGGAACCGCTGCGCGGCGCCGCCGAGGCACGAGGCGCGGCCGTCGCAAGGACCGCCGACGCCAGCTTTCGTAAGTTCATCGACCTCATGCGAATCCCCACCCTGCGGGCGACGATCATCGCCCAGACCCTTCTCTTCTTCGTCCTCGCGTCCAACGCCTTCTGGCTGCCGACCGTCCTCCAGCGGCGCTTCGAAATGACTGCGGGGAGGGCCGGATTGCTGGCCGGCGTGGTCATAGTCGTCGGCGGCCTGATCGGCACCCTCGCGGGCGGCTGGCTCGCCGACCGGCGGGCCCTCGCCACGCCAAAGGCCCACCTCGAGGTCGGCATCATCGGCTTCCTCGCCGGCGCCGTCCTCATCACCGTCGCCATCCTCAGCCCGCTGAACATCGGCCCGATACCAGTCTTCATCCCCGTGTTCTTGCTCACGGTGATCTGCCTCTACCTCTACGCGGGGCCGTTCACGGCGGTCTCGCAGAACGTCGTCTCCCCCGGCCTCCGCGCCAGCGCGGTCACGCTCTTGCTCTTCGTCGCCCACGTCTTCGGCGACTCACACTCCACATTCGACATCGGGCTGCTGTCAGACCGGCTGGGAGGCAACCTTCAGCTCGCGCTTCTGATCACCTCACCGACACTCCTCATCCTGGCCGCGATCGCGGCGGCCACCGGCCTGCGCACGATCAAGCGCGACACCGAGGCGATGGAGGAGGACTGGGCGGCCCGGACCGGCGATCCGGCGCTGACTCGGGCTTAGTAGATAAACCCGACCAGTTTCTGCCCGAGCTGGCCCGGCTTGATGGTGCGCTCGTCGATCACGTCGAACGCGACCCAGTTCATCTCGGACACCGTCCATGATCCGTCCGGGTTGACCGCCTCCACGTAGGCGACGTGCCCGGCCCAGCTCTCCCACGTGACCATGATCGAACCAACCTTCGGCGCCGAGCCGACCGAGTAGCCCTGGGCGGCGGCGTTCGCGTACCAGTAGCCGGCGTCTCCGTTCCAGGTCACGTTGCGCTTGGTCGCCACGTAGTAGGTGCACCACCCGACCGGGAACTTGTTGTTGACGTTGGGGCCGAGGCAGCACCCAACGACCTTGACCACGTAGCTCGACGGGGCTCCGCCATGGAGGATCTGGTACAGCGCGGGGGGCGGTGGGAACGCGCCACCGACTCCGCCAGGGATGACGATGGTCGCACCGGCCGGCACCTGGGTGCTTCGCAGCCGGTTGAAGTCGATGATCGCCTGCGGGTCGACCTGGTACTTGGACGCCAGGCCGTCGATCGTGTCGCTGGACTTGGTCGTGACGACGATGCCGTGCACTGGCGGGATAACGATCTGGTTGCCGGTCGCGACCGAGTCAGTTGACATCAGGTTGGTGTTCGACCAGCGGATCTCAGCCACAGTGACGTGAAACTTGGAAGCGATCGCGTTCAGGTCCTCGCCGGCGGCCACGGTGTACGTGAACGGCTGGTGATTGACCGGCGCCGAGATTGGGATCGACACCGGTTTGATGACCGTGCTGTAGCGGCCCAGCGAAACATCGCCGTACTGGCCCCCGTCGCCGACCATGATCGCCTCGGCGTTCACAGGTCCGAACCGCGCCGTCAGAGTCGTCGGGAAATGACGATCCATTGCCGCGTAGCTCGACATGGCTACCGCTATTCCCAGTACGACGGCATGGGTCAGGTAACGATTAACTCGCAATGCCTACCCCTAAACATTTGTGAATCCGCCCTGGCGGCGGGTGGATCCCCAGAAGACCGAGCCACCCTAACAGACCTTCGCGGAGCCCGTCAACCCCGGGTGGACGGTCGCGGGCACACTTAACGGCGCCGCCTGGCCGCCGTGTCCGAATTCAATTCGAATCCGAGGGGCCGGGCGCCATAGGCTGGGGCGGCGAACAGCAGTTCGCCTACCAAAACGCCGCCTGACTTGCCCGAGTAGCCGGTTCACAAGGACGTTCAACGTGCCGCGGCACGCGTCCTTGCATAGATAGAGGACGAGGCCGCTGGCCCCTCTGGCCGGCCCCTCCGGCGCCTACGGCGCCACCTCCCCATGAATGGAGAGGACCATCTCTCAGCGTTCCCTGTTCAAGGGCCGCCGCGGACGTAGACCGTCTGGCCGGACACGAAGCTCGCCTCGTCACTGCACAGAAACGCGATCACGTGTGCGATATCCTCCGGCTGCCCGATCCGCCCCAGCGGGATCTGTGACGCAGCGCCGATCTTGAACGCGTCGAAATCGACCCCCATGCGCTCGGCGGTGGCGCGGGTCATGCGCGTTTCGACGAATCCCGGCGCGACGGTGTTCACGTTGATGTTGAAGGGGCCGAGCTCGATCGCCAGCGTGCGGGCCATGCCCTGCAGGCCGGCCTTGGCCGCCGAGTAGTTGGCCTGGCCGCGGTTGCCCAGCGCCGACGTCGAAGAGAGGAAGACCATCTTGCCGTACTTCTGATCGACCATCGGCCTCTGCGCGGCGCGGGCGCACAGAAAGCTGCCCTTCAGGTGCGTGTCGATCACGGCGTCCCAATCTTCGTCCGTCATCTTGAAGAGCAGGTTGTCGCGGATGATGCCCGCGGAGCAAACGAGCACGTCCAGCCGGCCGAGCTCGCCGACGGTGCGCGCGACCATGCCATTGACCTGCTCTCGGTCGGTGACATCGCAGGCGATGGCAAGACCCTGGATCGGCCTGGCGACCAGCTGCGCTTCGTCGAGGTCCATGTCGGAGATGACCACCTTGGCCCCATCCCGCGCGAACCGCTCGGCGGTCGCCGCCCCGATGCCCCGGCCGCCGCCCGTGACGAGGACGACTTTGTCCTTGAAGGTCATTTCGTCGCGGTGTCGAACGCGGCGCCGCCGTCCTTCCTCGGGTCGGATGCGCCGGACAGGAAGCCGTCAGGCTCGGCCACGATCACCTGTGGCCGGGCGAAGTACGAGTCGTAGTTCAGAGTGCGCCGGTTCACCGTGTAGCCGAGCCTCTCGAGGCCGTCGCATACAGGACGGGGAATCCGGGCTTCGGCCTGCACCACGTCGCCCTGGAAATCAACCCGGGGAGCGCTGACCGCCTCGACCGGCGACATGTCATGGTCGAGCACGTTGACCAGCACCTGCAGGATCCCGGTCACGATCTTCGTCCCGCCGGGCGCGCCGATGCAAACGCGCAGCTTGCGCCCATCGAACACCATCGTCGGCGTCATCATGGTCACCCGGGTCTTGCCCGGAAGCACCGAGTTGGGCCTGCCGGGTCGCGGGTCGAAGCAGTTCATGTAGTCGTTGTAGCCAAAGCCCAGGCCGGGCGTGACCACCCCGCTTGCCGAGCCAAGAGTGTGCGATAGCGAGACCGCGTTGCCACCGTCGTCGACGACGCAGACCTGCGTCGTGTCGGGGCGGTCATGAGCCCTGACGCCCGATGCGATCACCTCGCGTGCCTTGGCGGCGTACTGCTTGTCGGCCAGGGCGCCGGTCGGAATCTCGACAAACCGTGGATCGGCGATGTGCAGGTCGCGGTCGGCCACCGCCCACGCCATGGCTTCGACCAGCAGTCGCGCCGCATCGGTGCTCGGCCAGCCGTGCGAACCGAGATCGAAGCCTTCCAGAAAGTTCAGCATCTGGAGCAGGGTCAGGCCGCCCGCCGGTGGCCCGGCCGCCGCCACCTCCAGCCCGCGATAGGTGCCGCGAATCGGTTCGGTCACGTTGACCTGGTAGCGCTGCAGGTCCTCTTTGGTTATGAATCCTCCGTTGGCATCGAAGTCGGCCGCGATCGCGTCCGCGATCGCCCCTCTGTAGAAGACGTCGGGCCCCTCGCTCGCCAGCCGCTCCAGGGTGCGCGCGAGGTCGGCCTGGACCATGATTTCGCCGATCGCGTACAGGCTGCCCTCGTGCGTGTAGATCGCCCGCGCCGCCGGCGTCGCCTGGATGCGCTGCAGGTTCGGCACCACGTCGGGGCCGTAGTCGGTCGTCCAGTAGCCGTGCACGAAGCCCGTGACCGCAAAGCCGTCCCGCGCGAGAGGGATCGCGGGCTCGATCGCCTCCTCCCACGAGATCGTGCCGAATCTCGTCAACGCATCGTGCATGCCGGCCACTGTGCCGGGCACCGCGACCGACTGATAGCCAACGTCATTGACCCATCCGTCGAGGACGTAGCCATAGCGGTCGGCGGCTTCGCGGATGAACAGGGACTCCCACTGGTCTTCGCGCGCCCGAGATCCGGCGGTGGCGTAAAACTCGAGCAGCGTCTCGCCGCCCTGTGGGTTGTGCACGAGCATGGCACCGCAGCCGCCGAGTCCGCACATCTGCGGATCGATCACGCCCTGCACGAATGCGCACGTGACCGCGGCATCGACGGCGTTGCCGCCGCGCCGCATGACCTCGAGGCCAATCTCTGCCGCGAGCGGTTGCGGGCAGACGATGATGGCCACGCACGTAAGTTAGCGAACGCCCCCACCCGGCGGCGGGCCATCCCCCTCCCGCGGCGGGTAGCCTTCCTCTCCCAGCCCGGTGGCGACGGCCGCGCGAGGCGCCGTTCAGAACGCACCCGTAACCGATGAATTTTGCCGTCCGTTCGTAAGCATCGTGGGCGGAGGACGATGAGGTGGCCGCCGGCACCGGTGCGCCGGCTGGCGGTGGGCCTCGCCGTCATCGCCGCCCTGTTCACTCCCAGCGCAGCGACGCTGTGGATCTGGAGCCCGGACGCAGGCGACGTCCAGCTGCGCGTAACCCAGCTCACACAGTCCTATGGGATTCCGCTTCTCAGCGAGCTAGAGGTGCCGCCCCTGCTCGCTGACGCCGTCGTGGCCACCGAAGACGAACGCTTCTACTCCCACCACGGGGTCGATTCGATCGGGCTTGCGCGCGCTCTTCTCTACGACGTGGTCAACGTCTGCCTGTGCCAGGGCGGGTCGACGATCACGCAGCAGCTGGTCAAAGACCTGTACCTCGGTGGTTCGGACCGCGGCTACGACAAGCTCGAGGACCTCGCCCTCGCGCTGAAGGTCGAGCGGGTGCTCACCAAGCGGCAGATCATGGCGGACTATTTGAGCGAGATCACGACGGGTCTCGGCCGCCGAGGCGTGACCGCCGCCGCATGCGCCTACTTTCGGGCGCCGCTGCAGGGGCTTTCGATCGGTCAGTACGCCCTGCTTGCCGGCGTCACGCAGGCGCCGTCGAACTACGACCCGACGGTCAACCCCGAAGCTGCGCGGGAGAGGCGGTCGCAGGTGCTGGCGGCCATGCAGGCGGACGGATACGTCACCGCCGCGCAGGCGCAGGCCGCCAACGCGGAGCCGGTCCTGGACCGGGGGCTTGGGCGCCCGGGCTGCTAGCCGGAGGGGCTGGGCCGGAGGGGCGCTAGCCCTATCCCCGGCTGCGCCGGGAAGCATTTTCTAGCCCAGCCAGGCCAGGGGCGAGGTGGCGTCGAAGCCGTCGTTCGTCGTCACCTGGATCGCCTTGACCGGCGGCGCCGGCGGGGGCGGCGAGGGGCTCGGCAGCGGTCCGTTGTGCGGTCCGCCGGGCGTCGGACTCGGCGATGGGCTCGGCGCCGGCGGCGAGTAGGCAGCCTTCGGCAGCCACCAGAGCTGGAACTCTCCCGCCGCCACACCCGGCGCCAGGAACGCGATCCCGGAACCGTCCGGCGCCCAGGTCGGCTGCGCCACCAGCTGGTCGGACACAAGCGTCCTGCGCGCGCCCAGCGTCGAACCGTTCCACGACGCGATGGTCAAATACGAGACCTGCTTCTCGTAGGTGCAGATCATCGCGACCTGCGTCCCATCCGGCGACAGCGCGGGGGTGCGGCAATCCTCCGCGGCTGTGGTCAGCGCCCGCCCGGCCGAGGCCGCGCGGCTCGTGTACCAGAGCTGACTGATCAACTTGGTGTCGGGCCCGTAGGAGTACTTGGTGTACATGGCGCCGCCCTGCCTCACCGGCAACGGCTGCACGTCGCCGCCGGTGTAGTCGTTGGCGCTGGTCCAGAGCCTGCCCTGCCGCACCGTTCCGGCTAGCGGCATGGCCCAGATCGAGAGGACGACGTCATATCCGTATTTCGGCTGGTCGTACGCCATCCACAGCGTGGTGCCGTCGGCGCTCAGACGCGGATAAAAGGACCAGTGGTTGGCGCCGGTGTCCTTGTTGCGTGCGGGCGCGGCGTTGCTCGTCACCTGCCTGAGGACGGTGCCGAAGCGATTGATCACGTAAACGTCCGAATACGCACGGGTCTGCTTGACAGCGACGAGGTTGCTGCCGTCGGGGTAAAGCGACGGCTGCGTCCAACCGGCTTCCGGCGTCAGCTGGTGAAAGCGGCCGGCGCTCAGGCTGTACAGGGCGCCCGACTGGGCCAGGTAGAGCGTGCCCGGCAGCGTCAGCGCCTGCGCCCGCGGCGTCGCGGCAGTCGGTTTTTGCGCCGGCGCCGCAACCTTGGATTGCTTGGTGCCGAGATAGACGTAGGTCGTGGTGCCGCAGACCAGCATCACCACGGCGAGCCCGGCGCCAAGCAGGAAGCGCGAGATCATCATGGGAAGTACTGGCGCACCAGGGGCAGGATCAGGTTCCAGTTTGGGTTGATGCTGCCGTCGGGCCCGTCGCCGTGGGTGTAGGGCGGCAGAAGCACGATCTGGCGGATCTGATCGGGATTGTCGAAGCTCGCCGCCAGCGGCAGCAGCTGCGCGACCTTCGACAGGCCGATGCTGGTCTTCAGCTCACCGCCGATGGCTGCCGAGATGGCCGGTAGGTCGGCAGGCGAGAGCTGCTTGGCCTTCTGGCGGATCGCCATCAACACCTGCTGCTGTCGCTGCGAGCGGCCGAAGTCGCTCTGCAGGTCGCCGTGCCGGGAGCGCACGTACTGCATGGCGTGGATCCCGTCCAGGTGTTGAGGGCCGGCGAGCACCGCGACGCGCTCATAGTCGTAGGGCCATCCGCTATAGATGTCGGCCGGGTAGTAGTCGTCCATCACCGGGTTGCTGGTGACGACGTCAATGCCGCCGATCGCGTCGATCAACTTGACGAGGCCGAGCAGCCCGACCCAGATGTAGTCGTCGATATGGACGCCGAAATCCTGCTGTACCGTGGCGATGGCGGCGCCGGGACCGCCGTACGAATAGGCGCCGTCGATCTTCGCAAAACCGCCGGTCGACAGGTGCACATAGAGGTCGCGCGGGATGGAGAGCATCGTGACCTCTTTCGTCGAGGGCACCACCCTGACCAGGATCATCGATTGCGTCAGGACATGGTCGGCGCTGAACTTCGAGTCGTCGTCGGAGCCGAGCAGCAGCACGGTGAAGGCGCCGGGCACGGAGCTCGGCGACGGCGAAGGTGAACGTGAGGTGAAGATCGAGGTTGGTGACGGGCTCGGCAGCTGGATCACCTGGCCCGTGGCCTCCAGCGCCGTTTGCGCGGCGGGGACGAAGTACGCCAAGCCGCCCGCCACCGACGACATTGCGATGGCAAGCAGGATGAGAAAGCTGGTGCGTAGTGGGCTAAGCCGCCGGCGTGATGCTCTGACGCGGTGCCCCGGTCGTAAGCCGAGAGGCACGGGGCTGCATTCTAACCTTTAGACCGGTATTGCTTTGTAAGCGACCTGTTAACGGTCTTGAAGGAACGCCTGCCTACCTCTGGATCGCGAGCTGGACAGCCTTGACCGCGAGCAGGATGATCGCCACCACGAGATAGGAGCTCAAGGCGTAGAGGGCGATCCTCCGGGACAGCGACGCGGGGGGTCGTTCGAGGAGGGCGAGCGCGGGCATCCTCCAGTTTTCGCGCTCCTCTCGCGAGATTTCCGGTTCAGCCGGCGCACCCCGGTCGCGAACCCAGCTCCATCCGCCCCCGAGCACGAGGATCACAGCGGCCAGCGATCCCAGCACGAAAAGGAGCGTTGTCACATCGACGGAGGGGATCACGGTCGAGATCACGAGGATGAGTGAGAGGACGAGCATCGCGCTCACGATCACACCCGCGATCGCGTTCAGCCATGGCCTGTTGACCCAGGGGCCGAGGACCGCGCGGTCGTTGCAGAGCAGCACGGCGAACACGGTCGCGCTCGGAAGCATGATCCCTGCCAGCGCCTGCACCGCAGTCGTGATCAGCCCCAGGGGCGCCTGCGGAATGAGCACGATGGCCGCCGCGAGCACGACCATGCCGGTGTAGGAGGCGTAGAAAAGCTTGGCCTCGCGCACGCCCCTGTGCAGTGAGTGCCTCAAACCGAACATGTCGCCAAACGCATAGGAGGTCGCGAGCGTCACAGCCGACGCGCCGACGATCGAGGCGTCGAACAGCAAGAGGGCAAAGATGGTGCCGGCCATCGGCGAGACGTGGCTCGCCAGGCCCTGCGCGATGTGAAGCCCGTCCTGGTAGTGGCCGAACTCCGAGCTCCCGGTGAAGGCGGATGCGGTGGCCATCATGATCGCGGCCGCGCCGATGACGACGACGAACGCGCCGATCACCGTGTCCGCCTTCTCGTACTCGAGCCAGCGCGGGGTGATCCGCTTGTCGATCACGTTGGACTGCTGGAAGAAGAGCTGCCAGGGTGCGACCGTCGTTCCCACCACGGCCACGATCAGCAGCGCAGAGTTTGACGTCAGGCCGCCCTCCACCCCGGGCACCAAGAACCCCTTGAGCGACGCACCGGGGTCGGGGTGGCTGAGCAATACCAGCGGCAGGACCAGCAAGCTCGCGAAGAGGAACACGAACATGGCCCGCTCCCAACGCCGAAAGTTGCCGCTCACGGTGATGCCGATCAGCAGGAGCGCTGCGATGGGCACGGCGATGAAGATGCTGAGGCCGAAGTACTGCCCAGCCAGGCTGATGCCCATGAACTCGGTGCTGATGGTCAGGAAGTTGAGCAAGAAGATGCCGCCGGCTGAGAACCAGCCCCAGAAGCGTCCGAAGCGCTCGCTGATGAGCCGGGCGTAGCCGACTCCTGTCACCGCGCCGAGGCGCACGACCATCTCCTGGTTGACGACCAACACGGGGATCAGAAGGAGTAGCGTCCACAAAAGCGAGAAGCCGAAGTCCTGGCCCGCCTGGGCGTAAGTGGAAACGCCGCCGGCGTCGTTGTCGCCGACCATGACGATGAGGCCTGGTCCGATGATCGCCGCCAGCGTGAGCAGGCGACGACGCCAGGTGCGACGAGGCGTGACATCGCTGACGCGGATGGTTCCGAACGCGCCGCGGATGTCGCCCTGGTGCAATTCGTCGAGCACCGCCGACGTTGGCTTCGTGCGCGAGTCCTTGCGGTTTGGCTCGCGCTCGGACATCAGCGGTCTATACCCCGGTGCTCGCTTCGACCCGATTGCGCCAGTCCTCTGGGACCAAGGCTTCGATGACGTCGTCACAGGAGATCGCGCCGATCAGGTTGCCGGCGGCGTCGACTACCCCCAGGGCGATGAGGTTGTAGTCGGCCATCATCAACGCGACGTCGGCGAAGTCGGCGTTGCCGTGGACCGAGACGATCGTCAGCTCGAGCTCCTCGACCCGATGCGTACGATCCGTTCGAAGCAGCTCGACCACGCCGATACTTCCGATGTACAGGCCGTCGTGATCGGTGACGAACACGGTCGTCAGCAATTGGTGTGGAGCTTTGTCATCCGTCCGCACGGCCTCGAGCGCCATCTCGACCGTGGATTCGCGGACGACCCAGACGTAGTCCGGGCTCATCATGCCGCCCGCCGTGGTCGGGTGGTACTGAAGAAGCTTGCGCAGCTTGTACTGCTGGCTCGCCCCCATCATCTCGAAGATGGGCTTGCGGCGCTCTTGTGCGAGCTCGCTCAGCAGATCGGCCGCATCGTCGGGCGCCATGCCCTCGAGGATTCGCGCGGCGTCTTCATTCGACTTCGACTTGAGGAACTCGACCTGGTGCTCGGTGTCGAGCTCTTCGAAGACGTCGGCGGTCAGCGCGGGGTCGCTCTCGACAGCCTCGATGATCTCCTGGCCTTCCTCGTGCGAGGCGTCCTCGACGATGTCGGCGATCTGTGCGGGATGAAGGCGGCGCAATCGCTGCAGCGGCATCAGCAGCTTGGCCGTAGGCACGTGGCCCACGAAGGGCTGGATGTCCTTCCAGTCGAGGATGGCGTGGCGGCGGAGGTCGGGTCGGCCGCGACGCGGGAGCAGGCGCCGCAGCATCGCCTGCGGGCTGCGGTCGATGCCGGCCAGGTACCAGCCCTCGTCGCCGGGGGCAAGGACCAGGTCGTGCGCCTGAACGATTCGGCCTTTGACCACGTCAACCAGGTGCCGGCCGAGCACGTCCGCTGCAAGCAGCACCTCGCCGGGCCGGCGCTGGAAAGCTTCGGTGCGGATGGTGTGCGTGTTCAGCCGGACACCACCCGGCTCGAGCGAGTCGATCAGGTCCTTGCCGATGAACACGTCCTGCGCTCCGACCCGGACCTTCAGCCCCGTCACGGGCGGGTAGGTGCCGTCGGCGAGCTTGACGATGAAGTCTTCGACCCGCCCGACCTCCGTTCCGGCTGGGTTGAGGACCGGGCTGCGCAGGAGCTGCGTGACCATCAGCCGCCGCTTGTCATGCAGGCGCGTCGATTGCTCCATATCGCCGTCCACACCTCGATCGCTCATCGCTTCATGCCTTCCTCCCTGTGATCGACCCATTATCCCGCCGATGTTCGAGCGCCTCGTGAGCCTCGGGAACGATCCAGATGAGGAGTGCAAGGGCGGCGATGTACTGAATCCACCACCAGCCGGTGAGCATGCTCACGGCCAGTCCTGCGAGGGTGACCGCGGCCAGGTAGGCGCAGCTGATCGTCTCGGCGATGTCCGCACGCAGAGAGGCGCTGCCGATGACCTGGTTGACCCGGCGCTTGGCTCGCGCAAGCAGCGGCATGGCCACGATGGCGACGGCGCTGACCGCAACGCCGGCGATCGAGTCCGACGGCGTGATGCGCAGGACGATGCCGGCGACGGAAGACAGCACGACGTAAGCGCACAGAAGCACGAGCAAGACCGCCGAGACCCGCGTCGTGGTGGCCTCGAGCCGTTCAACATCGCGGCTCGTCCCCGCCGACTCCGCCGACAACCGCACATAGAGCACGATCCCGCTCAGCAGCTCGATCACCGAGTCGGCCCCAAACGCGGTCAGCAGCACGCTGTGAGCCGCGATCCCAGCGCCCAGCGCGATCACCGCCTCGACGAGCATCCAGGCGATGGTTGCGACCTCGAGACGTACCCCGCGCCTCAACGCCGCGCCGCGCGTGATGTCCATGATCGAATTCTCGGGTAAGGAATCCCGCGTCCGGAGGCGCGGCCGGTACGATCGCCTGCGTATGGGTGAGCGCGTCGAGGGTTACCGCTCCGAGCTGCGCAGGCTCAAGGACTGGGACCCATACCTGAAGAAGCACTCAGGTTTGCCTGGTCCGAGGGCCAACCTCGAGCTCGTGGCCGCGGTCGTCGAGGAGGGCGACGCGGACCGCCTGTGGCGCCTGTCGGCGTCGCGTGACGAGTTCCTGGCGCTGTGCGGGACGGCGGGACTCGGCCGGATCGCGCTTCTTGAGCCTGAGACCGTGATGACCTGGCTGCGCGAGCTGGCCTCCGATCCGCGCTGGCGCGTTCGCGAAGGCGTAGCGATCGCGCTGCAGCGCCTCGGGCGCGAGAGCATGCCAAGGCTCCTCGCCGAGATGAAGGTCTGGTCGCGTGATGAGCCGTTCGTGCAGCGAGCCGTCGTGGCGGGACTCTGCGAGCCGTCGATCCTCAAGAACAACGAGGACACCGTGGCGGTGCTGGTCATCCTCGATGACATCACGCGTTCCGTTGCGGCCGCCGGCAACCGACGCAGTGATGGGTTCCGCGTGCTTCGGCAGGCGCTCGGTTACGGGTGGAGCGTCGCCGCCGCGGCCGCGCCGCAAAACGCGAAACCCTACGTCGAGAAGTGGCTGCGCTCGACCGACAAGGACGTCGCGTGGGTGATGAAGACCAACCTCAACAAATCGCGGATGGAAGGCCTCCGCAAGAGCCTCGAGGCTACGGCGTCCGGGCGTCGCGCCTCAGTGCGCGCAAAGCCCGCTGCCCGGCGAGCCTCACCCGCCAAACGCAAACCGGCGGTGAAACGCAGAGCGGCTGCGAAACCGGCCAAGTCTCGCGCGCCCAAACGAAGCACCACCTAGGCCAGCTCTACCTAAGCCAGCTCTACCTCGGCCCCTCGGGCCCAGCCCCTCCGGCGCCTTCGGCGCCACCTCCCCATGAATGGGGAGGACAAGGCCACCTCCCCATGAATGGGGAGGAATCAGCTAGAGCCGCTCCAGGATCAGGATGGGGATCTGGCGCGGGGTGAGCGCCTGCTGGCGCTCGAGGTAGTCGATGATTTCCGTCAATTTGGCTCGCTCGTCCTGTCCGACGACCCTCGCCTTGACCTGAAACCTCTCCGGCCCCACCTCGATCCTCGCGATCGGATTGGCGAGCAGGTTGTGGTACCACGCCGGCGCCTTGTCGGCACCGTTGTTGGAGGCGATCACTGCGAATTCGCGGCCGCGCGGTCGGTAACCGATGACCGTGGTGCGTTCCGCGCCTGATCTGGCACCGATCGTCGTCAGGAGCAGGATCTGGCGCCCCGCCATCTGGCCGCTGAGCTGGCCGCCAGTGGCCCGAAACTCCTCGATCACCTTCAGGTTGAACGCCTTCATATCGGACGGAATTTGCGGCTTGCCTGCATTGCTCGACATGTCTTAACCGTAGTCGGACTTCACAAGTAAGGTCGCAGAGCCTCCCGTTTTCTTCCTAGGAGGTAAATTGAATTTGAGTCAGACGGTAGTCATCCTGATCGTCGCGATCGTGATCCTGGCTCTGATCGGGCTGGGTGTGGCCCTCAGCCGGCGCTCTCGGCTGCGCGCGTTGCCGCCCGAATCGCAAGACCGCTACTCACGTTCGTGGCAGGCGCTCGAGACGCGGTTCATCGACGATCCGAGCGGTGCGGTGCAGGAAGCCGACCGGGTCGTGGTGATGATGCTTGGCGAACGTGGTGCGACGATGCACGACGGACGAAGCGTGCCGGAGGATCTGCGCCGCGCGCGTGCGGCAGCCTCCAGCGATGAGGGACGGCAGGGCACGGAGGGCATGCGCAAGGCGATGGTGCACTACAAGCGAATCGTCGAGGACGCACTCGGCGGCGCCAAGAAGCCGAGCGAAACTTCTCGCAGGGAGGTCGCGTGATGAGCGAAACACGCAACGAGTCAGTGGACGAAAGAAGGGGTACCAATCGGCGCGAAGTGACCGATAAACGCAACGACGCCGAAAACGAACGGAGGAATGCAGACCGGCGTGCAATGGAGCGCCAGCCGGTGGTGGAGTCTGCGCAGCCGCAAGCCAACCGCACCGACGCCGAGCAGATGCGGACGAACCCCGAGGTCATGGGCCGCACCGAGCCCGTCGAGATGGACCGCTCGGGCTTTCAAGGGCGGCCCGAACAGCAGGCGCATGCCGAGCAGATGGATTTCTGGCCTGAGATGCACCAGTTCCGGGAGCGATTGAACGAGATTCAGTCGCAGTTCATCGACGAGCCGCGCGAGGCTGTGAAGAAGGCTGAGCGCCTGATCGAAGAGGCCGTCGACCACATGGCCAAGTCGATGCACGAGCATGTCAAGCGGATGCACAGTGACGTGGAAGGCAACGCCGACACCGAGAAGCTGCGCCTGGTGATGCGAAGCTACCGCGCGTTCATCGAAAAATTGGACAACCGCCGAGCGGCGTAATAAGTGCCCCGCGAGGGATTCGAACCCCCGACCCTCTGTTTAGAAGACAGATGCTCTATCCACTGAGCTAGCGGGGCGGCAAGGCCATTCGCGAGAATACCCGTAGAGGGTGGCGGCTAACACTAGCGACAAGCTTCAACAGCTGAAAGAGCTCCTGGCCGAGGTGACGGACCTCAGCCGGGCCGCCGCCCTGCTCGAGTGGGACCAGGAAACGTACATGCCGCCGGGCGGCGTGCAGTCGCGCGCCGAGCAGCTCTCGACGCTGCTGCGCTTGTCACATGTGCGTTTTACATCAGACGAGGTCGGCCGGCTGATCGGCGAGCTCGAAGATGAGCTCGGCGGCCGGCCCTTTGATTCCGATGAGGCCAGCCTCGTCCGCGTCACCCGCCGCGATTACGACCAGGCGCGCAAGCTTCCGCCCGATCTCGTGGCCGAGGTGGCGCGCGCTGGATCCGTGGCCCGGCCCGTGTGGGAAAAGGCGCGCCACGATGAGAACTTCGGCCTCTTCGCACCGTACATGGAAAAGAACGTCGAGCTAAACCGCCGGATCGCAGATGCGATCGGTTACGAGGACCGTCCTTACGATGCGCTCCTCGACCGCAGCGAACCAGGCATGACGACCGCGCAGCTGGAAGCGATCTTCGCCGAGCTCAAAAAGGCGATCGTGCCCCTGATCGCCGACATCGCACGCCACGCCGACGCGATCGATGATCGCGTCCTGTATCGCGGCTTCGATCCTGACCTGCAGGTTTCGTACGCGCTCGGGGTGGTCAAGAGGCTGGGCTATGACCTCGAGCGCGGGCGCCAGGACAAATCGACCCACCCTTTCTCGACGGCGTTCGGTCCTGGCGATGTTCGGATCACCACGCGCGTCTCGCGAGACTTCTTTAACGAGTGTCTGTTCGGCTCGATCCACGAGTCCGGCCACGCCATGTACAACCAGGGCATGGGCCACGACATCGACCGCACCCCCCTATGGGGCGGCGCCTCGCCCGGCGTCCACGAGTCGCAGTCGCGGCTGTGGGAGAACCTGGTCGGCCGCAGCCAGCCATTCTGGCGTCACTTCTATCCGAGTCTTCGGTCTGTCTTTCCGGAGCCACTGCAGGGAGTCGACGAGGAAGGGTTCTACCGCGCCGTCAACAGGGCATACCCATCGCTGATCCGCGTCGAGGCGGACGAGGTCACGTACAACATGCACGTCCTGCTGCGATTCGAGCTGGAGAACCAGCTGCTCGAGGGCACGCTCAAGGTCAAAGACCTCCCCGAGGCGTGGAACGCGCTCTTCAAGTCGTACCTTGGGCTCAACGTGCCCAACGACCGAGAGGGCGCATTGCAGGACATCCACTGGTCGTACGTGAGCTTCGGAATCTTCCCCGGCTACACGATCGGCAACCTCATCGGCGCCCAGCTGATGGAGAAGATTCACACCGACATGCCCGACCTCGACGCGCAGATAGAGACGGGACAGTTCGCATCCTTGCTTGGCTGGTTACGGAAGAACGTGCACCGGCACGGCCGCAAGTTCACACCCAACGAGCTGATGGAGCGGGCCACGGGCCAGCCGCTGACCGCCGCGCCGTGGATCGCGTACGTGCAGCGGAAGTTCGGCGCCCTCTACGCGCTGCACGCAGGGCGCTACTAGCCGAAATCGACGGGGGCCAGGGCCTCGCGTTTGACCTCGAGCCTGAAAAGATCGGGCCGTCCATAGTGGCCGGCGACATCAAGCGTCCGCTTCGCGACCGACGCAACCGCGGGATCGCAGTCCGCGTAGACGATGCCGTGCTGTTCGTGCAGGGGCCCGGCCACGATCTTGCCCCGAGGATCCACCACCACCGAATCGCCCGGGTTGTACCAGCTCTCGAGGTCAGGGAACAGCTTGGCGCGCTGCGGGAAGTCCTTTGGGATGTCCTTGCCGCGCATCGCGCAGCCATTGGCCAGGACCCAGCAGCGCCCCTCCGCGGCGATGTGACGCATCGATGAGATCCACGTTCCGCCCTCGTCCCACGTCGGCGCGACGTAGATCTCGCAACCCTGCGCGAAGAGCGCGAACCTGACCAAGGGCATGTAGTTCTCCCAGCAGATGAGGCCGCCGACGCGACCCATCGGGGTCTCGCTGACGCGCAAGCCGCTCGCGTCCCCCATCCCCCACACCATGCGCTCGGGATTGGTCGGCATCAGCTTCCGGTGCCGGTTCAGGACGGCGCCATCCGGCCCGATCAGCACGACCGCGTTGTACAGCGTGCCGCGGCTGAATTCGCCGTCGCGTTCATGGATGCCGATCGAGACCGTCACCTTCAGCCGCCGCGCCGCCGCCTGGATCGGCTTCAGGTCGCCGGCCTTGAGGTCGACAGAGTTCTCGATCAACCGGCGGTGAATCTCCGCGGTCAGCTCGTAATCGCCGCCCGGGCGCAGCCGCCACAGCCATTCCGGGTACCCGGGCACCCAGGTTTCCGGAAAGGAGATGAGTTTCGCGCCGGTCGCCGCCGCCTCCTCTATCAGCGCGACGCCGCGCTCGAGCGTCTGCTTGCGGTGCAGGGTCACGGGCGCGTGTTGGACTACCCCGACTCGATGCTCGGTGGACCGTTTGGGCATCGCGCACATCTTGCACCATGCCGGGTTCGGCTAGTTCTTGTACGGGTAGTCCCCGGCCCGTGCGAGCATGCCCGGCAGCTCCTTGCCGAGCTGTGCGCCCAACCAACGCGACGTGTCGATCAGCGAGTCGAGGTCGATGCCGGTCTCAAGACCAAGGCCGCGGAGCAGGTAAACCAGGTCTTCGGTGGCGATGTTGCCGGTCGCGTTGGGAGCGAACGGGCAGCCGCCGGCGCCACCGGCCGACGCGTCAAGGGAAACGACACCTTCCTCAACGGCGGCGACCGCGTTTGCGTAGCCGGTGTTGCGCGTGTTGTGAAAGTGAGCGCCGACGGCGGCGCCCATGGCCCGTGCTCCGCGCACAAGCTCGTGCACCTGTGAGGGCACCCCAACCCCGATCGTGTCGGCGAGGCAGATCTCGTCCGGAGGCACTGCCATCAGGTGCTCCACGATCTGCAGCACCTCTTCGGCCGCTACCGGTCCATCGAATGGGCTCCCGAACGCGACGCTGACAGTGACGGTGATCGGCATCCGGTCGCTGCGCGCCCGCGCCACCAGGGCGAGGGCAGTCTTCAAGCCTTCGGCGGTGGTCGCGTTCTGATTGCGGCGCCCGAACTCATCAGCGGCTGAGAACGCGTAGTGAATCTCGTCGACTCCGGCGGCCAGCGCGCGATCGTACCCCTTCTCGTTGAGGACCAGGCCGGCGTAGACGGTGCCTGGCTTGCGGTGCAGGGCGGCCATCACCTCTTCGGCGCCCGCCATCTGCGGCACGAGCTTGGGGTTGACGAAGCTCGCCGCCTCCATGCGCTTCAGTCCCGCGGCGGCGAGCCTGTCGCACAGCTCGGCGCGCACGGCCGGATCCAGGGTCTTGGCCTCGTTCTGGAGACCATCACGCGGTCCGACGTCGCAGACGGTCATGGGCACATAGATAAGGTAGGCCCCTCCGGCGGCTTCGCCGCCACCTCCCCATAAATGGGGAGGACCCTCCGTCCGGCTTCGCCGCCACCTCCCCATGAATGGGGAGGAGACCCTCCGGCGGCTTCGCCGCCACCTCACCATAAATTCGGGACGTGATTACCTGATCAGGTCGGTCATGGCGGTGGCCCGCGCTGCATCGCCGAGCCGCGGGACACCAAGCAGGTCTTCGACCGTCGCCAGCAGCGAGTAGTGCGTGTACTCCTTGGTGCTGGTGATGTGGCTCATGCCGGGCGCGATGACCAGCGTCAGCACCCTGTTGTCGGCGCTCTGGTCGTCTTCATCCCAGGTGATGAACAGCACCCCGCCGTCCTTCCAGGCCTTGGAGGCGGTGATCGCGCCGACCTGCTGGCGAAGCCAGTCGTCCCCGACTGAGATGTCGCAGTCATGCGTATCGTTGCAGCGGTCGGGCGTGATCCATGAGAAGCGCGGAGTGCTCCCCGCGAGGTCGCCGGCCAGCGCCGTCAGGGGCACCACGTTGGATGGGCACTCGCCGCCGTAGAAGGCAAACGGGTTGTGGCCCGGGTCATACGGCAGTGGGCTGTCCAGGCACGCGCCGGTGTTCATGCCTTCCATGTAGGCGCGCCACGTGACGCCGGCTTTCGTCAGCTGGCTCCCGATGTCCTCACGCGGCAGGACGCGGTAGCTGTCGTCCCTCACTCCCCAGGTCTTCCCCGAGGTGAGGGCGAGGTAGTTGGGCACGCTTGGATGCGCGACGGCGTGGTAGTTGTCCGCGACGCCATACTTGGCCGCCAGCGACGAGGTGAACTCGCCGCTGAGGGCCTGGTCGGGTGAGTGGTTCTCCATCACGATCATGAAGACATGGCGTGCCTGCGGTTTCGATCCGGCTGGGCTGTGGCCGCAGGCGGCCCCGAGCACAGCAAGCATGGAAAGCAATGCAAGCGCGGCCGGCCGCCTCATCGATTCCGAGATTACCGGGCGGGGTTCTCAGGAGGCTTTAAGGCGGATGATGGAGATCGCTGGTCGGTCTTTTTCAGCCCCGGCCTGGGTTGTTGGCGGTGGCCGTGACCACGGCTGCGTTTTCCGGCTGGCTGCCGACTGTGATGGTGCAGCTGGCAGTGGTCGTCCCGTTGTAGCCCACATCGGGCGCAACCGTCGACTGGCAGCTGCCCAGGACGGTGTTGGAGATGGCTGCAGCCATGGTGAAGGTGACCGTCGACGGTCCCGTGGCTCCGGTCGCGCCGCCCAGGTTTTTCAGCTGGGCTGAGACGATGCACGGGGATCCGCACCTCGACGTATCGACCGAGACGACCGTGTAGACGGGCGGGAGTGTCGACAGGTTCGAGAAATCGATCACGTCCGCGGGAGCAGTGATCTGGAAGTCACGGTCGAAGTCGTTGTAATGAAAATCGACGCTGTACATGGCGTCGATCAAGACGCCTTCCTTGAGATGCACTCGCAGCAGGTGATATGGAGGTGCGGCGGCGATGAAAAGGTCCGCACGCGCGCCCGACAGCTCTACCGCCCCCTGCCCGTCGACCGTTTGATGGTCTGTCCGCTGCGTGTTGGCGGAGCCTAGAAACGAGGCGCGGAAGGACGCGCCGTCGGTGAATTCCTTCATTGAGGGTATGTTGCCCGGCGAGCCCTTCCACCACGAATTGCCCGCCGCCTTGACGAGGTTTTGCGAGAGCGGATCGTTGCCCATGTGACCGGCCAGGAACTTCTGGCCCCGGAAATATGCCGTGTCACCGACGATGATCGCCTCCACCTTCTCATCTCCGGTGGTGACGGTGGCGTGCTGGGTGTTCGGGCGCACGACCTGCAGGTCGATCATCGATGAGGTGCCCTGGGACGTGCTGTACGAGCCCTTGATCCCAAGACTCTTCGCCTCGCTGAGGGTGTTGGCGGCGCCGTCCTCCAGCGCCCGCTCGCTCGGCAGGCTCAGGCCAAGCGTGTCGCATGCCGTGAGGGCGAAGACAAATGCTATGGCGGCCAGCAATGGTTTTTGCAATTCGACCCGTGCGTGTAACGGCCTGTTTACCATGACCGTTACCCGACCATGGCGACCACCGACGCGCCGTCCTCTCGCGGGTTGAGCGTCCCGGGCGAGACGCCGCGCCGGCCGCCGCCCACACGCAGGACGATACGCATCCGCGGCCGGGAGTATCCCGTCTTCCTGCCCAGCCTGCGAGATCCCCGACTGCATGTCGCGGCGGTGCTGCTCACGCTCCAGGTCCTCGGCCAGACGGTGCTCGACTTCCGGCTCTCGGTGGCGCAGATACTGATCTGTCTCGCCACGGGCGCCCTGATCGAGTTCGGCGTCGGCTTCTTCAAGGACAAGGTCATCTTGTGGCCGGCGAGCGGATTGCTCACCGGCAACAGCACCGCCTTCATCCTTCGGGTCCCCGGCACTTTCCATGGCCAATGGTGGAGCACCCGGGGGATCTGGATCTTCGTCGGCGTGGTCGCGGTTTCCATGGCTTCGAAGTATCTGATCCGGTGGCGAGGAAGGCACATCTTCAACCCCTCCAACCTCGGGCTCGTGCTCGCATTCGTCGCCCTGGGGCCGGCGTACACGGAGCCGCAGGACCTGTGGTGGATCCCGATGGGGCCATGGATGATCGTGACGTACGCGATCCTGCTCGGCGGCGGGCTGCTGATCGGCTGGGAGCTGAAGCTCCTTGGCCTGGAGCTCGGCTACATGGCCGCCTTTGCGATCAGCGTCGCGATCGCCCTCGCCCCGGTACCCGACCACTGCCTGGTCGCGAGCTGGCACGCCACCGCGATCTGCGGCCGCGACCTGTGGCAGATCCTGGTCACCTCGCCTGAGGTCCTGATCTTTGCCTTCTTCATGGTCCCCGACCCGCGAACGGTGCCCGACGGCCAGGTGGGCAGGTTCGTTTTCGGCGTCATCGTCGCTGTCCTTTCGGTGCTTCTGCTGGGCCCGACCACGCTCGAGTTCTGGACCAAGACCGCGCTCCTGGCGAGCCTTGTCTTCGCGTGCGCCGGACGGTTCGCGCTGGTGCGGCTGCTGGCGCCGCTGGAAGAAGCTGGCGGTCCATTCGCCGCCGTCCGGCGATTGGGGTGGACGGCGCCGGCGGTGTTTGGCGTCACGCTGCTCCTGATCACTGCCCTGCCCGTTTCGGCCCAGTTTTCGACCCACAGCCCAGAGCCCGCGCCCGAGCTGCCCGACGGTTCGACGCCAAAGCTGGCGCTGACACTTGGCTCGGGACCGGATGTCGCGACCTGGCTCTCAGGAAGCGCCGGCGCCGCCCTGCCACCACCCAACAATTCGGGTCCGGTCTCCGCTTCCGCCAGGGTCTGGGTGCTGCCGCCGATACCGGCCGTGAGCATCTCCACGAACGTGATCGCTTTCGACCCGTCGATGAACGCGCCGACGGCCAAAACGTGGGCGCACGATGTCGTGCTCGACCTGGTCATCGAGTCTGAGGCGCGACGTCTACACGACCTCAACCTTGCGGAGGGCGGCGCGGAGGGAGATGCCCTGACCGAGTTCACCGACGTCATCAAGCAGGACATCGCCGCCGGCACCGTGATTCAGAAGAGCTACAGCTTCGACCGGGTCAGCCTGAACCTGTTCCTGCCCAAGTTCAGCACCCAGGCCCGGAGGCTGATCGGCGTGACCCTGCACGGCACGACGACACTGGTCACACGGGACGCTTCAGGAAAGGTTGTCTCGCAGCAGACGCAGCCTTACGCCAAGAGTTGGGGGGTCGGCGTCACCAAGGAGGGCACGACCTACCAGGTCATAAGCGCCAACTTCACTGATCTGACCCTGGCCTAGCGGCGGCCGGGATTCCGTCTGGCTCGTACATCGGAGGCGGCTCGATGCCGAAAGTGTCGGCGAGACGGACGAAAAGATTGAAGAGCGCGGTGTCGTAGGCCGTTTCGGCGATCTGCTCGTCGGTCCATCCGGCCTCGCGCAGTGACTGCACCTGCTCGTCGGTGACGCGGTACGCGTGCCTGGTGATCGTCTCCACGAACTCCATCAGCAAGCGGTGCGGTTCATCCAGGCCCGCCGCGTCCAGGTCGCCGTCGCGGAGCGCTTGCGCCACCGTCCCGTACGCCTCGCCCTGCAACTGCAGGAACCAGCTATGCGAGCTGAGTCAATAGCGGCAGCGGTTCAGAGTCGAGACGTACGAGGCGATCATCTCGTGCTGGGCCCGGGTCAGCGCGCCATCGGTGAAGTGGAGGCGCGAGGCCTGGTCGATCGCGGCCAGGAAGTCGGGGCGCAGACTCATGGTGCGCAGGATGTCGGGCACGACCTTGGCCACGCTGCGGGCTTTGCTCCCGGCGTAGAGCTCGGCCAGCGGGCCTTTGGCCTCCGCCTCGCCGACCATCTTGATCCGCGCCATGTGCCGAGGTAACGGCCGCTCCGGGCGAGGGGTTACGTCTGTGGCCCGTCCCAGGACCAGCGAGGCATCGGCAGATCCGGTTCGAGGCGCGTGCCTGGGGGTGAGTACGAGTTGACCTCGCTCGTCGCCGCCGTGATAAACCTGCGCATGACGCTGCGGAACTCGGGATCGGGCGGGAGCTGCGCATCATCCAGCGCCCGGATGAAGCAGGCGGCGAACCGGGTGCCGAATTCATCGGGACCGCCCTGGCCGGCGTGGATGCCGAGCATGCCCGAATGCCCGCCCAGCTCGCGCGAGTAGCGCGGCGGACCTCCGAACACTTCGGCCCAATAGGCGGCGAGATGCTCGAGGTGGTTCGGGCTCAGGCCGTGAGAAAAGGGATGGTTCAACTCGGGGTCCTGCAAACATCGCTCGTGGGTGGCGGCGGCAAGAGCGAGAAAAGCCTGATCGCCACCCGCAAACTCGAATAACGACGGTCGACTCATCCAGCCGGATGTTACGGGAGGCTCATCCGCCAGGGCCTTGGCTAGGCCATGTCGATGCTTACCACCCAGTTGATGCCAAACCTGTCCAGGAGATACCCCGCCTCGCCTCCCCAGGGCTGCTTGGTCAGCTGCGCCTTCGCCTGACCGCCTTCGGCGAGGGCCTTGAAGATCTTGGTGATGCGCTCCCTGTCCGTCCCATTCAGAGCAATCGCGAGGTTTTCGCCGACCTTGGCCGGGTATTTGGGGTGGCCATCCGAGCCGACGATCCGCGCGCCTTCAGCATCAAGTCGCGCGTACGCGATGCGGTCCCCAGGTCCGGCCGGCCTGACCTCGCCCTGCTCGTTCATCGTTTGGAGCACCAGGTTGCCGCCCAGCACTCGGTGATAAAACTCCATGGCCTCGCTCGCACGGCCCTGAAAGTTGACGTACGGGCTCAAAAGAATGTTGCTCATGCGATCGATCTTGACCTCCTGGTTAGATCCGGGTCGGGTTAAGTCTTCAACCCGTCTGACGAAAGGCGTTGGGCAAATGTGACCAGAACCCTGGAGGTGTGGTATGGCGAACGACGTCAGCCGATCGTAAGGACAACGTTCCCGGTCTTCTGCTCCGTCTCCACGTACCTCGTCGCCTCGACCACGTCCTCCAACGGGTAGGTCCGATCGATGACGGCGCGGAACTTCCTCGCCTCGACCAGGTCCTTGAGGAAGAGGATGTCCTGCTTTGTCTGTCGAGGCGGGATCTGGAACACCACTTTCTTGTCTCCGCGCCGCGACGGCCAGAGCGCCCGCATGAGATTCCCGAAACCGTCGGTTGGCAGAAAGATACCCGCCGCCTTCATTGAGGCTCTGCAGCGCGTGAACGGCAGCTTGCCGACCGCGTCAAAAATGACGTCGTACGTTTGGCCGTTCCTGGTGAAATCTTCCCGCGTGTAGTCGATCACCCTATCGGCTCCGAGCGATTTCACGAGCTCCAGGTTCTTGGTGCTGCACACCGCGGTGATGTCGGCGCCAAAGTGCCTGGCCAGCTGCACTCCAGCGGTGCCTATGGCACCGGATGCACCGTAGATGAGAATCGTGCGGCCGTCCCGGAGGTCCGCCTGCCTCAGACACGTCAATGCGTTGAGCCCTCCGTCACTGACTGGCGCAGCCTCCTCGAAGCCAATGCCGGCCGGCATGTGCGCGATTCGGGCGCCCTCGCGAATGCACATGAATTCCGCATGCGCACCGAACCGAAGACCGCTATTGCCAAAGGCGCGGTCACCGACCGCGAACTCGCTCACGCCCGCCCCGACAGCCGCGACCTCTCCGGCAAACTCGCTGCCGAGAATCCTCTGCCTCGGCCTCCGGACTCCTGAGACCAGGCGGCTGAGAAGCGAGACCCCTAGGCCGCCGCGGCGGTTGGCCTCACGCGTGTGGACGTCCAACCGGTTGACCGTCGTGGCGTGGACCTGGACGAGGACTTCGTCCTCTTTGGGTACCGGCCGCTCAACGTCCGCGAGTCGCAGGACGTCGGGCGGCCCGTACCTGTCGTAGACGACGGCCCTCATGAGTACCCATATTCTCTCCAGTGGCCGCGAGCAGGACTGGCGTCAGTCCACGTACGGTCCGTTGAAGATCGGCGTCTCTCCGTAGGGCTCGCCGGCCATGAGCATGAACCGCGTCCCGGGTTGCGCCTCCTCCACAGCCAATACCCCACCCGGTCCAAGAACCGCGATCTGCCCTCGCCTCGCCCGGCTTCGGTTGGCGCCGAAGCTGGCATCGCCTTCCAGCATGTAGACGAAGCCGTTGAAGCCGGCCCGGACGGGGATGCTCATCTTTCCTCCCTTGGGCAGCTCGACGTCCAGGATGAGTCCCGGGGTCCCGAGCTCGATGGTCGAGCCCTCGCCGACCAGCACCCGGATGGTCGCGTCGCCCTCCTGCCGGGCGGGCACCTCGTCTGGTGAGACGACCTGCGCGGTCGGCTCGACATTCTTGTCCTTACGCGCCAGGTTGACCCAGAAGAGAAGGCCGCGCATCTCGCTGACCTTGCCCTCACGGCGCTCGTCCTCACCGAGACCCTCCGCGTGCAAGACGCCGCGACCGGTTCGGATCTTGAGGACCGCGCCCTCGTCCAGCCGGGCACGCTCGAAGCTCCCGCCGGGACCGGTGCTGTGACCCGTGCTCGACGAGCCCGAGATCGCATACCAGAGGTTGTCAAACCCGCGATGCGGATGCGTGGTGTCCACCTGCTCTTGCTGGGGGTCGATCCTCACCACGGCCTCGTGGACGAGGATGTACGGGTCGACCAGCGAGTAGGGGATGTTTCTTGACGGCAGGGATTCCAGGACCTGGTTGCCCATCATCGGTCGGATGTGGGCGTCCTCGACCAGGACGATTTCGCGCTGCGCTGTGTCGATTTGAGTGGCCATGGCCTGTTCCTCCATTGGTTCAGGTAGAAATCCATAAACTTGCCTTTGCAAGTACCGTGGCTCGGACACGTTTATTGCACGGACCCGACCTCACCGGTCTGATGGCATGCGTCTCATCACGATGCTGAGGGTCATAGCCAAGGGAACGAACCGGAAAGCTGCCCGGCAAAGGTGATGGGCGACCTCGCTGCGCCCACAACGATGCTGCGGAAACGGCGGAGGTCAACGTTGCTCAGAGCGGTCGCAGCAATCCTGGTCTGCCTGTTCGCCTTGCTCTTGAGCTATGCCCTCTGGACGGTGTATGAGAACACGCTGACGGCGGCCGCCCTGGACCAGGGCTCACTGAGCAACGCGAAGCCCTCGTCCCGGCCTGAGCTCTCCCCCACCGCAGCTCGGGCGTTGGAAGCCTACGGTGGAGAGGCGATCTGGAAGGCTGCCACCGCGGTGGACAGCGAGGTGACAGTGGGGGGACTCTTGTTTCAACTCAAGGGCATCAACATCCCGCCTCACGCAAGGATCACGGTCGACGTTCAACGGCCCCACACCGTCATCACGCCCATGGACACGTCTGGTGATGTCGGTGTCCTCGACGGTTTCAGCGTCATGATCGTGGCGCCGGACGGCAGGATCATCGAACAACGTGCCGACGCTCGGGAGCATCTGCAGAATGCCAGCGTCACCGACAAATGGGATCGCTTGAACCTCCTGTACTTCTTGGGCTACGCCTTCTGGGGCTACTACACGCTGCCCTATCAGCTGACGCGAAGCGCCATCGAATGGACTGAGCTGCGGGATGGCCTGCTGCAAGCGGACTTTGGAACCAACCTGCCCGTTCACAGCCGCATCCAGCGGTTTTGGTTCGACAGAAAAACCGGACTGCTGAAGCGCAATGACTACACGCCGGTGGCAGCCACTCCGAGTGCCCAGGTGGCCAACGTAGTGTTTGAACATGGAGAGTCAAACGGCATCCGGTACACCTCAAAACGCCGAGTGAAGTTGACGCCTCAGCAGTACGGCTGGGTTCTCCCCGTTCCCGACTTCATCACGATCGACGTGGAGATGTGGCGCTTGCGGTGAATTTTGGCTCGGGCCGCCGAAGGCGCGAGTGCCGGCTCCCGCGGCAAATCCCGGCGATTCAAAGGCACGAGTGCCGGCCCCCGCGGGAAACAAGGGTCCTACCGTCAGACTCGGAGCCCAACGCTCAAGCGTTGGCTTTCAAAAAGGACCCGTTTAGTCCTGATGAAAGACGGGTGGCTAGCGGGATTTGAACCCGCGACACCCAGATCCACAATCTGGTGCTCTGCCTGCTGAGCTATAGCCACCACGGCGCGGCAGGAACGGCTGCCTGGGGAAGACCACGATTCTACCGCCCGGCTTGTTGGAGAATGAGTTGATGGCAAGCTCAGGCGAGCTCGACCAGATGATCAAGTCGGGCGAGCTGATCGAGTCGACCAGCGAGATGACTCCCGAATACCTGCGGGAGCTCAAGCACACGCTCATCGTGTCCGGCGACACCGAGCTCATCTCGGCCCCGGCCTACTACCTGGCCGCCAAAAGGGCGCCGTCGATCAACGCTTTCATGACCGGGATCGCGATCATCCAGGACGAGCTCGCCCACGCTCACATCGCTTACCACATCCTCGAAGAGCTCGGCGAGGACCAGGAAAAGCTCATCTTCAGTCGCGACCCCAAGAGCTTTCGCTACCCCTACGCATTCGACGTCCCCCTCGAGAGCTGGACCGAGCTAGTCGTCGCCAACGGCTTTTACGACCAGGCCGGCTTCTGCCTCCTCGGCGACATCCACGACAAGTGCTCGTACGGCCCCTGGAAGCGCGGCCTCAACAAGGTGATGCTGGAGGAGAACTTCCACCTTCGCAACGGTCGCACCTGGATGAAGCGCATCAGCGCTTCGGGAGGTGCGACCAAGGACGAGCTGCAGCGTGCCGTCGACTGGATGTTTCCGCTCAGCGTCGAGTGGTTCGGGCTGCCCGACTCGAAGAAAATGCATTCGACCCAGCTCGAGTACAGGCTCAAGGGCCTGACCAACGACCAGCTGCGCCAGTGGTGGCTGTCGACAGTCGTGCCGTACTGCGAGCAGATCGGCGTCAAGGTCCCTGCGCACCAGGAGACGCGCGACGGCAAGGACGTCTGGGAGCTCGACTACCCGTTCCCGTGCGAGTTCGACGCGGAGGCAAAGCGCTGGGACTTCAAGCAGCCCATCACATGGGACGGCGTGCTGGCCCGCTGGCGCGAGCGAGGGCCTCGCAACGCCGAGATGGTCGCGATGTTCCAGGAAGAGTTCCACAACTTCCGAAAGACGCACCGCGGGGATTCATGACCCGGCGGTTCTGGGCCGCCCTGGCGGAAGTCCAGGATCCCGAGATGCCGATCAACCTCGTCGACCTGGGCGTGATTTACGGCATCAGTGAGAACCACGGTGTGGTGGAGGTCGACCTCACCTTCACGGCGATGGGCTGCCCCGCCTCCGACTTCATCCTGGAAGACGTGCGCGAACGCCTGCTTCGCGAACCCGGCGTGAGTGAGGTCCGGATCAACGTTGTGTGGGATCCGCCGTGGACGACTGCCCGCGTGACCGAGGCGGGCCGCGACGCGCTCGAAGCCTGGGGACTGGCAGTTTGATGAAGTACCAGCGTGTGAGCGGCGACGCGGTCGAGTACGAGGTCTTCGCGCGCAAGACTCGGGTCGAGCCGCTGCACCAGGTCGGCAGCGTGGTTGCGCCGGATGACGACCTGGCGATGGCATACGCGCGCGCGACTTACGACGAGGAGCGCTGGTGCGAGATGGCCATCGTGCGCAAGGACGATGTGATTCGTCTCTGGTCACCGGGCGAGGCGTGAGGCCCCTCCGGCGCTTGGCGCCACCTCCACATGAACGGGGAGGGGTTGCGTGAGCCTTTCCGACCTCGTTCTCAGCCTCGCGGACAACAAGCAGATGCTGGGACTGCGTTACGCAGAATGGGCGACCCGCGCTCCTTCGCTCGAGGCGGATATCGCGGCGGCCGCTATGGGTCTCGACGACCTCGGCCACAGCCGCGTCCTGTACGGATGTCTCGAGCCGCTCGGCGTGGACCCGCGGGGCCCCGAACGCGAGTCGGATCCGGCCAGCCTGCGCAACCTTGCCTACTTCGACGATCCATGGACCGAGTGGTCGCAGTTCGTGGCCGCCAACGCAATCCTCGACACGGCGTTCACCGTGATGATCGAGGCGTGCGTCGGCGGATCAGTCGACGTGCTGCAGCAGCGGCTGCGGAAGATGCTGCTGGAGGAGCGCTACCACTTCCTGCACGGTCGCAGCTGGCTGCGGTCGGGCATCGACACCGAACCGCTGCAGCGCGCGTGGCGCGAGGCGATCGAGTGGTTCGGGCCACCGGACGGTGAGTCCGCCAAGCTGCATCGCGAAGGCAAGCTGAGCCTGGGCCCGGCCGAGCTGCGTGCGCGCCTCGAAGAGCGGCTCGAGATGAAAGCGCCGCCCGTCACCAGCGATTGGAAGGGCTGGGACCCCATCCGCCGCCGCGCCCGCCCAGGCTCGATCGATGCGCACACGTTCGGCATGCTGCGTGGTCTCGAGGAGAAGAAATATGCGCCGCCCACCGCGAAACAAGCAGCCCCACGCGCCTAGACCCGCATCGCGGTCCGAGACGACCTCACCACCGGGCGGGGAAGTACCTGATCCCCGCTGTCCGCACTGCAGCGCGCGAGACGCGGAAGTCATCTCGCTGTTCGGGACGCAGGCGATGACGCTTCAGTACCGCTGCCGGCGGTGCGGCACGGTGTTCGAAGCGATCAAGTACGACTAGGCTTCATCCTCTTCATCCTCCTGGTCGCCTGCCGCGGAGCGGCGCCGGCGCATCACCGCCAGCGGGAGTCCCGCCAGCACGACGACCACGATCAGCACAGCGACGATGATCGGCAGCGTCTGCCCACCGCCGACGGTAACGGCCCCGGGCGGCGGCGAGGACGCGACGTAACCCGCAGCAAAGTAGCCCAGCTTGTCGGTCGAGGCGAAGATCGTGTATGGCTGCCCTTGCTGCGAGCGCTCGAGCACTGTCCACGCGCCGCTCGGATCGTCGGCACGATAGATCGCGTCGGGGTGCGGCTCGAGGTTGGAGTAAAGCATCGTCACGTTCGCCCTCTTTTTCAGGGGCGCGTCAGCGGTGATCTTGTAGATGTTGGTCACGAACTGGACGCCCTTCGGCTGCGGGCACGTGTTGAGAGGCGCAACGTCGACCGAGATCGAGCTCTTGCCGGCCGCGTCGAAGGAATCGGGCAAGAAACCGATCACGATCTGGCCGTCCTGCGTGTAGGCCGAATTGGCGTCGCTCTTTCCGTCGATCACCTTGATGTCGGTGTGCCCCTCGCTTGGCTTGGTGTTGGCGCCCGCCTGAGGCGGTGGGCACGTCCAGTTATAGGGCTGCAGCGGGCCGAAGCCATCGTAGAAGCCGGGCGTCACCATCCATGCGGCGAGCACGTATGCGATCGCGGCGGCCGCGAGGACAGCCAGGCGCTTCACAGCGCGAGGTCGGCGACCACGTGGCCGACGATCGGCGCCACCAGGTCCTTGCAAGCCCATCGCCACAACGCAAGCAGCAAGCCCGCGGCAGCCACGGCGCCCAGGAACTCGGGCGGGTGCGAGAGCGCGTGAGCGACCGTCCAGATCAGGGTGCTGCCGGCGACGGCGACCGGCGCCCCCCCCAGCTCATCGAGGGCCGCATAGAGGGCTCCGCGGAAGGCAAGCTCCTCTCCGACTGATACCGCGATGGCCGCGGCGGCCAGCCCAGCCGGCAGCAGGGGCACGGCGCCGCTCCGCGCGGCCGCGGGCAGGAGGAGCACGGCGCCGAGGGCGAGACCGCCGATGACGCGCAGCGCCAAATGCGATTTGCCCAGCCCCAACCCGTTCGCGGGCCAGCCAAGCGCTACCACCGCCAGGGCGGCGCCGCCGAGCAGCAGGGCTGCGACCGTGAAATGGGAATCTTGGGCGAGGAGGACCCGCGTCCATTCGACGAGGAGGATGTAGGAGGCGACCAGTCCGGCGCGGAGTGCCGACCGGCTTCTGACCGCCGAAATCAACTAGCCAGCCGTTCGGGCGCCGCGTAGACGTTGAAGCGCTCACCACGAAGGAATCCGACCAGCGTCTGGTTGAACTCGCGTGACAGCGCGACGGCCAGGCTCGACGGGGCGCCGACCGCGGCCAGCAGGGGCATCCCGGCCGTGATCGATTTCTGGACGATCTCGTAACCGGCGCGCCCGCTCACGACCAGGATCGCGTCCCGCGCCGGAAGCCGGCCGTCCAGCAGCATCCGCCCGACCACCTTGTCGACCGCGTTGTGCCGGCCGATGTCCTCGCGCATGCAGATGAGATCGCCGCCGGAGCTGAACAGCCCGGCGGCATGGAGGCCCCCGGTACGCTCGAAGACGCCCTGGCCAGAGCGCAACCGTTCCACCAGCGGCGGCAGCAGGGCGGGATCGATGGTCGGGCCGGCGGGAAGTTGGGCGAGGTCGCGCCGGAGGTCCTCGATCAGGACCGCGCCGCACACGCCGCAGGCGGAGCTGGAGAGCATCGACCGTTCGGGCCTGCGGCGAGGCGCCACCGCGAGCTGGACGTCGATTTGATTCGACTCGACCAGGGAGGAATCGACCGAGATTCCGGACGCGGTCTCGCCAGACTCGGCGCTGATGCGAACGTGCCCGATGGCGTCGAGCGAACGGACGATGCCCTCGGCGAACATCAGGCCGAGGGCGAGCTCGATGTCTTCACCTGGCGTGCGCATGACGACAGACAGGGGGACGCCGTCGAGCATCAACTGCAGCGGCTCTTCTGTGACGACGGCGTCGGGGACTTCACTCCATGCACCAGACGACCATTTGCGGACGCGTACGCCGGGCGCGGGCGGTTTCGCCATCTAGCCTTCGGCGACGCGCAGCTGCCGCGCGGGTCGCGGCACCGCGGTCGTGATTGCAAATCCGCGCCACGACGTGACTCGCTCTGGCCTGAGGTCGATGACCGGTGGGACTTCCGAAACGACGATGCCGTAGCGCTCGGCGATCGCATCGCCGCCGCTCGATGCTGTGAACGTGCCTCGCACGCATGCGCCGACCATCAGTGAAGGTCGGAAGCTGTGGTGCGATTCGACCACCAGGGCACCCGGCGAGCCAGAGCGTGGATGTCCACTCGTGGGCGCCAGCGTGACCTGACCGTGCTCGACCTCCCAAAAGGCGGGGCGGATGATGGGCAGGCCGCCTTCGATCCAGCACGCATAGCCGCGCGCGACGCCGGCGAGGCGCCGGCTGACCTCCGCCGGAACGGCGGGCACGCGGGCCGCCTGCGCGGATGGGAATGGGGCGCCCTCGACAAGGTCTGCGTGGCTCAGCTTCAGTCGGAGCACCACGCGGTTGTACGGCATCCATTCCCGCGGCAGTCGGGCCAGGTCGAGCGCGTAGCCGGCGATGAACGGTGCGTTGCGCAGCGCATAACCGGCCATGCCGAGGAGGTAGCCCGGACCGTCCAACATGGCGCGGACCTGGCTCGAGACCTTGAGGGGGTCGAAGACTTCAAGCGCCCCGCGCAGCAGCACGGCCTGCGAGCCGCCGTCGACGAGGAACGCGGCCCGCGGGTCGCGCTTGGCGATGATCGTCTTGGCCGCGAAACGTGAGGTGGTCATCCAGAGCGACCCGATCGCGTAGCTGTACACGGCCGGGTTCACGAGCGGCAGGCGCCCTGAGCGCAGCGCGAGCATGCCGATCGAGGCCCGGCCGAGGATCGCACTCGCCTCGCGGGTCAGCTTCATGGGAAAAACTCTAGAGGCTCAAGTTTCGAGGGATTCTCGAATTCGTTCCAGGGCGCGCTCGAGGCGCCGGCGGACCATCCCCTCCAGGCGGCGCGCGACCGCGGCTCCGATCACCGATGCCGGAGGTTCGTAGGCGATGCGGAGCCCGATTTTTACGCTCCCGGGCGCGACCTTTGTGAAAGTGAACCCGCCCTCCTGTTTGACCAGCCCGGACTCCGAGATCCAGCCGATCTCGTGCGGCCGCCGCCAACGGTTCAGCCGGAGCACGTTCCGGAGCGGGAGTCCGAGCGCGACCATCTCGACGCGATAGCGGGCGCCGATGCCACCCGTCTGTTCTCCGATCGGATCCCAGCGGCTGACACCCTCGAGGACCTCGGCCACGTGATGGTGGTCGGCGAAGTAGTCGAATGCGCGCTCCGGTGTGGTCTTCACGGTGACCGCCGCCGCGAACTCCATCCGAGCCACCCAAGCAAGATATGCGTGTGGTCACGTGGGATGACGATCGCGTCTCGACTCGGGCTGCGGTGGCTGCGGCTGGACCCTTCACCGGCGCGAGGCTCCGCGACAGCTACCTCGACGCGGTCCGGGCACTGACCTTCGGACTGGTGACAATGCGCGCAAACTCCCTGGTCTTCGGCCCGCTGGAGCTCCTGCGTTTCGGGCCACCCAGGGTCACCCGCGATGCCGTCGACTGGCCAATCGAGGGCGGGTTGCTCGCGGGTCGACCAGGCGGTCACTGGCGGGTGGAGGCTTCGAGCGCACAGGTCGAGGCCATCCTCACCGGCTACAGGCCGCGCTTGCCTCGACTCCTTTACACACTCAGCCACCTGCAGGTCCACCAGCTCTTCACGCGCCTTTATCTCTTGAGAGTTCGCGGCGGCGAGCCGGCTCCCGGGGTTCGCGCCGCGCCACAGGATCGATTTCGCGCCGCGGCCGTGGACGTCGCGTTCTGCCTGACACTGGCGCGACTCAGCGGCCGCCGCCGGCTGCGACGGACCCTGGCGATCGCAATCGCGTACCACGTCGGGTGCTGGAGCATCTCGGGCCGGACTCTGGGCGGGCTCGTGTTGAGACAACGCGTTGTCGCCGTGGATGGCTCGCGCCTGACGCCGACGCAATCGCTGCTGCGGCTGGCCCTGCTGCCGGCAGCGTGGATCGATCTTCTGGTGCGGCCTGCGCGTGCGCGGCCGGTGCACGACGAGCTCGCATCCACCGACGTGATCTCCGACTAGATAAAGAAAAGGGGCGGCATGTGCCGCCCCTTAGACAAGTTTGGTCGGATGCTTACGCGCGGGCTCCGGAGGACATGCCGCCCTGCATCCAGAGCGCCGGCTTGTTCGGGTACAGCACCAGGATCAGGACTGCGACCAGGATGCCGATGATGAACGCGACGATATCGAAGGTTCCGATCGTGATCTGGGTAAAGATCTGGTACACGACCTCGAGGATCGCGTAGAGAACAACCGCGCGGACCCAGCTGATGTTTGCAATCGGGTCAAAACCGGCAATCATCACGCCGGCGCCGAACGCGATGCCGGCCACAGGCCCGGTGACCGCACCAGCGATGCCCGTGTTCGTCGGGAAGATCGATGCTGCGACGAAGGTCGAAGCGGAGCTAACTACCAGCAACACTCCCATGACCCACATGAGAAGCTTGAGCGCCAAGGGGTTCCACTTTGCCACTTACTTGCCTTCCTCCAATTTCGACCGCGGTTGATTCGTATTTTTGCTGAGCGGGCGGCCGTTCAGGTGCAACTTATAGGCTGATTGCACGCATTTAGCAACACGTTATCGCGCAAAAACTTGCGCACCCCGAAGCCACACAACCCTCGGCTTGAGTCCATAAGCCCAAGCAAAAGCGCCTTCGTGCTCGGCCTCCCAGAGGACCAGATCGGCCAACTTGCGCGGTGCCACCAAACCCCGATCTGATCTCAAAAGTGACGCGGCGCCGCCCACGGTCGCGGCCAGGAGCGCACGCTCCACCGACAGCTTGAAAACGGCAACCGCAAGCGCGATCACCAGGCTCATGCTCGTAAGCCCGCTGGTGCCCGGATTGTGATCGGTGCCCAGGGCGATCACCGCGCCGGCCTCAACCAGATCCTGGACCGGGGGGAGCCGGCCGATGGACAGAGCGGTGCCGGGAGCAAGCGTGGCGGCGACGCCGGCACGGGCAAGGGCGATCGCGTCGCCGCGGTTGGCGCGTAAGAGGTGATCTGCCGAAACCGCGTGAAGCTCCGCGGCGAGAAGCGCGCCGCCGGTGCGGTCCAATTCATCAGCATGGATGCGCGGGGCCAATTTCGCTTTGAGCCCCGCTTTCAGAACGCTCCGTGACTGCGGCACGCTGAAGTAGCCACGATCGCAAAACACATCGCAAAAGCGCGCCCCGGCCCGGTACGCGTCTTCGCACCACGCCCCGACCTGTGTCGCATAGGCGCCCATGCGCGCCCCCCGATCCGGCGGCAGCGCGTGCGCGGCCAGGAAGGTGGCTTCGATCCGAGGCAGGTCTTTGCGACCGCCCAGACGCACGAGCAGACGCGTGGCCTCGAGCTCGCCCTCGCGCCGAAGGTGATACCCGGTCTTGGCTTCGACGGTCGTGGTGCCGCCCTCGAGCCACGACCGCAGCCTGCGCGCGGTGGACACTTCAAGGGCGCTCATCGGCTCCCCGCGTGTCGCCGTAACCGTCGCGCGGATGCCGCCCCCGGCTTTTCCGACCTCCTCATACGTAGCACCCGCCGAGCGCATCGCCACCTCGGCCATTCGGTCGCCCGCGTAAACGGGATGGGTGTGGGCGTCGATGAGGCCCGCCGTGACCAGACCACCCCCACAGTCGTGCTCGCCGGTGACGGATTCCATGAGCGCGCGCGGCTCGTCGCGATGCTTGCCGCACCAGGCGATCTCCTCTCCGTCGCAGATTACCGCGGCGTCCTCGATCACGCCGGCCTGCGTTCCGGTGAAGAGTCGGCCGATGTTGCGCAGGCGATTCACCTCTGCACGACCGTCTCACCCCCGACGACGACATTGGTCACATCCCGGCCCGAATACCCGTACACGAGGTAGGCCGGACCCAACTCTCGCCACAACCCATTCGGCTGGGCGAGCGTGATGAAGTCGGCGAGCATTCCCTCCTTGAGCTCGCCCGCCTCCCAACCCAGCGCGCGCATGCCATTCACCGTCGCGGCGCGGAGCAGTTGCTCGGGTTGATGCAGGACGCGACGACCCGTTGCCCGCCGTTGGTCAAGCTCGAGCCCGCGTGCCTCCTCGAGCATGTCGATCACCACGTTGGAATCGCTGCCGACGCTCAGGGCGCAGCCCGCGCCGGCCAGCGCGCGCAGCGGTCCGACGCGGTCGCCGAGGTCTCGCTCAGTGGTGGGACAGGCGCAGATCGAGACCTGGCTGTCGCCAAGCAGGATGATGTCGCGCTCGTCGAGATGAATCGCATGGACCGCGGTCAGGTCGGGGCCAAGAATTCCCTCGCGCTCGAGCAGCTCGGCCGGCGTACAGCCTTCGACCGCCTCGCACTCCTCGACCTCGGCCGGCTGTTCGGCGAGATGGATGTGCAGCGGCACGTGACGGTCGCGTGCGTATGCGGCCACGATGCGCATGGATTCCGGATCCACGGCACGGACGCTGTGGATGGCGGCCGCGATGCGAACACCGTCAGCCTCCTCGAGAAGATCCACGCGCCGCGCCCAGCGATCCGCATCGCCATCGCTGAACGTGAGCTGCTCCGCTTCCAGCGGCCTCCCGTCCATAGCGCCGCGCAGGTAACACGCATCGATCAGCGTGATGCGGATGCCTTCCTCGCGTGCGGCGTCGATCAGAGCTTCGCCCAGCTCGTTGCTGTGACCGTGCAGGTAGTGGAACTCACCGACAGCCGTGATCCCGGCCTCCAGCATCTCTCGGAACACGAGCCGGCCGTGGTTGAAGTAGTCGGCGGGCCGCCACTCGGTGAAGCGATACATCTGATCGCGCCACTCCCAGAAGTCGCCACCGCCAGACTCAATCTCTCCTCGCAGCAGACGCTGGAAGGCATGACTGTGGACGTTGGCCAGGCCGGGAATCGTCCAGCCTTGCAGGGCGACGGCGTCGGGAGGCGCCGGTGCGCCTTCGCTTATGGTCTTGATGCGTCCGGCCTCGACTTCGATCAGCACGTTTTCGCCGCGATGGCCCAGCCACGCCTGCTCGGCGTGCCAGCGACCTGACCCGTTCACCTAGTCGCGCATCGGGATGCGGACGCCACGCTCGCGCGCGACATCGATCGCGCGTTCATACCCAGCGTCGGCGTGCCGCATGACGCCGGTGCCGGGATCGTTCGTAAGCACCCGCCCGAGCTTTCTCGCCGCGACCTCGCTGCCGTCGGCCACCACCACCATCCCGGCGTGTATCGAACGGCCAATGCCGACACCGCCGCCATGGTGGACGCTGACCCATGAAGCGCCGCTGGACGTGTTCAGGAGCGCGTTGAGGATGGGCCAGTCCGCGATCGCGTCTGAACCGTCGAGCATCGACTCGGTTTCGCGATAGGGCGACGCCACCGATCCCGAGTCGAGGTGATCACGACCGATGACGATGGGAGCCTTGACGGCGCCAGTCCGCACCAGGTCGTTGAATCGGAGGCCGGCGCGAGCGCGCTCGCCGTAGCCCAGCCAGCAGATGCGCGCGGGCAGGCCCTGGAACTTCACTCGCTCGCCCGCGGCCTTGATCCAGCGCACCAGCGCCGGGTCGTCGGCGAACTCGTCGACGATCGCCCGGTCGGTGGCTGCGATATCCGCGGGATCGCCGGACAGCGCCACCCACCGAAACGGTCCCTTGCCTTCGCAGAAAAGGGGCCGGATATAGGCGGGGACGAAACCCGGATAGTCGAATGCGCGCATGCTGCCGCCAAGCCGTGCTTCGGCACGCAGGCTGTTGCCGTAGTCGAAGACCTCCGCACCGCGATCCAGAAACTCGACCATCGCGTTCACATGACGCGCCATGCTCTCCCGGGAGCGTTTCACGTAGGCGTCGGGATCGTCGAGGCGGAGCTCGGCGGCATCGTCCGGCGAGAGGCCCGCCGGCACGTAGCTGAGCGGGTCGTGGGCCGACGTCTGGTCGGTCACCACGTCGACGTCGAATCGCCGTGACGCGATCTCAGGCACCACCTCCGCCGCATTGCCGAGCAGCCCAATGGACAGCGCGCGCCTCGACTTCTTGGCGTCGCTCGCGAGCTTCAGCGCGTGGTCGAGGTCGTTCGCCCGCACGTCCAGGTAGCGATGTTCGAGCCGGCGCTGGATGCGCTCTGGGTCAACCTCGACGCAGATCGCGACGCCGCCGTTGAGCGTCACCGCCAGCGGCTGCGCTCCACCCATGCCCCCCAGACCCGCGGTCAAGGTGATCGTGCCCGCCAGCGAATCGCGGAAGCGTTTGCGCGCGATGGCGGCGAACGTCTCGTAGGTCCCTTGCAGGATGCCCTGGGTCCCGATGTAGATCCACGAGCCCGCGGTCATCTGGCCATACATCGTCAGCCCGAGGGCTTCGAGGCGACGGAACTCGGGCCAGGTCGCCCACTCGGGGACCAGCATCGAGTTGGTGATCAAAACGCGCGGGGCCCACTCGTGGGTGTCGAAGACGCCCACCGGCTTGCCGGACTGCACGAGCAGCGTCTGGTCGCCCTTCAGCCGCCGCAGCTCGCCGACGATCGCATCGAACGCTTCCCACGAGCGCGCGGCCCGGCCCGTACCTCCATAGACGACGAGGTCCTCCGGATGCTCTGCCACCTCAGGGTCGAGGTTGTTCATCAGCATCCGCATCGCCGCCTCCTGGGACCAACCAAGGCATGTGAGCTCGGATCCCCGAGGCGACCTGATTACCCTCCCGGATCGCCCGCCGGGCGCGCGCAGGGCGCCTTTTCGGTCAGGAGGGTTGGCGTGGTGGGGCCCGCTCATGCAAGGGCTCCGACCACGGACTCCGCGGCCTCGACGATCGCACCGCTGCGGATGAGCGCCGCGGCGGCGGCGAGCTCGGGTGCGACCACCCGGTCGGGGCCGGCCCCGCCGACCTGCTTGCGCAGGACATCGCGCACGGACGCCGTCGCCGGTGAGGGCTCGAGCGGGCGGCGGAGCTCCTGGGCACGAGCCGCGGCGCACAGCTCCACGGCCAGGATGTGGGCCACGTTGTCGAGCACGGTCCGCAGCTTGAGTGCGGCGCCCCATCCCATCGAGACGTGATCCTCCTGCATGCCTGAGGTCGGCACCGAGTCCACGCTGGCGGGCGCCGCGAGGCGGCGGTTCTCCGCAACCAGCGCCGCGGCCGTGTACTGCGCAACCATGAGGCCGGAGTTCACTCCCGGCTCCTGGGCGAGAAAAGGCGGCAAGCCCTGCGAGCGATGCGGGTCGAGCATGCGGTCGACTCGGCGCTCCGCGATCGAGCCGACCTCGGCCGCGGCGATGGCGAGGAAGTCGGCGGCGAACGCGAGCGGCTCGCCGTGGAAGTTGCCGTTTGACTCGACGTCGCCATCCTCGAGCACGATCGGGTTGTCGATCGCCGACGACAGCTCGACCGCAGAGATTCGGCGCGCGAACTCGAGCGTGTCCCGGGCGGCGCCGGCGACCTGCGGGCTGCAGCGCACCGAGTACGAGTCTTGCACGGCGTGCTGCGAGTGGCGGTGCGAGGTCACGATCTGGGAACCGCTCATGAGTCGCGCCAGGTTGGCCGCGCTCGCGGCCTGCCCGGGGTGCGGGCGCACCTCCTGGAGCCGGGCCTGGAAAGTGCGGTCTGTGCCGAGCAGCGCTTCGGCGGACATCGCGGCCGTCACGTCGGCGGTTCGAAACAGGCGCTCGGCGTCAGCGCAAGCGAGGAGGAGCATGCCGAGCATGCCGTCAGTGCCATTGATCAGCGCCAATCCCTCTTTCGTCTCGAGCTTCACCGGCTTGAGCTTTGCCGATTTGAGCGCCTGCGCCGCCGGCCTGGCGCCAGCCTGGCCGTCGAGCACCTCTCCCTCCCCGACCAGGGCGAGGCCGATGTGGGCAAGGGGCGCCAGATCGCCGCTGCAGCCGACCGAACCGAACCGCGGCACCAACGGCGTGATGCCCTCGTTGAGCATCGCGATCAGAGCCTCGGCCAGCACCGGGCGCACGCCCGACAGCCCCATCGCCAGGGTGCGCGCGCGGAGAAGCATGGTCGCGCGCACGACCTCCTGGTCCACAGGTGGTCCAACGCCGGCTGCATGCGATCGGATGAGGGCGAGCTGGAGCTCGGGCTGCCGGAGCGGCGCGATGCGTGTGCCTGCGAGCGCTCCGAAACCGGTCGACACTCCATATACGGGCTCGCGCGATGCGGCGGCTCGCTCGACGCGTTCGCGGCTGCGCTCCATCCTCGTCCGCGCCGCGGGCGCGAGGGTGACCTTCTCTCCGTGACGGGCCACGGCAACGACCTGGTCTTCTGTCAGCCCGGCGCCGCGCAGCGTGACCGTCACGATGGCAGCCTAACGGAGTAGTTCAGTGGTTCGCGTTGAGCGATGCGGGGCCCCCCTTCCGACCGGGCGCTGCGCGCCGGGTCACCTTCCCCCGCGAGCGGGGAAGGATGTTTTTGAGCGCTTCGCGGCGGCTCAATCCGCTCAGCCGCGAATCGTGCGCGCGCACGTATCTGGCCACTTCTTTGGGGTCGGTCCACGCGTACTGGCGCAGCGCCCAGCCGATCGCCTTGCGAATGAAGAACTCGCGATCACTGAGGTTGGGCTCGATGTTCGCGTACAACAATTCCAGGTCGGTCTCGCGCTTGAAGCTGAGTTGGCAGATGATCGAAACGCGCCGCTTCCACATGTTCACGTCGGTGCTCCAGGCGCGCATGCGTGGGCGGATCTGCTTCGGATGTTTGCGCAGCAGGTCCCCCGCCAACCCCGCAATCTCATCTACGTAGTCCCACCAGGCGCCTGTCACGACCATCTCTTCCAGCATCGGCATCGAGTCGGGGGTCAGGCAATCGCGGTGCCGTTTCGACCGGGCAAGCATCAGGGCCGCGTAGCGCTCCTCGCGGTATCGGGCGCCTCGCCACAGCTCGAGGACGGTCTCTCGCCACTCGTCGCAGGTGGCCGGCATGGCGTCGAAGACTCCGCGACTGATCGCTCTGACCTGAGGCAGGTTGACGCCGCGGTAAGGCGTCGCCGATTTCATGTACGCCTGCATGCCGGCGGCCTTGAGCGGGTCAGCGGCCGCCGCCAGCTCGGCCCGCAACCTCTCGATCACGGAGCCCGAAGGTAGCGCGCCTGCGTCGCCACGCCGCCGTCGACGCCCAGCACCCACGTCGAGCACTTTTCGAAGCCGCCCTCGCCGCCCTTGATCACATGGCGCTGAACGAGGTCCTCGACAAGCTCCCACACGATGTCGCCGTGGGTGCTGAGCACGGCGTGATCGAGGTCTCGATTGCGCAGGAACTCCGTCAAGCCGGCGAGGCCGTGCCCCTCCTCCAATGAGGCCGAGGACTTGATCCCGATGCGGCGCATACGCGCGAGCGGCTCCACGGTCTGCACGCATCGGAGGTACGGACTCGAGAAGATCACGGAGACGGGAAACGGCTCCAGTACCTTGACGAGCTCCTCGGCCTGTTGGTGGCCTTTCTTGCTCAGAGGCCTGAGACGGTCATCGCCTGACCAGTGGCTGCGACTGCCGGCTTTCGCGTGCCGGACGACATAAAAGGTCCGACTCAGGGCATCCACGCGCGTAGACGCTTGCGGTCGAGCGCTTTCCACACCTTTGGCCATTTTGCACGCCCTTCGTCCGCCGCAATCCTCTCCAGCGCGATCAGCTCGCCGGCCACGAACGCGCGCTTGCCGGTCACTCTGGCCGAGCGAAGCCACGCCTGCGCAGTCACGCCGTCCTGGTGCTCACCGAGGATCGTCTGCAGCTTGGCCGCGGCTCGGGCGAATGCGGCGGCGCCGGGACCGGCCACGGGCGCCACCGCCTCGGCCGCATATCGCGCCCGCTTGGCGAGGATCCGGATCCGGTGGAGCTCGGGGTCGGTCGGCGTCTTCGGCAGCCCGCGGACCGCCGAGCGCAAGCGGCGCCAGGGCGTCGTGGCTAGCGCCGGCAGCACACCCGCTGCGGGCTGGTCGGCATCGGGGAGCGTCTGGGGAGAATGCGCCGCGGCCACCAGCCGCTCGACCAGGTCGACGTAGCGCTGCGAGTCGAGGTCAGCGAGCAGCTTCTTTCTCAGATCGTCGATCTCGACTTCGAGGATCTGCAGAAGAGATGCGGCCGATCGCTGATCGCTGACCGGAAGCGACTTGCCGCGCTCGCGCAATCTTTCCAGGAGAACCTCGCGATCCCGGACGGCGCCAAGGCCCATCGCGAGCCAGCCCAGCTCCGAGCGCAGCGGCTCCGTCCACTCCGGGTCGAGCAGCGGGCCGAAAGTGCGCAGGTTTGAACGCAGCTTGCGCGTGGCGACGCGAGCCTGGTGCACGGCCTCGGGGTCGCGCCCGGTCCGGACCAGCGGGTCGTGATGCAGAAGGCCCGCCACCGATTCGGCGATCGCGTTCCTGATGACGTCCTTGGCCGGCGCGGCGGCGGGCAGAGGTTGGGGAGAGACCTCGGGCGCTTCGATCGCGCGTGGACCCAGCGCCCGGATGTGCTTCGGCGTCGGATCGGGCGCCCCTGCGCCGGCCCCACGGAGCCGCGTGACCAGGGGGGTGATGATGCTGTCCTCACCGCCGGCGCCATCGGGGCTTGGCACCTCGACTTCGATCTCGCGAAAACGCGCGGCCACGCGCCGCCCATCGCGGACCGAAACCTCATCGTCCACCACCTCGGCCACGCGGTTACCGGTGGCGTCGACCAACCGCACCCGCCGCCGAACCGTCGACAGCCGAGCCACGGGCACCAGCTCCGCCTTGCGCACGTAAGCGCGCACCACCTCCAACGCCGCGTCGGGCGGCCTGGTAGCGCTGCCCTGGAAGGTCAGCTCGTCGCGCTCGAGCACGGCACCGGGTTTGCCCGGGGTGGACGGCGGCGGTGCCAGCTTGAGGGTCCACCCTTCTCCGGCGCGGCGCCTTAGCGAGACTCCCCAGCGAGCCAGGCGCAGGTCAGGAGTGTCGTAGTAAACGGTCTCCATCCGGACCGTTTCCGGTGGAGCGACAGCGACGCCTTCGATGACTCCAGCAAGGTCCGGGAGGTGGAACGCGGGGCCTGCCCCGAGCTTCACCTCACGTTCAAGCATGTGCTACGCCGTTCACCCCGTTGCCGTGAGCACTCTCGATGGCCAGCTCTTTGAACCGGTTGTGCGAGTTGAGTCCGCGCATTGTCGGCACACGACGCCAGGAGCCGTCGGGGCCAAGCTCCCACGCGAGCACATCGTCAGCCAGCGATACGTCGAGGATCTGCTGCAGCCGCTGGCGCAGTCTCGAATCCGTAACCGGGACGACGGCCTCTACCCGCCGGTCCAGGTTGCGCGGCATCAGATCGGAAGAGCCGAGGTAATACTCGGGCCTTCCGCCATTGCCGAACGAGAAGACGCGCGAGTGCTCGAGGAACTGGCCCACGATCGAACGGACCCGGATCCGTTCCGAAAGTCCTGGCACGCCAGGACGCAGCGAGCACATGCTGCGGATGAGGAGGTCGATCTGGGCGCCCGCCTGAGACGCCGCGTACAGCGCGTCGATGATCTCCTGGTCGATGAGGTTGTTGACCTTGAGGATGATCCGGCCGCCGACCACGCCTTCGCGCTCGATCAGCTGGGTGATGCCCGCGCGAAGGTTGGTGGGCGCGACGAGCAGCTTGCGGTAGCGGCTCTGCCTGCTGTAACCCGTGAGCAGGTTGAACAGCTCGGTGACGTCGGCGCCGAGGTCTGAATCAGAGGAAAGGAGGCTCACGTCCTCATACGCGCGCGCCGTGCTCGGGTTGTAGTTGCCGGTACCCACGTGCAGGTAGTGCTGGATGTGTGCGCCCTCGCGCCTGACGACAAGCGTCACCTTGGCGTGCGTCTTGAGGCCCAGCAGCCCGTACACGACGTGCACGTTCGCCTCCTCGAGTGCGCGCGCCCAGCCGATGTTTGCCTGCTCGTCGCCCCGGGCCTTGATCTCGACCAGCGCCACCACCTGCTTGCCTCGTTCGGCGGCGCGGATGAGTGCTCGCACGATCGGGCTCGCCGGTCCGGAGGTCCGGTAGAGCGTCTGCTTGATGGCGAGCACGTCGGGATCGCCCGCCGCGTGGTCGACGAAAGCCTCGACAGAGGTCGCGAAGGAGTCGTAGGGGTGGTGGGCGAGGATGTCGCCTGCCCGCAGGACAGCAAACAGGTCGGGGACCTCGGCCGCGATGCCGCGCAGGCGCGGCTGCGTGGTCGGCGTCCAGGTCTCTTCTTTCAGGTCGGGGCGGTCGAGCTGAGTCAGCACCGAGAGGCTGCCCATGTCGAGCAGACCGTCGATCTGATACACGTCGGCCGGCTGCAGCTCCAGCTCGCGCGTCAGCAGCTCGAGCACCTCGGCGGACATGCCGGGATCGACCTCCAGACGCACGACCCGTGCATGCCGGCGACGGCGGCGCAGCTCGGTCTGGATCGCGGCCAGCAGGTCCTCGGCATCGCTGTCGACGTCGTCCAGGTCGCCGTCGCGGGTGACCCGGAACGGGTGATGGGCGACGATCTCCATGCCGGGAAAAAGCGCGGGCAGGTGAAGCGCGATCACATCCTCGAGCGGCACGTAACGCTCGCCTTCAACCAGCGCGATGAAGCGCGGCAGGACGGGTGGGATCTTGACGCGAGCGAACCTCTGCTGCCGGCGCTGAGGATCGCGAACCATCACCGCGAGGTTCAGCGAGAGATGCGAGATGTACGGAAAAGGATGGCCGGGGTCGACCGCGAGTGGTGTCAGCACTGGGAAGATCTGCTCGCGGAAAACCGTGTGCAGCTGGGCCAGCTCTTTCTTGCCCACCTCCTCGCCGCGCACGAGCGCGATTCCCGACTGTGCCAGGGCTGGAACGATCTCGCGGTTGTAGATCGCAACCTGGCGGCTGATCAAACCTTCGACTCGGGTGCGGATCGCCTTGAGCTGCTCGAGCGGAGACATTCCGTCCGGCGAGGAGACCGCGACAGCGGCCAGAACCTGCTCTTTCAGACCCGCAACGCGAACCTGGAAGAAGTCGTCGAGGTTCTGGCTGAAGATGGCCAGGAAGCGCACGCGTTCGAGGAGCGCGAGCTTGGGATCCTCCGCCATCGCCAGCACCCGCTCATCGAAGTCGAGCCTGGAGAGCTCGCGGTTGATGTATCGGGAGCTGACCGGTGAAAGAACAGGCGAGAGGTCCGGCTCGGGGTGGGCTCCGACCGCCACGGAACGAACTCTACAGGCTCAATCCCGGGCCTTGGTGATTACCTGGGGAGGGCTCGAGCCACTGCTCGGGCGCAGATTGCCAGGCGACGCAAGATAGCCAGGCGATCCGGTTGGAGGGGAGCCCGGGGCCGGTTTTCCGGCCCCGGAACGTAAATGTGGAGCTTCAGGCCCCCAGCGCGGCCACCACATTGGAGAACACGTTCTGGATCTGGTTGCCCATGGTCAAAAGAATCACGATGACGACGATCGAAACCAGGACCAAGATCAGGGCGTACTCCACCATGCCCTGGCCGCTTTGACCGCGGCTCTTTAGGATTTTCAACTCAACTCACCTCCTTTCTCTTGCTTCGAAGAGCGATCTTGAACGGTAACTGGTACAACGTCGGACTTCCGCATTCATTAAGTGGTTTGTCTCAACTGTTTGTAATCCTTTGCATAAGCCCTACTAATATGTCGGCGTGCGCAAACCCGCCTACACCCTGGAGCAGGTCCGGTCGTTCGTGGCGGTCGCCGAAACTGAGCATATTTCCAGGGCGGCGGCGTCCCTCTTCCTGACCCAGGGAGCCGTGACGCAGCAGGTCCGCAACTTCGAGCGGGCGGTCGGCCTTCAGCTGCTCGAGCGCGATGGCCGGAAGGTGCGCCTGACCGATGCCGGCAAGTCCCTGGCCGAGGCATGCCGCGCCGCCTTGCGAGCGGTCGAGATCATGGGCGACACCGCCCAGGCGATGAAGGAACTCCAGGCCGGTTCCCTCCACGTCGGGGCAAGCCCGACCTGCGCCACCTACTACCTGCCTCCCCACCTGGCCGAGTTCACAAGGCGGCACCCCGGAATCAAGCTGAACATGACGGTCGAGCCGTCGGCCGAGCTGAACCGGCGGGTGCTCGCAGGCTCGCTCGACTGTGCTGTGATCGAAGGCGCGCCCGACGCCGGGCTGCTTGTCTTTGAGCTCGCGCGAGACGAGCTCGTGCTCGTCGCCCACAGCGAGCACCCGCTGTCCAGGCTGCGGCGGATCACCCCGGCCGACCTGGCCGGGCACCTTTACCTGGGGCGAGGTCCGGAGTGGTCGGCCGAGCAGACGGTCCACGACATGCTGGGCGACGCGTACCAACACGTCGAGAAGTTGAACCTCGGTCACCCGGAGTACGTGCGGGCCGCGGCGGTCGCCGGGCTCGGATTTGCGGGCCTGGCCAAACGGGCGGTGGCCTCCGACATCGCGGCGGGCGTCCTCAAACGATTGCCGATCCCGCCGAGCCTGCGTCCGATCAGCGCCATCCGTCGCCACGGGCACGGCGGTCCGGCGCAGGAGGCCTTCTGGGACCTCCTCACCGGCGGCGGAACACGCGCGTCCGGCAAAATTTCGTCGGATGGTCGAGCCAAGCCCTGAAGCGGTAATTGAAACGCGGGGTCTGCGCCGCGTGTTCAAGACGCGCAACCGGCAGGTGGAAGCCGTCGCGGGCGTGGACCTGAACGTGCGCCGCGGCGAGATCTTCGGCTTTCTCGGGCCGAACGGCGCGGGCAAGACGACCACGCTGCGGATGCTGGCGACGCTGCTGCCACCCAGCGGCGGCACCGCCCGGGTGGCCGGGTGCGAGCTCGCGACCCAGCAGGCCAGGATTCGCGAACGGATCGGCTACGTCGGCCAGGCCGGCGGCGCCGACCGCGAGATCACCGGCCGCACGGAGCTCGTGTTCCAGGGTCGCCTGTACGGGATGCCGACCGAAGCCGCCAACAAGCGAGCCGCCGAGCTGGTCGTGATGCTCGAGCTCGAGGGCGCCGCCGACCGGAAGGTCGGCACGTATTCCGGAGGGCAGAAGCGACGCCTTGACATCGGCCTTGGCCTCGTCCACGGGCCGCAGGTCCTATTCCTTGACGAACCCACCACGGGTCTCGACCCCCAAAGCCGAGCCCGTGTCTGGGACGAGGTACGCCGGCTGCACGACCGCGGCACGACGGTCTTTCTCACCACGCACTACCTCGACGAGGCGGACGCACTCTGCGACCGCGTCGCCATCATCGATTACGGAAAGATCGTCGCCGAGGGCACCCCCGAGGATCTGAAACGCGCGATCGCTGGCGACGTGGTGAGATTCAGCATCGCGGGCGATCAGCAGCGGGCCCTCGACGTGATCAAAGACCAGCCGTTTGTGCGCGAAGCGAAGCTCGAGAACGGCTCCGTCCTTCTTTATGTGGATCGGGGCGAGGTGGCGATGCCCGCAATCCTGCGCCTGCTCGACGGCGCCAGCCTGCAGCTGATGACGGTGGAGCTGCACCGGCCGAGCCTGGACGATGTCTTCTTGCGTCAGACCGGACGTTCGCTGCGGGAGACGGCGGCATGAAGCTGCTGCGCGATACGTGGCTTGTATTCGGACGCTATTTCGGGCTCTTCATTCACAACCCCGTGTGGGTGGCGCTTGGCGTCCTGCAGCCGCTGCTGTACTTGATCCTTTTCGCACCCCTGCTCAAGCCCATCGCCGCGATGCGCGGCTTTCCGCCTGGAGGGGCCTACAACGTGTTCGTCCCCGGACTGCTCGTCCAGCTGGGCATGTTTGGCGCCGCTGGCGTTGGCTTCAGCCTGATCGCCGAGCTGCGTATGGGCGTGATCGAGCGCCTGCGGGTGACGCCGGTGAGCCGGGTCGCGCTGCTTTTCGGACGCGCCCTGCGCGACATGTTCTCGATCGTGATGCAGTCGCTGATCCTGATCTTGATTGCCCTGCCGTTCGGGCTGAGCATCCATCCGCTCGGGGTCCTAGTCGTGCTGGCGCTGATCGGCTTGATCGGCCTGCTGACCGCGTCGATCGCCTACGCCGTTGCGCTCGCGGTGCGAAGTGAGGACAGCTACGCGCCGATCGTGTTCACCTCAACCTTGCCGATCCTGCTGCTTTCGGGCGTGCTGCTGCCCATGAGCATCGCGCCGCAGTGGCTGCAAAACATCGCCGCCGCGAACCCTCTACTCTACGCGGTCGACGCGGCGCGCCACATCTTCAACGACAACCTGGGCGATCCAAGCGTGGCCAAGGGCGTGCTGATCCTCGCTGTGCTGTCGGTCGTCGCGGTGGTGATCGGCGCGCGCCAGTTCGGTCGCGCGGTCGCCTAATCGAAGGCGGTCAGGCTCTCCCGCTCCGCACTCCACATCTCCTCGAAGAGCCGGTCGATCTTGTCCGGTGAACAGACCGCGGCCGTCAGGGGGTCGAGCATCAACGCGTACTTCGCCTTCTGCTTGTCGCGCTCGATCAGGGCCTCGACGACCAGCTCATGGACGGCCATGTGTGAGCGGTTCAGCGCCGCCAGCTGCTCCGGCAAGGATCCGAAATGCTGGGCCTGGATCCCACCGCGGTCGACCTTGCAATCGACCTCGACGCAGCCGTCGGGGAGGTTCTCAATTGAACCGCTGTTGCGGACGTTGCCGTGGATGCTCGCCTGGCGCCCACACTCGACGGCCTCGATGATGTCGGCCCCGTACTCGAGGCTGCGCTCCAGAGGTACCGGCTTTTCGCCGCGCAGCATGGCCTCGATCGACTCATCGTTCTCGCGGCGCCAGCGCGGCCAGTTGTTGGCGTAGAAGCCGCTCTCGCCGAGGTAACCAGCGCGCGTGTAACGCTGGATCAAGTCAGGTCGCTTGCGGAAGTAGGGCACGTACTCGGAGAAGTGGCCGCTGGACTCGGTGACGAAGGCGCCCAGGTGCAGCATCACCTCGAACCGCACCGGGTCCAGCTCGTAGATCTCGGGGTCGCGCGCGCGTTCGCGCAGGTGCGGATACAGGTCCTGGCCGTTGCGCTCGAGCTTCGTGAACCAGGCGTTGTGGTTGATGCCTGCGCATGCCCACGTCATCTCGCGGTAGTCGATTCCGAGGTAGCCGGCAAGCTGGCGGGACGTCCCCTGCACGCTGTGGCAAAGGCCGACCACCGGTAGGTCAACCGTTCGCAGCGCGGCGAGCGTGAGGATCGACATCGGGTTGGTGTAGTTCAGGATCACCGCTTTGGGCGCGATGCGCTGGACGTCGGCGACGATGTCGAGCCACGCCGGTCCGGTGCGGAGCGCCTTGAAGATGCCGCCAGGCCCGATGGTGTCGCCGATGCACTGGTCAACGCCGTAACGCATCGGAATGTCGTAGTCGAAGCGGACGTTCTTCAGCCCGGCGACCTCAATCGAGTTGATCAGATAGTCCGTGCCCTCCAGCACGTCGAGGCGATCGGTGGACGCCTCAACCTTCCAGCGCTTGCCCTTCAGCTCGACCAGGCGCTCGGCGATCCGCTTCGCCAGGTCGAGGCGGGTCGCGTCGATGTCGACGAGCGCGAACACACCGTCGTCAAGACCCTCGACGGCGAGGATGTCAGTGATGAGCTGCCGGGCGAAGACGGCGCTGCCGGCACCGATGAAAGTCACCTTGGGCATGCACGTAGTTGAACACGCCGAACCGACCGACCTTCCGAGGTGGCGCGCCTTGTGACCATTAAGGCCGCCGTCGATACACGTCTCGGCGATGGCTTACGCGCGCAATCTCGATGCGCCGGGCGCCATCGTCTAATCGGTAGAGGACACGGTAGTCTCCGCGGCGCAGCGACCAGATGCCACCCAGGTCTCCGGTCAGCGGCTTTCCGCCGCGTGGATCGCCCTCGAGACTCTTCAGGGCTGACAACACAGCCTTCTGAGACTGTTTCGGCAGGCGACGAATCGACTTAGCTGCCCCCGCGCCGATGACGACCTTGTAGCCGTCACTCATCGAGGCCGAGTTCGGCCCGCAGCTTCCTCACAGTCACAGTACGACCGGCGTCCAGATCAGCAAGCCCACGGCGGAGGGCGGCCAGTTCCTTGGGATCGCTCAGGATGGATAGTGTTTCCTCAAGCGATTCAAGGTCATCTGGATTCACCAAGACAGCAGCGGGGCGGCCGTTACGGGTGATGGTCACGCGATCGCGCTGACTCGCCACACGATCAACCACCTCCGACAACCGATTCTTGACGTCGGCGAGCGGTAACGTTTCCATGGCTAGAATTATAGCCAGCTGGTCGGGGAGGCGGGATTTGAACCCGCGACCACTTGACCCCCAGTCAAGTGCGCTACCGGGCTGCGCTACTCCCCGACGGAGCAGTAATCGTACCCAGGGCTCGAATGGGGACGGTGGTCGCGGGAGGTCGGATCAGTTGCTGCGCGTTACGGCCGGAACCCTCTGCGTCAGCGCGATCAGGTTTCCTTCCGTGTCCTTGAACCAAGCACCCTTGGTGCCGTCAGGCATGTCGACCAGGCCATCGTGCGTCTTGAACTCGGGGTAGTCGTATTCCTCGAGCTTGACTCCCTTGCTCTTCAGCTCTGTGGCCGCACTCGGGACGTCATCGACTTCGAACGCCATCTGCGTGTGGTCGCCCGAAGCCTTGCCCATGCTCGGAAAGAGAAGGAAGCCCGTCTCGCCGGCGCGGTACATCGCGCCGCCGTCCGGCTCTTCCTCGGCGGGCTTGAGGCCCAGCTTCTGTTCGTAAAATTCTCGAGCCCGCTTGACGTCCTGAGCGGGGATCGCGGCGGCCGCGTTTTTGATCTTCAGCATGGCAAAAGCCTCCTGACGAAACAGCTGGCCGGGGGGAAAGCCTGATTATGCGCCGGTCTCAGCCGCGGGTCCCGTAGGCGACCAGGCTGCGATGAGTCGCTGAGAAGCCCGCTTCGCGCAGGGCGGTCTTCAGCGCGGATTCCATCACCGGAACACCATCCACCTTCTGCAGCTCCACACGTCCCGCATTGGTTGCGATGGCGATGAGCGCGGTGAGGTGTGCCGGCTGCACATCGCCGTTGGTCAGCAAGGAGCGGCCGCCGCGCTCCAGGTAGAGGACCAGACGGCCGTCATCGACCACGCAGTACGCGCCCGCGGCGCGGCTCATTCGCCCATCCGACTGGGGCCAGGGCAGTATCGTCCCGAAGGCATTCGCCGGATCGGTCGCCGCCATGGCGATGACACCTCCGCCCGAATCGCGCAGCGAACGCAGCCTGTCGACAGCGCCAGGCAGAGCGAACTGGGAACCGCCGAGGCCTTCGACGAAGTAACCGCGCCGGATGCGGCCGGACTCCTCCATGGCGCGAAGCACCGGGTAGAGGCTGGCGAAGCCGCCAGGCCAGCCCTCGCCGACGGCTGCTTCCCGCGTGAGCACACCGTGGCGCTGCAGAAGGACGCCGGCCTCAGAGTGCAGTCGCTCGGTGGCGTTCGCCCCGTGGCCGACCAGGTCCGCAACCAGTGACCAGCGGCCGGTGGCTCGCGGCTGGATGAGCCTGGGCAGGCGGGGCTTGCGCGTGGGCCTGCGCGACGCCGGCCCGAGCAGGCGGAGCGGCGCAAACGTGTCGTTGGTGACCTCTCCTGACCACACCAGGTCCCAGAGCGCGTCGAGCATCACATCGTCGTCGCCGCCGCCGCACGAGTTGTAGAGGTCGCGGAAGAAGCTCGCGCCTCGATCCTTCAGGTGAGCTCGAATCCGGCCGTGAAGGTCGGATTGAGGCGGATCGATAGGGGCCGTTACAAGCCGCGGCGCGTCGCCGCGCAGGTAGAGCGCAACCCGACCGTCGCTCGCACCCAGCGAACCCCGTCCGACCCACACCACCTCGCCCATCGAGACGAGCTCGTCGAGCAACCGCGGGGCATAGCTGCCGATGCGTGAAGCGATGACGTCGCGCTCGATCACGGTCGCCGGCAGGGCGAGACCCTGCAGCTGGAAGACGACTTCGAGCAACCGGTCCATGCCGCCGGCGCGAACGCCGATCCCCTGCCAGGCGGGCAGAAAGCGCGCGACCGCGTCCGGCGGGACGGACTCAACCTCGCGGCGGAGGGCCGCCAGCGAGCGGCGCCGCAGCGTACGAAGGACCTCTGGGTGGCAGTACTCGCGGCCCTCGGCCGCCTTGCGGAACTCCCCCGCGAGCACGTCGCCTTTCGAGGCAAGACGCGCGAGCGCCGCCTCGACCGCGGGGCCCGGCAAGGCCCACCGTTGGGCAGGGTCGGAGGTGACGAATGGGACATGCGTGCGCGCGTGCCGCCGCAGCAGCGATTCGAGGGGATCCGCGCCGGGGTCGAGGAAGATTTCGGGGAGGCCGATCGGGAGGCTCGCGCCGATGGCCTCGCAATACCGTCCGGCGTCCTCGGCCGCGATCCAGCGGGCCTCGCCCGCGATCCTGATCGTGGCTGCGCGCCGTTCCTTTTCGAGGGCATGCAGCCATCCCGCGCTGACACCGCGGGCGAGGGCTTCTTCATCGCTGAGGTCACCCAGCCGCACCAACAGGTCGTGGGCCTCGTCGAAGTCGCGAGGGAAACGCTCCGGAAGCAGCCCCTGCAGCTCGAGCTCGACAGCGGCGATCGCGTCTGGATCAAGCAGCTCGCGCAGGTCTTCGCTGCCGAGCAGCTCGGCCAGCAGATCGCGGTCGAGGGTCAGCGCCTGGGCGCGGCGTTCGGCGAGGGGTTGGTCGCCCTCATACATGAACTCGGCCACGTACGAGAAGAGAAGCGAAGAGGCAAACGGAGATGCCTTCTCCGTATCCACCGCGACGACACGGATCTCGCGCGACCGGATCGCGCGCAGGAGCGCTCCCAGAGCCGGCATGTCGAAGTGGTCGCTCATCACCTCACGCCACGTTTCGGCGAGGATCGGAAAGTCCCGATATTGCCCTGCCACCTGCAGGAGCCCAGCGCTGCGCATCCGCTGCTGCCACAGAGGTGTGCGCTGACCTGGCCGGCGCTTGGGCAGCAGAAGCGAGCGCGCGGCGTTCTCGCGAAAGCGCGCCGCAAACAAGGCCGACGCCGGCAGCTGCGCGGAGACCAGCGCCTGCACCTCTTCTGGGTCGAGGATCAGCTCGTCAAGTGCGGGTGGCGATTCGACCTCGGGCAGGTGCAGGGCGATGCCGTCGTCAGTCCACAGTGCGCGGGCGTCGACGCCCAGCCTTTCCTGCAGGCGGGCTTCCAACGCCAGCGCAAGCGGGGCGTGGACGCGGCCGCCGAAGGGCGTGTGGATGCAGACCCGCCAGTCGCCGACCTCGTCGCGGAACCGTTCCACGACCAGGTTGCGGTCATCGGGAACGGTGCCGGTGGCGGCTGCCTGGTCGTCGAGGTACGCGAGCAGGTTCTTGATCGCGAGGTCATCGAACCCGGCTCCGTCACGCAGGCGCTTGGCCGCGGCATCGCGGTCCATCGCTCGCAGCTCGCGAGTCATCTTGCCCAGCTCCGCGCCGAGCTCGACGGGCCGGCTCGGGGCGTCGGCTTTCCAGAACGCGATCTTGCCGGGCTCACCCGGAGCGGGGGTGACGATGACCTGTGACGGCGTGATATCGACGATCCGCCAGGTCGAGGCGCCGAGGACGAATGCCTCGCCAACACGGGTCTCGTAGACCATCTCCTCGTCGAGCTCGCCGACCCGGCGACCGTCTTCGGCCAGGTTGACGCTGTAGAGACCGCGGTCCGGAATCGTGCCGGCGTTGGTCACCGCAAGACGCTGGGCGCCGGCGCGGCCACGCACCTTGCCGGCGACGCGGTCCCACACGATCCGCGGCCGCAGCTCGACGAACTGGTCCGACGGGTAACGGCCGCTGAGCATGTCGAGGACCGAATCGAAGGCTCGCGGTCCAAGGTCGCTGTACGGATACGCGCGCCTTACGACGCGCCCAAGCTTCTCGACCTCCCACTCGTCGAGAGCGCACATGGCGACGATCTGCTGTGCGAGCACATCCAGGGGCTTGCGCGGAACCACGGTCGTCTCGATGCGGCCGTTGAGCATCCCCTCCACGACGGCCGCGGACTCGAGCAGGTCGCCGCGAAACTTCGGAATGACCACGCCGCGCGAGACCTCGCCGACCGAGTGTCCGGCGCGGCCGACGCGCTGGATGCCCGCGGCGACGCTGGGCGGCGCCTCGATCTGCAGCACCAGGTCGACCGCACCCATATCGATGCCAAGCTCGAGCGTGGACGTGGCGACGAGCCCACGCAGGCGTCCCGCCTTGAGCTCGTCCTCGATCACGAGTCGCTGCTCGCGCGCGATCGATCCGTGGTGGGCGCGGACGAGCTCCTCTTCCGCCAGCTCGTTGACCCGCGCCGCGATGCGCTCGGACAGCCGGCGCGAGTTGACGAAAACGATCGTCGACCGATGCTGGCGGATGAGCTGCAGCAGGCGCGGATAGATCGCAGGCCAGATGCTGTTCTGGCCCTTGGCGCTGTCCTCGTCCTGGTCTGTGAGCCGCGTCATGTCCTCGATCGGCACCTCGACCCGGACTTCCATTGTCTTCAGCCGGCCGGCATCGACGATCGAGACCTGCCGGTCGGCGCCGCCGAGGAATCGCCCCACCTCCTCGAGGGGTCGCTGTGTCGCCGACAGGCCGATGCGCTGGGGCTCGACCTTCGTCAGCTCGCAAAGCCGCTCCAGGCTGAGCGCGAGGTGGCTGCCGCGCTTGGTCGAGGCGACGGAATGGATCTCGTCGACGATCAGCCACCGGACAGGCGCCAGGATCTTGCGCGCGGCGCTGGTGAGGATCAGAAACAGCGACTCGGGCGTGGTGATGAGGATGTCGGGCGGGTGGCGCTCCATCGAGCGCCGAGCGTCTGCCGGCGTGTCCCCAGTTCGAATCGCCACTGCGATCTCGGGCGGCACCAGGCCCTGGCTCTCCATCTGGCGCCGGATTCCGACCAGGGGCGAGCGCAGGTTGCGGTCGACGTCGTGGGCGAGCGCCTTCAGGGGCGACACATAAAGGACGCGGCAGCGCTCGGCGTCGGGGGGCATCGGCTCGCCGGCCAGCCGGTCGAGGCACCACAGGAAGGCGGCCAGCGTCTTGCCGCTCCCCGTCGGCGCCGCCATCAGCACATGCCGCCCGGCCGCCACCTCCCGCCAGCCTCGCTCCTGGATGGCGGTCGGCTCGGCGAAGGAGGCGCGAAACCAGTCGCGCACGGGCGTTGAAAAGAGGTCGAGAACCTGCCCCACTCCATCAAGTGTGACGAGTCTCGAGACTACAAACAAGTGTTCCTCACAGGTGCGGGCTACGATCCGGTCGTGATCGGGGACGCGCCTTTTTTGGCTGGTGGGCTACGACCTGGCGGAGGGACGACTTGGATGTTCTGACCGGCGGGGCGGTCGCCCCATTCTCAGAGTGAGGGCGAAGGCCACCACGGCACCAGCTGCGTGATCCCCGCGGACAGGATGGTCAGGTTGTTGGTGAGGAGCAGGACCCCCATCACGACCAGCACAGCCGCGGAGGCGAGGTCGATGGCGCGCCGATTCTCGTTGACGAACCTCACGAGCGGGCGCGCGTTTTCGAGGGCAAAGGCCAAGGCGAGAAACGGCGCGCCGAGGCCCAGGCTGTAGGCGATCATCAGGCTCAGGCCCTGGGGGGTGGTGCCAACGGTCACGGCCGAGCTGAGGACGGCACCCAGCGTGATCCCGATGCAGGGCGTCCAACCGCTCGCAAAACCCATGCCCAGCAGGAATCCGCCCGCCACACCTCCGCCCTGAGGAGAGGACTTCATGACGCGGTACTCAGCCGAGAGCAGCGGGATGCGGATCAGTCCCGCCACATGCAGGGCCATGACGATGACCAGGATCCCCGCCACGACCGGAACGTAGGCGCGGATAGGCTGCACCGCCAGCGAGAAGGCGTAGAAGAAGAGGATGAAGATGAGCGAGAGGCCGGCGACGAACGCGGCGCCGGCAAGGGCAAAGTTGAACCCCCCCTCCCGCTCCGGGCGCGACAGCGGGCCGCCCCCGGCAAGCGGGGAGGTGAACGAGCTCCGCGCCGCCCGTGCAGGTGTAGACCCGAGGTAGGCCAGGTAGGCCGGGACCAGGGGCAGCACGCACGGCGATACGAATGAAGCGAGTCCCGCCAGGAAGGCGATCGCGGGGTTAAGCCCGTTCAGCACGCTGCGCCTCGCGCGCCATGATCGCGATCGCGTCGACGACCTGAGACCACACCCGCCGAGGCACGTCGTGGCCCATGCCTTCGATCTCCAGGAGGCGTGCCCCGGGCACCGCCGCCGCGACGCGACGGCCGTTCTCGACCGGAACCAGGATGTCAGCCTCACCGTGGATGACGAGCGTCGGCACCCGAAGGAACCGAAGCCGTTCGAGCCGGCCGCCGGCGGCGAGGACCGCGCCCAGCTGGCGCGCGAAACCAGCAGAGTTGTACGCACGGTCGACGGCACGCTCGACGCGAGCCCGCTCGTAATCGTCGTCGTATGGATCGGCCGGTCCGAGCAGCTGCTGTTTGGCCCAAAGGCCAAGCTGGATTCGCTCTTCGCGAGTTGCCGGCGCAGGCGCCATGAGGGCGGCGGTTCCTTGCTCGGTCGGCGGAATCTGGTCCTCGCCGTTGGGGCCTGACATGATCGAGGTCAGCGTCAGGACGCGCTCCGGATGATTCAGCGCCACGAGTTGGGCGATGAAACCACCCATCGACGCGCCGACCACGTGCGCGGCCGGGATCCCGAGCGCATCCAGCAGACCAACCGCGTCGTTGGCCATATCTTCGAGCGCATACCCAGAGTCCATGCAGGTCGAGAGGCCCGTGTCCCGGTTGTCGAAACGGATGACCAGGAAGCCGCGACCGGCGAGCAGGGCGCAGAAGTCGTCGTCCCAGCTGAGCATCTGGGCGCCGAGCCCGGCGACCAGCAGCACCGCCGGCGCCTGCGGGTCGCCGAAGGTCTCGTACTCGATCTCGATCCCGTTGGCTGTGGCTCGGGGCATCGGGATCATGCTACTAATCGGTCCGTGACCAAATCGCTCGCCGCACGGTCCGAGGTCGATGAGCGCTTTACGTGGGACGCCGATAGCGTGTTTCCGGACCATTCGGGGTGGGAGCTTGCGGTCGACACCATCCTCTCCAGCCTCCCCGACCTCGAGGAGTTCAAGGGCCGCCTCGGCGACTCGCCCGAGACTCTTGCCGACTGGTTCGAAGCCAACGAGCGCGCGCATCGCCTGATGGCCAAGGTGATGGTCTACAGCACGATGTCCTACTCGGTCGACGTGGCCGACCAGGATGCCGCCGCCCGCGCGGACCGAGCCCGGTCGGTCGCGGCCCAGCTCGGCGCCGCCGCCTCCTTCGCGGTTCCCGAGATGCTCGAGATAGGCATCCCGAAACTGCGCGAATGGGTGGCAAGCTCGCCACGCCTGGCCCACCTCGACCACTACTTCGACCGCCTCGAGAAGCTGCAGAAACGCATCCGCAGCGCAGAGGTGGAGGAGCTCCTCACCCAGGTGTCGGATCCGCTCGCCAGCGCGCTGGCGGTCCACAGCGTGCTCGCCAACACCGACCTCAAGTTTGCGCCGGCGGTGGGTTCGGACGGCGAGCTGCACGAGGTCGCCCAGGGCACGATCGGCGCGCTCATGACCAACGCGGATCGCGAGGTCCGTCGTACCGCATTCGAGAGCTACGCGGATGAGCATTTGAGGATGCAGCACGCGATGGCGGCGAGCCTGGCCGGGGGCGTCAAGCGCGATGTGTTCTTCGCCGGCGCACGCGGCTACGCGTCTTCTCTGGAAGCTGCGCTCGAGCCGAGCCACATCCCGGTCGAGGTCTTCCACAACGTGGTGAGAACATTTCGGGACAACGTCGGGACGTGGCATCGGTACTGGCGCATTCGACGGCATGCATTGGGACTCGAGGTGCTGAAGCCTTATGACACGCGCGCGCAGCTGGGGGCCGAGCTGCTCCAGGTGCCATACCAGGAAGCGGTGGAGTGGATCGCTCAGGGGGTCGCCCCGCTTGGCGAGGATTACGTGGAAGTCATGCGCCGGGGCGCGCTCGAAGAGCGTTGGGTCGACGTCTACCCGAACAAGGGCAAGCGGATGGGCGCGTTCTCCACCGGCGCGATGGACACCCGGCCTTTCATCTTCATGAGCTACAACGACGACATCTACTCGATGAGCACCCTCGCGCACGAGCTAGGGCATTCGATGCACTCCTACCACGCGAGGCGCACCCAGCCTTACGTCTATTCGAACTACGGGCTGTTCCAGGCCGAGGTCGCCTCCAACATGCACCAGGCCCTGACGCGCCGCCACCTGCTGGCGACGAAGACCGATCCCGCCTTCCAGGTCGCGGTGATCGAGGAGGCGATGTCGAACTTCTATCGCTACTTCTTCATCATGCCGTCGCTTGCGCGCCTCGAGCTGGAGATCCACGAGCGGGTCGAGCGCGGGGGCGCGCTGACGGCCGACTACCTGAACAACCTGATGGCGGATCTGATGGTCGAGGTTTACGGATCCGAGATCGACGTCAGCGAGCGGGACCGCGAACGCATCGGCTCGACGTGGGCGCAGTTTCACACCCACCTCTACAGCAACTTCTACGTGTACCAGTACGCGACCGGCATCGCGGCCGCAGACCACCTCGTCGAGCGCGTGGCCGCGGGCGACGCGAAGGCAGTCGCTTCCTACCGCGCCTTTCTGGCGAGCGCCGGCTCGATGTACCCGCTCGATGGTCTGCGCATGGCCGGCGTGGACATGACATCGCCCGGGCCGGTCGAGGCCGCCTTCGCCACGTTGGCGTCGATGGTCGACCGGCTGGAGAAGCTGACTACTCCAACGCGATCCTGAAGACGTCCGTCTCGCGGATCTTGAAACCCAGCCTCTCATAGAGGCGGTGGGCGGCCTCGCGCGCCGGGCCGTGCCCGGACTGGAGCTCGGCGACCTGGGCACCGCGGTCCCGGCCGATCTGCAGGGCCACCTTGACGAGCGCTTCGCCCACGCCCTTGCCTCGCGCCGAATGGTCGACCACGACCTCGTCCAGTCGAGCCTTGATCCAGAAGGGCGTCGTGTAGACGACCACGGTGGTGGTGCCGACGATGGTGTCGCCCTCCTGCGCAACGAGCAGCGTCACCGCGGGGTCGGCGACGAGGCGCTGCAGCCGCTCCATGTCTGGCACATGCAGGTTCGGGTTGAGCTGAGGCAGAAGTCGGGCAAGCGCCGCATGCACCTGTGGCGTGACCTCGTTGACGGCTTCGACCCGCATTTCTGTCTGCACTGGTTGGGGGAAGCGTGATGCGTCCCCCAACCTCGCGGTTACGAGCTAGCGAACACCCGCGGGTGTCATGGCGGCCACGCGTTTCTCGGCTGCCTCCATGGTCTTAATCGCGCTTTGCACGCTGCCTATCGGGTGGATTTCCGTTTTGGTGATGCCCGCGAAAGGCAGACTTCCAACCAAGTCTTGAAGCTCTTCGCCCGACTTCACGTCGACGATCAGGACGCCGGCCCTTTCGCCCGCGAACGGATACACGGCCTTGATCCGCGAATCTTGATTCGAGGCAAACATCTGAAAAGTCTGTTTGGCGAGCGCAATCGAAGCTGCCGGCGGCACGTTGGTCGAATCGAGCGCACGAGTGATAACGACAAACTCCATCGCCTTGACCCCCTTGGAACATGACCCGGACGGCGACCTATCTAGCCTAGTCCTACGCGGGAAATGTCAGGCACCTGCAGCTTGGGATTGAGCTGCGGCAGCAGGCGCGCCAGCGCCGCGTTGATCTCGGGCGTCGCCTCCTCCACAGCCTCGATGTTCATCCCGTCAGCGTGGGCGACATTGTCGGCACGGTCTGAGTGCGCGATGACGGGGCGGAATTGGGCCGATTACGACCCTGAGCTTGTAGGTGGAGGGCCAGACACCGGCTTCCACTCGCTGCCGTCCCACCACCATTTGCCGTCAGCTGAGATCGTGGGCGCGCGGACCATTGGCGGCTTGCGCGAGAGCGCGAAGAAGACCACCAGCGCGACGAGCGCTCCAACGATCGCGACCATGACGACCAACAGCACCAGGATGCCGAGGTGCACAGCCAAACCTTCTCACAACAGGCGAAGAAGCGCGGCGGTGGCAGCCGCTGCCGCAACCACGACCAGGAACGGCGCCCGCAGCACCACCGCGACGATCGCCACCACGAGCGCGGCCGCCCGCACGTCGAGCACGAGGTGTTGCCCGCTCGAAAAAGTCTGCGTGGCAACCAGCGCCGCCAGGAGGGCGATCGGGATCAAGGGCACGGTTCGCTGCACTCGCGGGTCCTGCAGCCAGCCTTGAGGCAGCGAGAGGCCGGCGAGCTTTAGCGCGTAGCACGAGACCGACGCGACGAGGACGCCGGCCCAGATCAACCCGACCTCCTGAAGGCACCGAAAAGCGCCACCAGCAAGGCGACGACCAGGAGCGGCACGCCCGCCGGCACGAAGGGCAGCACCGCGATCGCAACCACGGCCGCCGCGATCGCGACGGCCAGCGGTTCGCGGGCCCTGAGGCGAGGCGCGAGGAGGGCCAGGAATGCGGCCGGCGGTGCGGCGTCGAGGCCAAAGACCTTCGGGTTCGAAAGCGCGTGCGTGGCCAGGGCGCCGGCGAGCGTGCCCAGATTCCACAGCATGAAAAGGGCCACTCCGGTGGCCCAGAACGCGAAGCGGCTCTGCCGAGGGTCTTCTCGGGCGATCGCCATCGCCGTGGTCTCGTCGATGACGAAATGCGCCGCCGCGACGCGGCGCAAGCCACGCACGTCCAGCAGCGAAGAGAGGCGCAGCCCATAGAGCGCATTGCGCGCTCCCAGCAGCGCGGCCGTTGCTACGCCGGCCCAGACGCTGCCTCCCGCCCCTATCACTCCGACGAGAGCAAACTGCGAGGCACCTGTAAACATGAGGACAGACAGCGAGCACGTCTGGAGCAGGGTCAGCCCGGCCGCAGTCGAGATCGCGCCGAACGAGATCGCGTAGGCGCCGCTGGCGACGGCGATGCCTAGAGCATCGCGAAGAATCGACCTCTCTGACGGCATCCGGGGATTCTGATCGAGTCTATGGTCCGGGCCGCCGCGGATCGGCGCCGGCACGCGCCAGCTGCCGGCAGCGACCCTACTTCGTCGTGATGGCGGCACCCGAGGGACTCACGACCCACCACAGGCCGCCGAAGCCGTTGACGCCCTGCCCGGTCGTGTCGCCCGGCGCCTTGTCCTTGAAGAAGTAATACAGCGGATGTCCCTTGTAGGTGACTTCAACTTTGGCGTCTGTGCGGGTAGTCGTTCCGAGCAGAGACGCGTCAGCGCCGGTGCCGGCCTGGGGCGATCCCGTGGTCAGCAGAGGCGGCCAGACCGTCGCGCAGTTCGTGTAGCAGGTGGACGCCGTGCCGGTGTCGGCGACGAAGAGATAGAGCGTCATCCCCTTGTCATCGACCAGGATCTGACCCAGCTTCGCGTTGGTCGCCACGGCTACCTTCGTTCCGGTGGCGGACGGACTCGGCGAAGCGCTCGCAGCGGATGTGGATGGGCTCGACCCCCCGCAAGCCGCGGCCAGCATGGCCATGACGATCACGCCGCCTATCCCCGGCAGTGTCCTGTGCATGTATATCCGAAATACTCCCCAGGGTTACGTGAACCGGACTACTCCGGTGTTACGTAGGCTGCGGTGAGGCCGCCGTCGACCAGGAACGTGGCTCCGTTCACGTAGCTCGACTCGTCGCTCGCCAGAAACAGCGCCGCATTGGCGATCTCCCGCGCCTTGGCGAGCCGTCCCATCGGCAGGTGCACGCGGCGTCGCTGATAGGCGGATGGGTCTTCGTTGAAGATTCGCATCAGCAGAGGCGTTTCGACCGGGCCGGGGCACAGTGCGTTGACGCGCACCCCCTGCCGGGCGAACTGCACCGCCAGCTCGCGGCTCATCGAGAGCACCGCGCCCTTGGATGCGGTGTATGCGATCTGGGACGTGGCCGCGCCGAGGATGGCGACGAAGGACGCCACGTTGACGACTGAGCCGCCGCCGACCTTGAGCAGGTAAGGGATGCCGTACTTGCAGCACAGGTACACGCCTTTGGCGTTCACGGCCTGGACGCGGTCCCACGCGTCGGGTTCGGTCGTGAGGATGGAGTCGTCGTCCGGCGGCATGATGCCCGCGTTGTTGTAGAGCACATCGATGCGCCCGTACCTTTTCTCGGTCTCGGCATACATCTCCTGCACGCTCTTGGGGTCGCTGACGTCGGCGGCGAAGAAGAACGCATCGCGGCATTCGGACGCGGTCTTCTCCCCCGCCTCGCGTCCCACATCAGCGACGCAAACGCGCGCGCCTTCGTCGGAGAACAGGAGCGCCGCCTCGCGGCCGATCCCGCCGGCGGCGCCGGTGATGACCGCTACTTTGCCGTCGAGGCGCCCCACCTACCCTCTTTCGAAGAGCCGCTCGCGCTCGTAGTTCGTGACCACCTTGTCGAAGAGCGACTGCTCGGTGCGGGCGTAGTTCAGGTAGTGGTCGATGACATCGTCGCCGAAAGCCTCGCGAGCCATGGTTCCGTTGTCCAGCAACCCGATCGCCTCCCGCAACGAGCTCGGGAACCGCTGCACGTCCGACTCGTAGGCGTTGCCCTTGAACTCCGGCGGGAGCTTGAGCTTTTCCTCGATGCCGTGCAGCCCGGCCGCGAGCAGGGCCGCAAAGCAGAGGTAAGGGTTGACGTCCGCGCCGGGGATCCGCGACTCGGTCCTCAAGTGCTGGCCATGGCCGACGATGCGAAAGCCGCAAGTTCGGTTGTCGTGGCCCCACGCGAGCGTTGTCGGGGCCCAGCTCCCTGCCGCGTAACGCTTGTATGAGTTGATGTTTGGAGCCAGGAAGATGGCGAGCTCGGATGCATACGCGATATGGCCGGCGAGGTAATTCTTGAAGTCCTCGGACTCGCCGTCGAACGCGTTGCGATCGCCCCTCCAGAGGCTCGAATGCACATGGCAGGAGCTGCCGATCCAGCGGTGGTCGGGCTTGGCCATGAAGGTGACCGAGCATCCCTGCTGGTGCGCCATCTCCTTGATCCCGTTCTTGTAGACGACGTGGTTGTCGGCCATCGTGAGCGCATCGGCGAACCGGAAGTTGATCTCCTGCTGGCCAGGCCAGGCCTCGCCCTTCGAGCTCTCGACCGGAATGCCGGCCGCCTTCATTCCCCTGCGGACCGCACGCAGGAACGGCTCGTCATACGTGGTGGCGAGGATGTGGTAGTCGAGGATGTACGGGACCGACGGCGTCAGGTCGATGTAGTGCTTGGCGTGCGCCTCAGCGTAGGTCTCCTTGAGGAGGAAGAACTCGAGCTCGGAGCCGAACATGGGCTCGAAACCGAGCTTGCGCGCGCGCTCGACCTGTGCTCGCAGCACCTGGCGCGGCGACGGACGCACCGGCTTGCCGTCGTGCCAGGCCACGTCGCACAGAACCAGCGCCGTCGCCTCCAGCCATGGGACTCGGCGCAGGGTCGCGAAGTCCGGCAGCAGTTCGAAGTCGCCGTATCCCTGCTCCCAGTTCGCCATCTGGTAGCCGGGGATGGGGTCCATCTCCATGTCCAGCGCGAGCAGGTAGTTGCAACCCTCGACCGACTCGCCGTGGCCGGCCGACTCCATGAAGTACTCGGCCTCTATGCGCTTGCCCATCAGGCGGCCCTGCATGTCGGTGAAGGCGACCACGACGGTGTCGATGAGACCCTTCTCGACGTCGGAGGCGAGCTTGTCCTTGCTCAGCGACGGCTCGCGCTCAGGCTGCGCCACCTTGTCCTTGGTCAGCATGTCGGCACCTCCTGGGCACAGCTACCAGAGCGAGCGCTGGTGAGCGCTGTGACACGCTCACCAGCTCGTATAGACGAGAGCCTAGTGGCTGCCGCCAGACGGCGCCCCCGCGGGGTTTACCGGCGCAGGCGTGCCGGCGGCCGGGATGTCGGTGACCTTGGTCTTGCCGTAGCCCTCCCTCTCCGGGTCACCGTGCTGGCCCTGGGTCAGCGCGAACTCTTCCTCCGGCGACAGCACGAGCCGGTGCCGGCCGACGATCGCGAAGTACGCGATGCCGATCAGGAAGTAGACCAGTGTGCCCACGACCCCCGGGCGATATGTCTCGTTCAAGTAGAGCGAGATCAAGGAGATGATCGCGATCACGCCGGCGATGCCGGCGCCCCAGACGCCAACCGGGCTTCGGTACGGGCGCTCGATGTTGGGCAGGCGCCGGCGCAGAAAGATGAAGGAGGCGCACTGCATCGCGTAAGACACCACGGCGCCGAACACCGCCATATAGAGAAGTGCGCCGACCACCTGGCCGGCGACGAGGTTCTTCTGCGTGCCGAGGTATGTCAGGAGGCACGCGAGCACCAGGCCGACGACCCCGCCCGCGATGAGGGCAATGTGAGGCGTCTTCAAGGTCGGGTGAGTCACGGAAAGGAAGTGGGGGAAGTAGCCCGCGCGCGAAAGCGAGTAGGTATTGCGGCCGTAGGCATAGATGATCGTGAAAAAGCTGGCGATCAGGCCGACGAGTCCGATCAGGGCCAGCAATGCGGCCCCCGTGCCCGAGCCAAAGACGGCCTTGAAGCCGTCGAACAACGGCGTGGCCGAGTTGCCCAGCTCCTTTGATCCTCCGCCGACTGCGGGGTTCAAGAGAAAGATCAACGCTCCCGTTATGACCAGGGTGGTCAGGCCCCATACCGCGGCACGCGGGATATCGCGCTTGGGATCGTGCGACTCCTCGGCGGCAAGAGGCAGCTCCTCGATCGCGAGGTAGAACCAGATCGCGAAAGGGATGGCGGGGAAGATGCCCGCCAGGCCGAACGGCAAGAACCACGACTGACCGCTCTGCGGCGGGATGTTCGTGAGCAGGCTCAGGTTGAGCTTGCCGGAGAAGATGACGGAGAGGAAGAAGATGGCGAGGATCCCGAGGGCGATCGCGTTGATCGCGACCGTGAAGCGCATCGTGGCCACGATGCCCCGGATGTTGATGCCGACGAAGACGATGTAAGAGATGATGAACCAGACGTAAGGGGTGTTCCACCATGGGTCGCCCTGGACGTTGAAGAGCGACTGGACGATGGCCTGCATCAGAAATCCCATGGCGCCCACCACGACCGCAGGCGTGATCACGTACTCCATGTTTTCCGCCAGGCCGGTGATGAATCCGCCCCAGGGTCCGAACGCCGACCTCGCGAACGAATAGGCGCCGCCCGTGTGCGGCAGGGCCGGCGACATCTCGGCGATGCTGAAGACGAGGCCGTAGTACATGACGGCGATGACGATGGTCGCGATGAGCAAGCCACCAAATCCGCCCACGCCAAGACCGAGGTTCCACCCGTAGAAGTCGCCCGAGATGACCGCAGCGACCCCCAACGACCACAGTGACCAGAATGCCGCGTGTCGCTTGAGAGCCCGCTTGGCGAAATAGGCCGGGCTCGCCTCCCGATAAGCAACCGTCCCTACCTTGCGCCGCTCCTCAGACAAGTCGATTACCCCCTTTCACGGGTCCCCTTCCCGGGTCTCCCTGTGAGCAAGTTGTCTGACGCTGATGCCGTGCGCGAATGCTAGGCGAGGCCCAATTGCAAGTCAAGGGTGGCTTGGACGACCAGACAACTGATGACCTTGACCGGGCAGATGTCTGACAACATACTAGGTGCGCCATGCCAGCCGGAAACGTCGAGGAGCGCGCCCGGCCGCGGAGCGTCCAGGTCAGGGACGAGCTCAGTCATCGGATCGACCGCGGCCTTCTGCCGGCGGGCTCCCGGCTGCCTTCCGAGCCTGCGCTGGCCACCGAGCTCGGCGTTTCCCGGGCCACGCTCCGGGAGGCGCTGCGCGCGCTGGAGAACGAAGGCCTGGTCCGGAGGATGTGGGGCGCGGGAACTTTCGTCGCCGACGGCCGGCGGGTCGCCAACAGCCTGGATGCGAACTTCGGCGTCACCGACGCGATTCGCGCCGCCGGGATGGAGGCCGGCATCGAGCAGGCCCGCCACTGGATGGAGCCGGCGACCACGAGCGAGGCGGCCCGCCTCGAGCTGCAGCCGGGATCGGACGTGCTGGTCGTCGAGCGGGTGCGAACCGCCGACGGCAAGCCGGTCGTGCTGTCGAGGGACATGCTGCCTGGCCGTCTGGTGGCCAAGCAGCCGCACCTCGCCGACGAGATGCTCAAGCGCTCAATCTATGACGTGCTCGAGCGCGACCTCGGGATCGCAATCCACCACGGCGTGGCCAGCTTCCGTCCGGTGAGGGCTGACGTAACCGTTGCGCGCCGGCTGAACATCCCGCGTGGCGAGCTCCTGCTCGCGATCTGGCAGGTCGACTTTTCCGACGACGGCGTGCCGGTGCTGTCGTCGTATGAGTACCACCTGGCCGACGCATTCGAGTTCACCGTGCTTCGGCGCGGCCCTGGGAGGAGGTTGTCGTGATCAGAGGTGTCGGCAAGTCCATGCGCATGAAGCGCGTCATCGACCCGGCGGGCGTGTCCGTGATCTGTGCGCTCGACCACGGAATGACCTCGCCGCAGTTCCTGGATCCGCTTTCGGACATCGCCGCACGAACAGCCGAGGCCGTGGCCGGTGGGGCCAACGTGATCATGATGTCGAAGGGGATGATCCGCCTGGCCGAGCCGGCGTTTGCACCCACGACCTCGCTGGCGCTGCTGCTGTCCGCCTCGGCCAATCCCGAGCAGGGAGAGCCAGAGGTGGTCCAGATCGCGGAAGTCGAGGAAGCCGCGCGTCTCGGCGCCGACGCCGTCGTCTTGTTCACCGCGCTTGGCGGACAAAACGAGCCGGGCATGATCCGCACCCTGGCGGGGGTCGGCCGCGCATGTGAAGCTCACGGCATCCCGTTCATCGCGGAAGCCGAATTTCCAACGACCTACGCCTCGGTCGACGAGCTCAAGCAGCGGTACGGATTCGAATACCTGCGACGCAACGTCCGCCTGTGCGGAGAGCTTGGCGCCGACATCATCAAGACCAACTGGCCAGGTGAAGAAGCATCCTTTCGGCGCCTCGTGGAAGCGGCCAACGGCATCCCAGTGGTCCTGGCCGGAGGGTCCCGCCTCGAGGATGACGAGCTGCTGAGCCGAATGGAGCTGGCGATGTCCGCCGGCGCGATCGGATGCTCGGTGGGCCGGAACATCTTCATGCATCGTTCACCGGAGGCGATCACGCGCGCGCTATCCAGGGTGATCCGGGAACGTTGGACCGCGAACAGGGCCATCGGCGAGCTGAAGCAGGAGCTGGGCAGCGTGGCGGCGCGATGAGGGCCGCCTTCATGACCGGCGTCGACACGGTCGAGATTCGCAGGGTGACCGAGCCGGATGTCGATCCCGAGGGGGCGCTCCTGCGCGTTGAAGCGTGCGGCATCTGCGGCACCGACGCGCGTACGTTCTTCAACGGCGATCCCCGCGCCCCGGCTCCCTGGATACTCGGCCATGAACCCGTGGGCGTCCTCGAGGAAGTCGGCCCCCGCGCGGTGCTCCCTCCCGGGATCAAGAAGGGCGACCGCGTCTTCCTTGGTTCGATCCTGACGTGCGGTCGCTGCCGGTACTGCATGGAAGGGCTGCAGAACCTTTGCGACGAGCACCTCCTCTACGGCTACGACCCGTACCCCGGCGCCTACGCCGAGTACGCCGCGGTGCCACCCATCGCGGTCAAGAACCTGATCCCTCTCCCCGCCGACCTGCCCTCTGACCTCGCCACCGTGGCGGACCCGTTCGCATGCGCGCTCAACGGGATCGAGATGCTCGATGTGCGGCTGGGTGACACGGTCGTGATCATCGGCTCCGGCCCCATCGGGTGCTGGCAGGCGGTGATGGCGCGCGACCGCGGCGCGAGCCGGGTCTTCCTGACCGACGTCAACCGGCAGCGACTCGATGTCGCGCTTGGGGCTGTCGGCAGCTTTGTCGACGACTCGTGGGTGGCGGGCGACGACAACGGCGTCGCCGAGGCCATGGAGCACACCGCGGGACGCGGACCCGAGCGGGTCATCGTGGCCGCGCCGTCGAAGCAGGCGCAGCAGGCGGCGCTGGAGATGGCCGCCAAGCGAGCGCGGGTCGTGTACTTCGCCGGTCTGCCCAAGCACGACCCAGTCGCCCACCTCGACATGAACCAGCTGCACTACAAGGAGCTGGCAATTCTCGGTGCCTACGGCGCCACGCACCGCCAGTACCGCATCACGATGGACTACCTCGAGCGCCGTCGCGACGAGCTGGCTTCGGTGGTGACCCACCGCTTTCCGCTCGCCAAGATCGGCGAAGCGTTCAATACCATCCGCTCGGGTTCAGGATTGAAAGTCGTCATCGTTCAGTGACCGGGCCGTATGTGATCGGCTGTGACATCGGAAGCCAGGGCACCAACACCGCCCTGTATTCCGCCGACGGCCGGCTGGTCGCCTCCAAGTACCAGGCCTATGACGTCCTGTTTCCGCATCCGGGATGGGCTGAGCAGGACCCGCGGGAGTGGATCAGCGCGCTCAATTCGACCGTGCGCCGCGTGCTCGAACAGGTGACGGAGGGAGCGTCCGCCGTGAAGGCGATCTCATTTGGCTCGCAGCTCGACGGAATGGTCGTCTGCGACGCGAACGGCAGGCCGTTGCGCAACGCGATGATCTGGATGGACCGGCGGGCCGAGGCGCAGGCCACATCCATGGCGCAGCGCGTGACCCGCGAGGACTTCTACCACCAGGTGGGAACCAACCTGGATTCTTCGCACGCGGTGTTCAAAGCGCTGTGGGTGAAAGACGAGGAGCCGGAGGTCTTCGCCAGGGCCGCCCGGCTCATGCCCCCCGGATCGTTCGTGGTCCAGGAAGCGACCGGCCTCTCGATGGTGGATTATTCGAACGCCTCGTCGCTCGCGCTGCTCGACCCGCGGACGCGCAAGTGGTCGGACGCGATTCTCGACGCCGCGGGCCTCGACGCCGGCATGTTCCCCGAGCTGGCGCCCGGGACCCTCGGCGTGGGCAGCGTGACCGAGGCCTTCGCTGCCGCGACTGGACTCTCGCGCGAAACATGCGTGGTCGTGGGTTGCGGCGACGAGATGGCCGCCACGCTGGGCGCGGGCGTGTTCTCGCCAGGCGAGGTGTGCGACGTCGTCGGCACCGCGGAGCCGGTTTGCGCGGTCTCGGCTACACCGCGCGAAGACGGCACGATGCTGGTCGAGTGTCACCCGCACGGCGATCCTGAAAGCTGGCTGCTCGAGAACCCGGGCTTCGTCTCCGGCGGCAACCTGCGCTGGTGGCGCGACCAGTTCTGCCCGGTGGAACGTGAGGCGGAAAGCCGCGGTGAAGGCGACGCGTATGACCTGTTGAGCGGCCCCGCGGCAAGCGTTGCGGCCGGCGCCGAAGGCGCGCTCTTCCTGCCCTGCATGCAGGGCGCGATGGCGCCGGAGTGGAACGGGGCCGCCCGCGGCGTCTTCTACGGCCTCACGCTCGCCCACACGAAGGCGCATCTCACCCGCGCGCTGCTCGAGGGCAGCGCTTTTGCGCTCCGAGACATCCTGGAGGCGATGAAGAAGGCCGGGCTGGAGGTTCGCCGACTGACCATCGTCGGCGGCGGCGCCAAGGGGGCGCTGTGGCGGCAGATCAAAGCCGACGTCACCGGCCTACCCGTGCGCGTGCCGCAAAACGTCGAGACGACCGCCACCGGTGCCGCGATCCTGGCCGCTGTAGGCTGCGGGCTGCTTCCGAACGTCGCGTCGGCCGCGGGTGCGTTCGTCCAGTACCGACCCGAGGAGCACCTACCCGACCCCGACCGACACGACATATACGACGAGGCGTATCGCCGGTACCGCGACGTCTACTTCGCCCTCAAGCCGGTGTTCGAACGTGCCTGAGAGGCTCGTCGTAAGCGACGCCACCCGGGTCTTTCCGCTCGAGCTCGACCGCCGTTATCCCATTGTCGTCCGCGGCGATGGAGCCTGGGTGGAGGATTCGTCCGGCAAGCGCTACCTCGACGCGATGAGCGGCGGCTCGATGGCGGCCACGCTCGGCCACGGACGTCGCGACATCATCGCGGCTGCTGCCGCGCAGGCGACCCGGCTCTCGTATGTGCACAACGAGCGGCTGACCAATCCAGCCCGAGAGCAGCTCGCCGCCGAGCTCGTCGAGCTGGGGCCGCCGGGCATGACGCGTGTGCGCTTCACCACCGGCGGCGCGGAGTCAAACGAGATGGCGATTCAGATGGCCCGCAGCTACCACGTCGAGCGTGGAGACACGCGGCGCTGGCAGGTCATCTCTCCGGCGCAGGCGTATCACGGTCCGACCATGGCCACCCTCGGCCTGACGGGACGGCCTGGATTGCAGCGCCCGTTCGGCCCGTACATGCCCGCCCACCGCCACATTCCGCCAAGCACCTGGCGTTTTGATCCGAGCGGGCGGGCGGCGCTGGCGGCGCTTGACCGGGTGCTCGAAGACGTCGGGCCCGAAAACGTGTCCGCTTACTTCTGCGAGCCGATCACGGCCGCCGCGCTTCCGGCCTACTCGCCGCCGGAGCGATTCTGGAAAGGTCTCGCCGAGCGCCGCGAACGGCACGGCTTCCTGATCTGCTACGACGAGGTGGTCACAGGTCTCGGCCGCACGGGGCATTGGTTTGCGGCGGAGAAGCTGCCGCTCACGCCCGACATCATCGCGACCGCGAAGGGTCTCGGTGCGGGTTACGCCGCGATCGGAGCGGTGCTGTGCGCCGACCACGTTTACCAGGCGTTCGCCAACGGGACACGAAGATTCACGCTCGGTCACACGTGGGACGGTGCACCGCTCTCTTGCGCCGTGGGGTTGAAGGTGCTCGACGTGCTCCGCAGTGAGAGGTTGATCGAACGAGTGCGCGCGAAAGGGCCGCGTCTGCGGGACGGGCTGGCGGCGGCGCTGGATGGGATTCCGCTCGTGCGCGAGGTTCGCGGGCATGGCTTCCTGCTGGGCGTGGAGTACGTCGACCCGCGCGATGGCCGCTCATTCCTACCGCCGGAGCTCGGTGTGGCGCGCCGTGTCGACCTGACCGCGATGGACCTGGGCCTCATCGTCTACTCGACGATGCCGACCCGCGATGGATTCGCCGGCGACCAGACACTGTTCGCTCCGCCCTTCACCACGTCCGACCCCGAGCTGAACGAGATGGTGGCGCGATTTGCGGAGACAATTCGAACCGTGGCGCGGTCGCTCGAAGGACAGCTCGAATGAAATCGTCGTGGCAGCCGCGCACGCTGATCCTCCAGCACGAGGCGGCGACTCCGCCCGGACTCATGACGACCTGGCTCCACGAGCAGTCGGCGCGAGTGGAAACGCTGCGGATCGATGAGGACCAGCGCCCGGCTGATGCTCGCGACTACGACCTCATCGTCTCGCTTGGCTCGGAGTTCGCGGCCTTCGACGACTCAGTTCCGTTCGTGACGCGCGAGGTGCAGTTGTTCGAACAGGCGCGCGAGTCGGACGTGCCAATCCTGGGTTTGTGCTTCGGCGGCCAGATGCTTGCCCGCGTGCTCGGGGCCAAGCTGTATCGGTCCCAGCAGCCGGAGATCGGATGGCTTTCCGTGAAGACGAATGATCCCGACCTCGTCAGCGCCGGCCCCTGGTTCCAGTGGCACTTCGACACCTTCACCGCCCCGCCCGGCGCAAGGGTCGTCGCCGAAACGGACGTCGGCCCGCAGGCATTCATCGCCGGCCGCAGCATGGGCTTGCAGTTCCACCCGGAGGTGACGCCGCAGATCATGGAAGAGTGGGTGCGCGTGTACCCGCACGAGCTCGAGGCTGAAGGGGTCGACCCCGCGGGCTTGCTCGAAGAGACGCGGCGCCGCGCCGCTGACGCCAGGCGGGTGACCTGGCGCCTCTTCGACCGCTTCCGCGACGCGGTGGCGATCCGAAGCCGATGATCAGCGCGCGCGTGGCCGCGGACCAGACGAGCACCTTCCCGCGCTTTCTCGACCTCGGGTATCCGAACATCGAGCGCGGAGACGGCGTGTGGCTGTTCACGACGACCGGAGAAAAAATCCTGGACGCTTGCTCGGGGGGCGCCATGGTCTCGACCCTGGGCCACGGCGCGCGGGAGATCATCGACGCGGGCGCCCGACAGGCCGAAAAGATCGCGTACTTCTACATGGACCACTTCACCAACGAGCCGCAGGAGGCGCTGGCCGAGCGGTTGATCGCCGTGGCCCCCGAGATGGCGCGCGTGCGGTTCGCGTCCAGCGGTTCGGAGGCCAACGAGACCGCGCTGCGGCTGGCGCGCGCGTATCACGTCGACCGCGGAGAGGCGAGTCGGTGGCGCGTGATCTCTCCCGCCCAGGCGTATCACGGCTCGACGATGGCGACCCTGGCGCTGACCGGACGCGGCCACACTCTCCAGGAGCCGTACGCGCCCTATCTCTCGCCGCACCTGCACATCGCGCCTTCGACCTGGCGTTTCGATCCCACCGGGCAGGCAGCCCTGGATGAGCTCGACGCACGCCTGGCGGAGGCAGGCCCCGAAACCGTGGCCGCCTTCTTCTGCGAGCCGGTCAGCGGCGCCGCACTACCCGCCTGTTCGCCTCCGGAGAAGTTCTGGCACGGGCTCGAGGAGCGACGCAAGAGGCACGGGTTTCTCATCTGCTTCGACGAGGTCGTCACCGGAATGGGACGCGTCGGCAGCTGGTTCGCCTACCAGCAGCTGCCCATCGAACCGGATATCGTGACGATCGGCAAGGGGCTGGGCGCCGGATACGCGCCGATCAGCGCCGTCCTCTGCAAGCAGCACGTCTACGATGCGGTCGACAAGGGCTCGCGTTCTTTCGACCTGGGTCACACGTGGGATGGGGCGCCGATCTCTTGCGCAACCGGCCTGGCGGTGCTGGACGCGCTTGCCGGCCGCGGGCTCGTGGACCGCGTGCGCGAGCGAGGTACGCGCCTGCTCGCCGACCTGCGGTCCGCGCTCGAAGGCAACCCGCTCGTCGCCGAGGTCCGTGGCCGCGGCTTCCTGCTGGGGGTCGACCTCGTGGATCTGCCTGATGACGTGCATGCGAACGAACGCGTGGAAGACGTCGCGTTCGAGCACCAGCTGCTTGTCAGCTCCACGCATTCGACGGCGGACGGCTATGCGGGCGACGAAGTCGTGATCGCGCCCGCATTCACGAGTACCGACGAAGAGCTTGTGATGATGGTGGGACGTTTTGCGGAGGTGCTGAGCGAAGTGTCGGCATCGCTGGGGGGCGGATGAGCCGCGCCGGCGCTCCGCCTCGCGAGCGGGACACGCCACTTTCAGCGATTGAGCTCAGGCCGACCGAGCACGTCGAGTTCGTGCTCCTTGTCATCCCTGACGTGAACGGGTCGTTGCGGGGCAAGGCGCTTCGTCCCGATGCATTCGAAGCGGCGCTCCGCCATGGAACCGTGATGACGGATCTGCTTCTCGCCCTGGACCCGCTTGACACGCCGATCGCGGATTACGAAAAGTTCGGCATCCGGTCCGGCGCGGCCGATCTCCTCGTCCATCCGGAACCGTCAACGCTTCACGACTTGCGCTGGCGGCCAGGCTGGCGGGTCTGCCTCGGCACGCCGAGCTGGCCCGATGGCAGCCACTGCGACCTCGCGTCCCGAGAAGTCCTCCGTGGCGCGCTCGCCCAGGTGCTGGAGACCGGCTATGAGGTGCTGGCGGCGATCGAGTACGAGGTGCGGCTGAAAGACGCGGCAAACCTTCCCGTCACCACCGGCATCAGCTACAGCGCGGCGGAAGTCGCCGCGCTTGACTCATTTGTCAGCGCGCTGAGGCCCGCGCTCGACGATCTCGGGGTCGAGCTCACCGCCGTGCACACGGAGGCGGCGCCCGGGCTGGTCGAGCTGAACCTGGCGGCCCGCCCCGCGCTGCAGGCGGGCGACGACGCCGCCTACACCAAGTTCGCGGTCAAAGAGCTCGCCCGCTCGATGGGGATGCAGGCGAGCTTCCTGGCCAAGACAGCGGCCGGTGAAGAAGGATCCAGCGGTCATGTGCACATCTCATGCTGGCGCGACGGTTCCAACGCATTTGCGGGCGGCGCCGAGGTGATGAGCTCAGCGATCGCCGGCGTCCTGGAACACCTGCCGGCCGCCTGCCTGCTCCTCAACCCGACGATCAACTCTTACAAGCGACTCGTCCCGGGCTGGTTCGCGCCGACCAATGTCAGCTGGGGCGTCGAGAATCGAAGCTGCGCGGTGCGTGCGATCCCTTCCGCGAGGCCCGAGCTAAACCGCTTCGAGTGCCGGCGGCCCGGCGCGGACGCCAACCCGTACCTGGCCCTGGCGGCGATTGCAATCGCGGCAGCAGACGGCTTGCGTCGGGGCGCCAGACCGCCGGAACCGGTGACGGGCGATGCTTACTCGCGGTCGGACCTGGCCATGCTTCCGGCGTCGCTCGAAGCGTCCCTGCGCGCTTTCGAGGCGGACACCGTGTTCCGAGGCGGCCTCGGGGAGACTTTCAGCGACTACTACGCGACCTCGCGCAGGTGGGAGCTGAAGGCCTGGCAGGAGAGCGTGACCGACTGGGAGAAGAACCGCTACGAGCGGAGCGTCTGACGCCGGCGCGCCCGGTCGACGAACCGCTCGAAAAGCTTGCGGGCCCACGGAAGGTCGGAGGAGAGCTCTTCGGGATGGCACTGGACCGCGACGATGAGGCCGTCGGAGGTCTCGACGGCTTCAACCGTGCCGTCGTCGCCACGTGCCGTCTGAACAAGCCCCGGGGCAAGCGTTCCAATGGCCTGGTGATGCAGGCTGTTGACGCGGATCTTGTCCTCACCGGCAGCGCGGCCTAGCTCGGAGCGTGGATCGACCTCGATCGCGTGCGCCAGGTGGCTGCGGCCATACCTCCTGACCTCGTGGCCTTCCAGGTGCTGCACGAGGGATCCACCCATCGCGACGTTGATCACCTGCTGACCCCTGCAGATGCCGAGGACCGGCAGACCCTGCTCGCGCGCCTGCTGGAAGAGCCTCAGCTCGGTGTCGTCGAGCTCCCTGTCGATCGGCCCGACCTTGGGATCAGGCTTTTCTCCGTAGAGGGCCGGGTCGACGTCCCAGCCACCAGGCAGCAAAAGACCATCCACCTCCGGCAGCGAACGTGTGCCCGGAGGCAGGTCGACCGGCTGCGCCCCGACCGCCTCGACCGCACGCCGGTACGGGATGTAATAGTCGGCGCCGCGCTGCTGGCTGGTCGTGATCCCAATCCGCGGGCGGCCATTTCTCTGCATGTATTTGCGACAAGATTACGGGCGGGAGCGGGAGGATTGTCAAGAACCCGCTCAAACGGGCCGAATCAGACCGAAATGAAATGTCTGTAACAAACAAGGGCGTGGGCGAGGTGGTCCGGCTGCGGCTCGACAGCCTCAGCCCGGCCGAACGCCGGCTGGCCCGGGTGCTCCTGGCCTCCTACCCGATCGCCGGCCTCGAGAGCGTGGCCAGGTTCGCCGAACGCGCCGGCGTCAGCCCACCGACCGTGACCCGCTTCATCACGAAGCTAGGCTTTCACGGCTACCCCGAGTTCCAGGAGAGCCTGCGCCACGAGGTCCAGGCCCGGCTGAGCTCGCCGCTGACCCGCTATCGGGAGGAGCCGAAGCGAGACTCGGCGGTCAACGACGCGCTCGAGGTTTCACAGCACAACCTGAAGGCGACGGTGGAGCTGCTCTCCGACCGGGACGTCAAGGAAGCGGTCGAGCTCCTTGCGGACGTCCGGCGCCGGGTCATGGTGCTCGGCGGCCGCGTCAGCGCCCCGCTCGCGCGCTACCTCGCAGGCCAGATGCACCTCCTTCGCCCCGGCATCGGCCTGGTCGACGCCGAGCGCAGCGCGCCGGCACAGCAGCTGATCGATATGAGAAAAACCGACGTCCTCGTGGTCTTCGACTACCGGCGGTACCAGCCGGACACGATCGAGAGCGCGCGTGTCGCCGGCGGCCGTGGATGCAACGTGATCCTGTTCACCGACCCATGGCTCTCGCCCGCCTCTGCGTTTTCGCGCCAGGTCCTGGTCACGAGCGTGGAAACGGTCGGGCCTTTCGACTCATTGGTGGGCGCGATGGCGGTCGTGGAGGCGCTTATCGCCGCGGTGCTGCGGAAGTTGGGGCCGAGGGCTGAGGCGCGGATGCAGAACCTCGAGCGCCTGCGCGCCCGCGACGTGTTGGGCGGCAACGAGTCAGGAGGTTAGGCGGTCCTCGCTTTTTCGAACGAAGCCTGGCATCCCGCAGAGCAAAACCAGTAAGTCTGGTCGCTGTCGACAACCTTGTACGGGCTCGTCAGCGGATCGACCGTCATGCCGCACACCAGGTCGGTGACGAACGTCACGGGAGATGGATCGACCGCGGCCGGCTTCGCGCCGTGCTTGCGACGCGCCATCACGACTTCAGCCAGCGCCAGCAGGGCGATCTCCTCCTGGCTGCCGCCGCGCACCTTCCCTGCCGGCGTGCGGATGCGGGCGATGGTGTGCTCATCGATGCCTCGGCGGAGCAGCTCATCACGGACGGCGGCGGCCCGGCGAGTGCTCGCGATCAGGCTCACGTCCAGGTCGGGATGGCCAAGGGCTGTTTCCAGGGCGTCCTCGTCGTAGTGGCCCATCGTCGCCACCACCGCGTATCCCTCGCCGGGCCCGACCTCGAGCGTGGCCATCTCCGCCTGACTGACAATCCGCGCCCGGAAGCCGGTCAGCTCCGCGAGCCGAGACAGGCTGCCGGCGGCCGGACTGTCCCCAAACACCAGCAGCAGCGGTTTGGGCAACCGCGGTTCGATGAAAATGTCGAGCGAGCCGCCGCTGGGACACGTCGTCGCGATCATCAGCTCGCCGCGCTTGCGCGAGTGCTTGACCTCGTCCCCTCCGACTATGTGGATGAGCTGGGGCGCGCCTTCGGCCAGCGCGCGCAATGCCTCCCGCCGCACCACGGGCTCGGAGCAGCTGCCGCCGATCCACCCGCGCAGACGTCCGTCAGCGGTGATCACCGCCTTGTCGCCGGGCTGCGCCGAGGTCGGCGCCCCGCAGCGAACGACCGTCGCGAGCGCGCATGGCGTGCCCGAGGCCTCGTACTCACGCAGCAGGTCGAATAATTCGTCGCTTATTCGGTGACTCCAGCCGCTCGCAGCGCGGCCCAGACCTTGTCCGAGGTGACCGGCATGTCGATGTTGGTCACACCATACGGCGAGAGGGCATCGATCACCGCGTTTACGTAGGCCGCCGGCGAACCGACGGTCGGAGACTCGCCGACGCCCTTGGCGCCGAGCGGGTGATGGGGCGATGGCGTCACGGTCTCGCCAAGCTCGAACTGCGGGGTTTCCCACGCGGTCGGAAGCAGGTAGTCCATGAAGTTGGAGCCGATGCAGTTGCCCTCAGCGTCGAAGGTGATGAGCTGCATGAAGGCTATGCCGTACCCCTCGGCCAGCCCTCCATGGATCTGACCCTCCACGATCATTGGGTTGATCCGGACACCGCAGTCATCGACCGCAACCACGCGACGCACCTTGACCTGGCCCGTGCCCTTGTCGACGTCGACCACCACCGCGTAGGTCCCGAACGGGTAGGTCATGTTCGGCGGGTCGTAGTAGTGAACGCCTTCGAGTCCCGCCTCCATGCCCTCCGGCACGTTTGTGTAAGCGGCGAAGGCGATCTCCTGGATCGTCTTGGCTTTGTCCGGAGAGCCCTTGACGTAGAACCTGCCGGTGTCCCATTCGAGGTCCTCCTCGGCCGCCTCGAGCAGGTGAGCGGCGATCGTGCGTGCCTTCTCCCGCAGCTTGCGTGCCACCATGGCGGTGGCGGCGCCGGCCACCGGGGTGCTGCGCGAGGCATATGTACCGAGCCCGTAGGGAGCGGTGTCGGTGTCGCCCTCCTCGACCGCGACGTCGGCGGCCGGGATTCCCAGCTCCTCGGTCACGATCTGCGCGAACGTCGTCTCGTGGCCCTGACCCTGTGACTTAGTACCCATCCTGAGCAGCGCCTTGCCGGTGGGGTGGACGCGAAGCTCTGCGCTGTCGAACATGCGCAGACCCAGAATGTCGAAGTCGGCGCCATGCCCCGCGCCGACGACCTCGGTGAAGCTCGCAACGCCGATCCCCGTGACCTCGCCCTTCTGGCGACGCGCCCCGACATCTTTGCGCAGCTCGGCGTATCCCAGCTGCTCCAGCGCGACGTTCATCGCCTTGGGGTAGTCGCCGCTGTCGTAGACCCAGCCGGTGGCGGAGCGGTATGGGAACTGCTCGGGCTGGATGAAGTTCTTCATGCGCAGCTCGGCCTGGTCCATGCCGAGCTCGATCGCGGCGTTGGAGACGAGACGCTCGATCAAGTAGCTCGCCTCCGTGACCCGAAACGAGCATCGATAGGCGACGCCGCCGGGTGCCTTGTTCGTGTAGTAGCCGTCCGCCGTCACATGCGCGGTCGGGATGTCGTATGACCCCGTCACGATGTGAAAGAGGCCGGCCTTGAACTTGGTCGGCTGAGCGTCCGCGAAGAACGCTCCGTTGTCGCTGTCGAGGTGGACTCGGAGCGCGAGCATTTTGCCGTTCTTATCGAGGGCAAGGTCGCCGGTCATATGGAAGTCGCGGGCGAATCCGGTCGAGATCAGGTTTTCACTTCGGTCTTCGACCCACTTCACCGGCCTGCCGATGAGCAAGCTCGCAGCTGTCGCGACGACGTATCCGGGATAGACCGGCACCTTGTTGCCAAAGCCGCCGCCGATGTCCGGTGAGATCACCCTGATGTTCTGCTCGGGCAGGCCGGTGACAAGCGCGAACACTGTGCGGATGGCATGCGGCGCCTGGCTCGTCATGTAGACGGTGGCCTTGCCCGTCGCGCCGTTGACGTCGGCGATGCAACCGCATGTCTCCAGCGGTGCCGGGTGGCAGCGCGGATAGAAGGTGTGCAGCCTGACAACCTTATCCGCCTTGGCGAAGGCCGCCTGGGTGGTGGCCTGGTCGCCCGCCTCCCAGTGGTAGATGTGGTTGTCCTTCTGGTTTTCCTTATCGTCGCGGATCAGCGTGGCGCCGGCTTCTTTGGCCTGCTGCGGGCTCGTCACCGCCGGCAGGACATCGTATTCGACGACGATCGCATCACGCGCGTCCTCGGCCTGGTACTTCGTATCAGCGATGACCGCCGCGACCTCCTGGCCCTGGAAGCGGACCTTGTCGGTCGCCAGCACCGCCTGCGTGTCGTAGCTCAAAGTCGGCATCCACGCGAGCTTGTGCTGCGCCATCAGCTCACCCGTGACCACGGCGATCACGCCGGGCATCCCACTGGCAGCCGCGGTGTCGACAGACTTGATGCGCGCGTGTGCGTGCGGGCTGCGCAGGATCGCCATGTGCAGCATTCCTGGCAGCTCGATGTCATCGAGGTAGTTGCCCTTGCCGCGGATGAAGCGGCCGTCCTCCTTGCGCTTGATCGATTCGCCGATGCGGCCGTGCATGTGCGTCTGGGTGGCCATTACTCGCCCCCCGCCGTGGCTGCCGCAACTGTGGGACGGCCGGGCGATTCGGCATCCGCCGCCGCACGCAGCATGGCTGCGTGCTTGATCGCTTTGACAATGTTCATATAGCCAGTGCAGCGGCAGATATTGCCGCTGATCGCCCAGCGGATCTCTTCTTCCGTGGGCTTCGCGTTGCGCTCGAGCAAGGAGGCGCCGACGAGCATCATGCCGGGTGTGCAGAAACCGCACTGGAGGCCGTGCTCTTCATGAAACCCCACCTGGATGGGCGACAGGTTGGCGCCCTGCGCCAGCCCTTCCACCGTAGTGATGCTCCTGCCTTCTGCCTGGACCGCCAGCACCGTGCACGACTTGACCGGCTCGGCGTCGAGGAGCACAGTGCATGCTCCGCAGCTCGAGGTGTCGCAGCCGACATGCGTGCCGGTGAGGCGAAGGTTGGTGCGCAAGAAATCAACCAGGAGAACGCGGGGCTCAACGTCACCGCTGCGTTCCGCGCCGTTGACCTTCATGGCGACTTTCACGACTTCACCTCCCTGGCTCGGCCGATCGCGGTTTTCAATCCCCGCTGCACGAAAACTCGAACCACGTCTTTCTTATAAGCGGCGCTGCCTCTCACGTCGTCCTTCGGCTCGGCCGCCTCCGCGGCGAGCCGCGCCGCCTCCGCTATCACTCTGTCTGTTGGTTCCTGTCCCATGAGCGACCGCTCGGCGTCGGTTGCCTTGATGTTCCTCGGACCGACCGCCGTCAGCCCTATCCCGGCCCGGGAAACTTTCTCTCCCTCGAGCTGAACCTGGACAGCCACCGCGACGGTGGCAAAGTCGCCGACCTTGCGCTCCAGCTTCAGGTAAGCGCCGCCCGCACGGCCATTGGCAAGAGGGATGCGTACCTCCGTGACGACCTCGTCAGGCTTCAGGACAGTGGCGAAGGGGCCCTCGAAGAATTCGTCCGCGCGCAGCACGCGCTCGCCGGATAGGGATCGGGCAACGATCTCGGCGCCGAACGCCAGCATCACCGAACCCCAATCCCCGGCCGGGTCCGCATGGCACACCGACCCGGCGAGCGTGCCCCGGTTTCGGACCAGGGGGTCGGAGATCCACCGCGCCGCCTCGACCATCATCGGGGCGGACGAGGCGAGCTCCTTGCTGTTCTCGACGTCGACGTGGCGTACGAGGGCGCCGATCGCCGTGTGTCCGCCCCGCCGCATGACGTTGTTCATCGAAGGAAGCCGGCCGATGTCAACGACCAGCTCTGGACGCGCGAACCGAAGCTTGAGGAGCGGGATCAAGCTCTGGCCGCCGGCCATCACCTTCGCGTCGTCACCGCGCTCCTTAAGAATCGAAAGCGCTTCCTGCAGGCTGGCGGGAGCGCGATAGTCAAATGCGGCGGGAAACATGCCGTACCTCCCCAGAAAGAAGCGGCCGGACCGCGCTCGATATATCACCGGCCGGTGAGGTTGTCAAACAGCTCAGCGAGGATCCGCTTCGGCTCGAGTGACCACGCGCTGCAACTCTGCCACCCCTACCGAAGCAGGATTGCTGCCCCGGCCTCCTCGTCAACGGCTGGCGCCAGCGCGACCCCGACAGCGTGAGCCGCATGGGTGAGTGATGCGATCTCGGCTGATGTGTACGCCGCACCTGTCGCTCGTGCGCCGAGCGCAATCGTGCCGAGCTCGGCGATCGGCGTCGCAATGGGGACCTTCAACTCGACGCTTGCGATCTTTCCTTGCGCTGCGACGATCGTGTCGCCGCCACTGCTCCGCAGCCGAACTTCACCTGCGCTGCTTCCAAGAGCGTTGAGAGTCTCTTTGAGCAGGCGACGCGCCAGCGCTGCAGGATCGATGACGGAGATCCCGGCGACGAGCTCAACTTGCTCAGCGAAGAGGTCCAGCTTTCTTTCGCGACGATTGAACCAGCGATCCGCGACCTGCTCGAGGCGCTTGCGTGCCGGCAGGAAGACCGTACCCAGGATCAGCGTGCTGATCACGAATGCGAAATCCGACTTGTTTCCGGTCGCGAGCACGAAAAAGTACTGGAACAGGCGGATTGAGGCCGAATAGACGCCGGCTGCAAGCGCGAGAAGCGATCCGTAGACGAATGTTCGGCTGATCAGGACGTCGATGTCATAGAGCCGGTGCCGGAGCACCGCGATTCCGATCGCCACAGGCAGCGCGCCCAAAGCCAACCAGTACGCGATCACGATCAGCTGCGCGTCCGCGGACGGATCCAGATCGGCACGGAGCACGATCGTCGCCACGACTGCCGCGGCGGCCAGCGTCGCTGCGTATGCGAACCACTTCAGCTGCTGGCGCTCGCGGTACGCGCTGGTGCGATATCGAACAAAAACGGACGCTGCGGCCAGGAGGACACCCGCACCAATGGAGGCGAAGCTGAGATCGACAATCGCGGCGGCGAGAAACTTCAACTCGGGGCCGCTGAAGGGATTGGCAATGCCCGGAAACAGGAACAGCCCTCCTGGCTGAATGGCAAGCCCGACAGTTCCCAACAGGATCCCAGCCATGGAGACTCCGAGTGCCCACCTCCATCGTCGTGAAGGCAGCCGGCCGTCAGGAAAGAAGAGTGGCAGCACCGCGGCGATGCCCACCTGGCCGGGCAGCCAGTTCCACGAAGCAAACCACGCGGCGAGCGTCGCACCTGGATGTTGCGAAACGCCGACCAGGTCGGCGGCGGCGTACCACACCGCATAGTCCTGGATCGCCCAATCGAGCCCGATCACCACGAGCAACCAGCCGACGACGCTGTCGAGGCGTCGCTGAATCAGGAGGGCGCCGATCGTGACAAAGATCAGCGTCACCACAAGCCGCGAGCCGACCGCAAGGAAGCCATGACCGAGCCCGTATGCCGAGGGAAGCGGGCGGTCGCCGACCGCCTGCACCGATAGAACGGTGAGGAGCATCACGGTAAACGTCAGAACCCACACAAACCATGCCGCCGCCGTCGACAGGTTCCGCGAGCTCGGCACGCTCGCGATCTTAAGCCCGATGGAATCTGCCGGGGGTACGATCTCAGGTGTGGTGACCGAGGCCGTCAAGGCCCTCAACGCTGAAGAGATCACCGAGCTCTGCCTGCGCCACACGCTGTACGACTGGGCTGCCCAGGCCGGCCTGAAACCACTTCCCGTCGTCGGCGCCCAGGGGGTGTACTTCCACACCGCTGACGGCCGCCGCTTCATCGACTTCAACAGCCAGCTGATGTGCGTCAACGCGGGCCACGGCGACCGGCGGATCATCGAAGCGATCCAGCGTCAGGCCGAGCAGCTGCCCTACATCAGCCCGTTCATGGCCCACGAGTCGCGCGCACGGCTCGGCCGCAAGCTGGCGGAGCTCATGCCCGGTGACATCGACAAGGTGTTCTTCACCCTTGCCGGCGCGGACGCCAACGAGAACGCGATCAAGATCGCGCGCGCGGTCACCGGGCGGAGCAAGATCCTGGCCCGCTACCGCTCGTACCACGGATCGAGCGGCAACGCTGTCCAGGCGACGGGCGATCCTCGTCGGTGGCCGAACGAGAACCCGGGCGGAGGCGTGGTGCACGTGCTCGACCCCTATCACGGCATCCAGCGCGGATGGGACACGGTGGAAGAGTCGCTCTCCAACCTCGAGGAGACGATCCAGCTCGAGGGGCCGCAAACCATCGCCGCCTTCATGCTCGAGCCAATCGTCGGCACCAACGGCATCCTCATCCCGCCAGACGGTTATCTGCAGGGCGTGCGCGAGCTCTGCGACCGCCATGGGATCCTGATGATCTGCGACGAGGTGATGACGGGCTTCGGCCGCACCGGACGATGGTTCGCGGTCGATCACTGGGCGGTAGTGCCCGACATGATCACTATGGCCAAGGGCCTGACCAGCAGCTATGTGCCACTTGGCGCGGTCGGTATGCGGCCGAAGGTCGCCGCATTTTTCAACGAGCATGTCTTTTACGGCGGGCTCACGTACAACAGCCATCCCCTCGGCTGCGCGGCTGCCCTGGGTGCGATTCAGGCCTATGAAGAGGACGACATGGTCGGCAACGCGCAGCGCATGGGCGCGGTGCTGGCGCGTTACCACAACCAATTGCGGGACCGGCATCCATGCGTCGGCGCGACGCGGTCGATCGGCCTCTTCGGATGCATCGAGCTCGTCCGCGACCGGCAGACGCTGGAACCGCTCGCTCCGTTCAACGGCACATCGCCGGAGATGAAGGCGATCGCCCAGGCTCTTCTCGACGCCGGGCTGCACACGTTCGTGCGCTGGAACACGATCATGACCAACCCGCCGCTGTGCATCACCGAGGCCCAGCTCGACGAGGGCTTCGAGATCCTTGATGGGGCCCTTGAGATCGGCGACCGCGCAGTCAGGGATTAGTTTCGAGGAGCTGCGCCGGCAGCAGCTCCAGAAGCTGCGCGCCGGGCTCACCGATGTGCTTGCCACCAACGCGTTCTGGCGCGCGCGGCTTCACGATGTGCAGGGATGGGACGACTTCGAACGACTCCCGCTGACAACCAAGTCGGAGCTGCTCCAGGACCAGGTCTCGCGCGCGCCGTTCGGCAGCAACCTCACCTATCCGATCGAGCGCTATGTGCGCCTGCACCAAACGTCTGGCTCGAGCGGCGATCAGCCTCTGCGCTGGCTGGACACCGCCGAGTCTTGGGAATGGTGGGTCCGGATCTGGGCCGACCACGTCTATCGGGCCGCGGGCGTGACTGCAGCGGACCGAATTTTCTTCGCTTTCTCATTCGGTCCGTTCATCGGATTCTGGTCGGCGTTTGGAGGCGCGCACAGGCTTGGGGCGCTGTGCATATCTGGTGGCGCGATGACAAGCGAGCAGCGCGTCCGCAACATGCTCGATGTTGGCGCCAGTGTTCTGCTGTCGACGCCGACCTACGCCCTGCGCCTCGCCGGCGTCGCGGACGAGATCGGGCTGAACCTTTCGGCGGCCGGCATCCGCACGACGATTCATGCCGGCGAGCCTGGGGCGAGCATTCCGGCCACCCGCGATGCGATCGAGTCGGCCTATTCTGCCGCGAGCTTCGACCACACCGGGATGACCGAGCTGGGGCCGACCGGGCACAGCTGCTCCGCGCGGGACGGCGTGCACCTGATCGAGTCCGAGTTCATCTTTGAGGTTGCTTCTGACGGAGAGCTGATCGCCACCAATCTCGGCCGTTGGGGCATGCCGCTCATCCGCTACCGGACCGGCGACCGCGTAGTGGTTTCGCGCGAGCCGTGTTCGTGCGGAAGTCCTTTTCTCAAGCTCGTAGGAGGAATCCGGGGGCGGGTGGACGACATGTTCACCGTGCGTGGGGTGAACCTGTATCCGTCGCAGGTGGAGGACATCGTGCGTCGCCATCCCGCCGTGGCCGATTTCGTCATCGAGCGCCGCCGCGAGCGGCAGATGGACGAGGTGACGGTGCTCATCGAGACCTCCCTCGACGGGTTCGCGACCGATCGCCTCGAGGCCGACCTACGGCAGGCGTTGGGTGTGCGCTTGGAGTGTCGGGTGGTGCCGGTCGGGACGCTTCCCCACTCCGAGCTCAAGGCGCGGCGGATCGTGCGCGTCGACGGGTGAGGTCTGTCGAGCTGCCGGCCGAGCCGGCGCCACTGACGCTCGACCTGGAGCGGACGGCGCTGATCGTGGTCGACATGCAGAACGCGTTCGCATCGCCGGGCGGGATGCTGGATCTCGCGGGGCTTGATATCGGTCCGGCGCGCGATGTGATCGCGAATGCTCGGATGGTGTGTGAGGCGGCGCGAGGGGCGGGGATCCAGGTCGTGTACCTGACGATCGGATATCCGCCGGATCTGTCGACCGCCGGGGGACCTGACTCGCCGAATCCGCGGAAGGAGCTGGCCCTGTGCCTGATGCGCGAGCGGCCGGAGCTGCGAGGGAAACTGCTCACGTTTGGGACGTGGGATTTTCAGATCGTGGAGGAGCTGGCGCCGCTGGCGGGTGACGTGGTGATCGTGAAGTCTCGGTACAGCGGGTTTTTTGGCACCAACCTGGATTCGGTGCTGCGAAGTCGGGGGGTGCGGAACCTGTTGATGGTGGGGATCGCCTCCAATGTTTGCGTCGAGTCGACGCTTCGGGACGCTTATTTCCTCGAGTACTGGCCGGTGATGGTGGCGGACGCGACGATGGCCGCGGGGCCGGCGGAGATTCAGCGCGCGACGGTCTACAACGTGCGGACTTTCTTTGGGTGGGTGGCGGCCTCGGAGGATGTGGCGACGGCGCTTCGGGAGTCTGCCGGCAAGGGGGTTGAGTAGGGGACTGGGAAGAGGGTGTCGGGTGGGTCGGGGAGGCCGGATTGAATAAATTGGTGGCTGTTAACGCTTGCTTTGGCGAACATTTTTTCGTACAATATGAGCGTGGCCGATGAACTCGAAAGGCTGGCATCTGTGGCTCGGGATTTCGAGCTCGAGGCCGACGATGATTTCGTCGATCCGAAGCAGTTGGCGGCAGTGATCGACCGGCTCCAGGGCGCCCTTTGTAAGGTTGTCGACCGGGCGCGTAAGCGTGGTGATCACCTGCTCGCCGGGCAGACCGCCTGCGCCTGGATCTCCATCACCTGCCTGATGTCGCGAACGGCAGCCGCCGACCGGCTCTGCGTCGGCGAGCAGCTCGGTCATCTGCCCCGAATCGCGGCCGCCTTGAGCTCAGGCCGGATCGGCTACCAGGCGACCGCGGTCATCTGCCACCTCAGCGAGCAGGTGGGCGAGAAGCGCGAGTACATCGACCAGGGAGCACTGGATCGACTACGCCCGGCGCTTCTCGATCAAAGAGCTCCGCTACCTGACCTACAAGGCGCGCGAGGTCTGGGACGCCGAGGGCTTTGAGAAAGACAACGAAG